>RDOF01000031.1 GCA_011365025.1 Candidatus Thorarchaeota archaeon
CAAATCCATTTATTCGAGCCATCATATTCAACGCCGGATTGACTACAACGGGCGTTCTGCTTTTTCTGATGGCCTTGATTTTCATCAAGCGTCTCAAAGACATGCCAACCCAAATTGCACTGCTTCCCTTTGTATTGGCTTCAGTTTTTCTTACTGCAATAGGCGTGTTCTCTGAGAACTTTGGTGAAATTCATTTTCAAGTTTCAGTTGGGCTCTTTGCGAGCTTTCCATTTGCAATGTGGTTCGTTGGTTTGTCTTGGCTTAGATTTCCAAGGCTAAGATGGTTTAGTGTTGTTTCGCTGCTGCTTCCCTTTCTCTCGGTTTACATCTGGTGGGGCACTTTCAACAATGCTGTCCCTTGGACTGGAATGGCAATTCCTGAGATTCTCACTGCACTAACCGCCATTATTTGGGTGTGGGTGGTTCTCTGGTTGGAAGTGAAGGGGTCTCTCAGCCATCTGTTTCCAACTGAAGTGTAGGCCAAAAGAATAGTAGGAATCCCCTAGGGCAGGGATTCCTTTCTTCTATTCTATTCTGCCCCTGAACGCCTCCTTAACATGATGACGGCCAGAATCAAAACCACAGCTCCTGCGGCACTACCTACTATAATCAAGAGCACCGTTGGATCTATTGGCACCTCGATAGTAGTCACTACTACCGTAACAGAGTCGCTTACAGAGTTGCCCCCAATGTCGGTGACCGTGATTGTATAGGTATGCGGACCAAGAGCCAGTCCATCACAATTCACGACTATGACCTCTCCACTAGCGTTCCAGACTCCCGTTCTAATCACGGTTCCATCCAAGCTGATGCTATAGCTTGCCGGACCAAGATCCGAGGCGGTCCAATTGATTGAATGCCCTGTGCTTCCCAAATCGTAGGTGAAGTCGGTCGGGCTAGTTATTGTTGGGGCGATGGTGTCGTCGATAGTCACAACGAAGGTCCCGCTTGCGTACACACCGTAAACGTTGTAGACGCGGACATCAAGTCTGTACTCTCCCAATGGGAGAAACGTATCGCTGCTAATGAGTCCAGTGGCGCTTACGGAGAAGTACTCCGTACCGTTCATCCACCAGAGAACAACGGGCGCAACTGGTGCAGGTGTGGATACACTGACCTGCTGGTTTAGAGCGGTTCCGTATTCAAGGAATTCGTCTCTGGGCTCCACAATCCACGTCGGCGGTGTGGGTATGTATACCAATGGATGCAGGTCCTGCTCGGGATCAAATCCACTAGTCATGTATGGTGTGTCTCCAATGCCGTCCCCATTACCATCAGTGCCTCCATAATCAGACCAGTAGTTGTAGTCAAAGAGGATTTGAGGCAAATTGACCTCAACAAATGCGCTCTCGTAGTTATCAAGGAATATATTCCATGTCACGGTAACATAGCCAAAGTGGGTTGCCACGCCTCGCGTATTATCGGCAAAGGTATTGTTTGTGATTAGACATCCAGAGGTACTATCGTCGATCTCTATGCCTGTTGCCGTATATTCGATTGTGTTGTGGTCGAGCGTATCGTTTTGCCCATAGATGTAGGCTCCCAAGCTGGAATTGCTTATTGAGTTATGACTAAAGCGATTTCTCCCACAATCATTTGCGTCAATTCCGTAATTGGCATTGAATTCGATGTTGTTTCGTTCGAGAGTCAAATCATAGCTATCCGCTAGGTAGATGCCTCCCCCTGAATTATGGGATATCATGTTCTCTGAAAATGTGCATTCGGAAACACCTTCTAAGTGAATTCCCTCAGTGGAATTGGCGAATGTATTGTGAGTGTACTCATTGAAATGAGCGAAGATGGATGGCAGAGCCCAGCCCTCCCATCCGCTGTAGTTTGCCACCTCATTTTCACTGATTGCAGAATAATTGGTGCTAAATATGCCAATCCCATAGCCCTGACCAAATGCCACTAGATTCTTGGTCACAGTGGCGTGATGTGAGGCCTCAAGAACGATTCCGTCAATCCCTCTTGTGATGACATTCTCCGTGATGATTCCGTAAGGGGAACTATCGAAATGAATTCCGACCACAAACTCAAGGAAGCCCTCCGTTGTGGTGCAGTTATTTTGCGATACAGTACAATACGTTGACGATTCAATATGGATGTTTGATGCAGGCTCCCCATTGTCTATGCATGTGTTGTTGAATATGTCTGCATAATGCGAATCTAATGTGCTGATCCCAATGCTGCCATCTCTGCATGTATTGGACTCGACCTGTGTATAGTTCGAATGCTCCAGCGATATTCCGTAGTAGTTGTTTATGCAGTAGTTATTAATGACAACGTCTCCGACAGAATTGTACGCCACGACTCCCACCTCAGAGCCAAGCCCATCGCAGAGGTTGTTGTCGACCAGATTGCTTGTACAAGTATCAAGGATAATTGCACCACCGTAGTACGTGCAATTGTTGCCAACAATAACATTGCTTGCGCTTTCGAAAACGCAAATCATGACCTCTATCTCATAGAAATCGTTATCCTTTATGGTCGTGAAGTTGCTAGACTCAAGAAGTACCCCGCACCAATCATTCGACGAAGCTATGTAGTTAGCTTCGACGAGGTTGTCATAGGAATTGAGTATGCGGATCTCAAGCCCGTTGTGCCAGCAGAAGTTGTCTATTATGCTATTCTCCCAGCAATCATTCACATAGATGCCTGCTAGATTGTTTGACTCACAGAAGTTGAGTTCGATAGTGTTGTGTGAACACGCTAAGTTCAGAATGATTCCCTCTGCTCCGCTGTCCACAACTGTGTTGTCGTAAACGATGTTGTAGTCTGACTCCCAATACAGCCCTATCCCCCACTGGTTTCCACCACACAAATTGCCCTCGACCGTATTGCCACTAGACCTTTCTAGATACACGCCGTCCCAGTTTAGTACACAGGTGTTGTTTACAATGACTCCACCTGTAGATTGGTCGAAGAATATAGCCGCCCTGCTTTGGTTTGAGATTGTATTCTGGTTCACTTCTATTCCATCGCAACCAGTCACCAATATGCCAATGTAGCTGTCAAGGCATGTATTATTGAAGAGGACTCCATTCACCACAGACGACAAAACAATGCCTTGTGCAAAGGTCGAATTGCTTTGAATGGTGCAGTGCCTAACGATGAAATGCTCATCTGTGTTCGAAATACTAATCGCGGTGTCTGAATGAGTCACATTAATGGCTAAATTCTCTATTATGTACGGAGTGCCAGGCGAACCATCCCCGGGCCACCCCTGCGTATCGAAGTCGCTATTGCTGCTTATGACAATCGGGTCGTGAGGTGTCCCGTCGAAACTCAGTTCAGGCATATCGAATTCTAAGCTGGCAGGCTCGCAATGCGCAAGACTCCAGAGATTGTTTCTCTCCATTGAGTCTACAAATGATGCTGTCTTCTCTTCCTCCCAATAGAAGGTTCTCAGAGCATCAAAGCTTGACCTTCCATCATCCAGTCTTGGATTGCCAAGAACCGTTTCACGTACCCCAAGCGCCGAGTTGTTCACTTCTTGACTTGAAACATGCAACCCCGGTGTCAAACAGAGCGACATGGTCAACAAACCCAGAAGAATGACACAGCCAACTACTCCTGATAGTTTCCTCTCATTCATCAGAGAAAATCTCCTAACCTGATACTTCCTGAAATGACCAAAGGAATTTCTAAACTTTTCTAGAGGCGCTTAGAATGACTCACGTGTGTCAGGTTAGGCTTGGAATGGCCTTTTTGGCAAAGCCCTCCATCATTTCTTTCTCCTTTTCATACGGGAATAGCATTTGGAAGTGAGAGAAACCCATTTCAATAAGGCGCTGATAGTTATCCACTATTTCATCGGCACTTCCCGCCCAAGCTCCAGGAAGTGCTGCTTGTTTCTCCAAGTATTCCTTGACCGAGATGCCCTGTTCCGACGCTCTTTTCTGGTTGAAGGAATCAATCTGGCGCTGGTCATCGCTTATCATGCAGTATCCAAGAAATGTCTTGGTGATTGAATCATACTCCCTTCCAGCATCTCTGCAATGTTCCTTCAAGGCAGCAAGTAGCCTGTCCAGACGATTTGTAGCCCAAGGCGAGAAGTTGCTCATGTTTCCGTATTTGGCAACCATCTTCAGGGTTCTCTTTTCACCGTGGCCTCCGATGAGAATTGGCGGATGTGGCTTTTGTACTGGTTTTGGAGCAAAGACCGCTTCATTGAGTTTATAATATCTGCCCTCGAATGTTGCCCTTTCCTCTCCCCAAAGCTTCAAGATGACCTGAATGGCCTCTTCAAGTCTATCCATTCGTTCCTTGAGAGATGGGAAATCGAATCCATACGCGAGATACTCGCTTTCCTTCCAGCCAGCTCCAATTCCAAGAATCAGTCTGCCCTGAGAAATATGGTCAAGTGTCGCCGAAATCTTAGCTAGAAGCGCAGGATGACGGTATGAATTGCAGCTCACAAGTACTCCCAGTTGCATTCTACTGGTTTTCATAGCCAGTGCAGTAAGCAGCGTCCAAGCTTCGAGGCTGTTTGTGTTTGCAGCGTTTCTGTCCTTGAAGAAGTGGTCACATGTCCATAAAGAGCTGTACCCGAGCCGCTCAGCCTTGAGTGTGATTTCTTCTATGGTCTTGTAATCGAAACCAAACAATGGTTCGAAGTGGATTCCAAACCTGACACTCATCAGTTTCACTAAGCTACACATGGCAGCGGCGCGGGAAATATCTTCCTTGGCATCCGCTAGTCTAGCAGAAAACCATTGGTCCTCAAAAACAGGTCATCCCCTGCTGTTCGTCAGGAACCACGGGAAGTCCATTATGTGATAGTACTCCCCGTGAAACGGGAACATTAGAGACTCTCAGTCATTGGATGCCCACAGTTGGGGCAGGTAGACGCCTTAGGTGAAATCCCTGTCTTTCCGCAGTACTCGCAGGTCATTTAATCCAACGGAGGCGGAGCAGGTGTGGGTATTCTCGGTTCATCATAAACGCCCTGTTTCATTGCATTTCTCAGTGCGAATGCTCCTGCGATGATTGCGACTATGCCCGCCAATCCCCCCGGAAACCCTGGTGGAAATGGAAGTTCCATTATTCCAATTATGAAAGCTGCTAGTCCCAGTGTGAATCCGCAGATGCATGCGTCAGCATACTCCACTGATTGACGGTACCATCCTCCTCCGATGCTTCTTTGCGTCACTCCTTCATATCCTACACCCAAGAATGCCATCCCTGCCGCCACAAGAAATAGGGCCGCAAAGAGTCCAATAATTGGGGCGATCCAGCTTGTGTCATGAATATTCGCGGCAACGATTGCTTGAATGCCTTCGAGTATTGCTGCGAAGACAAAGAGATATCCGGCTTTCTTTGATTTCACGAATCTATATACCATTAACCACTCCTCCTTTTACGCGAATGATTGAAATGGCGGTACTTCGGAGGTTCCCTACAACTTCTCCGAGAATTCTCCATTCGCTGTAAGTCACTAGTTCAATAGGAGTCGGACCCTCGAATGCATCGGCAATGCGTAGAAAAGGACCTTTGTTCACGAGATTCTTGATGCGTCATGCGAAATCGAGATCCCTTCTTGCTTTGTCTTATTTCAGGTCTCATTCTGATTGCTGTCGGATATAATGAAGGAACCGGAACAATTGCTCTGATTTACGGCTTTCTCAACGCCATACCTGCACTTGATCCTATATTCCCACTTATCGGAATCATTCTATTCATTCTCTGGGTTATTGCTTGGCTTGGTGGAATTGCAATTATCATTGGAGGGATTCTTCTAACAGTTCGTCATGTTCGACTCGGAAAATGGATTATCGCAATTGCAGCAGGGTTTGGAATCATCAGCTTAGTCCTGGTGGTATTCTGGGTGACTTGGAATTCAGGTTTGGCCGGTCTACTTGTTCTAACGTGGCTGATTATGCATACCGCTTGGGCATTTGCGCTCCTCTTGACGATAGTCGCCCGTCATAGTGCAAAGTAAGCATGATTTGGGAGAGGTTCTTGGAAAAGCCAAAATGGAAGAATCCGCCGCCTTGTAAGGGACACTTGTTGCTATTCCCGGGATTCACTGAAACCCCAAACTGGGGACGACTATGTTGATACCGCTATTTGATAATCCTCTGGGCTGGGCTGACGGCTCTGCTAACGAAGGTCAATCATTTTAGAGTACTTGCAGGAATTTGGTGTCTGCGGTCTAGTGAATCGCTGGCATAAAGGGTGTGCGTCGAGCATACCTGTTATAATCATCCTACACACATATTCCATTCATCCAGGTGATTACTGTGCGAAGACAAGTTTTCCTCTTCCTTGTGATCCTCGTATTGGTGCCCCTTTCATTTATGCCAAAGCCTCAAATTGTCGCGGCTCAGTCAGAATCTGCGCCCAGCAGGACGGATTTGGACGGGATTAACGTTGCTGTTTACTTGGATGAGGGTGCACTTGCCTCCAGTGCCTTCGCACTCATCAATATGTTTGAATGGATGAATGCAACCGCCGAGTACATAGATGCGGAGGAAATTCAAGCTGACGCTTTGGACAATTATGACATTGTTGCATTTCCAGGGGGCTCAACATACCACTACAACCTTCAGCTAGAAGCTCTTGGACGGACGAAGATTAAGGACTTCGTGGCAAACGGCGGTTCTTACTTTGGAATCTGTGGTGGATCAATGCTGGGGACTCATACCACGGGTCTTGGCCTGTTTAATGGGTTCTACAGTGGCTCCATTTGGGGAACTGACATATATCTGATGGACCTCGCTGTGAACAGAACCTCAACCGGACCGGATCTATCAGAAGAGCCGGAAAACTACTCGACTATGTACTGGGGGTCGGCATACTTCTACGGAGATGGCATGTCTGAGGCAATCCCAGTAATGACATATCCAGATAGCGGACGACCTGCTATGCTTACGTGCAGATATGAGCTGGGCACGGTGTTTCTCTCAAGTCCTCACCCGGAATATGAGGAGGGCGATGAAAGAGATGGTACTTCCTTTTGTGACGAACTTAATGACCCTGATTCTGAGTGGGGTCTGCTCCTCAAAGTGTCAATCTGGCTCATAGAAACCGCTGAAACCGAATCGACAGAAACTACGACCACAACAACAACCACAACCACTACTATAACGACCGATGGATTTCCTAACCTTGCTCCATTTATTCTGGGAGCGAGTTTCATCGGCGTGGCCTTTGCAGCGTCTATTGTCTTTCTATGGTCGCGAAGGATTGGGAAATCCTAGGTGATGCTATCAAAAGTGAGAAAGGGACCCTGCAGCAAGGCAGGGTCGTAGCATAATTCTACCAAGGTAGATGGTCAAGAGATTCCATCTATCTATTTCATACTCTGATGTTGGCTCACACTCAGTTCCAGCTAGTTTCAGGATTGACAGCCGGCATTCTATGGGGGTCAAGAAATCCGATTCTCTTGTTCCTCACCAAGTAAAGAATCAATGCAAAGCCAACAGCACCGTAGAGTGCATATAGTTTGAAGGTGTCATATGCAATTTGGAACTCATCTCGTCCCTCCGCTTGATCCTGCGTTAGCTTGACATCAACACGGCGGCCTGTGTTCGTGGAGACACGAATAGTGTAATCATCAGGAGCAATGTTGATTGATTCATAGCCATATTCAGTCTTAACCGACCAAGATGTCGATTCAATGGTGACAACCGTTGAATCTATGAGTGTACTTCCTTTGTAGAACCCAACCGTCACTCGCGTTGTTTCGACTATGGTCATTCTGTATGAACATTGAATCCTTACCCTTGGCGCAAACCATGGTTCAGGTTCCACGGTATAGGGATAGGAACTGACCGAGCTATTGAATTCAGCAATGTTACTGCCGGGATCAATACCATTCTCTCCCGGGGCCTGAATGAAAAGAAATAACAGCGTTATGGCAACCAGAAAGAAACCTAGACCCAATCGCCTATGTTTCAGGAATGTATTTGACTTGAACACAAGGATTACTGCAAGACTTAGCACTGCTAATTCTATCCCGATAAACACAAAGCCCATCATAGCATTCTACACAGAGTCTGATTTGCAGTCGCGGTAGATATTTCTTTTCATCATACTTGGAAGTGTGGTTGGCGTGGTATGTGCTGTAGCAATCGTCCTAATACAGTCAAGAAGGTATGATGGTTCTTAGACAGGGTCTTCAAAAATAAGAGAAAGACCCTGCACCAGAGCAGGGTCAAAGATCGACTTTACTAGAGCAGCTCATCAAGAACTTCCAGTAGCTCCACAACTTCAAGCTTAGAACCTACTGATGAGAGGTCTTTGCCGGTTTCTTCTTCTTCCTCTTTCAATGCCTTGACAGCATCGGAGAAATTCGTGATACAGAAGGGACAGGACGTCATCAACACGTCAGCTCCTGTTGCAGCGGCCTCCTTGACTCTCTCCTTGGCAGTATCCAAGGCCATATCTGAAAACTGAGTCTTGACTCCTCCACCAGCGCCACAGCAGAAGCTGTCCCCTTTGATTCGGTACATCTCACGGAAGTCAATGCCCGGGATGGCACGTAGAACGTCGCGAGGTCTCTCATACCAAGCCTCTTTGTTCTTCGTAGCATTCCTGCTATCAAGGAGCCAGTTGTCGGATTTATCAAGTATCTCCTTCTCGATAGAGAGTCCTATGTGTCTTATTGTGTGACATGGGTCATGCCAGGTGACCTTCTTGTTGTATGGCTTCTCAATCTTGAGCTTACCCTCAGTGATGAGCTCCCAAACGAGGTCAAGTGTGTGCTTCACCTTAAATGGAAGGGGCTTTCCGCTCTGCTTTGGATAATCAACTCTGAAGGTCCTATAGCAGCCAGCACAAGAGAATACAAGCATATCAAAGTCTTTGAAGAGATCAAGGTTCTCATTCATCACGGTCTTGAAGATGTCTTTCTGTCCAGTTCTAAGAATGGGGGAACCACAACAGACCTCATCTGTCAGGATAGTGAAGTCGTAACCTAGCTTCTTGAGAATACTAGCGGTATGTTTTGCGACACCCTGTTGACGATACGCACCAGTACAACCCACATAATATGCTATCTTTGCATCTTTATCATCGAGTTTACCATCAAACCAAGCAGTTCTATCACTTCTTGGGTCATGGTAGGGGTTTCTCATCTCCTCATCAAGGACTCTGTCACCAATAACCTTGTGTCTCTTGAGAGGCTCGACACCCGAATCGATGATTGCAGCTCTCAGCTCCTCAATGACATCTACGGTATCAATGTAGTTTTTGCATTGCTCAGCGCACAGACCGCAGGTTGTGCATGCCTCAACCACCTCGAGCATCTCTTGACTGGGCTCAAGATCTCCCTCTAGAAAAGCTCGGGCAATCCACATCCTGCCGCTGTTGAAGTATCCCTCCCAGCCGTAGAAGTTGCCCCCAGGACAAGATAACATCATGCCCGTATACTCCTCATCCTTGCCCTCTCTATCGGGCTCGTTTGAGTATGCATACTGGCAGGCACGGCAGTGAATACATCTTGCGTTGATTCTGCGAAGTTCCTCTAAACTAGTCATAGCAATCTTGCCTCCTTTGGAAATTTACATTTTGAAACTTTCGTTGTATCCGTGATTTCATTATTTACCCTCCTCAAGTGGGTTGGGAAGGTCCGTGACCGCTCCCCACGGAATTGCCAGTCGCCCTGGATGGAGAATGAGGTTTGGATCTAAGAGCTTTCTGAATTTCACCAGCATCTTATAGTATTCTTTGGCTTTGCTAAAGGTATGCGGCGCATGCACAAAGGGATCGGGCCGATAGTTTATCCATCCCTGCTTGACGAAGCTTTTTGTGGTTTCCAAGTTGAACTCTCGTATCTTGTCGTAGATGCCCTTCTCAGAGCTGTCAAAACATAGAATTGGCATCACAATGGCTTGACGAGCGTGATCTATCGAGGCGACCCACATTGTCGGTGGAAAGCCATATTCCTCCATCTTGGCGCAATATTCCTCCATCATTTTGGGGCTCTCCAACCATGGGCAATACCATGTGATGAAAAGGAACCCTGCTTCATAGAGGCCATATGGTACAGCAATCAGGTTTGGCTTCTTCAGCCTGGAGGCAATCTGTTTTGGATGAAGGTCCTGTTTCTTGCATACAGTCTTTTTCTCTACCTCATAGGCCTTGTAAGTTTCATCGATCTTCTTGAGTGTGAAGTCAAGTTCCTCCTGCGACCAAGCCCATACCTCGGAGTTCATCCAGTACTCGTCGATTCCAATCTTCTCGTAGAACTTGTAATCGATTGGCACATTAGTCTTGGGCCATCGAGTCATGACCAAGGGCCAGTTTCCTCCCTGCACCATTACAGTATTCTCGGCAATACCCATCTCATGCTTGCCTATCTCCCATGCAGGTTCAATGATGTGCTCCCAGCTATCGCCTCCGTATGCCACAATGGTCTTGTAGTGAGGGTGGGGAACAAGCTTAATGGCGCATTTAGTGATAATGCCCATCGAGCCTTGAGAACCAAGGAACAGACCATCAGGGTTTGGTCCAATACCCCATCGATAGAATGCCTTTGCACCATCGAGGGCCCATGAGCCAGTTCGAAATATCTCTCCGGTGGGAAGTGCAACCTCTAGACCGATAATCATGTCTGCCTGCGGCCCAAACTTGCCAGTCACCAGTGAGAAACCTCGTTCAATAGCATCTCCGAGAATAGTCGCTCCTGGCGGAGCCCCGTCAGGTATTGGAGGCGCCCAGTCAGGGTGTTTTTTATTGAAGATTCTCCATGCATCTCCACACCTTACACCAGGCTCTACAGTCATTACTCGATTCTTCTCATCAACCTCGAGTTTGTTCATCCTTGTCATGTCCATTAGGATGCCGCCCGGTTCGATAGCCGGTAGGGCAAATCCTCCGCTCAGTCCACCTGCAGCTGGTGTTATGGGACTAAGGTTCTCGTTTGCCACAACAAGTATCTTTAGCACCTCTTCCTTGTTAGCAGGTCGAACAACAACCTCAGGAACCACGGCTTCCAAGCCCATGATGCCCCTTGCCATGTATGAATGGCGAAGTGGCAGGCTATCTGTAACGTATTTATCGCCGCAAATAGCTGAGAGTTTGTTCACCACTTCATCGGTGACCTTATTGTATAATTGACTCACTCGATAATCCTCCGTTTTCGATTCATCTGACCGAATCGTGCCTTGTCGCTAGCGATACGTTGCTGGAAAACACCCTCATAAATAGGCATCGACTTGACTCAGATGCTATTCATCAGATGACTCGCACTTTTCCCAAAGCTCAGCGCCTTCAGGAATGATCGACAGCATATTCTTGAGGTCTAGAATTGTGTAAACCTTCTTCCTGCCTTCAAGGAGTTTCTCATCGTCAGGAATCATCTCAAGTGCATTGTTGTAGACCTTCTCTGCCTCGTCCAGTTTCTTTTGCATCTGAAGTATTTGCCCCAAAAGATTCCATACATCGGGATTCTCACGACTTAGCTAACCAATGACTCACCAACAGCATTGAATTCATCCAATTCCTCATTCGGATTCATCCCTGCGAAATCCCTCATCTACAGATGAAACAAATCCAAATAAATAGGCATTGACACATCATAGGAGCAACATCAAATTTCAGTTCGCCAGAGTACAAGGGTCAAATTCAAGGAGTAATATGCTTGGGGTGTGTTGATGAGTGAACTCACCATAACTCAGGTGTTGACACTTATCGAATTCATAGCGATCCTGTCGACCATGGCATTATCGCGGTTTCGGAAGTTTAGCATAGCCCCTCCAATAGTCATCATTGCCACCTTGTCAGCTGTTACGATGGGCTATCTGAATGGCGGAAACCTGAACAACTACTTGATTGCAGCGGTCGCATGCGGATGCCTTGCTTATCCCCTGTTATTTATTGGCACGCTTCTCAATGAGTTGCGCCCACCGAAGTCAAGGAGCGATCAGAAGGTATTTCCTAGTAGAATGAAATACAGAACAGCCCCGCCTAACGCAAAGAGCTTTGCTTCAATAGGACAAATACTACAGTCAAGGCCGAATCTGATTCATGTTAATTTCGATTCGAAAGCATTTTCTCAGGGTGATTCATTCAGGGCAGAAGCCACTGAAATTAGGCTGAGTGACAAAAGGATCACTCATATCGATTTGAAGCAATTCTCTCGCTTTCCAATGCTCAGAAAGCTGGATTTGTTTGCAAACCACCCGCAATCAGTGGACTTGGATGACCTTCTTAGCCTCAAGAATCTGGAGGTTCTAGTCTTGGGACTCAATCAAATCCAGGAGATAGAACTTGCTCCATTAGAGTCCTTCCGAAATTTGACAGAACTGAATCTCCAGGCAAATCTGCTCGAATCCTTGGATTTGTCCCCTCTCTCAAAATGCCCCAACTTGGAAAAGCTCTACATACCAGCAAACAAGCTCGAGTCGATAGATTTGAATCCTCTGTCGAAATGTCAAAAGCTGAAAGTCCTAAGCTTAAGCAATAATCCCTTGAAAGAAATCGACCTTGGTCCTCTCTCAAACTGCTCGGGCCTAGAAGAACTTGACTTCAATGACACTAACATGTCTGACATCGACCTTCGTCCTCTCGCAAATTGCTCCAAACATAGTCATTTGGAGTTTAGTAATAGATGGCTTTTGCTACCAGAGGTAACACCACTCGCCCAATTGGAGAACCTGACCGAACGTACCTTGAGGCTCCCCTACAAGACGAAGGCCGACCCACTTATCGCACTAATATATCCAAAGAACCCAGTTGTTCAGAAAATTGCTGTGTGGGAAGAAACTTCGAAGCTGGCCGCCTCTATTGTGAGTGAAGAGGGTTGGGGGTCTTTGTTGAGTCGTATCGTTGAGCGTCAGTCTTCATTTGTCAACAAACTTGTGACACTTCGCACCCTTGGCTTATCTGAATTGTTTGGATTTGACGGAAGTTTGGCAGAGATTCTGGAATCAGTTCCGTTGGAGCTAGACTGGGATTCTGGGGTAGAGTATATACGAGAGAAGCTGGGGATGACATTAGAGCAGCAAATGGAAACAGGCGGCCCAACAATTTTCATAGAATTGAATGGCGTTGCAAGAACAGGCCTAGCCCATCTTGTCCAGAAGATTCTGGAACGAAGATCACAGGAGATCCAACAAACAACGATTCATCTTCGTCCTCGCGACACAGACTTGACACCTCTCTGGATTACCTCCTATGGGTTTTCCATTCTGAAAGCAATGGGATTAGGATTTCAGACTTCAATGAGGAACGTACAGAGAATCAGGGATGAGCTGAAGAAACTAGGTCTTAGACTGAACACAAGCAAAGAAGAAGCGATAGAGGGCGTTAAAATGTCCTATGACATGAGGAAATTCATCCTTGAAATGGTGGGGCGTAAGCGAAAACACACCTGGTACTACTCGCTAGTTGAAGGCAAAAGACAGGACTTGCTATGAAAAGATCATTTCTTGGAAGGGTTTTTTTGGAACCTTATCACGTAGTTAAGCTCACAATCATGGCTTTGCGGCGAATCATCAGGGACTTGCCAAATCTAGCCTCTATGTGACTCCTTCTGGGGAGTCTGCCTAAATCAATCCTCCAATTTGCCCCTTGCTTCTTCGAACCGGATTGGCGCAGGGTCTACGGTGTAATAGGAGAAACTAATGAAATGACAAGAAAAACATACATCTTCGCTACTATTTTGGTTTCTATGGGACTTCTACTAGCAAGCATAGGACCAGTGGTTGCTACAGATGAGCTGTGGGTTCAAACCTATGGCGACGCCGAGTATCAAGAGTTCGATGGAATGGTCGCACTAGCCGATGGTGGTTTCGCCATGGCAGGTGGCTATCTCGAACTAGGCGAAGAATACTTGGATATGTGGCTTGTGCGGACCGACTCAACGGGAGCTACGATATGGGAGGAAAAATACACGGACCCTACTCATCTTGCTGAATTGGCTTATGCAATGATTGAAGTAAGCACCGGAGGTTTCCTTCTTGCAGGTCAGGCTGATGGTGGAACCTCCTGGATTGTCAGAACTGATACTGGTGGAGCTATGGCTTGGAACCAGACCTTCGAAATTCCTGGAGGAAGTCATCCAAAATCCATCTTTGAATGCAGTGATGGCGGCTTCGTATTTGCAGGTGGCGAAGGTAGTAATGCATTCCTCATGAAAACTGATAGCGATGGTACTCATCTTTGGAATCAAACATTCGTGACAGCTTCCGCGGGAGAGTTTGAGGGGAACGAGATACGTGACGTCATCGAGACCAGTGTTGGCGATTTTGTCATGACTGGAAAAACCTCGGCTTTAGGTGCCTTTGAAGATGATCTCTGGTTGCTCAAGACGAATGAGAATGGGGTCGAGCTATGGAACAAGACCTATGGGGATTCCGAATGGGACTGGGGACAAGCTGTGATTGAAGTAAGCTCCGGAGGTTATGCCATTGTCGGCACGAACTTCACTGAAGATGGCATCTATGCGTGGCTATTACGCGTGGATTCCAATGGCGACGAAATCTGGAGCCAGAACTACTTTGAACCTGTTGGTGAATCCTCTTCTCAGAGTGAAGGACGAGATGTCATCGAATGCAGCGATGGGGGCTTTGCTATCGCTGGAGTAACCACATTAAATGGAGAAGGGAACAACGACATCCTTCTCCTTCGAACAGATAGCAATGGGGGCTATGCCTGGCACAAGACCTATGGAGGTGTCTATGATGACTACGGCAAGATCATCGCAGAGCTTGGTGACGGCGGATTTGCAGTAGCTGGAGATATCCGCAACGATGCTTCAGGCGAGCAGCAGAACGGAATCCTTGTTGTGTTTGAGGACTCGGCTCCAGTTGGGCCGCCTCCTGATTTGACTCTCATCCTGATCGGGGCAGGTGCAGTAGTGGTCGTTGTCATTGTTCTTGTTCTCATGAGGAAACGAAAATGACATATAATTCTCAACTAGGGTGAAGGATTCCCGCCTCCAGAAGGGGCTGATCTCCTTCACCTTCTTTTCTTTTGCAATCAACTGGCAATGCCACCTATTATATAACAAATAGAGGATTTCGAACCCTCAAAAAGCTTCATGGCGGCTTTAAAGATTTATGGAACCTTTCTCTTCTCTTGGTTTCTTAATCTCACTAATGGTCATTATATATGCTCCAGAGAAGGCTCACATGGTGAATAATTTGGAAGTATCAACAGCACGCATTGATTCGGAATCGGATTGTGAAGTCCCACCAAGCACAGTTCCTCCGCAAATAGAGGATCTTATACTCTGGGCCTTTGGGAAGTCGATTATTGAATTTGAAGCTACCCTCTTCCACAAGTTCCATCTCCTCTCGGGTGACATTGTCCTGAACAAGAAGGAGTTTCGATGGCATCTTGAGAATATGAAGGCAAGAGGACTCGTTTTCTCAAGCGAGTTTGAGGGTGTGCGTTCATGGAGTCGTTACCAATAGCAATCAGGGCGAAACTGCTATGAAGGAGTGATGTTGCCGCTTGTCACTCCTTCTCTTTCTTTTTCTGCGAATAGAATTAGTTGAGGTTTCCTCGATAATTAATGACAGGTCCTCACGCCTCTTCAAATAAGGCTATAAGCCATTTAACGAGTGCCGCAGCTTGAGGCGTTTATTACGCAATGATGAGGCTTGATGGCTTTGGTCCTTCCAACAGAATCTGTACAATTAGCAGAGGCCAGACCACATACTGGGTCCTCGGCTCAGCGCACGTTCCTCAGCCTTAATAGTGTTCTATGGCGCCTTGCTATTGTTGCGGGCATTGCCCAATTCTCTGTCAGTGTCTGGGTATGGACCTTCGCAATCTTTCTGGAACCAATACTTGATCCTCTACGGATTGGGTTGACTTTCTCTGTAGGTTCCCTCGCGGCCCTAGCAGGTTATCCTGTGTCGGGAGTAATGGCTGATTTCATCGGAAGGAAGAAATCTCTAGTGCTTTCCTTCATTCCTCAGATTGGCGGCTTGTACCTGCTCTGGACCTATCCAATCTGGCCCGTCGTTCCTGTTGCCTACAGCCTTCATTCCTTTGGCTGGAGCTTCGTCCTAGTAATATCAAGGGCGATGCCCGCAGATCACGTAACAAGCGACGATGGACCCAATGCATCGAGGAAGATGACCATGGTGCTATTACCCGCTTTCGTTATGGACGGAATGAGTCCGGCAATTGCGGTGGTCTTACTAAATATTGGATTCGCTCAGGCATCGTTGCTTGGTTTAGGGGCGGTTCTTGCCATCGCTTCCATGATTGCATCACTAATTCTGGTCAAAGAAACAATGCCAGTGCATTTGATGAAAAATGCAAAGAATGGTGGCAGTATCCCCTTGCGAAGTCTCGGTGCCCCATTTTGGAAGTTTACACTGGCAATGGTCGGGTACTATGCAGCTTGGGGTATGATGATTCCATATTTTGGAATTCTAAGTGTCAATGACTGGGGAATCAGCCTTGAGTTTTATGGGCTGGCGTGGAGTGCATTCTCTTTGGTCACAGCCATGTTGATGTACAATCTGAGCGGAATTGCTGGACGCAGGATAAGAAAGGCGTTGGTCCTCAGTCTGATGGCAAATGCTGGCGTTATGATTCTGCTTGGCATTGGAACTGGAGTTGTGCTATTCTTTGTTCTCAATGTAGCTTGGTCTATCCCCATCGTTGTCTGGATCTCCACTGAGCGTTTGCTTTCAATAAATGGCGTTCCCTTGGAGATGAAAGGGCGTGCATTGGGGGTCTTTCAGACAGTGATTTCATCCACAGGTCTGTTTGCAGCTCCTCTAGGCGCATTACTCTGGGTCTATTTGGATAGTATGCGTTTCCTCTTCCTCGTTTCGGGTGTTCTAGCGCTTGCTCTGTCCTTGGTTGTTTGGAAATCCATGCTCAGCGTCGATGTAACCGCTTTCCGACCAAGGCCGAGAGAAAATGAAATTGCACCACCTCTTATAGCACCAATTGCCTCATGAATGAATTGACCTTTTCCAAAACAATCAGAGTTTTATTTTAGGCGCGCGTCCAGAAATGCACCATGCCCTGCTACTTCAAGAACTCCCGAATGATAGACCTTTTTGATGAATTGGGAGTGGCAGTCACCAAAGAGAACCGAGATGCCATTGACCAGACTCTTCATGAAGTTCTGAGCGTTGACTATCGCAATTGCCCTGCTACATGGAAACTCATCCGATTGAAGTTGAAGGAAGACCCGGCCGGATTTAAGGAGCGCCTTCGAGGATACCTTTCAGAATACATCGAATAGTCATATGTGTACAGAATAACACATGCGCCAATCCCCATTATTATCCCAAATTGCGTAATAGATGGCTCATACGCAAAACTGGGGATATCAGTGTTGAAACCTGGGAGAAACAAGCTTGGATTTCCTGTTCTGGCTCTAATTGTGCTTTCTTTTGGCTTCTGTCTGCTTCCCTTTCATGTAGCCAGTTCTAACAAAGCACCTGTCGAGCCTAACTCTATTGGTGCTATTTGTGCTCAAAGTGACCTTTCGGGGGTTCGAATTGCAATCTATGAGGGATACCTCTCACATACGGACCCACGCGTAAATGAAAGCCGGGGTGCACTATATCACATGTTTCAATGGATGAATGCGACAGTCCAGATAATCAATAAGACAGACATCATGGCTGGAGCCTTATGGGCATTTGAAGTATTTGCGATTCCTGAGGGACTGGGCCCAATAATGGAAGTGAGCCTAGGAACAGATGGCGAAGAGGTAATTCGGCGTTGGATTGCTGCCGGAGGATCCTATATCGGCGTGAGAGGCAGCTATGCAATTGCGGTGACTGATGGCTTCTTTGAAGGAAGCCCTGAAACCTTTCATCTTGGTCTAATCAATGGTACCACGTATGGCATGGATGACTTGGGGCATACTCTCATCACCGATGTGCAATTTCAAAATGATCCTTCCGGACCCGACCTTTCAGAGTTTCCTGCGACTATGTCGGTGCTCTTTCGCACTGGGAGGTATCTACTACCGCATGAAGGGCAGGAGATTATTATCATTGCAAACTATACATACAATAATTTGCCTGCAATGGTAGCTGCAGACTATGGGGAAGGCAACCTATTCATCTCCAGTCCTCATTTTGAGTATGAAGAGAACTCCGATAGGGATGGCACAGACTACATGGACACATATGACGACCCAGACTCAGAGTGGCCACTATTGCTGACCATAACTCAGTGGCTAGTTGACAGTTCCCCAAACGTATGCAATACGACAACTTGGACCTATCCGTCAGGAACGTCCACAGCAACCACTACCACCACAACCACTGCCACAACAACAAACTCCACAACAACGACATCAACAGGTATTGCTGAAGTGCCCATTGAGATGATTGCCATCGGACTTGCCATTTCGTCATTTCTTATAGTCCTAGTGATAACCTGGGCTCGAAAGAAATAGCCTCTCAACAGGGGACATGAATGTGAGTTGAGTTTCACATGCGCTCCCTTTCCCTCTCTTTTCCGCCAATGGCATCGTTGATATGGTCTATGTGTATTTGGCTACATTTCTTCTCAGCCTCCCCGTCTATGGATGACCATCTGGGGAATATTGGAAATTGAACGCGAAGAACCGCGTGAAATGGCGTGTTTGCTGCTCTCTAACGAGGCTCGTTGAGGCTAGGCAATGCTCCCAGCCACGGAAAGGAGCCTCTGGGTTCTTGTGTCAGCATCGACACAGGAGATAACATATCGAACCCTAGCTGATTATTCGTTATGCGGGCAGTACAGCTATCCGGAATAACGGTCCTGGTGTTTTTGGTGGCAAGCATACTGATTGGAGTCCCTGGATTCACTTCAGCCAATTTGGTCGACTTGAAGCCAGACTCAGTTTCAGTAAATGGGGAAATCGTGGATAACTATGCAAATGTTAGCTATGCCATGCATTTCGACAACTTAGAGTCTGATACGGCAAATGAGGCAAGCTGGTTTTTCGGATTGCAGGAGGGTGTGAGGCTTAGCAACATTTCACTGCACATCAACGATGAGGTGTACTGGGGGAGAGCAATGCGCGAGCAAGAGGCAATTGATGTCTACAATGCCAGTGTAGAGGCAAATGAAACCGCTGCACTAGTTGTTCGCGAATATGGTGGATATACCGTGACCCTCAACGTACAAAATAACAGTGCAGCGCTACTCACCGTGTATGTTGAGGGTCTTCTAACAAGGGAGTATGGGCTGTACTCCCTCCTTCTCCCGCTGACAACCGAAATGGTACTATCTGACTTCTCTCTTGATATGCGCGTGCGGTCCCATTATGGACCAATTGCTGGCTATCGCATAACGGGCATTCCTGGATTCACCGCATCTGATCTTACCGATGGGGTAAGGATACAATATTCCTGCTCCGGCTGTTTCTTGCCACAAGAGGTAGCAATAACCTATGCACTGGATAGGCAGATTGGTGGTAGCCAGCTCTTAGTTCATGATAATGGAACTGACAGATTCTTCGTCTATCTCCTTGCTCCAAGTATCACTGAGGTTTCAGACCGAGCGTATAGGCAATATGTCTTTGTCATTGACAGATCTGGATCTATGAGCGGCAGCAAAATCGAACAAGCAAAGAGTGCTTTCAGAGCCATGGTTGGAGACCTATCTTCTAATGATGTGTTCAATCTTGTTAGATTCAATAGCATTGTGGAAGTACTCTGGAGCGAACCGCGCCCCGCTACCCTCTCCAATTTGGAAACTGCTCGATCTTGGATTGCGTCAACCACGGCTTCAGGTTCTACGAATTTCTATGGTGCATGCATAGATGGGCTTGATACATTCTATGAGGGCGAGTATGTAAAAGCGATGCTAATGCTCTCTGATGGTCAACCAACTGCCGGACTTGTTTTGGATACGCCCGGGATCCTTTCCGGAGTTTCGGAAGCAAATACACTTGATGTGTCAATTTCTACAGTTGCTTTTGGCGCTGATGCTGACGAGAATCTAATGGCCAATCTGGCTGCTCAGAACATGGGGTTCTTTGCATTTATTCAGCCGGATGATGAAGCTACTACAAAAATGATTGATTTCTATAAGCGATTCGCTACTCCTCTGGCTCACTCCTACACCATCAGTCTAAATGGTGCCGAAGATGTCAATACACTTCAACCCTTGGAGCAGTCGCCTTTCTTCAATGGGAGCGAGGTGGTAATTAGTGGCCGGTATACGGAGTCTATCATGATAGATACTACAATTGACTATGTTTCAGGCACTGAGAATTACGAGAATTCTGCAACTTCAGCACCCTTTGACCAATTTCATGTTGAATACATTTGGGCGCAGCACCGCATCTCCTACCTTCTTAATCTCCAAAGCCTGCTCGGAGAGGGCATATCGCGAAGAGAGGAGATAATTTCCATAGGTTTAGACTACGGTATCATCGTAGAGGGCTATACGGCGTTAGTATTAACTGCCTACGAGGAAAATACTGATGCACCATCAACTCCGACTATTCCAACCTGTACTACTACAACTAATCCCCCTACATGTTCCACAATGCCGACCTACACCACAATCACAACCACAACTTCTGCGCCTCCGGACTACACCTTGATGGTCATTGCAATGGGGGCCTTCTCACTTGCTGGTGTTTTGGCGCTTAGCGGGATTGTCTTCTGGCTATTCAGACGCCGTTTTCATAATGGTTGATCTGTTCCTCAGGAAGTGACTTGGAAATTCTAGCCACTTCCTTGTTTCCTTTTTTGCCAGAATTTGTTTAGTCAAAGATAAAAGGCAGGAGTCCAAATGCCCCCAAAAGTCAACTGTTGATTTATGCATGGTGAGTTCTCTTGACAGAGCCAGAGATTGAAGACAAACGCATAACGCTGGCTGAAGCCGCGAAAATGGTTCCGGACGGGTCAGAGCTTTTTTGGGGTGGCTTTGGTTACCAACGTCCACCAATTGCCTTTGCCCATGAGTTGGTCAGACAAAGGAAGAAACATCTCAATATTCAGACTTGCGGGTCTGAGGTGGACCTTGAAATCATGTGCGGTGCTGGCGTTGCCGATAAGTTTGAAATCGCCTTTACCGCAATAGAGGCACTGGGACTCTCAAATAATGCAAGGCGAAGAGTGGCTGAGGGAAAGCTTCAGGTTGAGGATTACAGCAACTTGGCCATGGCAATGAGGTTCCTTGGTGGGGCATTGAATGTCCCCTTCATGCCTCTGCGTAGTCTTATGGGAACAGATATGGTAAAGCACTCTAGGTTTAGGGGAGACAAAAAACTGAAAGTTATCGATTGTCCCTTTACAGGAGAAAAAATATGCTTGGTCCCCTCAGTCCAGCCTGACTTCAGCATAGTTCATGTGCAACGGGTTGACAAACAGGGAAACGCACAGATTGATGGCATCGTCGGTGAGGATCTCGAGGGGTCCCGATGCGGAAAGAAGCTAATTGTGCTAGCGGAGGAGTTGATTGATGGTGATGAGATTCGCAAACGTCCGGACCAGACAAAGATTCCTGCGCTCTATGTGGACCATGTAGTGATTCTTCCGTTTGTTGCACACCCCATGCAGTGCCATGACTACTACGATTACGACTTGGAGCATCTTCAGATGTTTCACAAACTCACACGAGATGAGGAAACTTGGTCGGAGTATCTTAACAATTTCATTCTTAGTGTTGATGACCATTGGGGTTATCTTGAGAAAATTGGATGGGAACACCTGCACAAGTTGCGGGCACGGAAACCCTGGGGCTACTAGGAGGTAGATGATATGGTAGAGTATAGCAAAATTGAGTTTCTTGTAGCCTGCGCATCCCGACATGTAAGAGACGGTGAGGCAGTATTCGGAGGCACTGGAATGCCATTATTGGCAGCACTACTTGCCAAGGAAACACATGCGCCAAGAATCAATCTGATTTCCGAGGCCGGCTTCATTGATGCGCGCCCTAGAGAGGTCCCCCTCTCTGTTGCTGATTCAAGATACTACTATGGCTGTTCAGCTTCAATTGGTCTTATAGAAACCTTGGGATTCATCCTCCAGGGGGGTCACATAGATGTTGGTTTCCTCGGGTCGGCTCAAATTGACGAGTACGGCAACATAAATACGACCTACATTGGTTCTTTTGAGAATCCCAAAGTGAAACTACCCGGGAGTGGCGGTGGGAATGACATCGCATCCTCAGCAAAACGGCTCATTGTAATGATGACTCACGACAAACGGAAGTTCGTAAAGGAACTTGACTACATGACAAGCCCTGGCCACCTAAAGGGTCCAGGGTCACGAAAGGAATGGTCAATGGTAGGCAATGGTCCTGACGTGGTTATTACCGATATGTGTCAAATGGACTTTGATCCAGATACACTGAAAATCCGTCTGATGTCAGTGCATCCCGGATTTGAAGTGCAGGACGTTCTTGACAATGTAATGTTTGACCTAATCGTTCCCGAGGAAGTTCCAACAACAAAGGAGCCAACGCAGGATCAAATCGATATAATGCATAGGCTTGATCCCCACGGAATCTACTTGGGCAAAGGCGAATAAGCTTCTGGAGTCTGGTCCGCATTGAGTGTGCTAAGTCTTGATTCATTCAAGGCGATAATTTTTGACCTTGATTCAACGCTGACTGAGACCAATCATTACCCAATCCGTGCGAGCGAGCTTCTTCTACGGAGGGTTATGGAGGATCCTTCTGAGATCCTTGGCGAATATGTAAAGGAGCTTGTAAAGAACTACCGAATGGAGATAAGGCGTGTTGTTGACGGCGCTCCATACAAGAGCCCCTTCTATGTGGTAAGAGATGCTACTAAACGCACACTGAGCTCTTTGGGAATAGAAATCGACGATGAAACAATTAACGAGGGTACGGAGGTATTCAGAAACCTTCATGTGGAACTGTCAGAGATGGCCCCCGGTTCGCTTGAATTGCTAACCAAGATTAGGAATCTCGGCATTCCCCTTGGCCTTGTAACAAACTCCTTTGAAGGTAATGCTAGCATCATTCTGCAGAAATTTGGATTACATTTGTTCTTTGAGGCCATAGTCGATGGCAGCGTGGTGAGAGCATTCAAGCCCATGCCACAGCCTTTTGAATATGCAATGAAACACCTCGGGTCCATGGCAAAAAACACAATGTTCGTCGGAGATGAATTCGTGGCTGATATTGTTGGAGGGAAGTCTCTGAATCTCACATGCATTTGGATAAATAGTCGAAATCTAAGTCTTGGTGATTACTTGGCGAAATATGGTCATCATTTCGCGCCGGATTTGGTCCTCTCCTCTTTGTCCGAACTCCTCGAGTTATTGCCCTAACTAAACGAGTAATATCTATATTCGACCTAATAGAGTGAATAGCCCCGATACGGAGATGAGATACGCTTGACTAGGGATGAAACTCCTGATGGCCCCATGAAGGCACGCGCCGACCTTGTTGATATGCTCAGTGCAGACCCTAAAATCACAAAGAGCATAGTATCCATCATTGAAGGCGAATTGAAAGATATTCAGGACAAAGATGTTTTTGACATGATATCCCGCACGCTTGAAGAGGCGGCCTCTCAGGCGGGTGTGGAATCGGAGGCCCGTGACAACGTCCTTTACTGGCTAACGGAAACAACTCCAGATGTTCGGGAAATGATTCTGGTACGAACGATTGAAGACCTGCTAAAATCCAAACAAACCCGTGAGGCAACCCTTGACGCACTTGCCAAGGTTTCATCAAAAGAGAATGTGGAATTGGTCATAGAGTGGGTGAATAGCAACATTCTGACTCTGAATCAGGCTGTTTATGTTCTTCTCTATCCTGACTCCTCTGCTGCGCTGAAATAGAATGCCAATAAGCACATTTGGCTGATTGTTCCAGCTATGCCTCTGAGAGTATCTTCTCTACGTGTTTCTTCCAATCTGGCTCTAGCTCAAGTGCCTTCTCGGCACACTTCTTGGCATTTGCTTTATCTCCCATTCGCAAATGCAGCTTTGCCAAGTAATACCATGCCTTTGCAAAATCGGGGTCTATTTTAATCGCATTTTCGTATGCTTTTATTGCCTCATCGAATTTTCCGCCAACTTCATGTATTCTTGCTTGTCCAAACCAGTCGTACTGAGTCATCTCATCGGGAGTGGCTGCCACGGTCTTCTCCACCTCTAGTATTGCTTTGTATCCTCACATAATAACTTTGCAGTTTTCATTGATCCACATGGCAATCGAAAGCCTTTATATCTCCACGCGAAGTTTTCCCGTGTCTAACCCAAAGTGAGGTGGGCCCTTGAATTCAACCAAGAAGATACGCGTTCTCGTTGCCAAACCCGGACTAGATGGACATGACCGCGGTGCCAAAGTTGTAGCCCGTGCCCTCCGAGATGCAGGGATGGAGGTCATTTACACAGGTTTGCGACAGACTCCTGAGATGATCGTAAGAGCCGCAATAGATGAATCCGTTGACTGTATCGGTCTCAGTATTCTTAGTGGCGCTCATATGGCATTGTTCCCGAAAGTCATGGAGCTGCTAAAGAAAGAAGGTGCCGATGATATTTTGGTTGTTGGAGGCGGTATCATCCCAGAGGACGATGTTACGGAACTAAAGAAAACTGGCATTGCAGAAATCTTTGGTCCAGGCACTGCTCTGGAATCAATAGTTGAATTTATTCAGTCCAATGTGCGGACTTAATCCATTCCACAGTGGAGCCGGTTCTGTTGTCGGTCGATGAATTGACAAAGGGTGTTCTGGCGGGTAAGAGACGTTCCCTTGCCAGACTCATATCTCTTATCGAAGATGAGGATGCTAGGGCACTCCAGATTCTGGCTCAGTTGTATCGGCATACCGGACATGCACATATTGTTGGTGTGACAGGGCCTCCCGGGTCCGGAAAGAGCACTTTGGTAACGCGCATTACGAAGGAATTGCGCGAAAGAAAGAAGACCGTTGGAATCATCTGCGTTGACCCCTCTAGCCCGTTCTCTGGGGGTGCCCTCCTAGGAGACCGGATACGAATGCAGGAACATGCCCTTGATGACGATGTATACGTTCGAAGCATGGGCACACGAGGGCATCTCGGCGGGCTGGCTCGGTCGACTGCCGATGCGGTGAGGGCTGTTGATGCCTTCGGAAAAGACGTAATCTTGGTGGAAACGGTTGGAGCCGGTCAGTCTGAAGTTGAGATTATAGAACTGGCTCACACGGTCATTGTGACAGATGTCCCCGGAAGCGGGGATGATATCCAAGCAATCAAGGCTGGCATAATGGAGATCGCGGACATATTTGTTGTAAACAAGTCCGACCTTGATGGAGCTGAGCGCAAGGTGTCCGAAATCAACGCCATGCTCGATACGGATACACGCGAAAAGCAATGGAGACCCCCTGTGCTTCTTACAAATGCTCGAACTGGAGAAGGCGTGACAGAGCTGGTCGACAAAATGGACGAGCATATCGACTACCTTCGTAGGAGTGGCCTCCTAGAAGAACGAGGGCTTCAGCGTAGCAAAGACGAACTAGAGCAGATAATGGAGTACAAACTTACACGTCAATTGATTACTGAACTTCGGGGTAGGCCAGAGTACAACGACGCAATTGCGCGGATTGCAAAGCGGAGTGAGGATCCTTACACAGTGGCCGAGAAGCTCGTTATGGATTTTCTCCTGAAGTATAGGGAGGATGCTGGATGATGGATGATAAGGAGCGTCTAGCTAAGGCAGAGAAACGTTGGAGTGAGTTCACCGTAGATGAGACCCTTTCCAAATTCCCTGAACGGGCAGATGAGTTCAAAACAATATCAGGACTACCCGTGAAGCGCCTCTATTCTCCGCTTGATGTTTCTGACCTTGATTACGAACGCGATTTGGCGTTTCCAGGTGAGTTTCCATTTACGCGCGGCGTCCAGCCAACAATGTATAGAGGCCGATTCTGGACTATGCGCCAGTACAGTGGGTTTGCCACTGCTAGAGAAACAAACGAGCGCTTCCGTTTTCTGCTCGAGCAAGGTCAGACTGGTCTTTCAATTGCCTTTGATCTTCCCACTCAGATTGGCTATGACTCTGATGACCCACTAGCATGTGGCGAGGTAGGAAAGGTCGGCGTTGCCATTGATACCCTTGCTGACATGGAGGTCTTGTTTGATTCAATTCCTCTGGACAAAGTCAGTACCTCTATGACCATTAACGCACCTGCATCAGTGCTTCTTGCAATGTATATTGCAGTGGCCGAAAAACAAGGTGTCCCGATGGTCAAGCTACGCGGAACGATTCAGAACGATATCTTGAAGGAGTTTGTCGCGCGTGGCACATACATATTTCCACCCCAACCCTCAATGCGGCTAATCACTGATATTTTCAGTTTCTGCGGCGAGCACCTTCCTCTCTTTAACACGATATCCATATCGGGGTATCACATAAGGGAGGCCGGCTCCACCGCGGTTCAGGAGGTCGCATTTACCATTGCGAATGGAATTGCCTACGTTGAGGCGGCAATAAAAGCAGGCTTGGATGTAGATTCTTTTGCACCACGCCTGTCTTTCTTCTTCGGTAGTCATTCGGACTTCTTCGAGGAGATTGCCAAATTTAGAGCGGCTCGGCGGCTTTGGGCCAAATTGATGAAGGAACGATTCGGAGCTGAGGAAGAAAGGTCCCTCATGATGCGCTTTCATACACAAACGGCTGGGTGTACCCTAACCGCCCAGCAACCGGATAACAACGTTGTGCGGGTCACGCTTCAGGCGCTTCAGGCAGTTTTGGGAGGAACGCAGTCTCTGCACACCAATTCGCGTGATGAGGCTCTTTCTCTTCCAACAAGAGAATCGGTGCAGATTGCTCTTCGCACTCAACAGATCATTGCCCACGAAAGCGGTGTCGGGGATACAATTGATCCTCTTGCGGGTTCCTATTTCGTAGAGTCACTCACAAACGAAATCGAGGCCCGCGCACTGAAGTACATCGAGGAAATTGATGGGCTCGGCGGCTCTGCGGTGGCCATTGAGAAAGGCTACATTCAGCGCGAGATTCATGAAAGCGCCTATCAATTTCAGCGTGATGTGGATCGGAAAGGCAGAATTGTCGTTGGGGTGAACGAATTCGCCGTTGAAGAAGAACAAGCTTTTGATTACCTGCGTGTGGACCCAAAGGCCGAAGAAGACCAAGTCGCCCGCCTCAATAGGATTAGAGATGAACGCAACAACCGCGCCGTTGAACAATCATTGGAGTTGCTTGAAACCACAGCAAAGGGGTCTGGCAATCTGATGCCAGCAATTCTTGCTGCAGTGAAGATCTATGCCACACTCGGTGAGATCTGTGGAGTCCTAAGAGGAGTCTTTGGGGAATATAAGGCTCCTGACATTCTTTGAGGGATTACTAGATGACCGTTGAGAGAATTGACCATATCGGAATTGCGGTGGAGCACATTGAAGAAATGCTTCCTTACTACAGGGACAGCTTGGGGCTTGAGTACAAGGGCTCCGAGGAAGTGATCGAGCAAAAGGTGAAGGTCGCTTTTCTTCAAATTGGAGAGAGCCGCATTGAACTGCTTGAACCCACCTCGGAAGATAGTCCCGTTGCGAAATTCCTATCCAAACGTGGTCCTGGAGTTCACCACATAGCAGTCAAAGTCGAGGATATTGAGAAGGCATTAAGACGCCACGAAGAAAACGGTGCTCTCCTGATCGATAAAGAGCCACGTATTGGTGCTCACAATATGCGGATTGCGTTTATTCACCCCAAGTGTACTGGGGGGGTGCTAATCGAGCTCTGCCAAGAGCCCTAGCACTCAGTCCACTAAGTGCTTCCAGCAAGTATCTCGGTCACGGCTTCTGCTGTTCTCAGGATGTCTTCTTTGGACACCATGCGATGAGTTACTAATCTTGCTCTTGTTCCATATGCACCATAAATCAGGATGTTTCGTTTTTTCAGCTCCTGAGCTAGCTTTGGAACATCCACTTCGAAGTTTTGAAGGCCAATGAAAATAATGTTCGTTTCAGGCTCTTTGAGTTCCAAACCTGGGATCTTGGATAGATGACTGTAGAGGAGCTTTGCATTGACGTGGTCTTCCTTCAGCCTGTCAACCATCTTCTCAAGTGCAACGATTCCTGGAGCCGCAATAATACCCGCCTGACGCATTCCTCCGCCCAGTTTCTTTCTCAGTTTATGCGCATCGTGAATGAACTCCTCAGTTCCAGCCACAATGGAGCCTATTGGTGCTGAGAGCCCTTTGCTTAAGCAAATCTGAACACTATCAGTATCGGCAACAAGCTTCTTTGCAGGAACATTCAGAGCAACGGCAGCATTGAACAAACGAGCTCCATCGCAATGAATCCGTAGGTTGTACTGTCGTGCAACCTCTGCCAACTCCTTGACTTGCTGGGGAGTCGTGACTGTTCCGCCGGCGTAATTGTGTGTGTTCTCCACCACAACCATTCCCGATCGAGGATAGTGTGCATCATCTGGTCTTATGGCATCCCTCAGGGTTTCTGGGAGGATATAGCCATTGACACCTTTGACTGGTCTTGGATAAAGTCCTCCCAATACTGACATCGCGCCACCCTCGAACATGAAGGTATGTGACTGCTCTTCAACTATGATCTCATCGCCACGCTTGGTTTGGGCAAGTAGGGATATGACATTGCCTTGGGTTCCTGAGGTCACCAAGAGAGCTGCCTCTTTACCTAGTATTCGAGCCGCCTTCTCCTGAAGCTCATTGACAACCTCATCCTCCCCTATAACGTCATCACCAAATCTGTCTTCTTTGTGAGCGTTGAGAATGGCCTGTATCATCTCATCTGTGGGTTTGGTCACCGTGTCACTGCGAAGGTCAATGGTCTTCATAGGACAAAATCCGTATGCAGTTCAGTTTTAGCCTTGCGGTACGTGCTCAAAGGGCAACGAATAAAGGGAATAACGATTTCGCGATAAAAGACAATCCATTCTGAGGACTGTGTGCCATTGACCGAAGAACGCAAACTGGGCTACTTGGACAAGGTACGTCTTTTCAAGAAGGATGCCCGTTTGTGGATTGCTATCAATGCAATGAATTCCTTTGCCTTTGGCGTAAGCAATGTGGTCTTCAATCTCTATATGGTCAGCCTGCCTTCCTTTGAGGAGGACTTTCTAGGGTTCTTTCTCTCTGTATCGATGTTTGCCACGGCTCTGGTTGCGGTCCCGGCGGGAATGCTAACCGATAGAAGAAGCCGAAAAAGCATAATCATGATTGCCAGCTTGATTTCTCTTCTCATGGTGTTCATTCAATACACCATGATTGAGCCGACCCCATTGATTTTCTCACAGATACTTCTCGGACTGGCAAATGGTTTCACTCAAGTCGCCTGGGGTCCATATGTCACTGACCTTTCTACGTCCGAAGAACGCGCACATCTCTTTGGGTTCAGTAGCGGTATCTCTCTCCTTACAGTCCTCGCGGGTAATCTCCTAGGCGGCTACCTGCCCGGTTTCTTCCTAGGCTTTCTTGGCTCCTCCACGACTCAAGTCTGGGCTTATCGATACACCCTCTGGTTTAGTCTTGTTCCATTAGCCATTGCTTTCATTACCCTCCTTTCCATGTCGAAGGATTCCGTATTGGAGTTCAAGCTGGAGATAAGCTTCAAGAATGTGTCAAATTGGGGATTCATCGGCAAATACACCTCCTCTGTTTCAGCAATTGGTCTGGGAGCTGGCATGATTGTGCTGTTCTTCAACCTCTTCTTCAAGAATGAGTTCCAAGCGGGAGACGATCTCATCGGTGTAATCTTTGGAATAAACACAATCATCCTCGCATTAGGTAATTTCAGTGCTCCGGCCCTTGCAGACCGTTTCGGGAAGGTACGCACCATTATGTTCACAGAAGCTCTATCTATTCCATTTCTCCTTATGATTTCGTGGGCTCCCACAATCTACCTTGCAGTTGCTGCCTATGTTGCAAGGAACGTTTTGATGAACATGGCCGGCCCGGTCTCATCTGCCTTCTTCATGGAGGGACTAAGAAAGGAGGAACGGGCAACAGCCACTGGTGTTGTTAGGTCTGGGGACTCCTTTGTCAGAGGGGTTGCTGCGAACATAGGTGGCGCATTGCTAGCCGCTGGGTTTTACAGGCTTCCCTATCTCCTAGTGGCTGGGCTCTATGTTCTGGGTATTGCTCTGTTTTACTCCTTTTTCAAGAATAAGGAGAAGGAGCTGGAGCTTTTGCGATTGGCTGAAGTGAAGAAGGAGCGGCCTCCAGAGGGAGCTCCTGATATCACCTAAATCTGCTGTACCTTTGCCTGGCTAATATGGCATGTCCTGGTTCCTAGAATATCCAAGGATAACGTCGGACCTCTTTGCCTTTGCTTAGTGGTTTGGAGGTTCTTTCTTGTCGCTCTTTCTTGGAAGGGCGGTGCTTGCAGGCTTCTTGGACGACCGTTGGCCTTCTCTTGCTTCTGCAATCAACAAGAGGCTCAAGGAGTGCCGCGGATCCACTGGGTCCAAGGGTGGAATCCCTTCACACCATCTCCAATTCGCTTCGTTGTTCACTTCAGCTTCTGCTGACATCTTGCTCTCCTGACAGCCCTGCTTATCCCTATCAGACTGTCACGTATACTACGGAAGAATTTGGTCTAAGGTCTATGTACCGAAGTACTGAGAATATCATAGCTGCTCTCCCAGTCAAAAAGCAATTCTAAATGCCCCCCGAACAAAAATTGATTTTAATATCCTTCTTGAGAATTAAAATGATATCAATAATTACTTATTCACAGCATAATTGCCTAAATATGCACTAATCAAGAAAGCAATACAGTCGCACTAGAGTGCTTCCCTAACAAGGGGCTGTGTGCACTGCGGACCGGTATTGGTTGGGGAGTTGACGTATGTCGAAACTTCATAGGCTTCCATTAAATCGCTGGGATAAGGGGATAGAAAGGCCTTCATTGCCGCGAGGTCTTCGTTCTCTGGATTTAGCCAAAATTCCTCGTTCTCCTGCTTGAGAATTACTGGCATTCGGTCATGAATCGGGGTCAGCAGCTCATTGGGGCTCGTCGTGACTATGGAGCAGCTCAGGATGGTCTTGTCAGTTGGAGTTTTCCAGTGGCTGTAGATGCCTGCAAAGGCGAAGGGTCCCTTTGTCTTCAGGCGAATGTGCATGGGTCTCTTAATCTTGCCAAGCTTTTGCCATTCATAAAAGCCGGTGGAAAGTATAAGGCATCTCTTCTCCTTGAAGGAGTTGATGAATACGCGCTTCTGATCCAGCGTTTCTGCTCGCGCGTTTATCATCCTGTTACCAATCTTCGGGTCTTTTGCCCAGAAGGGGATGAGGCCCCAGCGCATACCTACGAGCTTCGTTCCCGAGTCGTATACAACAACCGCCACTTGTTGAGTAGGGGCAATGTTGTATTTCGGTACTACTTCGTATTCAAATGTCTTGATTCCAAATCTATCTTGAACCTCTTTCTTGTGTGTAAGGAAGTTAAATCGGCCGCACATTCCATTACATTTAGGGAATAAGGGAGTAAAAGGATTGGGCTAGGTGAAAAAACGCCTGGTTTCCGACTCCATAAGATTGAAACGCAACGGGAAGGTTTGATTTTTGAGTTCGATGCGAAAGGGTCTGCATATCGGTACTTGCGGCTAGTCCTATCCTGAATGGAAAGGTATCTTCTACTCCTCTAACACGGGCCTTATTCACCAATACTTGACCTATTTCGATGTTGCAGAAATTAACGCAACTTTCTATGGGCCTCTTAAGGAGGATTTTATGGAATTCCTAAGAATGGAACTCAACCCTGAGAAGTTCTTCACTGCGAAGATTCCGCATATGATTACACATGGCAGCAGGCTTGAACTACGAACCGAGGCAGGTCCCTTTCTCTCAGACTTCCTAGGCAAGACGAAAGCTATGATTGGACGAGTCGAGGCGCTGCTCATTCAGCTGCCTCCATGGGACTTTG
>RDOF01000032.1:0-25448 GCA_011365025.1 Candidatus Thorarchaeota archaeon
CTAATGTCCTCTCTGCTGTAGGTTTCTTTGACTTTCTTGATTGCCTCTTCAATGAACTTCTCACGTTGCTCTGCACCGGCCCCAGGACTGAAACCAGTCATGAAGACCTTCATGCTCTTGTGCCAATCGTCCATCTTCTCCGCTTTCTCGAGCCATTCCTCTCTCAGTGTCTTGACTTCGTTGAACGTATCAATTGCTTTGTTGAGCATCTTGGCTTCATTGAGTTTTGCTTCGAGGTCTACGAGCTTCGACATTGGAAAAATTAGCTTGCTGAAATCTTGAGGATGCTTCTCATAGACTCGCTCAATAGTCGAATAGTACTTGCTCTTTTCTTTCAGCTCTTCTATATGCTCCTCTTTGTCCTTATTGGCAATGCTCTTGATTACCTGCAGCATCTCTCCTTGAATATTCGCCAATGTTAGGCAGACTTCTAGAGCCCCATGAACATGCTTGGTCTCTGCCTCTAGCTGAGCTGGTACTTGCTCCAAGAGTCCCTTTAGCCTTCCAACAAAGTCTGACATACCCTGGTCTTCGAAGATGGAAACGGCGTCCTTGATCTGGACGTAAGCTTCATCGGCTCTGCTTCGAATTCTCTGATGGATGGATGCTGAGGTCGTCAAGTTCATCAGCTTGTCAAATTGGTCAGCTGCGTCCTCAAGCTCTTCCGGTGGGCTCTCTCTGAGCTTCACCAGCATCTTGAGTTCTTTATCAACATCCACACCTATTGCCGCAGCCTGTCCAAATGAGTCCTCAAGGCTCTTGACCTCCTCGATGAGTGAGGCAATTACTTTCTCGCTTATTTTTCGCTCATAGAGCTCAATCATTTTCCTAGCCATTGCAGGTAGGCTGAATACGGTATCGGCAGCAACTCCAATGCTGTTTAGTTCACTTATTGCTTCCTGCACTTCTTTGGGAATTTCAACACCTGCACCCATGAGTTTCGCCGCAGCAAGACGGATCTTAACACCAAGTCGGTACCTAAGATTCTCCAACGCCTCCTGCGCCTTAACAAGAATGGTTTCTTTGATAGTTCGCATTTCGGACCGGATTGCGCCAAATTCATCCATGCCCTTGATTCTAATTGTGCCTTCGTCAAGTTCGACAATTACTGGCATGAAGATTTCTGCATAGACCGGCTTAATCGTCTGCAAATCTTCAACGATAACGTTGAGTTCCTGCTCACAGGCATCCCGGAATGTGGAAACCCCTCCCTCAACTGCTGACTTTAGACTTACAAGCGATTGCAGAAGGTATACGATTCCCCCTTCCAGCTCCTCGACCTTTGGCGCTTTCTTGCTCAACTGAGCATAATCTAGCACCTTGTCTGCAGAGGTTGCTAATTCGTTGAATCTGGATATGTACTCGCGAATGACATCAGTGACATGCTTTCGGTATTCCTCCTGCATTCCTTTTGCCTTGACGAATACTCGCACCATTTCATCAATCTCTGCCTTCTTCAGCTTCTTCTTGGTTTCTGCAAGCCACTCCCTAACGGAGAGAACATCCTTTATTCCGGTGTCCTCTGGAGCCTCAGCCGCTTTTTCGATTTCATCTAGGATTTCTTCTACATGGTCCTTCAGACCAATTTTCACATGGTCCTCCCATTCAACCATTTTCTGGTATGCTGAAAGAAGGCTTGCTACATCATCGGATTCGACGCCAATTGAAGGGGCAGTCGGTATCACGTCAGCTGTGGTTGGAATCCCGCCTTCAACAATTTTGGATGTTACTTCATGTTTCATGTTGATGATTTTGTCACGGAGCAAATTGGCCATTTTCACTTTCGCTGTGTGGAGCTGATTTTCAAGGCTTAGAAGTGAGGTAAGATTGGAGGTCTTGGACGCATCCCGTCCAATTATCCTAAGCTGCTGGGAGAAATCCATAGGCAACTCCAAACCTAAGCGAGCCGCAGTTTCAACAGAGGCCTGTAGGGACTCCACTTCTGCCATCATCCCCGAACCCAACATCTTGCCAACCTCATCCTTTCTCCCATCAAGATACAATCGCTCGTTGGCTAGCTTCTCCATCATATTGAGCAAGTCACTAAGAGGCAGATGGGCTACGTCGTCATTTGATATTGTTGTGGCTACTTCGCTTCTGTCAATTGTGATGTGTCTCTCATAGGTTTCAACGGTTCTCTTTAGCTCATCCAGTGTAGTTTTGACATCTTTGGAATAATCTTGGTGAAGCGTTATGACAAGCTTGGAGTAGGCCTTTGCAAAGCCTAGCAGGGTTTCAAGATCCTTAGTGTCGCCAGTACCGGTTGATGGGAATGTCATTGATGCTAGCGCTTTTGCTTCCTGAGGCTTAACAGCTTGCAGCTTTGGAATTACTGCCGTTGTTTCACGTTGTTCCTTTCTCAGGATGTCTGAAAAGTCCCGAACAGCTCTCATGAAGTCCTCTTCCAAGGCGCTATCAACATTCTCCATTTCTGAGGTAAGTTTCCTCTTCTTTAGGAATCCTGCTGCTCGTGCATCAGACTCGATTTTCGAGTAGGATGCCAAGGAATCGTACAGACTTCGAACAATTCTGTTTGTTTGCTCCTCAAGTGCTGGGTTTAGGGAGACTAGCATTCCCTTCATTTCTGCGACTTTGTCGACTTCGCGTCTCCATGCGTGACTATCCAAAATGGCTACCTCCAACTGGCGGTCGATTCTTTCTCTTTTTCGAGCTATAAAAGTGTGTGTTGTCTTGCTGCCCAATGCTCAACTTGCTTTTCAAAGATTCTCGAATGGACCTCAATCACTACGTTTCTTATGCCCTTTTCTGCGTTCCTACAGCCTATATATTATGCCCAATGAACAGAACCAAAGCCACTTAAAGCGAAATTCAACCTAAAAACGGCAAGCGAAGTGACGAAATAATGCCTAATTCATCGAGTGGTGGCGATGAAGTTCTGCCCATTGGCTGCGAGGTTGTTGCAGTCCTTGATGCTGACGCAGTTCATGTTGTCCATGATGAGAGCTTCTTGTACGCTGCTTGCAGAGACCTAAAGGTAAGGGTTTGGTCCAAGAAAGACTGGCAGCTAGTCGCAGAGCTAGGCGAAACCGCCTCCGAACCTCTTGCAGTTCATGTCGATGAGGAGCAAGTATTTGCAACCTGCGAACGTAGAGTGTATGTTTGGAAAAAAGAGAACTGGGGAATGGTGGGCTGGTTTGAACTGACGTACCCGGCTATTTCTTCTACACTTCATGGTGATTGCTTCTACGTTGGCGCAAAGGAAGGGCGTCTTGTTTCTATTAAGAAGGACACACATGAAACCTCAAGCTGGCAACTGCATAAATCCGATTTGACGACTCTCTGGTCTGATGATAGAATCATAGTAACCGCCACTAAGAAGGAAGAACCTAGAATATGGAATCATTCACCGAATTCTGCTCCAAGCGAGATTGCCAAGTTTGAGAAGAAAGTGAGAGCCACAGCAATAGTTGGCAACACTGATTATGTCTATCTGACGAATGGAAATGGGGAAATATCCGTTTTCGATAAGGACGAATGGACGCAAGTTGGCAGATTTGAGCGAAGTACATCTGGTCCAGTTGTTGACCTATGGGCAAATGATGCATTCCTAGTATCCGTTACAGAAGCGGGCTCTTTAGACATTTGGAATCTTATCGATGCTACACTGCAGGGTCAGATTGAAGTCGATCAGAACAAGATTGAGAGCTTGGATGTGGATGGCTATTCGGTGTATCTGGCATCTGGAGAGGGTGTTGTTGTCGTTGGTCTTTCATTCGGAGAAGCTCCCTTTGACTTATCGGCAGAAGAACAAAGCAAAGTCGAACTGGGCTACACACGCAGTTCACCGTATGACGTCCTTGAATTGATTCTTCAGCTCCAAGCTACAGGAGATGAACATTTCAAGGCAGGATCTCATCAGGAATCAGTTGCGGCATATGAAAAGGCAATGCAGGGTCTCGTAGATAGCTCACAGGAACTAAGAGAGCTGCCAGAAGAGCGTCAGAAACTCACTGAGGACTTGAACCTACGGCTTGGTCGTGCATTGCTCAAGACCAAAATCCAAGAAGTGGATGAAATCACAACTAGAATCAGAGATTTGACAGAGAGTCTGGCTCCAGAAGGAAAATTCAAATCCGATGACAACATGATTGACAAGCTTTGGGATGACGCCGAAAAGCTGATTCGTGAGAGCCGAATCCTATCTGATACCCAGGCTGGCAATATTCTGAGTTATCAGCTCAGCGATGCAGTTGATACTCTAGAATCAGAGGTCAAGGATGCCATGTCACAAGTGCATAAACAGCGTGAAAAGATAAACAAGGCTATAGCACTTACTCACGGGATAATGAGTCAATGGAGATGGTTGGAGCGCCGAAACACCTCGCTCGAGGAACGGAAAGTGTTTCTGGAAGACGCCATGCAAAAGATAAAGACACATCTGGAAGGTGTTGATTCCGGAAGTCAGGTGGAACGTATTCTTCTAAAGGCTCTTAGTGAACACGAATCTCTGTATGCGAAAATAGTACGAATCATCGAGGCCGCCAAGACATCCAAGGATGATGACTTGCTGAGTCGAGAGGAAGCTGAGTTGGCAGTCAGGGGCCTCCTTAGAGTACTTCCAAAACGACTGGAGGCTTTGGAATCCATCTCAAATCCGGAAGAAAAACTGCAAGAATTGGAGCAGCTCATAAGTGCTCTGAATCAGGCCCTTGAGAGTTCAAAACGTTTCAAAATCAAGGAATCGCTAAAAGAGATAGAAGATGCTATTGAACTCCTCTCTTCAATTCAAGTTGTACCAGAAGAGGGTGCCTAGTAGCAGACTTATTCTATTTGACTTCAGGTGCAGCATGATTACGATGCTGCCTCATCAGAAAGGTCAAAATCAAAGTCATCCACATCATCTAGACTCTCGCGAAGCTCCTCGACCCAGCCCTCTGAGAGATCCTCCAAGAGCGGGTCCATGGCAAAAGCCTGCTCAGCGTAGACTATTGCAGAGTCAAAATCATCCATGAAGAAGAGGCAAACTGCACAATTATACCAAACGACCGCAGAACTTGGCATGAAATGCTGGGACTTCTGAAAAGCATCTAGGGCATAATCCCATCTCTCCTCCGCCATGTAGGCAAACCCTAGAAGCTGCCAAAGGCGGCCATTGTACGGGTTGAGCTTGAGGCTGTTTTGTATTGCCTCGATTCCCTCCCTATTTTCATTTAGGAGCAGGTGAAGATAGCCTTTGTCGGCCCACATAGAACGAGAATGAGGGTTTATTCTTACAATGTCTTCAATAGCCCTCAAAGCCTGTTTTGGTCTCTTCAATTCAAGGTTGCAGATAAGCATCCCTTCGAGGATTTTTGTATTGTTTGGATCGATGACCAAAGCTTGTTGGAGGGTTGAGATGGCTTCGTCATAGTTGGAAGCGTCCATTAGACGTCTGGCTCGGGCTAATATTTTCCCAATGCCATCCTTACTGCCTAGTGGAGCTTCCATATTCCAGTCACCTCTAAAGCACATTCTATTGTGGTCCAACACTCATGCCTGAGATGCTTTGTGCATAGAAAAGGTTTGTTCTCGGGGTACTTTTCGAAAAGGGCTTAAAAGCCCCCGACTACCGGGGGCTAGGTCTGCCAACCCACCAATTCCAGTTTTTCAAGACTTCCTAGAAGAAGGCCTTCAGGCGTTACAAGAACTAGCGGCGCATTTGAGTCGACTATGAGTTGTCCATCTACCCACCCTGCTACTATGATGCTGTAGTTCAGTGTTACCTGCCAGCAAGTGAAGGTTTCATTGGCCCCAGATTCACCATAGATGGTAACATTGTAATTGGTGGCAAGAAGGGTAGTATTGAAGACATAGTGTGTTGTATCTGCACCATCCATGGCTGCAACAAGTACATACAACGCTACTCCCCAATATTCGTGTCCACCCGCTGTGATTACTTGTCTGTGATGGGCACACGAGGCAAGAGAGTAGTAGATGTCATGTGTCATATTCCAGTGTTCAACGCCATCTAGTTCTACTATCCAAGGTTCCACTTCATCGATTACCGTGAGGTTTACTGCCATCTTTGCCCAGAAATGTCCGTCTGAAAAGTAGGAGTCATTGAGAGTTGCAATTCTGAAGGGTTTCTCATCCTCATACAGTGGCTGGCCATTTCTCTCATAGGCTAGGATCACGTCGAATTGCGCATTACCAACCAGCGCTCCTGTTGTGGTATTGTAGGCAGGTAGAATACCTTCCACCTGTGTCTTGTTAAAATACGTAGTGTATTCGTCAGAAGACACAATTTCCAGGGTGTAGTTGGCCGGAAGTTCTCCAAGCAATTCCAACACATCAAGTAGTCTAACCCCAGTGTAGGTATCTGGACCCACAAGTGTACCAGACGATCTCTTGTATCCCCCATCACCAGTAATCGAATCCATGGCCAGAATCTCTCCCATGGATAGCCCAATCTCTTTTGCACCCATCTTCAGAAACAGAACGGGGGGAGACGGAATTACCAGCGTGACATTTGCTACATGCTTTGCCCAGAGGGATGAATTGGAAAGATAGCCTTCGTCATTAACAAACGCAATCCGAAGCGGGCCATCGTCCAGTAGAGGTTCCCCATCCCTTTCATATGCCACAATCATTGTGGCGGCAATCGTTCCCACAGAATCCCCTGTTGTTGAATCAAAGCCGGTAATTGTTCCCTCAACGAGCGTATGATTATACACAACTGCGTATCCATCAGTGGCAACAACCGAAACGTTGTATTCCTCAGGCAAGCTGGCCAATGCGGTTAGAAGGCTATGAAGAGAGAATCCCGTGAAATTAAATGGTCCATCGAGAGTGCCAAACCGGTTCTTTGTTCCTCCTTCACCTGTAACCGTCGGAAGGTCTAGCATCTCAGTCCAAGTGAAGCTAGTAGTTCCAGCATTGGTGATTACTTCAAAGACTATGGGCTCCACAGGCTCTATGGGCTCCACAGGTCTGTCTGCGACCTGAATCGTCGCAACATTTCTCACACATTTTGGACCTGCAGCTCCAGAGAAGAAGTCCGCATCAATTGTGGCTTCTGCATCGCTATTATTGAAATAGCCATCCTCCGGCATGAAAATCAAACGGAAACCATCTTCCCAAGCTGGCACTTCGGTTGAGTTGTATGCGTAAGCGATTATCATGTACCCCTGCAGTATGTATTCTTCTGGTGTAGGAAACACATTCTCGTAGGTGAATATTTGAGAGTAACCATCGGTTGCATTGATGATTACAACTTGGTCTTCCTCAATTCCACCTACCAATTCAATGAATGTTGAAACATTCACTCCGACGTAATGTCCGTAGCCCACTTGATTATCATAGGAGTTTTGGAAGGAAGTATCCCCTTCTATGGGTTCCATCGTTTTCATTTCATTCAAGGTAACGTTCATCGATGAGCCACTGTACCCTATGACCTGAAGCGAAGGACTGTCATCAACTTGTGGTTGCATTATTACTAGCGCTATGATCATTCCTCCGGCCACAAGAAGAATGACCAGAAGGAACGCTCTAAGCTGATTTGAACTACGAGGTGCCACTAAAGACATTGGACAAACGCTCCGTTATGTTCAGTCAAACATGACGGGCCTAAATAAATACCTTCGGGATAGGGGTCATCTTATGGCATCGATTCTTATGCCGAATTTCCAAGTAAGTAGAAAAGCCGATATGTGAGTGTGCTCCTTCTTGAAGGGAGGTATTCGCATATGCCAAGCTATAGCGGAAGTGGAAAAACCCTTGAAGATCCCATTGTGATATCAGATGTGGAGAGTCATTTTGAAGCCATTGCAGCCGAGTATGAGTTCCTGGACCAGAAGTATGGAAGGAGAGGTGTAGATTGGCGGCTTGTGCGTCAATCCCTTCTTGGTCAAGATGGAAAACAGATTGACCAAATGGAAATTGAGGTAACTGGGCACGGTGAATTAACGTACTACTTTGATATTACTGAGTATTTTGGCAAGTTTTGAATCAGACGAATATGGTTAGAATGGGCAAGAGATTTCTGGGGCTATGAAGACCCCAATATCATCACTGCCAATGAGAATATGAGCCACTATCCATAGCAATAACGACTATGGTGGATTAATACAATCAAAGGGGGTATCGACTTGACCAAGACTCAACCCACTATTCTTGAAGATGAGGGGATGCTAGTCTTGGGAGTATTCATCATTGCTTTCTTCACGATAATGTTCTGGAGTGAGGTCTCCTTTGCAGTTCAGACAGTAGCAGTCTTTCTATCCGCAGTATACATGTTCTTCGGTGGAATTGGCCTCTACTATTTTTCTAACCGCCTCTACTACTATACTCGTTTCAGCACCTTTGAGCTCGCCGCATCTCTTTGGCTGCTATTCCTATTCTTTCCAACGATTCTTGAGGCGATTTTCCCTACCTCTACCTCTGGACTCGTCTTTCTCGATATCGCTTTATTACTGGCATCTATTGTTAAGGCAGTAGTCAAGGCTGCGTTCTTTATCTATGGCTTTGGTTACATTCTCTTCGCCTACTTCGCAGCATTTCTGCGTAGCTCCCTCCTAGATTCCAGAGAGCGCGACTCGCCATCCGGCTATCTCATGACACTCTACTTCTTTATACTGGGTGCGATGACCGTGGTCACAACAATCCAAATCTCTGTTGGAATTTGGTTTCCTAATTGGTTACCATCAGTGAATGGAGTTAATATTCTTCGGTTCGTCTGGCTTGTTCTGTCAATTGCCGGATTAATGTACAAGGAGTCCTCTTCCCAAGCCGACAAGGATCCTCTAGAAATTGTCCATTCAATGTCTCCGATGCATCGCGGAATGATTGCTATTGGGTCTCTGCTACTGGTGCCGCCTGGAATTCTGGTAGTCTTCAACCCTGCGATTGTATTCTACATAGTATATCCTGGTCTTTGGCTATTTGCGGCTATGGGGATTGCCGGAATTTTGCTAGTTACATATCCCATCTTTATGTGGATGGAGTCTCCCGACTGAGTACGCTTCGAATTTGACTTGCTTTTGCTCTGATGAAAATGGAGAAGATATCCTTCACCGAAACTTCGCCAGCGAACGAACCGGTTTTATTGCTTGGTTCCAGGAGGCCAAGTGGCTCTGCTTCTATCTCCGCAATTTCAACCTGATCGTCCTGCAATTCTGGAGCAACTCCTTTGCTGGGGACCTCATCCAACTCATCATTGGTCCCAAAAAGAGAATCAGCATAGCTACTAAGCACTACCGAGTAGTAACTCATTGCCAACCTTAGGACCTGTACCAGTTCGGCCCTTCCATTGCTAAGAGGACTTACAATCGACTCTACTGCGGGTGGCATTATGGCTGATTCCTTTGGCACCCCATGAGTCCTACACATGCGTATTGACACTTCCTTGTCTTCTAGCTTAGTTGGATATTCGTATTCGATTCTAAAACCCCCCAAATCAAGAGTTCTTACTAGCTGATGTCCCCGTTCAGAGCTTACTACCTTCAATTCCTGCTCAGTTAGGATGTCCATTTGGCGGAGCAAATCCTTGAGGAACTGGGAGTCCTCCCTGACAGAATCCTTGCCGACAGTGCTTCTAAACCATGCTCCTTCAAATTTGTCTACGTTTTTCTTCACGCCTGCCGAGAGTACCTGAGCTTCCGCTTTTCTGATGATTTCAGGTATTTCTTTGCTCACAGATTGAGTTCTCACGCAATCACTGTCAAGACGATACACAGTATCCCTGTGCTCCTTCGAAAGCAAGTAGAATCTGAAGTAATTCATTAGATCCCATTCTCTTGGTTCGCTGCTTGGCAGTTCCAATAGAAGAATTGCGAAGTAGTAGTCGTGTGCATGATATGGAGAATCGATAATGCTGAAGTACGAATTCAGGTCGCCTCCGCTAAGGTTTCGTGCACCATTACAATGGTGTCCATGCCAACTGCCGAGATGTTGGAGTTCTTCATCCTGCCCCTTCGCCAAATCAAAGACCTCTTCTTGAAAGTCAAGGTCACAGTGAAGCGACCCAGCAGTTCTTCTTGCTTTGGGGCCGCTTTTGATGAACCCCGCGATTTCCATAGTTCTGGATATTTGATCCAGAAACCCAACCAGAACTCCTCCCTCCTCCACATCTGGGAAATCCCTTGCTTGGATAATGATGTCTCTTAGGAGGGATGTATCGAGAACCACTTTGGATAGTCCGAGTTCTCTTTTCAATTCGGTCCGAGACATGTGCCGCCAAGGATCGGTAGTGTGACTCATCGGTTTCTCTCTTCTATGCTTCTTCTTCTGCAAAGTCAATCTCTCCTGCATTCGGGTCAGCTTCCTCCGTTGGGGAAGAGCAGAAACAGGCTCGCTGTGGAGGTATGAAGAATTTCTTGCTGGTCAGGGAGTCAAATGGGCCCAACCTTCTGTTGTAGAAAATAATGTAGTTGGCTTCTGAGGCTGGGAAGAATCTTGGATTTGGCTTCTCAAGGAGAATGCCTAGTGCGGTCTTGGCGAAAATGGCGGAGATGATCGCGATGTCCATAGAAAGGCCTGCCGCCTTGTATTCTCTCTCACTAAGCCCGTAGATGCGTTCTTTCTCATCATCTGTCATTTCAATGGAGCTATCTATTGTATTCCACCCATTCTTTTCACTAACAAGGCCTAAGCAATGATAGCACCCTGTCTTCCCTGGAATATAGGAATAGACCTGACCACCAACCCCCGTACGGAAGACGTCTCCTACGACACAGGGCGTCGATTCGCGAACGCACATCTCATCAATATATTCACGGATGGCAAGCTTGTCCGTAGCAGAGATTACAAGGTCTGCATGTCTCACCTCTTCCCTGAACTTCTCTGCCTCCAAAATATCAACTGGGTATTCTCTAATATTCGAGCTTGGATTCCGGTCTCTTATCCAGTCGGCCATAATCTCAACCTTTGTCTTTCCAAGATCCCGCCTCAAACCCGGGTGTTTCACTAGGTTGACTTCATCGAGAGTGTCCGGGTCGAAAAGTATCCAGTTCTTTACCCCATTCATAGCTAGGTGCTGCACTATGGGTGCGCCTCCACTTCCCAAGCCAACCACAACGACCCATTTCTCCTGCAGTTCCTCCGGTGATAGGATGTACCTAATTCTGTTGTAATCCATTTTCATTGCACTCCTAGTGGTGAGCAGGGTCGGGCCAGGATTTGGTCCTCTTCCACACGAGCCACTTGTTAATCCAGATTGCAGTCTTCTTGATGAGCCATGCAATTGATAGTTGTCTACTCCAATCCGATGGGCGCATAACGCAAAGGTCATCGTCACCGTACCTATGCGGAGCTCCGCTCGGCTTCCACCCGCGCGGATAGATTTTTGGAATGTTGTATGGATAACTAGATGGAATCACTATCCGAATCCCGTATCTTTGCCCATGTATCCTGAAATCTCCCTCAACCGATGTGATCACGCCATTCTGAGCCTTGAAGGAGAACTGAGGGCAGTATTTCTGCACCTTTTCATACTCAACTCTCCACCTCGGACGATTATGGTCAGCTCCTACAAAGAATAAGCCAGCAGGCCCTGCAAAGGCGTAGTCTTGCCCGCTGGCGTATTCTCCCTTAATGTCTCGGATAGCAGTACCTCGCTCTTCATCCCCAACGATTTCGCCATCCTCGTCGATTCGAACGAAGGTTTCATCATCGGCACTGAATTCACCCTTCGAATCCCTGATTGCGGTGGTATGTCCTCGAGGACGCTCCGTTGTTGTTGGCAGATTTCCTGCCGACACGACATTCCCCTCCTCATCCACATAGACAGTTTCCTCTCCGCTGTAGGGGGCGAATTCTCCTAGGTTGTCTCTGATTGCGGTGATGATTTTTCTGCTGACTTCCTCAACAACTGCAGATGATGCGTCATTGGGTTCTTGGCTTTGCTGTTCTTGGGTTTCATCTTGAGCATTGTCCAAGTTTCCCTCGTCATCAACAATTACCGGTTCGTTCAGCATTTGCTGGGCTGAATCGGTGCTTTGCTCAGGTGTTACAGTATCAGGTCCTTCCGGACCATCCTGGAGCCTCCAGACTTCTTCATCATCTCTCACGATTTGGATTGGTCGCGGCTCCTCCCTTTCCTCGCTACCTCGTGTCATGTATGAGAATACGATTTATTCGGATATAAATATTTTGTAAATTGAAAAGATGCTAATATGTATGTTATCAAATAATAAATTCTAATATTACAATTCGCGTCAGTGATGTTTGACATGGTCGTGAAGGAGATGCTGTCCAAAGAAAGCCCTTAGTGGAACTAGTATGAACCCTCGGATTCCGCTCCTGTTGGACAACAATTTTGGCGATTATTCTGACTAGCACAAGGCAATTGCTTCTATTTCAATACCAACATCCTTTGGCAAACGGGCGACTTGAATTGATGACCTCGCGGGAGGACTCTCAGGAAACCATTTGGCATATTCCTCATTCATCTCTCCGAAGTCATTCATATCTCTCAAGAACACCGTTACCTTAACGACCTTCCTCATTGAGGAGCCGGCCGCTTCAATGACGGCCTTCAGATTAGTGAAGCACTGTGCGGTCTGCTTGGCTATTGAACCACTGAGCAATTCGCCATTTCCTGGATTTATGGGTATCTGCCCGGAGCAGAACAGAAAATTCCCCACTTTGACTCCTTGGGAGTAAGGCCCGATGGCCTTGGGTGCTTTGTCTGTGGATATTATTTCTGGTTTCATTGTCAATCACTCGAATGGTATTGTACTCCTGCTTTAATGTAGCGGTTCCAAGAGAAATGGGCAAGAGCAAATATCCGTTGTATCCAACACATGATGTATCGGAGGGACTGATTTGATACTATTCCCAAATTCACTGGTGCGGGAATTGAGCTTTCTAAACCCTCTCAGCTGTGATTTGCTGGGAAAGCGTCAGCCAGATTCTGCAGCTTCATTCAGGCTGCAAAACCGAAGAGAAGCTATGCTCTTCTTGGCGGTGGCGGTGGAACTGCGAATCCGCGAACAATCCGAGTGCCTGTTTCTCCCTTTAATGCACGTGTAATGTTTGGTGGGTCGGTAATGATTGCCATTTCTCCACCATTCTTGATGAATTCAACACAGGCTTCTATCTTGGGGAGCATGCTCCCAGGAGAAAAGTGACCCTCGTCAATCAGTTTCTGCGCTTGGATATGGTCAATCTTGTCAATAGGCGCTTGGTTCTCTTTTCCATAGTTTGTATACGCTTTCTCAACGGCTGTCGAGATAAGCAGGAGGTCTGCGTCAAGACCAGTTGCCAATAGTGATGATGCCCTGTCCTTGTCAATTACTGCAGCAACTCCCTCAAGACGGCCAAGGTCATCCGCTATGACAGGGATTCCGCCTCCACCTACCGCATAGACTATGATGCCTTGCTTGTTTAAGGCCTGAATTGCTGGAAGCTCGACTATCTCCTTAGGAATTGGAGATGGAACTACTCTTCGCCATCCTCTCCCTGCATCCTCTTTGATGACCCAGTTCTGCTCGTCAGCTCTCTTTCGGGCCGTGCCTTCGTCCATGAAAGAGCCAATTGGCTTATTGGGGCTTTCAAAGGCAGGATCATCCTTACTGACGCGAACCTGAGTCACAATGCTTGCCACATGCTTCAACATATTCCTTTGCTGGAATTCATTATAGAGTGCGCGTTGAATCATGTATCCGATGGCACCTTGCGTATCAGCACCTGCGTAGTCCATTGGAACCTCATGAAGCTCATGCATAGCGAGTTCTGAGCGGCGCATAATGAAGCCTACTTGTGGGCCATTGCCTGAGGTAACGACTACGTCCCAACCCTCTTCTATCATATCAGCAATATGTTTGCACGTTTCTGCCGTGGCCGCGAATTGATCTGGTACAGTCTTGTGGTCCTTGTCCTTGATCAGGGAATTCCCGCCGATAGCAACTACAGCTTTCTTGGACATCATGGTCATGGTTATCATCTCATCGGTACAGGCTTTAAGCGTCAGCCTCACTCACAATTAAAGGCGACGGTCAAAGATTACCTACTACCATCGGTGCTAATAAGTATAGAAATGAAATAAAGCTGTGCTAGATAACAAGGCATGGCAGCGCTCAAAGGGTAGAAGGGGTCATGACAAGATATGGATGAAATGAAGCCCAGTATCTCGCTGGACAAGGTCGAAAACGAGAACGAGGCAAAAGACGCAGTTGGGAGGCTAACCAAGGCAATTCGATTCCATAATCATCAGTACTACGTTCTCGATGATCCAATCATCTCCGATGCTGAGTACGATGAACTCCTCCTGAAACTCATTGCTCTGGAAGAGCGATTTCCGAACCTCATTCAAGTTGATTCGCCCACGCAGAGGGTGGGTGGGGAGCCTAGATCTGAGTTAGGCCTAGTTAGGCATGAGATACCAATGCTGAGCCTAAAGACGGTCTATGATGAAGAAGACCTTCGCAGTTTCAATTCTTCGTGCCAGAGCGAACTTGGAATCACAGAGGTGGAATACATTGCTGAACCGAAGTTTGACGGACTTGCTGTGGAGTTGGTGTATGAAAATGGAGGATTGGTACTTGCATCAACCAGAGGCGACGGCGAAACAGGGGAGGATGTAACGGCCAATGTCAAGACTATCCGTGAAGTGCCTCTGAGTCTAAGAAGGGATGAGAAAAACCCTCCTCCTGCTCGTCTTGTTGCACGCGGGGAGGTCTACATGAGCATAAATGGCTTTGAAAAGCTCAATGAAGCTCGAGCTCAGAATAATGAGATGCCATTTGCCAATCCCCGGAATGCCGCAGCTGGCTCGCTCAGACAGCTCGACCATACTATTACCGCGAAGAGACCCCTACAGATATTCTTCTATGATGTTATTGACTCTGGGGATTTTGAGTTTTCGACTCATCTTCAAGTCCTAGAAACTCTGCCAACGTGGGGTTTGAAGACGCAACTCGAGCTGTCAAAAACATGCTTGGGTTTGGATGCAATGCTTGAGTATCATGTTGAGCTCGGAAAGAAACGTGATACACTGCCATATGAGATAGACGGAGTTGTATTCAAGGTCAATCTGCGCGGATACCAAGAGCAACTAGGTTTCCGAGCAAGAGACCCTCGCTGGGCTATTGCCTACAAGTTCAGACCACGCGAAGCCACCACAAGGCTACTGGACATCACTGTGCAAGTTGGCAGAACTGGCAAGCTAACCCCGGTAGCTGAGCTGGAACCAGTGCGAATTGGAGGAGTTCAGGTGAAAAGAGCCTCGCTACATAATCTCAGTGAAATCGAACGTAAGGATCTCCGGATTGGTGACTTGGTGGTGGTCATGCGTGCCGGTGATGTGATACCGCAAGTAGACCGCCCGGTGCTGTCAGAGAGAACTGGATCTGAAATGAAATTCGAGATGCCGAAGGAATGCCCGGTATGTAATTCAAGGGTGGAAATCAGCAACAATATGAAGAGCGCAAGTTGTACAAATATTAATTGCCCTGCTCAACTTCGAAGGGGTCTCTCTCATTTTGCAGCCAGAGCTGGTATGGACATCGAAGGTCTTGGAAGCGGAAGAATTGACCTTCTCGTTGATTCCGGGTTGGTGACAAGTATCCTATCACTGTACAAGCTCAAACTGGAGGAACTCGCGAACTTGGACCGAATGGGCGAAAGATCTGCAGAGAGTCTGCTAGAGCAAATCGAAAGCAGCAAAGATGTTCCCCTTCATCGTTTCATCTTCGCTATTGGCATTCCTTTAGTAGGAGTACAAACTGCAAGACTTCTAGCACAGCGCTTTGGAGATATCGATCGGCTGATCAGCGCCAGCCATGAGGAACTCGAATCGATTGAGACCGTTGGTCCCGAAGTATCTCATAGCATTGCAACCTTCTTTGCATCCGCTGAGAATCGAAAATTGATGCGAGATCTCAAGAAAGTCGGTGTGAAGATGCAGCATGAACTTCAGCAGGACGAAAATATGGCCTTCTCAGGTAAGACTTTCGTCTTCACAGGGACCTTGGAGCGTTGGTCAAGGCTTGAAGCAGAATCTCTTGTTACATCAATGGGAGGTACTGCCTCTTCAAGTGTTGGTAGGAGGGTGAACTTCGTTGTTGCTGGTCCTGGGGCAGGTTCGAAACTCAAGAAGGCTCAAGACCTAGGAATCCCAGTTCTTTCGGAGGATGAGTTTGCGGATATGATTGCCAAGCACATTTAGATTGGGGACTTACTCCTCGTCCAGAACTTCATTGAGCCATTCCTCAGCATAAACGGCTTCCATTTCATGGGCGCCTGGGACAGTTTCTCCTGTCATGACATCCACCAGAGTCTTAGTCCTGAGCAATATTTTTCGGTCCATTTCCAAGAGCCCCTTGACGAATTCCATTGTTCTATCCATAAGTTCCTCTGGTGGAAACACGCGATCCGCCAATCCAATCCTAAGCGCCTCCTCTGCAGAAACTGTCCGTGTTGTGAGAAGGATGTCCTTGGCTCTTGCAGGTCCTACCAAATGCAGTAGATTCGATGCAGCGCCCATTCCCGGAAACACCTTCAGAGCAACTTCCGGAAGGCGAAAGGTTGCATTCTCAGCGAAGAATCTAAAATCGCAGGCTGAAGCCACCATAGCTCCAAATCCAATAGCATAGCCATTCAATGCCGCTATGGTAATGCATGTGTTTGCTTCTCTTATTCGGAGAATGGCCTTTTGCAGTAGTTTAAAGAAGTCAAAATGCTTCTGACCCTTCAAACCCCTAATCGTATCCAAATCAAAGCCAGAACTGAAGGCCTTCTCTCCCTCTCCGGTGAAGACAATAATGGCTGTTTCAGGATCGCTTGTTAAGAGGTTGACATGCTCATCGAAAGAAACCAGCATCTCCTCTGTGACGCTATTGAGCTTATTTGGACGCGAGATGGTGACGATTGCTATTTCCCCGTCTTTTGACAGTTTGATTCCACCTTTCATTGTCTTCTGTTCCTCTGCAGATATTGGTGCAAGTTAGGAGATATAGCTTTTGCGATTGTCCGAACCGGGTCGCGACCATACGTTACGAAACGTACCAGCGGCTTCCAAGAAGAGCAAAATGACGGTCGGTGCAAAAATAAACAATACCACCATTTGCCACACCTCGTAGGACTCTCCAGAGAGAAATGGGAATGCTCGTGAGTTCCATGGATAAGCCAGTAGCGTGTAAGCTCCAACCGTAGTCGTCCATAAACCCCACCCGAAAAAGAACCTGCACCCTCGAATTTCCCCGTTGAGCTTCTGTTTCTTCCTCATTTCAATATAACGCAGAATTCCGATTTGGAGTACAATGATGGCGTAGCTAATGAAGGGGAGTACTGCTATTGACATAAGACAACCATCTCAGGACTCGAATTCATGAATGTGTGAGCATAATTTCCAGTTTGCTGTTTCTGTCTTTGCTTCCCTGATGTAGTAAGTCCAATTCCGGGGCTAAAATCGCCTTAGAGTATCAATCGCCACCAAGATGAACAACACTACTGTTGGAACGAAGATCCAATATGTATACAAAAACCACAGCACAAGAGGGTCTGGCGAGACGTAGGGGGGCCCGAATCTCTGGGTTGGATAGATTAGGATTATCCACACGCCAATCAAAATCGTCCAGATACTCCATGAAATGAAAAGCCCTCTCCCTTCGTTTCCTTCATTGATCTCTCTTTTTTTCCACAATCTGAAGAAGTGCCAGACTCCGATAGCCCCCACAATGAAAGGATACAGGAAGATAGGCCAGATTAATACAGACATTCAATGGACCTCCAAGACGTAAGGTACATGCCATTGAATAATAATGTACGGCTCTTTATTTTTCATATGGGTGGAAGCAATGCAACAATCGTCCTCTCTCCCTCCTTTCCAGCATTGGCATAGGGTGGTATCCCTCGTCAACTCGGTGTTCACGAGCTACAAGGTCAAAAGAAAGGTACGCTGAATAATCACAGAGAAGTATTGTTGCCCGCGCCTGCCAACCTGGAAGAGAGTGCCAGAACATGAAATGGTTGGAGAGATTTGCGGAAAGCCTAAGAAGACACACGAAGGCGTCTATTCAAAAGAAGGTATTACATGGACTAGAGGATGTACCGAAAGGTTCCAGCAGAGCCGTCAGAAGGAAGCAGTCTGATTGGATCAAGGCCGCCTTGGCCAAATTGGATGCAGTAGTCGATGAGGAAACGGGAACCCGAATATTGGTCGACACCTGTCCCCATAAGTATCCTAAGAATCGCATAAGAGAAATGAGGGCGAGGCTTGAGGAATTGGGAACTCTAGAGAAGCTCTTGGAGGTCATGCGACTTGACACCTCTTGGGGAGGCGGTTCATTCTATGATTATCCTGTAAGAAAGGGAAACACAATACATGTCACAAAGGTCCCCTACAACCCGAAGGCGCATAAGGCAGCAAGAACCGAAGAAGAGAAACGGATGACATACTGCCACTGTGGAATTGTGAAGGCGCACAGGGAAGGTATGTCTCCAACTTTCTGCTGCTGCTCGGGAGGATGGGTGAAGCAGCTTTGGGAGGGTGTGTTAGGGGTGCCCCTGGAGGTTACTCTCACTGAATCTATTCTAAAGGGAGATGAGAGGTGCACACACTCCTTTCAAATACCACCCAACTTCTTGTAGGACAATCTTGGGCCACCACCTCGACATGGCAACTATCGCACACCTAGTGTAACGCCGCCAACTCCAGTATGTATTGCCTTAGTTCGCTTGACATTGCAACGGAATACTGCTTGGCAAGACGCTCCTCTTTGAATTTCGCCGTTTTCACCTTGAAACCTTGCTCAGCAAACGCGTTTTCGACCTGTTTAAACTTCTTAGGAGTAGTTGTCTTCAGGGGCATTTTAAGGCTGCTTAGGATATGGAAACCATGAACGGTAAGCCATAGCGGCTCGAGATGAACCCTCCCTCCTTTAATTGGAACAACTGCATCCTCAATCTCCCTGTTCCGCCTTTCTACTATGTGCTCTGCTAGAGATGCCCCTTGCGTTTCCTTCATGGCTTCGACATCCAAGAAGAAGGTCGAGCCACCCTTCTCAATCTGTTCTTGAAGTAGCTCGACGACGCCGGCATACAGCTTCTTCTTAATACTTCTTAGCGTCTTCCTCTTCCCCGTTGACTCCAACAGAGGTGCAATGTCCTTGTCCACCCCTGACACCTCCTCCATCCCCACTTCTTCGAAAAAGGCTCTCTTGGCGGCGAATTTCCTTGCCCCGGGTAGGCATTTGAGATACATTTGAATTCTCTTCTTGACCTCCTCCCAGCCGAACTCCTCAAACAGAGCGTTAAGAGGACGCCAATGAAGATTTGACATAGATGCGTTATAGGCGAGCTGCAGCTTTGGTCCAGCTACCTTCAGAATGGAGTCGGCTTCTAACCTTGTTATCATATCGACCGAGATGCTTAGGTTCGGAGACTCAGTGCAGAGAGGTCCAGAGATGTCCAATATCGGGATTGCATTTCTCCTGAAGTCCAGCTTGCTCAGATGCCTACAGCAAGCCAAAGACATTACGCTGAAAGGTACTAGCAAATTGCTGCGAAGCGAAAGCTCCTCTAAGGAGGGCAAGCCAGAAAGCGGGCTTAAGTCTATTTCATGAATTCGGTTCCCTGAGATGTCTAGAGCCGCAAGATTGGTTGCATCCCTTAGCGGACTCAGGTCAATCTTCCTTATCCTATTGTTCTCTAACTTGAGTTTTCTCAAGTTTGTCTTTCCTTCAAGAGGTGAAAGGTCAAGCTTCGATAGAGCGTTGTTTCCTAGTCCGAGATATTGAAGTTCTTTGCAATAGCCTAGATGTGCTAGGTCAATCTTGTCAATCTCGTTCTTCTCAATACTAAACGAATTCAACGCATGGCAAGAGGATATTGGCTCGAGGTTCAAATTGGAGAGGTGATTTGAATCAAGACACAAATACATGAGTTCCTTACATTTACCAAGTGCTTCAAGGTCAAGGCTTTTCAGATTGGTATTGGATATATTCAAGCTGCGGAGGTTGGCGCATTCGCCCAAGGGAGTCAGATCAAGATTGGATAACCTCTTAGCCAATAGGTCTACATTCTTTAGATTCGTGCACGCTGCGATGGGCTTTAGGTCAATCTTCTCTACACTATTAGCCGAGAGGTAGAAGGATTCCAAGCCAATACAAGCCCCTAGCGGAGAGAGGTCGATTGTCTTCACCTTGTCAAGAGTTAGCCATATCTGTTTAAGGTCTGTGCAATGGGAAATAGGTGAGAAATCCACTTCTACAACATCAGAGTCCGAAAGGGCTATCTCCACTCCTCCATAGTAGTGGGGCTTCACTTCCTCGATTCGGAACATCTTTCCGCTCGTTATACACCTGAGATGTGGCTTCGCGAAGCTAGCCAGATTTGTGGCCATTCTTTCGGCCAAATCATACAAAGATGGCGGTAGCAAGAATCTCTCAATGGCCAGGCTAAGGTAGACATCTATGGTTGTCTTCCATGATTCCAGCTTAGAATATGGAATGTCGAGTAGGGCGCCGACTGAACTCTCCGAGTAAGTCCGTACCTCTTGAAGCAACTCGGCCATTTTCTCTGGAAATTGCATGGGATGTTTCCTTGAGAGCTCTAAGAGATTCTTGTGCCATGTTTGCAGGTACACAAGCGGCACCTTTACCGGATCCTTCATTCCAACCCTATTCTTCCTAATGAAAAACGATTGGTTTGGTGTTTATTCAATATTCCTCTTGCATCGACTGCCAATTTTTTCAAGGAGATAATCATCGAAACGGGGAGCAATTTCGTTGTGTTGGCTTATTGCAGGAAAACTCATTTCATGATTTCTTCCTCGCATACAGAGCAACAGCCACCAGAACTGCAATGGCCCCCAATCCCCCACCAATACCAAACATCAGCAGTGGATCAAGCCTGCCTAGTTCTGTCGTTGTCGTGCTTGTGGTAGTCGTGGTTGTTGAAACCTCTTCCACGTAGACGGTGAAATCTGCTGTCAGTTCATTCCCATAGGCATCAAAGACACTCACATGGAGTGCATAATTCCCAGGCTGCAGAGTAATCTTATTAGTAATCCTGCCCGTTTGGCTGATTTGGAAGCTGAGGGTATCGTTCAGAATCCAGTGGTCTATTCCTGAGAGGTCGTATGCCGCGAGTAGGTACTCAAACACCTCGCCGAAGTCCAAGTATTGATCCGTTACATCCGAAAGCCATTCTGGTGGAGTTGTGTCTCTTATCTCAATGATGAGCTGAGTACACAACATATTTTCAAAGATGTCATTTACATATACTCTCAGTCCGTAGATGCCCGGCTCCAGAACGCCAACAGTGCGGACTTGCCCTAACCAGTCAATGGCAAAACAAGCATTATCCACCCACCACTCTCCAATACCTGAGGGGTCTGTTGCATTCAGGTCAAAAATAAGCGTCAAACCATACTCGATAATCTGATCCTGCGGCTCTTCAATCCAGGTAGGAGATGTTGTATCAACCACGGTGACGGTGAAGTTCCCTGTAAGGGTATTTCCCCACGTGTCATTCACCCAGACTTGGACTCCGTACACTCCAACCGGTACAATACCAACGGTACTGACAATTCCGCTTTCATCAACTGCAAAGCAAAGGGTATCATTTAGCCACCAACTGTCCAGTCCCGATGTGTCTAAGGCATCTAGTTGGTAGAGAAGTGTGGTACCGCATTCAATTAGCTGATTGTAAGGTTGTTCAAGCCAGATGGGGACGAACCAATCCTCCACAATCACAGTAAATGTGCCTGTCAGGATGTTGCCATTTGTATCATTTGCAAAAACTTGGAGACCGTAGTTCTCTGCTAGTAGGAATGTGGCATTCGAAACAACTCCCGATTGATTGATGGCGAAGTATAACGTGTCATTGATCCACCAATTGTCTATGCCTCTATAGACAGAAGCATTTAGATCATATCTGAGAGGGATTCCAAGTGATAGAACTTGGTCTATCGGAGATTCTAGCCAGAATGGGAGCGACCCGGGAGGAGCCATCAGAGGATGCTGGTCTTGATTCCCAGACAATGAATAAGGTGTATCGCCGACTCCGTTCTCGTCTGCATCATAACCAACATAATCTGACCAGAAATTATAGTCGAAGATATTCGAGTGTACGGAGTCAAAGGAAACCACAGTGTTGTCTATGAAGACATTCCAATAGACGTTATTGCCGCTGCTCTCAAACTCGATTCCAATTCCATATTCATTCTTTATGCAGGTGTTGTTGCTCACAGTGCAGTATAACGAATAATAGAGGTGAAAGCCAAAATTGCCGTTATCTGCGCAGGTGTTATTGGCAGCCGTATTGGAATCTGAGCAATAGAGATAGATTCCCTGCGTGTTGCGACTGCAGGTGTTATTGGTCATGGAATTGTACGAGGAGTAATAGGCGTAGATACCGAGAGCGTTGTTACTGCAGGTATTTTTGGTTATGGGGTTGGAATCTGAGTTAAAGAGGTAGATGCCAGAGTCTGTATTGCTGCTGCAGGTATTGTTGTTCAAGGAGTTGGAATTCGAGTATTCAAGGTAGATGCCAGAGTCTGTATTGCTGCTGCAGGTACTGTTGGTCAAGGAATTGGAATCTGAGTCCTCGAGGTAGACACCGTAGGTGTTGCTGCTGCATGTGTTGTTAGCCACCGAGTTAGAATCTGAGTCCTCGAGGTAGACACCGTAGGTGTTGCTGTTGCATGTGTTGTTAGCCACCCAGTTAGAATCTGAGTCCTTGAGGTAGATACCATCACTGTTGCCGTTGCAGGTATTATGGGATACCTCATTTGATAGTGCTGTTTGGAGGTAGATACCATAACTATTGCCATTGCAGGTATTATGGGATACCTCATTTGATAGTGCTGTTTGGAGGTAGATACCATAACTATTGCCATTGCAAGTATTATTAGCTACAGTGCTGGATTGTGAATACATAAGAGAGACGCCAATTATGCTACCAGTGCAAGTATTATCGATAATAGCATTGGAATCTATCCCAAGCATTTCGATAATGGTGGCGATACCATAGTGGCCATTGGTGATACAGGTGTTGTTGGCCACAGTATTGGAACTAGAATACTCTAAGAGTATTCCATCATCAGCATTGCTAACGCAAGTATTATTCCTTATCAGGATCGAGTTAGAACTTCCTATATCAATACCATTGTAGGTCTGATGGGTGCACGTGTTATTCTCTACGATGGTTAAACTAGATTCCGTGACCGCGATGCCGCTCGCCGCATTATAGCTGCAGTTGTTGTTTGTCACGTTGTTTAGGCTTGAACGATAGATGACTATTCCACGCCAGTGGTTTGTACATGTGTTGCTGTCTATCAGGTTGTACTCCGCGTAATTGAGATGGACACCCCAGGTGTTCGCGTCAAGTACATTGTCTGCTATGATGTTATTGTCAGACTCAATTAGGTAAATAGCATAGTAGTCGTCCAGAAAGGTATTCCCGATGATATTTCCATTGGTGACGTTGTTCATGTAGATGCCCGCCCCAGGGTTTACAGACGCGCTGCTCAGATTGCAGTGGCTGATGGTGAAGTTCGCCCGTGTGTTACTGATGTTGATGCAGTGACCTGCAGCTCCGCCAAGGTTGATGTCAAGCCCATTGATTATGTATGGGTTTCCACTTGAACCATCCCCTGACCAGCCCTCAGCCAGAGCGGTTTCACTAAAGTTTGCATCTCCATCAATGGCGATTGGACCATGCGGTGTCCCACTTCGATGCATAACTTCCTCTGGGCCGGCAAGAATCTCGAATGGACTCAGGTTATCCTTCTCCATTTTGCCTGCCGGCGATGCACAACATAGAAGCAGTAGAAAACCTAGAATAGCTGCAAAATACAGGGCTCCATTCTTCTGAAACATAAGCACTCTCTCCTCCATCGCGACGAACGCCGTCGAGGTTGGCTAGTGTTGTCAAGAAGAAGTCTGTCAATGCAACATAGCTGTCTTCAATCTCCCTCGCAATACACGTTATAGTAAAAGATGCTTATTAATTGTCAAGAATCGATGGTATACTTCTTTTGCCCGCTCTCGTAGTCCTTAATCGCCTTGTGAAGGGCATCAGCAGCAAGATTACTGCAATACATATTCTGTGGTGGCAGCCCATTCAATTCCTCAGCGACGACATCTCGTGTCAGTGCCTTGGCTTCCTCGATTGTCATCCCGATGGCAATTACAGGGACACATCCAAAGATTTCCACTTTTGCATCAACAATGGCGCCATCTCGAACCTGACACGTTTCAGTATATCAGCCGTCAGTGTATTTCACTTGCTTTTTGACGTCAATTCCTCGACGACGAAGTTCTTGGACAAATTCAAGACTTGAAATCGCAAGTTCTAATGGTACGGCGCCTTTCCTAGCCCGACCATCTGCCATCATTAATGCGACTATTGCAATGGACCATCCTGTTGTTCGCTCCATAGAGCTGAAACCAGTTTCTTCATCATAGAAATCCATGACATCTACCTGTGCTTCTGCAGGTCTGCCATTATTCTTCCCTTTACAGATAATCCGGATAACGACCATATCTTTGTCATCTGGAAAGGTGACTCTAGGTCCGAATAGCTTTGCGAAAACAGCGCGTGGAGCAATAGTTGTGTTCCCAACTTCAATCTCCCTCTGGTCAAATAGTCCAAGATCATTCATAGTTTTGAGCTGGATAAAGCTGCCCGGATGCCGAACTGTCTTATTTTGATACGCTCTCAGTTTGCCTCTAAAAGTTCTAGGGGCAGTTGAGGTTCCGCCAGCAGTAGTAAATGCTTCCAAACGACCCACTGGAGGGGGGAATATGATTTCTTCAAATTCAGTGAAGCAAGGCACTTCAACGATTTCTCCATCCCGGAGAAATTCAGTAGTCCCGTAGTACTCGTTAATGAGACCATCAATATGAAAAGTTAGCAGGTAATTGAATGGCGGTCGGGGGGCTTGGGGCAATCCTCCATCCCACATGTAAACCTCTTCTGGTTCATCCAATAGGCTCATTGCGAATACACAGAGCGTTGTCCCCATTCCTGGAACTTGGCCACAGTCAGGTATTATTGAGATGTTTGCCGCCCTAGCTTGTGAATCAAGCCTTAATTGCTCCATGACGAGATTGGTGTTTCCCCCTAGGTCACACATATTCGTTCCCGCGCTGATAGCTGCTTTTGCAATCTCCAAATTGAAGTAATAGGGCACTGCACTGATAACTGTGTCAACTCCGGTGAGAAATGCGATTAATTCATCCTGATGGGTAACATCTAATACGTGAGCTTTAGTCAAATCTGTGGCTAGCAGATCATTGACTCGTCCAGCCGATTTCTTAGCTGCTTCTAGGTTCATATCAGCAACCACGACAGCTCTTGCGTTCCCAAATTTCGCCAGATCATATGCCGCCGCCGTACCTTGACGACCGGCCCCAAGTACAGCATATACACGTTCTCTGGTATCAGACATATTGCTAGTTCCTATTCGTGGTAATCCAAGAAATTTATTGCATGCTGGACATATAAACAAGTCATCAAAAGCAGAGATTCCCTCAGAAAACATTGTGGCGATGTTCGATGCA
>RDOF01000032.1:25458-31653 GCA_011365025.1 Candidatus Thorarchaeota archaeon
CAGTAATATCGACATCCCATACATGAGCATCCTCTCCTCAGCTGCGACGAGCGTCATCGATGTCTACTCATGCAAATCAAGAATTTGAAGTCAATGTCATGTTTTTGCCTTCAATCTCATTCGCAAAACTACCTATACCATGGCATGGATGGCTTATTAATTGCGAAGAATATCTGGTTTATTTTGTCTGCCTTGTTTCGTAGTCTTCAATTGCCTTGTGAAGGGCGTCGGCAGCAAGGTTACTGCAGTGCATCTTTTGCGGGGGCAGTCCTTCCAGTTGCTCAGCAACCATGTCTCTTGTAAGCGCCTTGGCCTCCTCGATGGTCATCCCAATGGCCATCTCGGTTGTCTTGGAGGAAGTAGCTATCGCAGCGACACACCCGAAGGTTTCTACCTTTGCATCTACAATGATTCCATCCTTAACCTTGATTGCAAGTCTCATCATATCTCCGCACACCGGATTCCCAACAGTCCCTACTCCATCTGGGTCCTCCATTTTCCCCATATTCTTAGGGTCCTTGAAATGCTTCATCACTTCGTCGCTGTACACTACTAACGCCCGGTTCAGCGGGCCTTCTTATCACGTATATGGTTTTCCCTATCGCCTTCTAAGAAGCCATTCAACCCATATTGAAGACTCAATGATTGGTCATTACGTCAATTTCTCGGATACTGAACGAATAACCTTGATAGCTTTCTTGATTTCCGAACCCGCAATACTATACAGCTTTCGTGTTCCATCCCTGCGGAAACGAAGAATACCTGCTCTGACCAACTGTGCGAGATACGCAGAAACCGTTGACTGTGCTAGGCCAATGTACGGGAAGATATCACATTGACACTGTTCGCCTTGCATGAGAAAGTCCACGATCTTCAGCCGCACTGGATTACTCAGAGCTTTGTGGAATTCCAGCCTCCAAGTGATTTGTGAATCATCCATCATATCTACTCCCTTCGCCCTTCCAAAAGGCACGCCTCCTCAAGAATTTAGCGAGATAGACAATACCGAGCATCACAGGAACTTCCCAAAACAATCCCATGGTGGTCCCAAGAGCGGCAATAGAACCAACACCGTAAATCGCGATAGCTGTTGCAATTGCGATCTCAAAGTGGCTTGACGATCCAATAATGACCGTGATTACACCCTCCCTATAGGCAAGGTTTGCAGCACGGGTAACAATCAGATTGAAGCTCACAACGATGGCGAACCCAACCAGCAAAGGAATGGAAACCAGAACCAGAAGGTCGGGATTCTCGAGCATCACAGTTCCATTCAATGAGAACAAGACTACAAGTGTCATAAGCAGGGCCAACAGGGCAACTTTTCCAACAAATGGCCGGTATCGATGGTCAAACCATTGCTGGCCTCTCCAGCTAACCAAGAGTTTCCTACTAAGTAGGCCAAGAAGTAGTGGTGCTCCGATGAAGACAAAAACAGAAATGACAAGGGCCCATCGGTCGAATGGAATATCTGAGATGCCCGTCAGGAGAGCGACAATTGGAGCATAGAGGAATATGATTGTTGCAGTATTGAGGCTCGTGTTAACAACATTCTGTTCTTGATTGCCCTCTGCAAGATATCCCCATACAAGAACCATGGCGGTGCAAGGGCTTGATGAAAGCAGGATAATTGCCACGATGAGCTGTTCATGCCCTGCAAGAAACAAACTAGCCAAAGCAAATCCCACTAGTGGTGCCACAATCCAATTTGAGAAAAGAGTTAGAACTATTGGCTTGGGGTTCTTCCCGAGTTTCCTGAGCTCAGAGGATTGAATATTCAGCATTGCAGGGTACATCATTAGAAAGAGGCATATCCCAATTGGGACCGAGATGCCCCATATCTGCCAAGAGTCAATCGTTTCACTGATTCTAGGGACTACCTGTGAGAGGACAACTCCAATGACCATACAGGCTGCAACCCAAATGGGAAGATACTTCTCAAAGGTGCCTAGTTTTTTCTCTTTTTTCATCTCTTCATCAGACATGGTTGGGGTCCTGCGGACATCGGGCGCCGCAATAATCATCGAATTATCTCGATATTTAAATAAACCGATTCTTACCAGTCGTCCTCTGGCAAATCGTGATGATGATCATCATCTTCGTCAAGATTGGCAAAATACCTGCCATCTCTAAGAGGACTGAACTCCCTTAATCTCTCAATGGCCGGCACGAGGGCCTCAACAAATGCATCCACTTCCTCCGTGGTGTTATATCTTGAAAAGGAAGCTCTTACTGAGCCATGAGCTATTTCTGGTGGTAGGCCAATGGCTTTCAAGACATGACTGCCTTGCAGGGTCTTTGAAGAACAAGCAGATCCCGTTGACACCGCATATCCTTCCATATCCAGATGAACGAGTATTGACTCTCCCTCTACCTGTTCAACTACCATACTGAAGATGTGAGGTACACGTCTGGTTGGATGGCCTGTTAGTCGATATTTCGTGAGATTTTGAGCGATCTGATTCTCAAGATGGACGCGTAGCGAATTCAAATAGGAATTCTCCTCCGTGCCCCAAATCTCGATTGCCTTGCCAAAACCGACAGCCGCCGGAATATTCTCAACACCTGGGCGCAAACGCCTTTCCTCATCGCCACCCTCAAGAATGCGTTGAATGCGCGTCTTTCTCCGGATATACAGTGCTCCAATTCCTTTTGGGCCATGAATATGGTGCGCATCAATTGTGATTAAATTGGCCATTAACTTCTCAGTGTCAATGGGCACCTTCAGGAATGAATGAGTAGCATCCGTATGGAATGCAATATCTCTCTCTGCCGCAATCTTGGCAATCTCATCAATAGGCTGAATGGTTCCAATCTCGCCATTGGCATGCTGGACTGAGATGAGAGCAGTATCTTCCCGTATCATGCTCTTAAGCTCATCAAGATCCACCAATCCATGTTCATCAACAGAAAGGAATGAAATGTCATATCCTGCATCAGATAGTTTGTGGCAGGACCGTAGCACTGATTGCGTTTCAATTGGAGTAGTAATGATATGCTGGCCCCTATTCTTGTTTGAAAAGGCTGTGCCTCGAATAGCTATGTTATTTGATTCCGTATCTCCAGAGGTGAAGATAATCTCTCTGGGGTCTGCATTTAGAGATGTAGCAATAATTTTCCTCGCATTCTCAAGACCCATCAAGGCTGATACGTCTCTTGAATGACTGAGTTCGAGACCTGCAGTACCATAGTGCTCTCTGAAATAGGGAAGCATAGCTTCAATGACCCTATCATCTACTCGTGTTGAATTTGCATTGTCAAAATATGCCAACTAAGCCGCCACCATTAAACCTTGCAGGCCTTGCAATCCTCATGAACCCCTTGGCAATGCTCTCGGTGGATTTCGCATAGTACTCCGGCATCTCTGAGCACCTTTATTAGACGATTGATTTCTCGAGTTGTGGCTTCATATGCGTGGTCATCTGCATCTGCCGCGATCCAGGCATCAATGATTGCCTCTGCGGATTTGAGAAGGTCTGAATGCATATTGGTTGGAATGTCCACTCGATCGCCGCGCGACCTTTTTGGTTTGTCTCTTGGAAGCATATACTGCGTAACAGCGGGTTCGGTCACTCCCAGCATCTTTGCTATGCTTTTCTGCGATTGGCCCTTGTCGAACTTCATGACCTTTGCAAGCTCTCTTCTAATTGCGGGTAGGACATACCACACCTCCACCTCTTGAGGCATGAGCCATTTCCGCGTCTTTTTTTGCTTACTAGTCTTTTGCGACAATCGGACACTCCCTCACATATTCACAATAGTGAAGCGTAAGCTGCCTTTTAAGGATGCTGGCCCTGGCAGACGCTTTGAAGGCAGGCAAATGAATTTAGGCGGCCATGTCGGACCTACATTGGTGAGCACATTGGAAAACGAGATTCAAGAGGTATCCAGAATGATCCGCCATGCAGACTATGTCATTGCATTGACAGGAGCTGGGATATCAAAGGAATCGAATGTTCCAACGTTCAGGGGTCCGGATGGGCTTTGGAACAACTATGACGTGATGGAGCTAGCCACTCCTTCAGCATTTGCAAGGAATCCGAAACTCGTCTGGGAATGGTATTCTTGGCGTCAGGGCTTGATATCCGAATGTCACCCCAACCCTGCACACACAACACTTGCAAAATGGGAGAAGCAAAACATTCTTCGTAGCATCATCACCCAAAATGTGGATGGTCTTCATCGTAGGGCTGGATCTCAGAATGTGCTTGAGGTTCACGGAAACCTATGGGCAACAAGATGCACCTTCTGCAGCTTCAAGGGGCGTCTGAGCGAACCTGCAAAGGGGATGCCCACTTGTCCATCCTGTGGGAAACTTCTCCGTCCGTTAGTTGTATGGTTTGGCGAAGGTTTGCCTCAAGATGTGATGGCTCAGGTCTACAATGAACTTGACAACGCTGATCTTTGCCTAGTGATTGGAACTTCGGCGCTCGTCCAGCCCGCAGCATCCTTTCCGATTGTTGTAAAGCAAAAGGGCGGTATTCTTGTTGAGGTAAATGTTGAGGTAACTCCTCTGACAAAGGCTGCAGACTATCATCTTGAGGGTATGGCCGGAGTGATACTACCTCAAATTGATGCAGAATTGCAGGGCATTTCATAGGCAGCGGCTGAGAGGGAAAGGATAAATGACTGATGGCAATTCACGCTAGCAGGGTGTGCGCGAATGAAGGTTCTATTGACTGGAGCTACTGGCTTCATCGGACGCAGACTCGCTGCAAGGCTGGTGCAGGAGAACCACGAAGTTACAGCACTCGTGCGGAACTCGAGCAATAGAAGTGGCTTGCCCGAAACAACTACGTTCGTCGAAGGCGATATGCTTGATGAGCGGTCTCTGGAAGGCGCTGTTGCAGGACAAGATGCAGTTATTCATCTTGCCGCATATTTTGACTTTTACCCAAGCGATGAAGAGCTAATGTTCGAAACGAATGTTCAGGGAACCAAGAACCTTGTGAACGCTTGTTTGGGTACTACTGTAGAGCGCTTCGTATACTGCTCATCAACTGAAGCTATTGGCCCTGTGAGGTTTCCACCCGGCACTGAAGACACAGAGCTGCGGCCAAATTACGCATATGGCGAAAGCAAGATTCTTGCAGAAACCGCCATCAAGGAAACCTGCAAAGATACAGAGCTGAACTACATAATCCTGCGACCTACTGGTATTTTTGGAGAAGGCGATTTCTATGTTATGTTTGAGATCATAAAGGAGCTTTACCGAGAGAGGATTCCTGCATTACCATCAAACTTGGAATCAGAATTCATGTTCCTATATGTTGATGACGTTGTGGAGGGATTCGTTGCTGCAGTTGGCTCCAAATCTGCTTTGAACACCACCATTATTCTCTGTCCAGATGAGCCTATGAGCTGGCGTGAGCTGGTTGAGCTCGTTACAACACATCTAGGTGTGGCGTCACCTCGCCTTCGAGTTCCAAAGGCTATGGCAAAAGCAGGAATGGTACTGCTTAGTCCCCTAAGGAGAAGAGATTCAAAGCTAGGCAGGCATTCGTTCTTCTGGAATCCCAAGGCAGTCGATGATATTTTTGCGGAACGTGTTTACACAAATGAAAGAGCAAAACGACTACTTGGATGGTCCCCCAGAAACTCAATGCAAGATGGGCTTGCTAAAACAATGGATTGGTATTTGGAAAATGGTCATCTCAAGAAGGAGGATTGACGCTTGGATCCCCTTCTCGGTTTCCTACTGGTTATTCTCCCAATATCTCTTGCCTTTGTAATGTTGCTCTTTCTCCATAAGGCAGCTGACACAACAGGCGTTGTCGTCTGGCTAGTCACAGTTGCTATTGCAGTGCTTGCTTTTCAGACTGATATTGGAGTTGTTCTTATTGCAAGCCTCGCAGGTATCATCAACTCATTTCCTATTTCAATGATGGTCCTTACATCAATTTTGATGATGACATGGATGCAAGAAACCGGTGCACTACAACGGATGATTGTCTTCTTCAAGACTCTCGGAGGTGGCAGTCAACCTATGCAGATTCTCGCAATTAGCTTTGGCCTTGGGCTTTTCCTTGTTGGTATCGGAGCCACTCCTGTTTCCATGCTTCCACCGGTCATGCTTGCTCTCGGCTATTCTCCACTTGTTGCAGTGGCCCTTCCTGCAATTGGCTATGACCCACTCACGACTTATGCACTACTTGGAGTACCAGTGGTTGTGTTTCAAGGACAATATAGCCAGTG
>RDOF01000033.1 GCA_011365025.1 Candidatus Thorarchaeota archaeon
TTGAATACAACAGATTCCACAGATCCACTAATTAACTCGCCTGAGGACATCCACTACAATGAAGGCCAGACTGGCTACAATATCGTTTGGAATCCATCTGATGACAATCCCTCCTATTATATGATCAAACATAACACGACCACTGCGAAGTCCGGGTTTTGGAACTCCTCTCTTGAAGGTATTAACTGGGATGCGGATGGTCTTGAATTTGGAGCGCACAACTTTACGATATCAGTCTGGGACTTGTCCAAGAACTGGGTATCAGATTCGGTATTCGTGTTTGTCCACGACATAACTCCTCCAACCATCGAAGGCCCTGAAACTATTACGTTTCAAGAAGGTTCGCCTGGATATGGAATTGGCTGGAACACCAGCGACTCGCATCCCTATAGGTACATTGTATTCAAGGACGGAACCGAAATTGATAGCGGATTCTTAACGCTTAATCCGGAGTGGGTTTTTGTGGTGCTAACAGGACTGGCTGTAGGATCGTACAACTATACGATTCTAGTGCACGACCTTGAGCTGAATGAAGCTTCGCACACAGTTATTGTAGTAGTCACTGCTGCCACAACTACAACAAGTACAACGACAACTACTACGACAACCACCACGACAACCACCACCACCACAACAAGCCCTCCACCAGTGGACTATGTACTACTGCTGTCTATTGGCGGCGGGCTCCTGGTTGTGGTCATTGTACTAGTCCTTTTCCTGCGGAGGAAAGGACAGCCGTGATAACAAGCAATGTGGTCCACTCTAGTAGATCCTTATGGCCTGCTTAGGACAAATTGCAGTGCATTTACCACACCTAGTGCACAAATCAGTGAATGCCACATCAATGCGCCATTCTTGTGGGTCGTTGCTGACATAATCGGGAGGATACATGATAAAAAGGGCTAACGGACAGACCGTCATGCATCGCTTGCAGTTTCTCGGGTCGCCACAAAGGTCCATATCTACTACGATCCTTGTCTTCACTTCACCACACCTCTCTCAAGGATTCAAGTGCAGTTCTTTCCACCATTGAGATAGCGTCCTGAGGACAAGATGTTGCGCAGAGTCCGCAACCAAAGCACTTCCACTGGTTTATGAAAGGTCGATTCATGGAGTCTGTGAAGGACAACGCGCCAAAACTGCAGCGTGAAACACAAGACTGGCATCCGTCGCATTTGGAGAAGTCAACGGACGCAACGTACTCCCCCTTGTAGAGAAACTGCAGGTTGTAGTCTTGTCGTATACGTATCGCGGAACATTCCGGCATCTCGCAACTACAAAGCGCTGCGATGTATGGCATGGGGCCAAACCAGATGGTGTGGACTCTTCCTCCCTTGTCCATCTGATCAACAAAGTCCTTCGCCTCATCAATATGCAGTGGTTCAGCACCTCTCTCGGGAACATATCTTGGCAGTTTGGGCACCATCTCGGCAAGGGCTCCAAAGGCTAGGCAACACGGGTCCTTGATGCCTCTTGTCATGTGCCGGCATGCACAATTCACTCTCAAGATTGGCTCTGCGAGCTCGAGAATCTTCATCGAGTCTTCCAAGGTCACCACTTGACCTGGATGCCCTTCTGCTCGTCTTGGATTTCGCCCTTTCAATGGCTTTTCTTTTCGAAACCATGAATTCACATACCATCGAAATGCGCGCCCAAGTAAGGGGATGCTGAATTTATAGCCAGGGCCTTTCATCGATATTCCAAAGATGCGCTGCAAGTAGACCTTCTCAAATTGCTTCCACAATTCAAAGATGTACTCTTGGGCACCTACCTCCTCAGCGGTTTCAGAAAGGTAGTTCTTGGCGTTTAGATACCACTTCTTGCCCGCACCATGCTTGTAGCACCACTCGCACATTTTGGACGGCCTCTGGACTTCAAAGTTCTCCTAATACAGGCTTTTGAGGATTCTTCTTTTGTTCAATGAGATATTAATAAAACGACTGTTGGAGAAAAGAGACTTTCACTCGTATATGCATAGTGTATCCATTCACACTTTAACCCTCATTAGGAAGTGAGACCATACCAAATGAGGAGTGGAGTAATACATGGCATATAGCGACGCAGGCTCCAAGTCGATGGTTCTCGTAGTAGTGGTCATCGGGATATCGGCATCTCTATTCATAGCCTTGACCACCACCAACTTCCCTATTCTTCCTAACGCAAATGGTACATTGACGACCACAACCATTTCGCCCCCAATTGAAAAGGTCAGCCACGAACCAATCCGCATAATAGGAGATGAGGACTTTGCGGCTCAGGCAATAACCGAGAGCTGGCCGGGTACTGGTTCGAAAGAAACTCCGTATATCATTCAAGGCCTGAAAATAGACTCCGAGGAATCTTGCATACGCATTGAGGATGTCACAGTTCATTTTCAAATTCGATACTGCACATTAACTGGTGGAACGATATGGGAGCATGCCGGAGTATATCTTATCAATACGGACAATGCCTACCTTTTCAATTGCACAATCTTTGTGGAAACTGCAGGCATTCTAATGGAAGGAGCCAATTCCTGTGTGGTCGATTGCTGTGATATTGAAGGTGCAACAATAGGTGCGAACGTGACATATTCTACTAACTCGACTTTCATCTTCAATCACATCATTGATAATCTGATTCCGGTGGGTGTCTTCTTTTCTGACAACATCACTCTACAGGAGAACGTGTTTTATGGGAGTGATATGGAACTAGGCGTCTTTGAATGCACCAATGTGAAGATTCACGGCAATATTCTGCGTGATTCTGTCCGTGGAATCGTATTTGGCTGCATAGGCGGTATGATTTCGGACAATATCATTGCTTACAATAGCGAATACGGACTGCGTCTTTGCGTTGGCTCCTCAGGAGTCCAAGTCATTATGAATCTGTTCGGATTCAATGGGGCAACCAACGCTGCAGACTATGGAAGTGAAAACATGTGGTATGACGGAAATAGCTCTGGCAACTACTGGAGTGACTATGATGGGGAGGGGCAATATAGTATTCCTGGATCTGCAGGAAGCATAGATCCGTATCCGCAGATGCTCACCGAGGAAATGCTGTCGGAGCTTCTAGTATAGCCAGTGCTGTAAGGATGGTATCTTGCAAGAAATCAATATGCTGAACACTCAGCAATTGTAGCCTTGAATTTGGCACAAAACGATGAAAGGCGGATTTGGTGAAGGGCAGACTTCGCCTTTAGTTATAAGAACAAGCTTCTTATGTCGCGTAGCACGCAATCTCTTGAGCCCCATGCAGAGTCGAAGAAGCTCTGTCTTCAAGTGTGTACTCATTGGTGAAGGCGGAGTAGGGAAAACGAGCATAGCCGTTAGGTATACCGAGGACCGTTTCGATGAGCACATGAAAATGACGATAGGGGTGAACTTCGCTTCCAAGAAGGTCTTGGTTGGCGAAGACGAGGTGACTCTGATGCTTTGGGATCTTGGTGGTCAACCAAGATTCCAAGATGTCGTTGTTGACTATTACCGGGGTTCCAGAATTGCCATTGCAGTATATGACGTCACCAGACCCTATACTCTTCATATGCTTGACAATTGGATTGGTAAGTTGCACGAGAGCGTTCCAAGCTGTCCTATTGTACTGGTTGCTAACAAAGTCGACGAGGTTGACATGGAAGGCACTCCTTCTCGTCAGGAAGCTGACGAATTCGCGGCTAAGTATAATGCCCTCTTCTATATGGTTTCGGCGAAGACAGGAATGGGAGTCTACGAGCTCTTTGATGCCGTCGCCAAATTCCTCACAGATAGACTATCTTCCAGAGTCTAGCTCAGTTAGTCAATAATAGGTACTATGAATTGTTAAAAGCAGGCTTCGTTTCTTTCTACTGGGACTCAATGCATCCTGAGAAGTCAACGGAGACATAGATTTGGCAAAGAAGACGATGAAGCCTTTTGCCTGTCCGGCTTGTTCGGATGGCACTCTTGTCAATCTTGAAGTTGAGGAGAGTGTGATCACCGAGAGCAAGAGGTTTCCCGTCATGGTGACAGCCAGATGTCCTAAGAAACATTCACTGGTCGTTTTCATTGACAACAACTTCCAGGTAAGGGACGTTCAGGCTGCCGCTGATGCGACCGATGATGCCAAAGGCAAAGAGGATACATCTGATGCGCTGGACAAGGCCAAGGGCTGGTTTGACTCTCTGTAGGACTGTAGCTGAGTAACAATAATAGGGTATAATAGAAATGCTTATCTGACCGCGAAGGTGGCGGCTGTTCAGAGAACAGGGGCTGCTCTTAGGAATCTGATAGCAAAAACAATGGGAACCGATGAACAATGTACGGCATCTTCCTGATAAATGACGCTGGCGAAACACTGGCCTCTGTAGGCTGGGAGAACTTGAAGGGCGATTCTGCATTGTTCGGAGGGTTTGTATCTGCGCTCCAGATGTTCATTAAACATATCTCGGGGACTGAGGTTGAAGAGATGCGTTTTGGAGACCTCAAGCTTCTGCTTGGGAGAGCTGGAGAGAATTACGTGGTCACTCTTCACTCCCTTGAAGACAAGGATGCAAAGGAATTGAATCAGGACGTCGTCGATATAGTTCGAGATCGTGTCGGTCAAGAGGTTGACGATGGATTCCTTAGTCTCATTAGCGAGCTTGTACAAAGCGATGGCGAAGTATCTGAGGCTTCCCGCGGCGGTATAGCTGATTGGACTCGATCGGAGATGGACCGAGCAAGAAAGAAAGCGGGTGACTGGGGTGACAAGGTCTTTTAGGAGGCAATGAATTGGAGCTTTACGAAGTTGCATTACTGTTTCTTGGTGCTGCATTCATCTTAGGTGGAATTCTCGTAATTAGGTATTCAGCATCGAGAAGCAAGGATTTGGATGCTCAGGCTAGGCGAGCTTTCAGACCTCTCTATGTCTATTCAATCGGGCTCTTTGTGATTGGAATTGCTTGTATTCTCACCTTCTATGAGGGATATGCGGGTTTCGATTTCTTGCCACTTCCTCCTGAAAATCCTGGCCGAAGCTTTGATTTGTTCATTGTACTGGTCATGATTCAGGCCATTATCATGGCCGCAGCGGCAAGTATGATTGTTGAGTCACCCTACATGCTAATTGCAGTTGCAGTGGGAGAGATGGTTGCCTTCATCATATTCTATCTGGCAAGGCAAAGGTTGGCTCAATTTAGAGTGAGCAGTGTTGCAGATGCATGGTTCAATATTGCAACTATCATAAACGGTGTTCTTATCCTATTGGTTTCATTGGTCTTCTTCTGGGTCGCTCGGCGCAACCCTCGAGGAACCACTGTTTCAATGGCACTAACTTTGATGCTACAGATATTTCTCTTGCCGCGAATACATGCTGTGGGTACAGCCCTTCCTCTAGTGCCCACTTATGTGTCCTTCGCAATCTTGTTTGCTGTGTTGATGGCTCCTGCAATGCTAATTTTCACTTTTCTTACTCCAGCACAGGCACCTTCGGCGGAGCTTCTTGGCTATGGAGGTAGCTTTGCAGGCCCAGCTCTCATTATATCGGGTTTAGTGGCAGCAGGAGCCTTTGCTGACCCGGTGGTTTCACTTGTTTCAGTATTTGGTTCTCTGGGCATCATGCTCACAATGGGCACATCTTCTTACCTATATGGACGCTATAGTGAGTCCAAATCTACACCCACGCTGCTATTCATGTTGTCATTCATTCTCTTCGCCGCTGGTTTGATTATAGGTCTCCTGGGAGGATTGGGCTTTCTTCCAGGCACGCTTTCCTCCTACGTTGAATTGATTCTCACCATTCTTGCCCTTACACTGCTTTCTATGACGGCTATTATTGCGGCCGGATGGCGAAGTGTTGCGCTTCTACCGCTTCTTTTGTATATTCCCACCATGATTTTCATAGTCCAGCTATTTCCAACTAATCTTAGCGAGGCAATAGCACAGGTTTTACCCCTGGCTCTCGCCACCATCGCAATCCTATTGCTTCCAATTTTCATATTTGCGGCAGTGGGGTGGAGGATGCGCAGGACTCATGCTCCCGGCCAGTGGAGACCTCTGGGCACCGCACTTGGAATTGCGCTTTATTTCGTCATAAGATTTCCCTCACTGATTCTGCCTGGACTGGAAATTGCCTATGGTTTTGTCTTTGTAAGCTTTCTTGTGTTTTGGGCTTCAATAACGGGGAGGCTCGATAAGTGGGCAGGGACTGCAAGAAAAGTGGAAAGCTAACGAATCAAAACGGAAACAGGTTTCTTCTCCTTTCATTTTAGGGAGATACCTTCGAAGTTAAGTTATATTGAGCATCCCCCAAGCCTTTGCCATGCAATTCGAGAGCGTAGTACCACGGCTTTTCGGAGCAGACTTCATGCTATTTGACTTGATATTCATGGCGATTTGGATCGTGCTGCTTGTTAGAGGGAAGCACTTCCGTCCTCTTGCCATTGGCCTTTTCGGATTCGTTGTATACTTCATAGCTGACTACGGATTTTGGTACACATTGGCAGGCACAAGGGTGTTCTATGAGCTTCCTAGCTTTCTAACTCCGCTGACATTCTTGCTCTACTTCTCTGTCACATACGGTATCATTCAATTCTCTTACGTGGCGCTGATGTTCTCCGATAGGCAAGATCTCTATTTTGGAGACGATAGGGACAAGCTGCTGTGGTCCACAGTCTTGCTTGGCGGTTGGATTCTCTTTGGAGCAATCTCGCAACTGCTTCCATTAAATGACGCTCCAATTCATATAGCTCGCATTATGACGGAGCAAAGGATAGGACAAGTTGTTATGGTACTAGCGGAGTACTTGTTTCTGGTGATTCTGGCCTATCTTGGAAAATTCGAACTCACTTGGAAAAAGATACTCTATATTGCAGCGGTAGGCATTTTCGTGCACTTCTCAATGGAGTTTTCACTGCTTATTCTTGGAATTCGGAATGTTGATCTCTTCAATCTGGCCTTCAACAGCCTTCTAGAGTTTAACACCGGTGCCCCCATTCTGTACCTACTGGTCGTTGGACTCAAGCAGTATTTCGGGAAGGAAACACCTGCTGGCGAACTTCAATCAAAAGAATGAACTTTCGCAAAAGCCACCAACCTACAACATGCTAATGGTGATGATGTTCATGTCCACCACTTAAGGGAGCTAGTCTTCCGAAGGCCCGCTGGACAACTTCTGAGAGGGCTGGATGGATGTGTATCGCTCTCAATGCAGGCACATAAGACCTGTCCCGAGTATGCATGAGGGCTATGACTTCGTGAATGAGCATCGGCGCATACGGTCCGATAATGGTAGCACCCAGTATCTCTCTAGTCGTTGCGTCAGCAATTATCCTTGCGAACGCCTCAGGGTCTCCCATTGCGAATCCTTTGGCCACGTCTGAATAGTTCGCCTGGCCAACTAGAAGCTGCCTTCCGGACTCCTTTGCCTTCTCAAGGGTCAATCCCACCGTGGCAATTGGTGGATACGAGAATACAGCCCAAGGAACAGTGTCATAGTCCATTGATATGAAGTCCTCCTCCTTCCCCCCCTGTAGAGACCTGGTCCAGTTGTACCAAACGATCTGGCTCTCTTCATTTGCAATGTGACGGAACATGTACTTTCCAATGGCATCGCCAAAAGCCCAAATCCGTTTCTTGGAGGTTCTGAAGTATTCATCAACGATTATGTATCCATTCTTGTCTGTCTTGACTCCCGTCTTCTCGGGTTTGAATAGGTCTGCATTTGACCTGCGCCCTACGGCAACAAGAATGGACTCCGCGCTGAACTCCAAATTCTCTCCTGTTTCCTGATTCTGTGCAATAACGGTCTTCATTCCGTTTTTCTCATTCACTTCGATTGCTTCGTGATTCGTTAGCACCTTCATCCGCTTGGATAGCTCCTTCTCAAGGAGTTTAGAAACATCAGGGTCTTCATTCTTTACAAGATACTTGTTTCTGCCAATTATCGCAACGTCTGTTCCGACAGCGCTAAAGAAGTGCCCAAACTCTGCCGCAATGTATCCACCCCCAAGAATTATCATTGCCTTTGGCTGCTCAGTGAGTTCAAGAGCTTCCTTACTTGTCATGAAGTCAACCTTGTCTAGTCCCTTGATCTTTGGAATCAGGGGTCTTGTCCCTGCAGCAATGAAGATGTGTGTTCCCTTTATTCTCTCATCTCCCACCTTCAGGGTGTAATCATCGACAAACTCTCCCGTCGTGTGGTACCAATCGTAGCCCTCTGTACTATTGATTGCTTCGCCGATGCTTCTTGCGTCTGAACCCACATGCTCTCGCATCCTCTCCATGAGGGCAGGGAAATCAACCGACTCCACTCTGGCCTTAATATTCAGCTTCTCAGCCTGCTGTGTTTGCACAATCATGTCTGCAACGTAGGTCAGAATCTTGGTGGGAATGCAACCTCTATTCAGGCAGGTTCCGCCCATGGGACCATTCTCAACAATAGCAACACGCATTCCACTCTCAAATGCAGGTGAGGCTAAATTTAGTCCCGCCCCTGAGCCAATAACTATCAAATCATACTCCTTCATGACAGAGTCCCCATAAGCTTGTTAGAGAGATATTAACAATAGTGCATTATAAGGCTATTCATGGGGGTGGTTCAGTGGATATGCTGATAAATACACAATGGTTGCTTTATTCCGTTCCCTATGATGCAAGGATGAAAGATATCATTATTTGGAGGATTCAGTGGATGAGGAGCAGAAGATATGCCGCCGTGGTATGCCTAGCTGGCTTCATATTTTCCGTAGCAGCATCACCAGCCTTGGTTTCCGCCAATTTGACGGCAGCCTATGCATACATCCCGTATAGGGTAGTTCTGGAGACGAATTCTGAATCATACTGGAATCTGCAACGACTGGCCTACAATGCAATTCTCCCGGCACAATCTTCGTTACTGAATTCCACCGGCGAAGTCGAGATATGGTCTATATACATTGTATAGGTTATTGCTAATTGAATGGAAATGAAGCTATTTTTTTGGGGGACAAATGAAATGGTTTCAAGAGCATTGGAGTACACAAGAATACAGAGTCTGAGGTGGAAAGATGTCTGATTACGAAGTTCCGATAGCTGTTGCCAATGGGCCTTCGATGATTCAATGGACGGGGAAGGAACCTCTACGTTACGTGAAGGGCCTTCTTCCTCGGTTGGTGGAGGTTTTTGACCCGCGCAGAGTAGTCCAATCAACAGGTTCTCCTACCTACGAGGCACTAGAATCAGACTGGCACAACCTTCTGTTTCATGGCGACAACAAGGATGTACTGGCAACCCTCTTGCAGGCTGGATTTGGAGGAAGAATCAGTCTGATATACCTAGACCCACCGTTTAAGAGTGGTGCTGACTATGTCAGAGAAATCCGGCTAAGAGGAATGAGGGGTCTTGGGCATCACGACGGTGATCAGGCTTTGCGGCTACAGCAAACAATGTACTTCGACAATTGGAACAAGGACCACTACTTGCAGTTCATGTATGAAAGACTGATTCTCCTCAAAGAGCTCCTGAACGAGAGCGGCTGCATCTTTGTGCATGTAGACTACCATGTGGGACACTATCTCAAACTGATAATGGATGAGGTGTTTGGTGAAGAGAACTTCAGAAATGAAATCATTGTCAAGAGAGTATTCAAAAATCTACAGCATCAATTTGACAGGATACGGTCATTACCGCAAGGACATGATGTGATCTTTTTCTATACAAAGAACCCTACTACGAGGTTCAAGCCTATCTTGGTGAAGAAGAAACGCATCAAACATCCTGAGGGCAATTGGAAGGACTTCTGGAGTGGAGCCGATAGGCCCACAATGCGATACAATCTCTTAGGAATCAAGCCTACTGCCGGCCAATGGAAATGGAGTGAAGCTCGTGCAAGGATGGCAGTGCGGAACTATGAAACGTATCTGGGGGAACATCAGCCCAAAGGAAAGAGCCTCTATGAACACTGGATGGAAGACGATAGCAAACTCGAGTTCATCAGGAAGTCCCCTACAGGAAAGATTGAGCACTGGATTCCTCCCAGTGAGCACAAATTTCTTGACACCGTTTGGGGAGATATTCCTGCGTACTCCTTCAAGCACGGTTTCCGGACAGAGAAGAATGAGCAGCTACTTGAACGAATAATGGCTGCTTGCTCCGAGCCCGGCGATATGATTTTGGACTGCTTCGTAGGTTCTGGTACCACTGCTGTCGTTGCACAAAAGCTAGGGCGAAGGTGGATTGCGTGTGACCTGAGTAGGGGCGCAATTCAAATCACTAGTAAGAGATTGCAGAGAATAATTCACAGTCAGATTGATCAGAAGAAAGAGCGGGTTGTTGCATTCTCAGTCTACAAGGTCAATGACTATGACCTAAGCCTTCCTCGAACAGAGGCTATTGAACTCGCCGTGGGTCATATTGGAATCAAAAGAACGAAAACAGACCCGTTCTTCTTTGGCCGCTTGGGTTCTAGCTTGGTGAAGATCGTTGATTTCAACCATCCCCTAGGCATACTAGATTTGCAGCTAGTAGAGAATGAACTAAAGAGAAGGGCAATTGCTGACAGGAATGTGACAATATTATGTCTGGGAAAGGAATTGGCGGTAGATTCGTGGATAGAAAAATGGAACAAAGCATCCTCGAAGTGCAAAATCCGAGTTATTGACTTGAGGACAGACAGGGCATACAGGCACCTTCTGGCACATGCGCCGCTAGAATCCAATGTGAGGATTGAGCGCAGCGATGAAAGAACTGCCAGGATTGTTATAGACAACTTCGCATCCCCTAGGATACTCAAGCGACTTGACGTTGACTATGGGAATATCAAGGCACGAATTCCGGATTTCAGAAGCATGATTGACGCCGTCTTAATCGATAACAACTATGATGGGAAGACCTTCCGCATTATATCATCTGATGTTCCTAGAAGCAGACACCAACTCATCAAGGCCCAATATGAGATTGAAATTCCCGAATCCAAGACACAAATTGCCATTAAGATTATCGACATACTTGGAGGAGAGGGCGTAATCAGCAAGGAAGTCTAGTACAACTGCTTTTCCACCAGCCTGCATTCAGGCCAGGTTCCGAGCATTTGGCGTATGATGCTTCCAATTAGGTGTAAAGCACAACACAATGAATGCTAAATCAAAGTCTGGAAACGTTGCTACGGGTATGGATACAATCAAAGTTCTGCCGCTAGAACCCTATGTTGAAGCAGGACCACCTCCAGTTGCTTTGATGACAACCGGCGCAATTGTGACAGGTACGGCAGTCGTAATCATCGGTTCTGTACTGATGCTGTGCTCCCCATCTCGAAAACATGCATTAGAGATTCCTGACAGAGAAGTATGCTAACCCCACAATGCCAAATACTGTCGTCATGTCGATTTGCAGTACTGCATGAAATCGCAATTCTAATATACACAGCCGTAGCATTATCCTCTGATTTCAGGTGCATTCCAATTGCATCAATCCAGTGAATGAAATCTGACCCAGAAATCGGAGGGATATTGGGCATGCGTCAATTGGCTAAAAGCAGTATAATGTTTCTTCTATTTGCAATGTCAGTGATGTTACTACCAGTAGTTGGCACAGCTGCATCTTTTGCAAACTTCAACACAGGTCCCTATGTGGACAAGGTTGTTTACTTGGAGATACACTCCGAGAATCAGCGTGTGGCTGCACTGCTGAACAATGAAATAGATATGATTGGACAGAGTATTCTGCCGGAATCTTTGCCAGCTTTAGAGGCTGATTCGAATATAGAGGTTGTGCGGACACCAAGAAATGGCTATGGGCATCTTACAATCAACTGCGCGAAGTATCCGTATAATATCACGGCTTTTCGTAGAGCCTTGGCCTTTGCCCTAGATAAGGAGCAGATTGCATCGGAGGTATGGGAAGGAGAGGCAATCCCTCAAGACTGTGTTATACCCGCAATCAATCCGTGGAGCTATGAGAGTCATTTGACCGATACCTATTATGCCGCCCAACCCAGCATTGGCAATCAATTGCTTGATGACGCTGGCTTTCTTGATGTTGACGCTGATGGGTTCAGAGAGGCACCTGACGGTTCTGGTTTTGTGGTTCTTGTTGAACTGCCTGCGACATCACAAGTCCTTCTTGATTGCGGGTACGCCGTAGGAGATGCTCTAAGTTCGCTGAGTATTGCCGCCGATATTAGGCCATCTGACTTCAATGAGTACCTGGCCAGAGTCAACTTCCATGGCGACTTCGACATTGCACTCTACGGTTTCAGCTTCACCGGGTTTGAACCCAATTTCCTTGAAACTCAATATGGTTCCGATTATTACATGGTGGACTATTGCAATACTGTGAACTTCCAGAACTCAACATTCGACGGTTGGATTCCCCAGCTTCTCTACGGCATCACATACGAGGATGTCCTTGAGGCCGTGAATGAGATGCAGAGAATCCTCTGGTATGAGCAGCCGAGAATCATGTTATATAACAATTACAATATTGGGGCATACAGGACCGACGTGTTTGAAGGTCATGTGGAATCAGCCATTGACGGTATTGCAGGACCGTGGACAAACCTCAAAGTTCACAGGAATACTGGGAGTCCCTATGGCGGCACGTTTAGGGTAAGCCTTGGTGGAACTCCAGAAAGCTACAATCACATGGTCGCAAGTAGTGCCTATTCGGCACAGGTACTCAATAACATGGAAAACAGTCTTATGAAACCAGGTCCCGATGGCACACTTGTCCCTTGGCTCGCTGAGTCTTATCTCATAGAAACTCATGAGGATAACTCCAATGTACCAGAGGGCCATATGAGGTTCTATTTTGATCTCGTGACCAATGCAACTTGGAGCGACGACACTCCCGTAACTGCTGAGGATGTTGCGTTTACCTTGAACTACTACAAAGATGGCATTATCTATGGCAATCCGACCAACCTGCACCTTGATGAGATGACACTTGCTTTTGCACCGACGACGTATAGCTTGGTCGTTGAAATGGACACGGTCTCCTTCTGGCATTTGAAGACCGTTGCCCACAATACGATACTTCCAAAACACATCTTTGAATCAGTCGGAGTGGAGAACTGGTATGCTTGGGATCCCGTATACGGTTCTGACCCCTACGTAACTTCAGGACCGTTCTATCCTGGGGAAGTCATTGCCAGCGAGTTTCATGAGCTGCTGTGTAATCCTGACTTCTTCTTCTGTACGAGGGGCGGCTTTGTAGCGGATGAAGTTGAATATGCCGAAGGAAGCATAGGCAATACGATCGAGTGGGATGTAACGAGCACAACACCTCTTTACTACGAGGTGTACAGGGATGGTAGTCTTATTGGTACTGAACCTTGGGATGGCTCTCCAATCGAGTACAATGTGGATGGGTTATCCTTAGGTGACTATAACTACACAATTCGCGCATACTATGGTTCTGGCGTATACTATTCCTATACAGCATGGGTCACCGTTTATGATGGTACGCCTCCCACAATATATGAGAGCTCTGACTTGACGCTCTACGAGGGAAGGCCTTCAAGTGTTGTGAACTGGAACCCATATGATTTGCATCCAGCTTCATACATAATTCTGATAAACGGAAGCATTGAGCAGTCTGGCCTGTGGAACTCGAGCGTTGAGTCAATCTCGTTCTCAATGAGTGCATTTGAGGTTGGAGTATATAACCTGACTCTAATCGTGATTGATATTGGCTCGAACTCGGCATACGATTCGCTGCTGGTTACAATTGTTCCCTATGTGCCAGGAACCACAACCACTCCCACAACTTCAACCACCACCACCACCACCACAACTACTACCGATGTCAACAATGCCGATTTGCTATTGTTGGCTATAGCTGGAACCGGAGCGGCGGTTGTTGTGCTTCTGGCGGGCTTAGCTTTGATTAGAAGGCGGCCATGACTGGGAATTCCTAGTGCGCCAAGCTTAAGTACGAAACGGGAGTCGGTATGACTCCTAAGAGGTTCTTTCAATGAGAATGTTACAGATACACAGTGATGGATTCTCCTATGAGGCGAAACGGAAAGCCCTGAAGAATGCAGAGGCCATTGAGGAGAAGTCCTATTCAACTGATGATTCGTGTCTAGTCAACTTCATCGCATCTGAGAAGTCTGATCAGAAGGATATCGCGGCGGCGTCCAAGATGACCGCAGATATGATAGCTCAGGCTGCCAAAGAAGTGAAGGAGACAAAGGTCATTGTGTATCCTTGGGTTCATCTTACTGAGGATCCATCGCCGCCAAGCACTGCCCTCAAGTTGCTAAAGAATGTAGCCAAAGACCTCCAGGACCGGGGCTTCGAGGTTGTAAGGGTTCCCTTTGGCTGGTATAAATCCTTCATGATCCATTGCAAAGGCCATCCCTTGGCTGAACGTTCCAAGGTTCTTGACCTATCCGTGGAATCGGTGAAAATCGCAAAGGCAGATGCCGCAGAAGGCGAGGACCTCACTGCCCTACACGCCGAGCAGGCTGTAACCTCTCACTTCTACATCATGGAACCAGATGGCAAGCTTACGGACTATGATAAATTCAATTACAAGAGGCACAAGGAGCTCCAACTCTATGTTCATTATGAGACCGAAAAGGATAGGACGGCACAGGAGGCTCCTCCTCACATCGAACTAATGCAGAGGCTTGAGCTGGCTGACTATGAGCCGGGATCTGACCCTGGCAACTTCAGGTGGCCTCCAAGGGGTCTCACTTTGAAACGGGCCATTGAAGAACGTGTTATAGAAGAGATGCTGGACTACGGAGCGCACATCGTTCAAACGCCCCTAATCTACGACTACCAGCATCCCTCCCTCAAATCGTACCTGCAGCGCTTTCCATCAAGGCAGTACGTAGTGAAGTCTGGGGAGAGCGATTTCTTTGCCAGATTCTCTGCCTGCTTTGGGCAGTTTCTCCTACTCTCTCAGGCGGTCATATCATACAAGCAATTGCCATTGAAGATGTTTGAGATCGCTCCATCCTTCCGCCGAGAACAGAGTGGAGAGCTAGCAGGCATGAGGAGGCTAAGAGCATTTACGATGCCTGATATACACGAATTCGTCGCCGATGTTGAAATGGCCAAGGACGCAGTCTGCGAGCAAATCCAGTTCGTGGAGAAGCTACACAAGGAGTTTGAGGTTGATTACGAGGTTTCCTTCCGTGTCCTCAAGTCATTCTTCGAGGAGAATCGCGAATTCGTTGAAGGTATCGTGAAGACGATAGGCAAGCCGGTGATGCTTGAAGTCTTCGACCAGCGCTATGCCTATTTCGTATTTAAGGGCGAGTGGAACATTGTTGATTCCCAAGAGAAGTCAGGATGTCTTGGCACGATTCAGATAGATGTTGAGAATGCTGAGCGCTTTGATATCAAATACATTGACGCCGATGGGCAAGAAAAAAGGCCGCTCATACTTCACACTTCTCCATCAGGCTCAATCGAACGTGTTCTCTATGGCGTGCTGGAACAGGCACACAAGGATATCAAGAAAGGAAAGAAACCGAAACTGCCTCTTTGGATGAGTCCTATTCAGGTACGACTAATCCCTGTCGATGAGCGCCTCGTTGACTATTGCGTCAAACTTGGGAAGACATTCAGTAAGTACGGAATTCGCTTTGAGATAGACGATAGGTCTCTCACGGTTGGTAAGAAAGTACGTGCCGCCGAGAAGATGTGGATTCCCTACATTTGCGTGATTGGAGAAAAGGAGAAGAAGGATGGCTTCCTCTCTGTTAGACGACGTGCGGAAGGGGACCAAGTTCAGATGTCTTCAAAGGAGCTTGCTGATGAGATTCTGGAAAGGACCGTTATGGCTCCAAAACAACGCCTTCTTCTTCCCCCCTTGATTTCAAAGCAACCGATATTCTCAAGAGAGGTCTAGAGGATAGCTAATTGCTGGACCTCTCTGCGCCTTGTGTCTAATTTCAGAACATTCTGGGCGCAATTCGATAGTGTTTTTACTAGCGAATACCCAGTGATTATACAGACGCCATAGTTGGGAGAGTAGCGGATGAAGGTTCTAGTACTCGGTTCTGGAATGATGGGTCATGGAGCAGCTCATGACCTTGCCAATAATGATAAAGTCGAGCAGGTCATTGTAGCTGACATTGATGCAAAGGCAGCTGAGGCGCTTGCCAAGAAGATTGGTTCTAAGGCTGCGGCACGCACGGTAGATGCCAGAAACAAGTCACAGGTTGCAAAGGCCTTCTCAGAGGTTGACTCTGTCATCAGCGCAATAAGCTACACTGTGAATCTGCTTCATACTGAGGTGGCCATCGAAACTGGCACACATATGGTTGACCTTGGCGGCAATTTCATGGTAGTCGAAAAACAACTGGCGTTGAGTGATAGGGCAAAGGATGCTGGAGTCACGGTCATTCCAGATTGCGGATTGGCGCCGGGAATGACCAATGTTCTTGCCCGTGCTGGAATTGATTACCTCTCAAGAACTGAGAATGTGAAGATCCGTGTGGGTGGTTTGCAGCAAGAGCCAAGGCCGCCCCTGAACTACTCGCTCATCTTCTCTGTGGAGGGATTAATCAACGAGTATGTTGAGCCATGCCGTGTCCTACGTGACGGACAGATTCAGCTAGAGGACCCGTTAGTGGGATTCGAGCAAGTGGAGTTTCCTGACCCCTTCGGAACGCTTGAGGCCTTCAACACAAGTGGTGGCACTTCCACACTTCCTTTAACTTTCCAAGGAAAGGTTGCCAACCTTAACTACAAGACGATTAGGTATCCAGGGCACGGTCACAAAATGTGGTGCCTTATGAAACTGGGCTTGATGGATAGCACGCAGTTGGAATTTGATGGAGTCAAGATAGCGCCTCGACGTGTTCTTGAGCGCCTATTAGAGAAGAACCTCCCTCCTTCAGAAAAGGATGTCACGCTAATTAGAATCACAATCGACGGTTGGAAAGGAACAGAATCCCGAACGGTGCAGTATGAAGCAATTGACTATTTTGACGAAGCCACAGGACTTACGTCAATGATGAGGACAACTGCGTTTCCTGCAACTGCCGCCGTCACAATGATGGTTGATGGCACCATATCTGATAGGGGCGTTTTGCCGCCGGAGGTGGCAATTCCTCCGGAACAATTCATTGAGGAAATGAGGATGCGCGGTATTAACATTAAGCACCGCGTATTCTAGAGTGTCAATCACAAAACAGAGAAAGCAAAGCGAGGGTGTGTTGTGAAGGATATAACCAAAGTGGCACTTGAAACGTGCCAGGCTGAGGGTGCATCTTATGCCGATATCCGAATTGTCACAGTCAAGGATGAGTCTGCAGTAATGAAGAATGGCAGCATTGATGTGCTTTCGCTGTCGAAGACTCATGGCATGGGCATTCGTGTCATAGCCAATGGTGGCTGGGGATTCGCTGGTTCTTATGATGTGACATCAAAGGAAGCCGAAGGAGTGGCTAAGCTTGCAGTCAGAATCGCCAAGGCTTCAGGGTCCACAAGGAAGAAGGCGGTCAGTCTTGTGGAAGAGCCCCCAGTGGAAGACAAGTATGCCACCAAGATAAAGAAGAATCCCTTTGATGTGCCAACAGAGGAGAAGGTAACAATTCTCAAAGAGGCAGAGAAACAACTCCGTCAGATTGGCGGTAATAGCCTTAGATTGACACGAGCTGACTATCGGGGGCATCAAGAAGACAAGGTCTTCGCATGTTCGGAAGGCGCATTCATCACCCAGCAAATTGTCTTTTGTGGCGGTGGTGTATCTGTGGTTGCGGTTGCTCCAGGAATTCCCCCTCAGACCCGCTCCTATCCTGGTTCATTTCGGGGTGATTTCAGTACCAGCGGCTATGAGTTCTTTGAGAGCCTCGACCTTGTGGGGAATGTTGAGAATGTTGTAAAAGAAGCAGTTGCACTTACACAAGCGCCAGCTTGTCCATCGGAGAAGGCGACGCTACTTCTTGATGGACATCAATTGATGCTACAGATTCATGAAAGCACTGGGCATCCGACTGAGCTTGATAGAGCGCTTGGTACTGAAGCTGCGTATGCTGGAACAAGCTTTCTTACACCTGATAAACTTGGCAAGCTCCAATACGGGAGCGAACACGTTACGCTTACCGCTGATTGCACTCTTGAAGGCGGCTTAGGGACTTACGGCTATGATGATGAAGGAGTCAAAGCCAGAAGAGTTGAACTCGTGAAAAATGGGCGATTCGTTGGCTACCAGAGCTCCCGGGAAACAGCCGCGTTGATTGGGCTTAAGGAAAGCTCCAGTGGAATGCGTGCAGATAGCCCACAGAAGATTCCTCTCATCAGAATGGTTAACGTTAATCTCGAACCCACCGATTGGAAACGCGATGAAATAGTCGAAGACACAAAGCATGGCATACTCATGTCGACAAACAAGAGCTGGAGCATTGATGACAAGCGACTGAACTTCCAGTTCGGCACCGAAATAGCATGGGAGATTAGGGATGGAGAGATTGGTAGGATTCTAAGGAATCCCACCTATACTGGAATAACTCCTGAGTTTTGGGGAGGGATGGATGCTTCCTCCCGAGATGATTGGCGTCTTTGGGGCACACCGAATTGTGGGAAAGGCCAACCATCACAGGTCATGTATGTGGGTCATGGTTGTGGAACTGCCAGATTTCGTGATGTACGAGTTGGCATAATGCAGGAGGTCGGTGGCTAGAATGAAATTTCAAAGAGATGACATGCTGGAGAAAGCCTCGCTCATACTATCTGAAGCAGAAAGACATGAAGCCAGTCAGGCGGAAGCATGCATCTTCCTCGAGAAGATGGCCCTTACCCGTCTTGCCAACAGCATTATTGATCAGAATGTTTCGGAGAATCGTGCCAGCTTTCGAGTGACGCTATATTATGGAAAGAAGAAAGGTACAGTCGTGATGCGTGTTTTTGATAGCAAATCGATCAAGGACGCAGTTGAATCTGCTGCCAAAATTGCCAGAATCTCCCCAGAGGTCGAGGAATTCAAGTCGCTTCCTTCTCCTAAGCCGTACTCATCCGCACTGGAGGGGCTTGAGCTTGCTTCCAAGAACACTGTCAATGCAACTCCAGAACAAAGGGCGGACTTTGCCATGTTGGCTATCAACACTGCTCACGATATTGATCGGCGTGTCAAGGCTGTAGCCGGCGCAATATCTCATTTCACGACCCAGATGGTTTTGGCAAACTCGTTGGGTATTGAAGCATATAATGTGAGCACGCGATGCAACATCAATCTCACAGTCCTAGCAGATGACGGGACCGAAGAGACCGCTGGGTGGGCTGCTGACAATCGACGTGACTTTAGCAAACTAGAAGTGACTGAGGTTTCCCGAATCGCCTCATCCAAAGCGGTAAACGGTTTTGGAATGAAGGACCTAGAACTAGGAGAGTATGAAGTGGTTCTTGAGCCAGCAGCTGTTTCCGACTTGGTATTCTACATGACTTACATAGGCTTCAGTGCCCTCTCTTATCAAGAGTACAGGAGTTTCCTGCGAGACCGACTTGGAGAGAAAATATTCTCTGAATCTCTTTCGGTGGTAGATGACCCATTTGATGACCGCTTTGCTAACCCTCGGGCGTTTGATGACGAAGGTGTTCCAAAAGCCAAACTGGACATGGTTGACAAGGGTGTCGTGAAAAACCTCGTCTATAACACCCTCACCGCATCCAAGGATGGCGTTGAAAGCACAGGGCATCATTCTCTGATGTGGGGCACTCCAATGCCCTTTGCCCGACACGTTCTGGTGCATGAGGGTGCTTCCAGCTTGGATGAAATGATTGCCGAAACCAAGAGGGGAATTCTGATAACACACTTCCACTACCAAAATCCCGTTGACCCCACCAAGGGGATAATGACCGGACTCACTCGTGACGGCACTTGGTTCATTGAGAATGGCGAGGTAAAATGGCCTCTCCGGACGCTGAGATACACGGACGCAATCCCAAGAATCCTTGGAAACATAGACCTCATTGGGAAGTATGAGAATCTCATGACCTCAGACACAGAGATCGTTCCTCCAATGAAGCTCCCTTCCTTCAGAATCTCGGGGTCAAGCAGCAAGGGATAGCCCCCCTTCCTTCTGCATAGGCCTGTCGGTCGTGAATAGAATTATCAGAGTGAAGCATTCATTCATTCTTGGGTTGCCCTATGACAAAGTACAGACGGATGTATGAGAAGATACTGGATGCATCGGTGGTTCTGAAGGACATTAAACATGTCACTCGATTAGATCGTTCATCTACCTTCAGCAGATTCGCTGGAGGTGATGTCTATCTCAAACTTGAGAATCTGCAGAAGACCGGGTCTTTCAAGGTTCGAGGGGCTGCCTATGCTATGTCCCAGCTCACTGATGACGAGAAGAAGGCAGGAGTAATCGCAGCAAGCGCGGGTAATCACGCACAAGGTGTGGCATATGCTGCGACTCGATTGGGCATTAAATCAACAATCGTCATGCCAATCTTCTCTCCTGTTGCTAAGATACAGGCCACCCAGGGTTATGGAGCCAGCGTTGTTCTTCACGGCGCCTCCTTTGATGATGCCTTGGCTCATGCAAAGGAAACGGCAGAGATGACAGGTGCAACCTTCCTGCATCCCTTCAATAATGAGGATGTAATTGCAGGTCAGGGAACAATTGGATTGGAGATAATGGATGAACTGCCCTCTGTAGAAGTGGTAGCTGTTCCTGTAGGAGGTGGGGGTTTGGTTTCTGGGATTGCAATTGCAATTAAAGAGCAAAAGCCAGAGGTGAAAATCTATGGCGTTGAAGCCAAGAGCGCCGCGGCCATGAAAGCCTCTCTTGAAGCCGGGAAGATAACAAAGGTCGATGGTCTAGATACAATCTGTGATGGCATTGCAGTGAAAAAGCCGGGTCGCCTAACATTTGGCATAGCTAAGAATCTCCTAGAGGGCGTGGTCACCGTTGAGGAACTCCAAGTCACCCGAACGCTATTCCACCTCCTTGAACGGGCGAAGATTGTGGTTGAGCCTGCAGGATGTGTAGGTCTTGCCGCATTTCAGCATGGAGCGATTGATGTGAAGGGAAAGACCGCAGTAGCAGTCCTTTCCGGCGGCAATATCGATATGAGTTTCATGTCTAGAGTTGTGGAGAAAGAGCTCTTTCGACTCGGTCGTTCAGTGCGCGTGCGTGGGGTGATCTCTGACAGAATAGGGTCAATGAACAAGGCGCTTAGCATCGTTGCCGAATCTGGGGTTAGCATACTGGAAATTGAGCAGGATCGTTTCGACCCTGATATCGCGCCCAACAAGATGGAGCTGAAACTTGTTTTGGAGGTGCCTGACGAATCGGCAGTGAGTCGTATGCTGAAGCTGTTTGAGAAATCCAGCTTGAAATTCGAGGTGTACGAAGACTAGAGCTATTGCACCTAGGTTCCAAAGAAGATAAATGCCCATAACTCGGAAATTCCATTAGAAGAAAATTTGGGATTCGTTTGAAAGGGTATAGATTATTCTGGGCATCTCTTCTGGTGGCCCTGATGTTTTCGGCTACACCTGCAGTTGGTCCAGCGGTTTTACAGGCGGCAGCATCTGCATCTTCTAATGCTCCGGATGATACAATCATTTGGGAGATTGAAGGAAGTCCCTACAGCCTTGACCCGCACATCAACTATGAATCATTTGGGGAGTGGGTTATCTACAATGTGTATGAAACTCTGTACACCTACTCCTGGGATAGTAGCAGTACTGAACCATCCATTCCCCTGCTAGCTGCTGGCCCGCCTTCAATCTCGCCAGACGGTCTGAACTATACGATAGTTGTCAGAGAGAATGTGACCTTTCATGATGGAACACCTTTCAACGCATCATGCGTGCAGTGGAATGTATACCGAGCGGCAAAGGTATTCTATTTCTGGGGCCCCTTCTGGATGATTGCCGAGCCGCTATTGGGAGGTGCCTACCTTGAGAGTGTAGCATATTCGTACAACTCCGACTCGCCCGAATATGCTCAAGCTTTTGATGAGTGGGTGGCTTTGGAGCCTGTACAGGTGCTTGACAACTATACGATTCGCTTCAGACTTGAAGCGCCCTATGTTCCTTTCATCGCAGCACTGACTTATTTCATAGGCGCCATAATGAGCCCAACCTTTGCACTTGCTCATACCTCCAACCCAGCTTGGTCCACTTGGGATTCCTATGGCGTTGATTATGGCGAATGGCCCACCTACATGCATGATCACATGTGCGGAACAGGCCCGTACATGATTCAGGAGTGGGTGCCCAATCAGTACGTCCTTCTCAGAGGGTTTTCTGACTACTGGAGATCATCGACAGACCCTAGCCCAAGCAGAGCAGACTATGTGCTTATCCGGACAAATGAAGATTCAGGGTTACGAATGTCGAATCTTGAAGACCGAATAATAGATGGCTGTGATTGGCCAATCTCCTTCGCTGACCGAATATGGGATTCAGGCACGCAAACGTCTCTCAATCCGAACGTCACTGTGTCCACAGGAGAGGCCTCATACGTCACGAACTGCGGTGGCTACAACATGGGGCTTCTGAACACGTCTGAAGGAACAATGATAGGCAGTCCATACCAGAACGCCAATTTCCGAAAGGCTTCATCCTATCTGTTCAATTATGACGCATTTATCGCGGGTGCAGCATACGGTTTTGCGGTCGCCCCAAGAGGTCCCATCCCCATAGGAATGTGGGGCCATAATGGCTCCAGCTATCCCTACGAGTTTAATCTTACAGCAGCCGTGGAGTTTTGGAATGCAGCGGTAACAGATTCAGCCTTCGTCAATTCACTACATCTAATGGATGATACACTGAATTTCTACTACTACCATGAAAGCGCGGCGCGAGAGCAAATGTGTCTCTACCTGAAGGATGGTTTGGAACAAGTTTTCGCCCGCCCTTCGACCAATTTGACTGCCTTTCCAAGTGGCATTACTGTCAATGCTCAGCCGCTAGAATGGTCCACCTACGGCATTTATTTATACGAACGGAAACTGCTCGTGTATTCCGAAGGATGGACCCCGGACTTCGCTGACCCCAGCAATTATGTGTTGACCTTTGGCTGCTCTTCTGGCTTGTTTCCCCACCGAAATGGCTACATCAATCCCACTATCGACATCCTTTTTGCGCTTCAGCTTGGGGAACACGATTTAGAACAAAGGCAGTACTATCTCTCGGTCATTCAGGAAGAGCTGAATCAAGACTGTCCCTATCTATGGACTATTCAAAAAACCGAATTCAGAACATGGGCGGCTTGGTTGGCAGGTGATGGCATGCTCTTTAATCCAATGCACAACATCTACTTCCATCATGTTGCCAAAACTGCTAGCACAACCACCACCACAACAACCGCCACCACAACAACAACTTCGACGACTTCAACTACTTCGACGACTACAAGCACTGATTTGGACTTACTAATAACGATAGTACTACCTCTTGCGGGTGGCTTCGTCGTGACTATCGTAATCGGCCTCATCTACTTCAGGAGAAAGGGTCTTAGTTAGTTGAGCTAGACCAAAGGAGATCCAGTTGTCAATATCCATGCGATGATGAATGATCCAAGAAGCACAGCTGGCCAAAGGCTTCTCTTTCTAGTAAATGAATACCCTATCATTACGGTGGAAAGCACATTTCCAATCAGCAGCTGAATCATTAGCACCCCTAGAAGCACGCTGGATGTATTCACGATACCAAGTGCTAGAGATCCGAAAACAAGGGCTAGAATGAAGAATCCAGCAGGCACAATCTTTTTTGTCAGAATGCCTAGGACTTGCATCATCTCTGTGACTGCACTTGGTGATTCTTCCTTTCGGACAAGTGTTTCTATCCAAGCGGCGTCAACCCAGAGGAAGGGAATTGCAACTATAGATAAAGCAACCAGATTCAGTGCTCGTTGGCCCACCGGAAATCGGAGGAGCATCAATGTATTCAACGGCCCTGTGCCAAAAGGCAAGCTGACCAGCAGGATCAAAGCAAGCATCCAGCCGACGCAAAAAATGACTGGGACAACTATGCGCAGTGTTCCCCTAACAAGGTTCAGGTGAGAACCATACACGGGTTTCGTTTCAAGGAAGCCTCTCGTCTGGCCTTGCCACCCAATTCCTTTTATCCGGAGCCCAGCCATTATCACGGAATATGAAATGAAGAATATGCCAATGCCGGAAAGATCCATTCCTCCTATCCAATAGAGCCCAACACTTTCCAATCCAATTCCTACGTAGCCACAGAGGGCTAAGATTGCAACGAATAGGAGGCCCGCGGAAACATCTGCAGCAACTCGTTTCTTCCTGTCTTCCGTGAATTCATGAATCCGCTTAGACACTTGGAGTCGATTTGAGGGCAACAGCTCGGTGCTTAGGACAAAGAGCGGGATTGTTAGGGCAAGGAATGAAAAAGTGCCCATCACAATACCAAGAGTCTTCATCTCGAAGATTGTGATATCTGCGGGCAGAGTTGTAGGGGGTCTTGGTACACCCTGCAGGGAGCTTATCATCCAAGCAACACTCTCCTCTACAATCTTCCTATTTGTTGCTTCACCGACATGGTTGGTATTGGCAAAGACCGCTCGATATGCATCTCCTGCGTCGAATGAACCGTACGTTACTTCTGACGCTGCCGTTTCATTGCCAGTTAGTCTCCTGAGCACTTCCAAGATCTCAGGAGGGTGAACAATTTCATCACACATACCAGAGGCCAGCAGTAGATTTCCTGGATACTCATCAATTGTATCCAACCAGACCGGCCCGACCCCGACAAGTGCAGTTGGTTGCTGCTGCAGCTCATACATAGCAAGGCCGACGTGAAATCCCACAGAGTGTCCAATGACCCCGTAAATGCTGTTGCTTATCCAGCTATACCTGTCTCTAGCAAACTCTAGTGCGGCACGACAGTCCTCCGCCAGAAGCGTGTAGTTGGAGAGGTCGAACGGCAATGTCGACTCTCCGTGTCCTGGGAGGTCAACAGAAATCACCGTGAAATCTCGTCTGGCCAGTTCGATATTGAACGCGAACATGCCTTCTTTGGTTCCGCTTGCTCCATGAATCGTCAGGACAACTGGTAGAAATCCCTCATAGGTTCGCGTTCTCGGTGAGTACATGGTGAAGTTGACAGGTCGGCCTGCAGCGGTTTCAGTACCGTGTCTTTCTACTAATAGGGTGCCGTATCCCCGCTCTGTTGCCCAAGAGAGGTAGAGGGAGGACATTGTGAGTATGGAAAGCACAACAACAAGATATGCTAGATATCGCCTCTCCACTCAATCTCACCCAGACCAATTCTTTTCTTTTTTTGATTACGGCCAATTATTGGCTAATTCATTAAACTTGCTCTTTTGCATTGTTCCTAATGAAGTTTCTAAGAAATCGGAAGAAATATACCTTTGAAGCGGCAGCTGGCTTCAATGGGGCAGCGTTATGAGGATGTCAAAGAAGCCAACAATTCTGCTGGTGCTCAGTGTTCTCTTAGGAAGTATAACACTTAACGTAATTTCTGGCAACATTGGATTGGGAATGTATCATCCAAGCATAACTACTCTAGTTGCGCCTGCTACTGATGACTTTGTGGCACACGACCCAATAATAATTGAAGGCGATGATGACTTCATTGACCAAGGATGGCCTGGTGCAGGAAGTGAGGCTGACCCGTTTGTGATAGAAGGTCTAAACATTACCAACTTTGAGGGAGCCCTATGGATATCAAATACTGAATCCCATCTTATAATACGCAATTGCGTGTTGTCCTCTTTTGATCCAGGCATGGATATACACGGAGGTTGGTCTGCCACCTTAACGAATGTTGGAAATCTGACAATCCAATCTACCAATATCTATACTGCTCTCTTTACTTCTTGCAGCGATGTTACACTCCTCGATATCACTTCTTCATGGCTGGTTAGATTCATCGATTCTTCCGATTGCGAAATTACTTCTTCTGAATTGGAGTATGGTATTGCATTTCAAGGGGCAAATCAAAATATCATGCTCAGTGATAATGAAATCGCAGGAGGCGTGAACCTTCAGAATACCATCAATTGCACCATTGAGGGCAATGTGTTTTGCAATACCTATGATGCGTTGCAGCTCCGCTATTCGGAGGACATCAAGGTTCTCAATAATATCTTCCTGAATTACTCGTCGGAAGGCATCTTTGTGTACTATTCTGTTGATTGTCTGATTCGCAACAACACCCTAACCGATAATGGCTTTGGTGAGATGAATGACCCGAATTTTAGTGACAGAAGTGTAATGTTCGCGCAGGCGACGAACTGCACAATGGTGAATAATTCCATAGGAAAAGCAGGTTTCAGAATTGATGGCTACTATGAGCACTTCAAGCACGCAATTGAGAATAACACGATAGAAGGAAAGAAACTAGGATATTTCTGGAATGTATCAAAGGAATTTATTGATGCCAGCGAATATGGCCAGATCATTCTTATTGAATGCGATGAAATAGAGGTGACAAATGGATACTTTGATGGAGTTTATACGCCAATTCAGCTGTTTTGGTCTCAAGACAATATCATAGCAAACTGCACTGCTGTCAATAGTCAGTACGGTTTTTTTGACGACCACATGCTAAACACATCAATTGTGAATTGCACTTTCGAATCCTGCGATCGCGGAGCTTTAATCGCAAGCAGTGCCAATTCAATGATTCTGAATTCAACTTTCTATGAATGTGATGAGGGAATTGAGTTAGTTTATGGCAGTGGAATGAGTGTGCTAAATTGCACCTTACTGGATAATGAATATGGATTGAAGATTACTGACCACTACAACGGCAATTTCAGCAATAATTCCTTCACTAACTGTGGTTTCTTCGTAAGTCGCTCTGGACTAGGAGGATATCAGCACACAATGGAGAACAACACTGTGAACGGAAAGGAATTGGGGTATTTCTGGGATGTACGGAACCTTACTATCGATTGTAGCTCCTTTGGCCAGATTGTAATAGCTGACAGCACAAATGTGACAGTTGAGAATGGGCATTTCTGGAAGAATTCAATTGCGGTGCAGGTCGCCTTTTGCCTAAATTGTACAATCAGTAACCTAAGCATTGACGATACTATAAGCGGAATAGTATTGATTAACACGGAGAATTGCACTGTGGATAGATGCAATTTGACCAATATAGGCTCCAGCGGAATCTCCGTTGCCGGTGTTGGCGACGTTGTGAGTAGCAACATCCTGTTCAAACTTGCAGTTGGTTTCAGCTCGGATTGTGCTATTTCAGCCCAAGGTGAAAATGCGTTCTACGACCCGAGTCTATGCACTGTGGTAAATAACACTATATCCGGCTTCAGATTGGGCATTGCCCTAAATTCTGAAAACTCGATAGCCTTCAACAATACTGTTTCTAAATGTGATATAGGATTTGGTGCATCACCAGGAGTAAGGATTCTTAATAATACTCTACGAAACAACCAGGGGGCCATTAGCCCAAGCGACAATTGCACTATTGTAGGTAACTATTTCGAGAATTCCACCGAGGTTTTTACTATGAATCAAGGCCACAATGTAGAATTCTGCTGCAATACCGTTGTCGATTGTGAAGTAGGAATGTGGGTTCCCGGCAAGAATTGCACAATCAGGGATAATGTCCTAATCAACACTGCACTCAGACTTGGTGGATCCATTGAATGGTTCGTGAATGAAATAGAAGGCAACACTGTTAATGGCAAGCCACTGGGATTCATATGGAATGCGACATCGGTATCCTTTGACCTAAGTGATTATGGACAACTTATTCTAGTAAATGGATCTGGCCTTCTTGTGACCGCAGAAGATCCTATCGACTCTTTTGCAGGTGTTCACATAGCATACTCTCAAGACTGCCTTGTTACTGGGATTGACTTTGCAAATTCGTTTGGAGTACAAGTCCAGGTTTCACAATCCGAGAATGTCATAATTAGCTCCGTTCAAGTTACAGATTCTGAATACCCAATCCTTGTTCACAGCACATCGAATTCCGAAATTTCCGAAAATACCATCAAGAATAGTGAGGAGAGTATTCAAGTGCGTTACTGCTCGAGTATAGCAATGCACGGCAATCTGATAGAGAGCTGTCAGAGGGGTGTGTATACTGCTAACAGTGATGGCACTAGGATATACAATAATCACATTGCTAACTGCTCCTATCATGGCATAACCATTGAAGACTCACTTGGTGTAGAGATATCTCAAAACACTATCATTGAAAACGAAGAAGATGGCCTTAGTATATTGCCTGACTGCGACAATTTTCTGATTCTTGAGAATACAGTTAACAACAACACGCGAAATGGCATCTCGCTAAACTTTCCAGAGTACCCTTGGGGTCCACAGCCAATTGATAATGGTTCAATGGTGGGTAATGTCGTCTACTACAATGGAGGGAAAGGGATTTACCTTCATGAATTCGCCACCAACATATCAATCTACGGCAATGGGATCGGATGGAATGAAGACGGAAATGCTTGGGGCACGGATGAAGACTCTGATAACCTGTGGGATGATGGGGTTAGCAAAGGCAATTATTGGAGCGATTTTTCAGGCCAAGGCACCTACCCAATCCCAGGCGGAGGTGTGGATAGATTTCCTAGGACGATTCCTTTCTTGAATAGTCCCGCTGATATAGAATGCGAAGAGGGCTCAACCGGAAATACTATCGAGTGGGTTTCCGAAGGAGTTCAACTTCACCACTATGACATCTATTTCAATGGTGAATTCAATGAATCAATTGACTGGGCATCCGGAATAATCGAAATATCAGTGGATGAGCTCGGCATTGG
>RDOF01000034.1 GCA_011365025.1 Candidatus Thorarchaeota archaeon
CGACTCCGAGCTAGAAGTAGTCATTGCAGAACAGACGGGAGTAGTTACGATTCTGACCGCGGCTGGCTACGAATTGAAGCGTCTTGAACTTGGCAATGTAATCACTGTATTTGCAGTTTTAACGTATGGCAAAAGAAAGCTCTTTGTTACTGGAGACCATTCGCCCACCTTGAAGATTTGGGATATAGACGGAAATGTATTGGAGCAGATCACAGTACCCGCAGCGCCGAAGGCAATTGCCAGCGGTACACCTGATGACGTGTCGGACCTTGCATACTTGGTCATTGCTTCTCGAGATAGAAAACTGAGCTTTTGGGAAATTAGAGGCCCAGTCAAGGTGACATCCGAAGAGAAAATAACTCTTCAGGCAATTGAGTCAACCAAAACTACGCTGTATCGCAGAGCAATCAAATGCGGGAACTGCGGCGCTCCTACATCACCCGAAGCGCCAGAGTGCTCGGCTTGCGGAGCAAAGCTGCAGGTTCTTGGGGAGTATGTTATTGAGCAATATATCCAAGACAGCATTGACTCGATTACATCCAGACATACGAAAATGAAACTCAAGGACCTCGATACTATTCTGCGCAAGACTCTACCTCAGCCGGCGGCTTACAATCTTCGACGTAGTATTCAAGCAATGCTGAAGAAAGGCAAAATAGAAGGGCACTTCGATGAAAACGCGTTCGTAAGAACCGTGAAGGCAGAGCCAAAGAAGCTTGAAAAACCTTCAGCTGAGCAGGTTGAGAGGGCTGAGGAGATACTAGTGGATCTTCTTAGAGGCAAAGACACTCTTGACATCAAGTTACTCGAGAGGAAGACAGGAATTGATAGAAGAATCCTTCGTCACACCCTGCTAATATTGCTCGGGGAGGGCGCTATTCAAGGGACATTCTACGGAGATGAATTCACTTTAGATAGGAACGAACGGCCCGAGGAGTTCGTGAGGAAGATGGCAAAGGAGTTGCAGCATTAGAGAATTGAGAGGAGTTTGCACAGCAAATGGAAATTAGTAAGCGAATTGTAATAACATTTGTAGTAGTTTCATTGATACCCATTCTGGTCATCGCGGGTTTGTCCGCCATCTCAGTCTTCAATGTTTCAAGTGAAAATGCAGAAGATGCAGCTGAGGCATTACGGGCGGAGGAACTAGCAAACTTGGTTCGCATTTCAGATGACACGGCTGCTTTCATTGATGAGCGAATTCAGCAGTATTTTGCCAGTGTATATATGATGGAGAAGTACGCAGAAGACCTCTTCAATGGGCGGCTTAACGCTTCACCACAGGAATCCTATTATTGGGACAACGACCTCCAGGGAAAGTACGTCCCTGGAATCCACTATGATGCGAACTACGAGTACATAGTAGAAGATGAGTATGAAAATGAAGTCGTTCTGAGCCCCGGAATGATTTCGTTTGACGTTAGCTGCTATTATATGCCTAGGCCCTATTATCCGACTTCTGGAGATCCCTTAACTCTGGATGCTACTACTCAATACTTCCTGGATGTTTCAAGCAACATGGACAACGCATTTAGAGCTGTCCACGAAATGAGCGAGGATTACATCTGGCTGTATATGGGATTTGACCCAGGAGTATGTCCAGCTCGGCTTTTCAAGAATTATCCATTTGATACGCTTCAATACTTTCAGCTCGGAGAAACTGGAGAAACTATACCCCCCGAAGATGATTATAACCCACCTATTGAGCAGTGGTATACCAGTGCAGCAGCGATTCCAATTGAGAGTAACCAGATTTCCTTTACGAATCCTTACGGAGACCCATCTACAGGGCTTGTTATCTCCATGGGGCGGCCTGTGTACTTCGATAATGGCACACTAATCGGGGTTGTTTCGGCGGATGTCACTCTTGATACCATCAATTCCAATGTTCTTGGTATCGAGGTGCTGGACAATGGCTACGCGTATCTTCTGAATTCTAGCGGCGGCCTAGTTGCACACCCAGATTTTGTTGAAGATGGGCAAACACTCAATGATGTCGAGTTCGCGGGGGCAAGCACCTCTGAAATAGCAGCCTTCACCCCAATCCTGTCATCAATCCTTACCTCGGATTCAGGTCAAACAGAATTTCAGAAGCGAGGAGAAACGTGGTATGTAACCTATTCGAATGTCAACACGACTGGTTTTGCACTGGTCATCGTCGTGCCAGCCTCTGACGTAATTGCTCCAGCTAATAACATACTCAGTCTTGTTCTTGGCCAAACATTACTCCTGACTATTGTTCTTGGAGGCTTGCTGGCAGTTGTTGCTTGTGTCGTAGCAGTCGCATCCTACAGGAGAGCGAACGCTGTGGTTGAACCAATCAAGGAGATGACGCGCCTTGTCGAGAAGATGGCGCAGCAGGATTTCACTAGAAGCGTCACAACATCTGGAGCAATGTTCGAGGAGGTGGGAACCACTGTTGACGCTCTGTTGAGTTTCCAAGAAGCTGTTAGATATGGCAATCAAGCCTTTGTCCGAGGCGATTTGAATCGAGCGCTCGCGAACTACCAGAACCTCCTTGAGATTAGCCAAAGGCTGGGAATAGAGATTGGTAGGCAAACAATGCTGATGAATATAGGCAATGTGTTTCGTCAACGCGGGGACACAGGCAATGCAATGGACTACTATAGACAAGCCCTGGACCTCGCCAAGGAACTGCTGGAGAAATCCAAGGAAGAGGGCTCGGATGAAACTGATGCATTGCTCAGAATCGCATCGGTCTATCACAACATGGCTCTTGTCGAGATGGATCGTGGAAATCCTGACCAAGCAACGTCACTTCTTGAGGATGCCGAGGCAATAGACACGACTCTCGGAAACCGGCGAGGACATGCTAAGAGATACGATGCAATGGGACTTGTGCTGATGAAGGAGGGTCGATATAGTCAGGCGCACTCTCGGTTTGAGGAGGCTTTGAAAACGGCCGCTGCGGAAGCCTATGAACGCAGCATGGCGTACATCCAGTTTCATATGGGCGAGCTCTATCAGATAGAGAATAAGCTAAAGAAAGCCGAAGATGCCTACAACGAAGCGGTTAGGCTTGGCAATCTTACGGAGGAGTACTGGCTTGTTGTTTATGCGATGCAAAACCTAGCGGATGTACTGGACCAGCAAGGTAAATCCAGTCATGAGGTTCGCGCAGAAGGAGAGAAGCTCCGTAGATCGATTCAGTTCAAGAAGAGCGTCATTTTTGTTATTGACTACTCTGGAAGCATGCAAGCACAGAATCGGATACGTGCAGCAACTCAGGGTGCAAAGGAGATACTACATGCCCAAGTCAATCCGCAAGATGATGTGAGCATTATCGTCTTCAACTCCTCATATCAGGAGGTCCTCGGTTTGACTCGAAAAGGCGAGCATGCGAATCCTCGAGACAGTCCCATTGTGCGGGCACTTGACAGCTTAAGACATCCGAATTATGCAACAGCGTTTTATGACGCACTCGGACGCGCTTTGGAAGAGCTAGACAGGATCTCATCTAGCGAACACAGGTGGGTCATCGCGCTAACAGATGGGCAGGATAATAGCTCTGAGAAGTACTCACTGGATGCGATAGAAGGAATATTCACCGAGGAAGACAGACAGCGGAGAAAGAGACCTTTGACAATTGAGGGATTCATTAGAGACAATCATCTTGACGTGAATCTGATTATCATTGGCGTAGGAAACGAACTCAAGCAGCCAATTGAGGCAAGAGTCAGATCACCAAAGACAGGACAGAGGATGAATTTCGAGGAGTTACTTGAATCCGTTTGCGACAACATACCCGAGGGGCAGTACCTCTCAGTTGTGGACAGCATAGATGTTCGATCTGATATTGAAAAGGCATTTCAAGAGGTGGGAGTCATGATGGCACAACTTGAGGTGGGAGGAAGTACTACAGATTACTAGGAGGTGGAAGAAGATGGCACAGACAAAGAAAAAGGGAAGTTTCCGGCGAACAGTGATTGTTACCTTTGTCGCGATTTCGATAGTTTCGCTAGCAGCAACGGGAACAATATCGTACTTCTTCGTGAATCTCATTGGCGACTTCACTACTGCTGAGAGTACATCAGCACTGGAAAATCAGATTCAAACGAATATGGACCTAACAGCTCAGAAGACCGCTCTGGTGATCAACCAGAAGCTTACAACGGCGGAATCGATGATTGCAGCGCTGGCTGAGGAGGCTGAGAGACTTCTTAGTGAAGTTTCAGTTGTAGAACCGAGAAGAACGTACTATGACTACTTCTTCGAGAATGGTGTTTCGGGGGAGTATCCTGACGATACAGCATATGATGCCAACTATGACCTAAGAGTCTCTTGGAACTACAGCAGCTGGTATGTGCCCGAGTCAAACTCCAGCAACTATCTGACATATGAAAGCCAGAATGCAGAAAGACTGGAACGCATATCGAACCTTGACTTGCTATTCCAATCGGTGCATCGGCAGATAGACTTCCGATGGTTGTATGTTTGTTTCGATAGCAACGGGCTTTTCATTAATTATCCAGGTAGCGACCTCGGCGGAACTGATTCCGAGAGAACTCATGAGCCTTGGTACACAACGGAAGATGATTGGTACATCGACATCGAGGCTGAGGGGGGCAGCATGACTTTCGTGGAGCCATACTATGACCCCTTGGAGAATGTCCTTCTGATTTCCATAGGTCGTGCGATTCATTTCCAGAATGGCACTCTCATTGGAGTGGTGGCAGGAGATATCACCATTGAGGACATCAAGCAGAAAATCCTCGACATAACAATCCTTGACTCGGGGTATGCAGCTCTGCTAGAGGGGACCAACGTTGTGGCACATCCAGATGCAGGTCCAGAGGACTATCGTGACTACGATAATGATGAGGTAATTGACCTCCCTCCGCTCAGGATTATAGAAACGAATGCTGATGGAAGCCCTGCCCTGACAATTGACCAAGTGGCGCAAATAGCTTCTGGAGCAACAGGCTATCTCAGATACACGAAGGATGGAGAAGACTACATCCTTGCATACACTGCTGTTGAGAAACCAGGGTGGATCTGTGCAATCATTGTTCCTGTCAGCGAAGTACTAGAAGCCATTCCTGCACTCGAAGCTAGAATTGCAGAGGCGAATTCCCAGGCATCATTTTTCATCATAACAATCACTATTGCAGGGATTGTGATAGCGGGAGGCGCCGCAGTAGCAATTGCCAATCAAGTTGTTGGACCTTTACAGTACTTGATGAGCTTGGCCACCAAGAACGTTGCTGCAATGATTCGAAAGGATCCGCTTGACACTCTTGACCTTCAGGTGGACACATCGTATATATCAAAAGACGATGAGATTGGTGAACTAGCAAGGGCATTCCAAGGAATGCTTGACTCGATTCGGGAAGACGAGTAGAGAAACAGCAGTTGTTGAGGAAGTGAATCAAATGGGCCTTGAGGATTGGTCAATAGACAAGTCCAGGGTAGTCTATGGACTAGCGAAGAATGACTTACACTTTCTTGATACCAATGATGAAGGAGACCTTCTAATTCGATATGCTGGTCAAGAGATATTCCTGAAAGATATCATCGAGAAGGTTGAAACCCAGAACGGTATGAAGGAGTCCTATACATCCTCATTTACCCTTAGACTACCTCAGCTTATTTCGTATCAAGTAAGGAAGTTGAGGTCTGTTTTTGTTGCAGCCATCCAAGCACTTGAGTACAAAGGAATGTTCAGCGCAGTCTATCCCGTAAAAGTGAATCAAAGGAAAGACGTTGTTCTTCAGGTGCTCCTGACTGACCCTGAATACGGATTAGAGGCGGGGACCAAAACAGAACTCGCATTGATCAAGTCTGTGCTCCAAGAAGAGAAACATCGCCTAATAATCTGTAATGGAGCAAAGGATCCAGAGTACCTGAGAAGTATCAGGAACTGCATAGCTGAGGGTTACAATATTGGAGTTTCTATAGAATCCATCCATGAAGCAAGATTGATTGTGAATAGCCTTGATGCAGAAAGCACGAACCTTGTGCTTAGGATGAAACCATACCTGAAGGTTCGAGGACATTGGTCACACTCGGCTGGCAGAGATTCGAAGTTCGGCCTGAGTATTCATGATGTCTTTGATGTGGTTGAACTGCTGAAGGAGAGGAACTTCGCCGGATGCGTGACAGCAATTCTTGGACATGTAGGTTCGCAAATCACCGCAGTTGAGGATTTCAAACCATTTGCGAAGTTTATGACTCGCGTTTTTCTCCAACTGAAAGAAAGAGGCCTGAGAAACCTCGAAACCATAGACTTTGGTGGAGGACTGCCAATCGATTATGTCAGCGCATACCCAGAGAACTTGATGTCGCTCTATGCTCATGCAATAGTCACAGGAATAGAGGAAGAACTTGCTGAGAAGAGAAGCGACGATGCGCCATGCATCATGGTGGAGTCAGGCAGGGGACTAACTGCACTGGGCTCACTTGTGTTGGTGAAGGCACTCGAATTGAGACCAGTTTTTCCAACACCCAGTGACAGCCTCGCGAACGAAGTTGCGGAAGAACGAGACTCGTGGATTTCGAGAGTGGCAGCTGCTCAATCGATATCAGAGTTGGCAGAGATTTGGAATGACTATCAGTCTCAAAGGCAAGGACTGGCGGAGTCTCTCGACTCTCTACGACAAACTGAACTCATAATTGGACAGCTACGCTCGGAAATTAGAAGGCAAATAGCAAGACTAGGGACAGAACAGATTCGTTCGGAATCAAACGTTGAACGCTTTTGGTATCCAGATCACATAGTCATAGGTAACTTCAGCGTTTTCAATAGCGCGTGTGACTATGTCTTGGTGAAACAGCACTTCCCAATTCTCCCAATTAGGGATCTTCATGTAAGGCCTGAATCAACCATTAGGCTAGTTGACATCACTTGCGACTCTGATGGAGAGATTTCGCAGTTCCACAGAAAAGGAACTGGAGAAGTCTGGTTCACGCGAGACTACCGACCACTAACCATGCCAATTGCAGAAATGGGACAGGGAATTCCTGTGGGGTACCTCAAGAATGTGGAGAATAGCTACTTTGTAATTGCACTCACTGGCGCCTATCAGGATGTCATTGAGATGAACCACAACCTCTTGGGAGACCTCCCGGATGTGGAGCTTGTCCTCGACAAGAACAATGAATGGCAGGTGCGTTGGGTCACAGGCGCCGAAAGCATCGAGGACCTTCTTGAGCAAATGGGATACTTGGGATTTCATGCAGATGAGGACCCCTATATGTCCTAGCATTCCAAGTGCACATGTGCCAATCCTTATGACGGATGGGAAAGCTCGCCGAGATATGAATAGTAAGCAGTCCAAGTTTGACAGAGTGAAAGAACGGCTTCGAGGAAAGAGGATTCTCGTGGCATTTAGCGGAGGCGTTGACAGCACTGTTATTGCTGCCATCGCAAAGAGTTCTGCAAAGGAAGTAGTATTGCTTACTGTAGATACTGAGACTTTCACTGATTCTGAGATGAATCATGCAATATCAGTGGCCAAGGAGCTAGAGCTGGAGCTTACTCGAAGGGAATATGATTGGCTAAGTGATGAATCGCTAATTTGCAATCCTCGAGACCGATGCTACAGGTGTAAGAAGAAACTTGGGCAGCTTTGGCTTGATGCGGCGAAGGAACTTGGAATGGACCTTGTTATTGAGGGAACAACGGCCAGTGATTTGGAGGGGCATAGACCCGGCGAGAGGGCTCTTCGAGAATTGGATATATCATCACCCCTCCTAGAAGAGGGGATTACAAAGCAAGAGGTACGTGCATATGCCAAATCAACAGGTCTCAGTGTTGCGAATCGACCGTCTATGGCGTGTCTTGCCACACGGTTTCCATACAATACCAGGATTACAAAGGATATGCTGGACAAAGTGCTTCGAATTGAAGAGTATGTGAGAGACGCATTTGGCGTTGAAATCGTTCGGGCACGATTTCATGATAATCTAGTTCGTATCGAGGTGGGAAAAGAGGAAAGAGACAAAATGCTCGATGTACATCTTCTAGACAAGCTTCATCAGTTTGCCACTTCGCTGGGAATTGCCTATGTCGCAATTGATGCCAAAGGATACAGAACTGGTGCTATGGACGAAAAATAGGACGCTGCTATCCAGCCATTTCTTCTCCAGTCCAGTCACTAACCATTTGATAGATCTTCTTGATTTGGTCATGGTTAAGGCGTGCCATCTTCTCTGCAATCCATTTCCGCATCATAAAAGCACTAAGGTATTGTTCTCTCAGTCTCTTGGTGGCATTCGACACAGAAGCAACCCTCCTTGAGTTTTTCCGGCGTTGTGCGTAAGAGTATTACGTCCAAAACCACATAAACTTTTGCGAAGAGTTTTACTAGAAGTTCATTCGATGCAGATGAGCTCCTTTTGCGGAGTGGAGAGGAACTTGCAACCTTCTCTTGTTATGAGTATGTCTTCTTCAAGGCTTATTTGCCCATAGTTCTCCGTTGTGACATAAAGCTCCAGAGTGAACACATTTCCAACCTCAACAACACCCATCGAACTGTCACCATACCTCTCCCATCTTGGTCCGAGAAGGGTGCCACCGTCATGAGCATGCCTTCCGACTTGATGACCAAGGGCATGCTGGTATTCTTCATATCCTCTTTCTTTTACAAAGTCGCGGGCGATTGTGTCAACCTCATATCCGACAGCTCCAGGTCTGATGAATTTGGCTGCAGCTTGAATTGCATCACGAACGGTCTCAAAGGCATCATTAACCTGTTCGGGAATTTCATTCCTTGCGCCGAAGAAGAACATTCGTTGGACGTCAGAGCAATAGTCACTCCACTTCACGCCAAAGTCGAAATGCAGGAGATGCCCCTTCTTGACCCTAAGATCGATTGGCCCTGTATGACCAAACTGTTTGGTAGGGCCTGCATCAACGGCAGGATTGTGGTCTGGGTTCCAGGCTGAGGTAACGCCATATTGTGCCATTTGATTGTGGAAGAAGGAGTGAATCTCCAACTCCGTCATCCCGACCTTGACGAAGTCCTCAGCTGCTCTAAATATGGCCTCGGTAATCTCAACCGCCTTCCTAATCCGAGAAACTTCCTCCTCAATCTTCCGGCCTCGAAGTTTGCTAATGATGAGTTCTGCGCTGGTCAAGCGGTGCTCATAGGGAGTTCCTTTGAGATACTCCTTCAGGAGCATGTGCATTCCAGCTGTCAGGCCATCAGCGGCCACATCGTTCCGACTGTAGTTGATGGCAATCTTCTCAGGACGGCTTCGGTCAATTTCCTCAAGAAGCACATCCCTAATTCCCTTAGTGTAGGGTCTAACATTCTCAAAGATGCCAGTTGCACTGACCGCATCTTTGTCGAAATTGCCAACGATAGCGGTATTTTCACCATCAGGCTTGAATAGAAGTGCGGATTGCCAGACAAGATCACCATCGAATACGAGGTCCAAGACAGGATCAGCCATTTGTGAAGTTTCTCGGACCCATACCAGCCAGAGGTCCACGTCCACTTCCTTGAGAATTTCACATGCCTGCTTGGCCTTGTTGTGAGCCAATGTGTTTGCCAACTACAAACCTCCTATAATGGCCAACTCCGTTCAACGTTTCGATTTGCTCGTAGCTATATGAAGCGAGTCTGTTATTTGTGAGGTGAAATCACTGCCTTTACTGATTCCCTTCGCTCTTGGGTTTCCAATGCTTTCTGAGCGTCGTCTAGAGAGAATCTGTGTGTTACAAGCAGTTCATATGGAAACATCTTGCTACTTTGCCCTAACGTTTTTACTGCATCGTAGACATGCTTGGTTTCTGACCCCCAGACGGTTTTGATGTCGAGGTGCTTTTTGTTGATCTGGTGAGGATTAATCTCCACGGAGCCGCTATCAGTGTATTGGCCGCAGATGGTATAGGCACCGCCATTTCGAACCAGTTGAAAACCTTCTGCCACAGCTTGCGCGCTCCCGGTTGCTTCATACACAATATCCGGACCATGACCCTCGGAGGTTTCCTGAAGGACATCAAGACGTTCCGAGAGAGTAGTTTCAGATACGTTCACAGTGTGCGTCGCACCGAATTTCCTGGCCATTTCAAGGCGGTGTGACGTTAAATCAAGAGAGGTAATTGATACCGCACCACCAAGCTTGGCAAGTGCGGCAATCATCAGACCTACAGGGCCAGCACCTTGCACAACCACATGCGAACCTCTTCTTAGTGGACTCCGTTCCACTGTATGGATTGCTGTAGGCATTGCACACCCAACAGAACTTGCACCATCAAAACTCACATGATCGGGCAACTTGATAATGTGAGTCCCAGGTGTGAGGTACATGTACTCGCTGTATCCGCCGATAAGGTAGGGCCATTGAGTGGAATCACGATTTATGCCATATACTGCCCGATTGGGGCATTTCGTTGGTGACTTGGCAATTAAGCAGTACCAGCAGGAGTAACAGGTTTCAGTAACGTCATGGAAAGTGATTCTGTCCCCAGGAGCAAGCGTGTTTCCATCCAAGTCAAAAACTGGAGTAGGTCCAATATCCTCAATGGTTCCCACAACTTCGTGCCCAAGAATTAATGGATAGGGCACTCCAGCCAGCTGGCCATGCCACACATGTACGTCAGTACCGCATACGCCGGCATTTGCAACTTTCATTAGTACTGAACCGGCAACCAACTCTGGTATCTCATATTCTCTAACTTCAAGATTCTGATTGGGCATCGGAATAACCGCAGCTCGACTCGTCCTAGTCATATAAGCAACTCCTAACTTCGAGAATTAACCGCATAATTTAACACTGTCGAATGAGCGTCGAGCAGCTCTAGGAGATGGACAGAGCCAATTGAAGAATACCTTCAACCTTCGTTTGGAAGTGATACAACCAAGTCAGCTCTATATAAGCAGCGCAAAGCTCAATGCAGTCCTCAAGAAAATGAGGTCGGGCGAACTTTCGAGGATTGATCCCATACCAATCAAGGTGATTGACGACGAGATGGTCTCAACTGATGGGCACACTCGGGGAGTTGCATGGTTCATCTGTGGGCATGAGGAAGTTGAGGCGGAATGGGAGGATACGGAGATGGATTGGGAGGCCTACAGGATATGCGTCCAATGGTGTAAGGACGAGGGGATTCATTCAATCGTGGACTTGAAGGATAGAATAATTGACCATTACGAGTACGAGAAATTGTGGCTGGAGAAGTGTCGATTAATGCAGGAAGACTTGAGGCTCCAAAGAGAAGAACGTGAGGAGTAGGTGCATCAGAGATTCTTGTTAAGAGCGATGAAGTTATAAGTAATTAACTATGGTTATTTATTGATGGTTAGGTGAATCCTCAATGAATAGCATTGAACCCGTCGAAACTCTTGATTGCTTGGGACTCTACTGTCCACAACCACTATTCCAGACCAGAGAGGCCATTGATTCAATCAAGGCAGGAGAAGTTCTAGAAGTACTTGCTGACGACCCAGCGGCAGAGGAGGACATTAAACGATTCTGCAAAAGGACTGGCCATGAATTGCTGAACTTCGTTCGAATGGAAAATGGAACTCAGCGGTTCCTGATAAGAAAAAGGAGTGAGCCATAATGAGCAGTATTCTCTACGTACAGACAAGTGACGACCCAGAACGTCAATATTCTCCACTGGTGCTTGCTCAGAGCGCTAAGGCGATGGATATTGAAGCAAAGGTGTACTACTTGGGTCAGGCTTTGAGGATTTTAAAACCGGAAGAGGCAAAGAAAATCAAGGTCGGAAGCTTTCCCAACATTGCAAAGATGATACAGGAAACCATAGAAATGGGGATTCCTGTGTACGTCTGTGAAGCCTCAAAACAGATGCTCGGCTGGGACCAAGTCCAGCTAATAGAAGGATGCAAGATAGTCGGAGCGGCCACCTTGAATGATTTGGCTCTAGAAGCTGATGCAACGATGTGGTTCTAGTTGGGGAGCGTGTAGGAAATCAAGCAAGTCTATCTTGACTATCATACTGCAAAACCAGTCGACCCGAGAGTTGTTGAAGGTATGCTGCCATACTTCACTGAGAAGTTTGGTAATCCATCTTCACTGCACAGTGTGGGAGATGTGGCAACTGAGGCCCTAGAAGAGAGCAGAAGAGCGATTGCTGATTTCATAAATGCTGATGAAGACGAGATAATCTTCACTTCAGGTGCGACAGAGGCAATCAATCTTGGTATCATTGGCTATGCCTTGAAGAACAAAAACAAAGGAAAGCACATTGTCACTTCTGAGGTTGAACATATCTCTGTTCGAAACATTGAGAAATATCTTGAAAGAGAGGGCTTTGAGGTGTCCAAGGTTCCGGTGGACATGTACGGAAGAGTAGACCTTCGAAAGCTAGAGAAGAGGATCAGAGATGACACACTTCTCGTTGCAATACAATTGGCAAACAACGAAATCGGAACCATACAACCCTTTGCGGAAATTGGCAAGATTACAGAGGAAAAGGGAATAGCGTTCTTTACAGACGCCGTTGCAGCAGAGGGGCTAATGCCCATAGATGTCAAACGGGACAAAATACACCTTATGGCCATGTCCTCGAATGACCTTTACGGACCTAAGGGAGTTGGCATCTTGTACATGAAGAAGAAATACAGAGTCAATCCCATTATGATAGGAGGCGGCCAGGAGAGAGGCCTAAGATCAGGCTCCGAAGATGTTGCAGGAATCGTCGGAATGAGGATTGCCGCAGAGATCATGAAGAAGGAAATGCCTGTCGAAATTAAGAAACTTCAAGGATACAGAGACCGGCTAATCAGAACTGTCTTAGAGGAAATAGCAGACAGCCATCTTAACGGGCATCCTACCGAAAGGCTGGCGAGTAATGCCCACTTCAGATTCGATGGAGTTGAAGGTGAAGCCCTTCTTCTATCCTTCAAGGACAAGGGAATTGCGGTCTCGACCGGCTCTGCATGTACCTCCAAAACTCTGGAACCATCTGCAACCTTGATTGCAACCGGGCTAATACATGAAGAAGCCCATGGGTCGCTCCAGCTGACACCTGGAAGATTCACTGAAGACCAAGACATCGACCGCGTACTCGAGGCAATTCCGGAAGTGCTCAGTCGAATTAGAGAACTGTCACCAATATACAAACCAAGTAGTAAGTGATGAAAATGAAATCAACACAGTACAGTGAGAAAGTGCTGGACCATTTCCGAAATCCGAGAAACGTAGGGATTCTCGAAGGCGATGACGTCGCAAGTGGTCGCGTGGGGAATCCGACGTGTGGAGACCTCATGGAGGTCTTCATCAAGGTAAAAGACGATAAAATAGTCGATGCCAAGTTCAGGACATTCGGATGTGGGTCTGCCATTGCCACAAGCAGTATGACGACAGAAATGGCGATTGGAATGACCTTGGAAGACGCCATGAAACTGACTAGAGAGGACGTAGCGACCGAACTGGACGGACTCCCGCCCATCAAAATGCATTGTTCCAATCTTGCGGCGGATGCACTCCATGAAGCGATAAAGGCGTATCGCGCACAAGAGGCTCCAGAGGAGGTAACTTCAGCTAAAATCGAGAATGAAGGACCGACATGCATTATTGGTCAGGAGAAATACCTCGACAAGGGGGTTTACCTCGACATCAGTGACTTGGAGGACTTTTCCAACCTGCGTGTGCTTGTTGTCCATACTGGAGACGAGTCAGTTGAGGCAGCATTAGAACTCACCTCTCAAACGGATAGAGTTGTTCTTCTCACACCAGAAAAGGAGATCATTACAACCTCTGAGTTGAAAGACGAACTAGAAACCTCCAGCGTGAAGGTGATTTACGAATCACGGCTTCTCGAGATAAGAGGAGAGGGAGAAGTGGAAAAGGCGCTCATTCATAATCTTGATGAAGATGAAGAATACGAATTGACAGTAGATGCAGTTGTAATTATCGAGTAGCTCAAAGGCAACCGCATCGAGTGCTTATCTACGGCCCTTGACAAAGAATAGGTAAATACAAGAATTGGATAGCCTACCGAGTATCATATGAGGGAAATCAGGTCCGCAAGGGAAGCCGACCGAGAGAGTCTAGTAGATCTCTTTCTGACAGAAGTCGAAGACAACCAGTTGGAGGCAGCCCGCTTCGCGAGCGATTTGCTAGATCACCTTAGGACGATTCTCTGCTTCGTGGAAGGTAAGCTCGTCGGGACAGTTAGCTGGGACATCAGAGGTGGCTTGGACGATGGGGTCATTGAGCTCATTGGACTTGGTGTAGACCAGAAGTTCAGAAGGAAAGGTGTGGCGAGAAACCTTGTAATGTCATTATTCAAGGAAGCTTCTAGTTTCTATTCAGAAGAAGGGGAGAAGCTCAGAGTCGTCTACCTTTTCATGGAAAGAACCAATGAAGATGCCCGCTTATTCTACAATGCTCTGGGCTTCCAGGAAGTCGCATTGATACCTTCGCTTTATCCTCATGATGACGCAGTCGTATGGACCAAACACCTCTGAGATGTGATAGCCCTGCCCTTCATCGATAAAGACTTCCCAACAGAGGAAATAGACAGGCTGGCATGGAGCGAGAGCAATTCAAGGAAACCAATTTACCATATGCACAAATGGTTTGCGAGACGTGTTGGCTGCACGTACAGAGCATTGATACTCTCAGCATTCAGACATGAGAATCCTATGGACCTTTTCTATTCTCATTTGGGATTGAAGAACAGGGAAGGGGATGCACCAGTAATCCTCGACCCATTCATGGGGGGAGGGACCACTATCATCGAGGGACATAGACTCGGATGCAAAACTATAGGCATTGACATCAATCCGGTGGCATGGTTCATCACAAAGAAAGAAATGCACGCCATAGATGCCAAAGAAGCAGCTGGGGAATTTCAAAGAATCAGGTCATCTGTTGCGAAGGAGATAGGCTCCAGCTATGCGACCGAATGCATGAATGGGCACACTGCGGAAATCATGTACTCCTTCTGGGTGAGAGTGTTGAATTGCAAGAGATGTGGGGAGGAGGTGTTTCTTTTTCGAACCCTTCGTATCGCACGTATATGCAAAGAGAGAGACCTCTACTACTGCCCGCATTGCAGGAAGTTCGTAGAAGCCAATTCAGAAAACGCCTGGTGTGACTGCGGTTTTGACCTTTCATCACACTTCGCCTCGAACAAGAGGTATGAATGTCAGAGTTGCGGATATGATGGGGATGTAACCGAAGCATGGCTCGATGGTGGGAACGCTCCGACTGAATGGAATTTTGGAATTGAATACTACTGCTCAACGTGCGGGCGCGGATACAAAATTCCTGATGAGAAAGACTATCGCATCCTTGAGGATTCCAAAGCAAAATTGGCGACTTTAAGAGAAAGCGCAATTGGCCATATCATCCCTAAACAAGAAGTGCCTTGGGATAGAATGACCACCATGCGACCCAGATGTAAGGTCTACAAACGATTTTTGGATTTCTTCAACAGCAGACAACTTTTTGCACTATCTCTAATTCTGCAAGAGATACTTGCTATCAAAGATAGAGGATTGAAGGAATTATTTCTCCTCATCTTCTCGGATGCATTGAATGCCAACAATATGTTCTGCATCTACAACGCAACCGCCCGAAAGATTGAGCCACTCTTTGGGGGACACTACTTCTCACCCCCAATGATGCCAGTTGAGAACAACGTATTGGGAGCAAAACTTGGAAGAGGTTCATTCTCAAAGTACTTCGGGAAGGCTGTAAGAGCGCTTCATTATCAAAAGCAACCCTATGAAATCAAGTTTCAATCAGTCAACGAGAAAGTTGGTAGGGTCCGCGTTGATATTCATGGTGACTTCATCAACGGAAAAGAAGCTGACTATTTCGTTGATTTGATGGGAACCGCTGACACTCTCCTCAGGTGCGCATCTTCTGAGAATCTGGAATTTCTTCCGGACAGGTCAATTGACGCGGTTATCACGGATCCGCCATACTATGACAACATAATGTACTCTGAATTGTCAAACCTATTCTATTGTTGGCTGCGAATAGGACTGGAGGAAACATATCCGGATGAGTTTGGTCAGCTCCTTAGTGGAAGAGAGCATGAGATTCTGGTGCAGTCAAGCACTGGAAAGGACCACGATTTCTATGTCACGTCGATGACTAGAGTATTTTGCGAGCTGCACCGCGTTCTGAAGGATGAGGGATACATGATATTTGTTTTCCAGCATAAGCGAATAGAGGCGTGGATTGCGTTACTTCAGATCCTTGTGGATTCCAGCTTCTGCATAACCTCTGTCTACCCAAGCCATGGCGAAACACCCAGCGGAGTTCGTGCCCATGGCGCTAACTACAATGCGATTCTTGTTTGCAGAAAGACACCGAAGAGAATGAGGATTGAAAGTCCTGCATCAATCGAGGACCAGATTTCTAAGGCGATTTTCAATGCATCACGAGTACATCCAGAACTGGCGAAGAAAGATGCATTGATTGTTGCTCTCGGGAAAGCATTGCAGATCTATAGCCAGAATTGCACTCAAGAAAGCCGCCCCGATTTTGACCTACAGATGCTTGGAACGATCGTTGAAGAAGCAGTTGAAAGGCACTGGACCTGACCAAGAAAAGAACTCAACCATCGTGATTCCATGGGTAGGTTTCCCTCATGAACCTAAAGCCCAAGTCCAGTGAGTGGGAGGTGTCATGTGGGTTCTTGGTCAGCTTGGACCGAATCGACTTGGAAACACGTCGGATGCGCTCAGCTCCTATCTCTGATACTAGTCTGAAATCCATTCCATACGCTCTCGATGTGCGGGGAACTGGTTCGGGGGTCTGAATCATAATGAATCTTCGGTTTCCCAAGTCCTCGTAGTTTAGCTCCAATATGGCATGAGCAGTGCTGCAGGAACCAGCAAAGAAATCCAAAATGATATCACCGGATTTGGAGGTCGTTCCTATTTGCAGCATGCGTTTGATAAGTCGAACAGGCTTAGGTGTATCAAAAACGCCAATATCACCAAAGAGGTCTCGAAGTGCTCGTCTTGCCTCTTGATTGTCGCCTACTTCACTACGTGGCCAGAGGGTCTTGGGTGTCATCCCCTTCTTCACTTCTGACAGAAACCGTTTCAGTCTTGGCACGCAGTCGCCATTTCTTCCAAACCAGATTCGTCCTTCTTCTACCAGTTGGTTGAAACGGCTTCTTGGCATTCCCCAGCACCGACCTCGGGGGGGCACAACAAGACGCCCAGAGGGAGTGATGATTTCATAATCATATTCAGGATTGTAGGTCTTAACCGTAAGATCGCTTGAGGTCCAGGGGCCCCTCGAGTCGTTATCCAAATTTTTGTATCTGGCGTTGGCCTCTTTGGTGCGTGGAAGGATTTCAGGGCGCCAGAGTCGCTTATTCTTCGCATATATCAGAACATAGTCATGGTTATCGGAGAGCCAACGCGCATCGTTCTGAGGGGAAGCCTTCTTCTCCCAGATAGCAGTAGCCACAAAGTTCGACTCCCCAAATACCTCATTCATTAACATTCTCAGGTTGTGTACTTCATTGTCATCGATTGAAATGAAAATGACACCATCCTCTGCTAGCAGGTGCCGTGCTAGAATGAGCCTAGGGAACATCATCGACAGCCAGTCAGAGTGAAGTCTCCCAGAAGCGGCTTGTTCATCAGAGTGGCCGGCATCCTGACAGTCCCCACCACCAGCTCTTTCAAGATAGGAGCTGGTTTCGATCGAGAAGTCATCATTGTAAATGAAGGATCGCCCCGTATTATAGGGAGGGTCGATGTAGATCATTCTAACCTTTTCAGAATAAGTACCAAGGAGCAGTTTCATGGCAGGCAGACTGTCACCTTCGATGAACAGATTCTCCGTCGTTTCCGGATACATCGACTTCTCAGGGATGAACTCTAGTCTACAGGGGGGAGATTCAGTGGCCTCAAGACGAGCAGCTGCTTTGCCAACCCAGAGCAATTCAAACCGTTCATACTCGTCATCTGCCTGAGCCTCTGATGGAGCAAAGTCATATGGATTGGGCTGAGCTAATGGCGTCACCTCCCTACGTCTAACAAAGATGCCTACCAAATCGGTTGGCGTAGTACTATTTCAGTATTTTCAGAGAGAAGAGCCAATTCTCCTTACAACATTAACTGAGGCTTCCAGATCAATATCCCACGTGCAGGTTTCTATGTTGAATTGGTCGAACGGGTGTGTCGAAGTAGCTCTTCGAGCATGGTGGAGCGTCTGAACCGAATAGGATGCGAAATGAGCGCGCATAATATCAAGCCCTTTTAGAAATTCTCTCAATTCACTGGAAGAGAGTCCAATGCGTATGCAATATCGGCTCCTCGACTCCATTATGATGAAGAAAGGATGAGGTAGTTGATAGAAGCTAGCAAGTAAACCGCTGCTATCGTCATCCAGTTCGAAAGTCAAACTCAGGTAAGTGGTTTCGTTGTGTGAGTCGAATTCAACACGATACCCCTTGATAATCCCAGTCCTGTCGAGACGCGCCAACCGTTTGTTCACCAATGGCTCCGAGAGACCCAATAGTTTTCCCAGTTCCTTTTGGGTGATTTCTCCATTGTGCATCACATGCTTAATCAACAAGACATCCTTTTGGTCAAAATCAACAAGACGGGGGTTGTAGTCAAGTTTCGGCCTATAGGACTTCTTGCTTTTCAAGTTCTTCGCTACGCCTTCGCGCCACGCTTCCCAGTCATGACGCCACTTAAGATTCTCATCAAGCCGTCCATAGTCCCCGTTCTTGTACTCGTAATCGACAATGTCAAGAATTGAATAGTCGGAAACCAGTCCTTCATTATGGATTGCCTTCATCAGATTCTCTGAAAACGCTGCTGAGGCAAGCGGATAGTAGATGTGAGCGACATAGCCGTCAAAGGTCCCATAGGAATCACTAAACCAGTAAACCGCAGGTGCCTTATCCAAGACCTCTTCCAACAGGCGGACTCCCTTACGAGTTGCCTTCATCGTGGCAATGGCCTCTCCAGCTCCCAACTTCCTTTCGTGCGTGACTGGATAGGGAGGATACAAGAATTCAGACTTACGCATGCGGGAGATTCTATACCTGACAGTTCTTGCGGGGATATCTAGGTCTTCGCTCAATTGCTCTGCCGAAGCCTTACCGCCTCTTTTGCTAAGGGCAGTAACAATGGCGAGATCTTTTTCGTCAAGAAGAGGTTTCGCTGTCAGAGTACCACTTTCCTTTGCAAATCGTTCACATTCACGTTTCCTTTTAACCGTGTTTTTCTAAGTACAATCAATTACTTTATTGGCAAGGCTTATATAAATGATTTTGCCAAAATAGTGACTAGTGATTGGTTATCGGATACGGATTGGCGGGCTGGTTGCCGAAAAATAATCACATGGAAGGTAAGAAGAAATGGCTGTTCGATCTGAAGTTACAAGAAGCGCTCTGGTGGTTCTGGAAAAGATTGCGAAGGACGGACCCCTCTACCCCAAGGAAATCTCGGACCAAGTAGGATTGGCTCCAAGAACAGTCACCCTGGCATTGCGGAATCTCTTGAAAATGGACCTCTGTAAGAAAGTCCCCAATTTTTCGGATATGAGAAAGCCGCTGTATCATGCTGACATCCAAGCTGTCAAGAAGCTTCAGAGGGAATTTGAGATTTGGAGAAGCATGTCGAACTTGCATGTAAGAGCCTAGAATTATAGTGTATTATCCAAGAAGCACTCTCTAATAGCTGCATGAAGAATCGCACCGCGTGCATTATCTGGATCCGGCATGCCCACCAAAATCTCGCGACAAATGCGAATTGTAGGTAGGCCCATTGGCCCTGGGAAGCCTGGGCTAAAATCATCGCAGTATTCATCGGCATCCAAGGCATAAACCGAGTTGGACGGCAAGCCAAATTCGCAAACAATGGCGTTCAAAGTTTCTAATGCTGCGTCGCAGAAGATGCAGTTATCCCCTTTGTATAGCACTATGCAGCCAGCTCTTCCGCATTGTGCCTTTGGACGGGGCGCTGTCGTGGTCTTCATTTGGCTTCTAACGGTCATCGTTTATCATATACCTCAGGTGTCCACCTGCATATTATAGCTCGTCTGATAATATGGCATTTCAAAACTCGCAAATTCGAAAGCTAGAAGCCATTTCGCGCAAGCTCCATAGGAGGACAGCTCCTTCAGGAGAAAGTCTCTCTATCACGAGAGGCAATTCAGTTTAGAGTGCCGAGTTTGAACTTAACAAACGGTCAATTGCATGCCTTAGGATTTCCTAAGAACTAGGAATTGATGCTTATGCGTTGCCCCTAGATCTCGGATACCATGATTCTCCAACCTTGAAGTGTCTTCGTAAACTGTGGCAATGTGGTCGAAACCTGCCTTCCGGGCAAAGGGAGTTATGTTAGTAGCCATATCTACCGCGCCAACGACGCCAAGGTGTAATACGGCGGCAGACTGTGGTTTCAGAACGCGATTGAACTCGCGAAAAATTTCACTATAGACTCCCAAGTCCTTTTGGTGCTCCAAGAAGTTCTCCCTTACCATCTGCTGATGATTGTATGACCACCCGCAGAACCATAGTCGAATTCTATTCATTCTCAGGAAGTCGCGGGAGCTATGGAAAGGTGGTGACGTCAGAATCACATCAATCGATTCATCCTTCACACCCAGCTTTGCAGCATTATCTTGAAATGCAAAGCCAGGTTTGAATCCATTGCGGGGCACGAAGGATAGCATCCTTTGTGTTTTGTCCGCCAAGGAGGCCAACACAGATTTGTAAACAAACTCACCTTTGGGAGACCAGGGCATGATGTTATGCGACCGTCTACTGAGGGCATAAGGTCGATTCCCGTGCAAAATGTGTAACATGCAAGTAAGGAGAAAGGAGGCCTCAGGATTGCGGCTGTTTAGATTTTGGAAGAACCTTCGAGCTGCAAGTATCTCACTCAGCGTACGAGGATGATAGTACTGAATGATTTCTGGCTCTACGGGAGTGCAGTCAGATTCATGCTCTGAATCCAAAATGAACTGCTCTAGTTTGAGAAGGAGTTCCTCAATCCGATTCGATGAAATTTGCTCGACCTTTGCTCGTGTCGCATGAAAAGCTAGAGGTGAGAGATCTGACCCCCACCCGTTTCTTTGTTGAAGGCCCGCTTCAAAGGGGATGGTACCGACTCCTGAGAATGGATCAAGGACCACATCGTCTTGGCAGGAGAACAGCTTAACAAGAAAGTGAGCAATCGCAGGCTTCAGCTTACTCGGGTAGGAAATCAAGGAATGCCATGGATGGCCCCAGTTTCTAGATGCAAAGGGACGTGTCTTGTAGGTCAGTTTTCCAAGTTCACAGGCTCGCTTCTGGAGCGTGTTCTTCGAAAACTCCACTAGATGGAATCCTCCTGTTCTCTCCTGAAGACTAGAAGGTATTCATGAATGATACTAGGTACAAAGTCGTAGGGATAGCCATAGGGGTAGAGCTTCTTTGCGTTCTTGACGTAAATGATTAGACCCTTAGATGTAAATCCCATATGCTCCATTTGCCTTACAACATCCGAATGAAAGTGATAGAACTCGTTCCCATGCCGGAAATCTGAAACGACCACGACCATATATTTCCGATTGGCAAGAATCCGATAGCACTCGGCAAAGACGGTTCCCAATTGATCCAGGAATCTCTCATAGTCTTCGATGTTTCCCAGATCCCGTTCATCATCACTGTATTTTGTATCAAGACCCTTACTGATTCGCTCTTCTTTCACTCTATAATCGGCGGGCTTTGCCAGAATTCCCCAATAAGGGGGGCTAGTGACAATGAAATCGACCGATTCGGATTTCATCTTTGGAAGGACTTCTCGGCAGTCACCACAGATTAATTCCTGTTCGAAACCCTCGTTAGCCTCGTTTGCCAACCGCTTCTTTGCAAGTGCGGCCCATTTCTTCCCCAACTCGATGCCGATTCCACGTCGCCCATTCAGAGCACACGCCTTCAGAGTGGATCCCACACCACAGAATGGGTCAAGAACAACATCACCTTTCTTGGTGAAGAACTTCAATAGTCGTTCCACCATGAGAAACGCAAAGGGCGCAGGGTGTTGTTTCTCATAATGCGCGTGAGGGTGTTCCTTTCCGAGTCCACGTTGATACCAGACGCTTGCTGTAGATTTCACCCACTCTTTGCCATCCAAGTCATTGATCTTGTTTCTTGGGTCGACCTTCATCGTCCTCAAATAATGCCCCTTGCTTATAACACTTAATTATCCGATTTTGTGGAGACATAAGCTAGGTGAAGGGCAGCTCCTAGATGCGACAAAACGTTGCTTGGATAACTATCTCCATATATGCCCAGTGAGGAGAACAAAGCTCTGGAGATTGCTGAGGATGGGTATAGGACTTAAAACAGGCTCTTCCAGATTGATTTTCGCAATTCTCACATTTGTCCTTTTTATCTCAGCAGTTGTACCACTCTCAAACCAAGTGCCGTGGCAATCATACTCATCTTCCGATGTGCTTGAATCAACCGCATTACCCACCATGTCTGATGACACTGTCTCTGATGAAGAATGCACATCAATCATAGTGACAGGACGAGCCGCAAAGGATGGCAGAGCCATCCTGATGAAAAACAGGGACTCGTCTGAAACCTACAACAGGCCAGTATATTATGCGGCTACTGCAACGACCTATGGCTTTGTCGCAGTGAACTCGTTGTGGATGGGCATAAACGAACGTGGACTTGCTGTCATGAATACTGCCATGCTAGCACTTGCAGAAAGCCCAAATGCGGGCGAATATAATGGGCTCCTCAATAGGATGGTATTGGAACTCTGTGAAACTGTGAGCCAAGTTGAAACAATGCTTGGCGACCCCGAATCTCCAATTGGTCCTACTGCACGAATGTCAGTGCTGGCCGTAGCAACTTGCCTTGGAGTAGTGGACCGTTTTGGAACTGGAGCTTTCTTCGAGGTTAGTAATTCCATGTATTCAGCTGAATATGTCACGAATGGGTATCAATCCCGAGCAAATCACCCAAGAACATTTCCAGGCCTGGCCAGTGGGCCCAGCGGAAGAGACCAGTATGCGCTTGATGCATTGGAGGAGATATATATCGAGAAAGGAAGTATTTCTTGGACAGATGTGGCACAGGGGGTTTCCAGATACGTTCACGATCAAGAGCAAGGCACGTCTAACTTCCCAATCTATGGGGAAATATGCAATGATAACACAGTAGCCGCCATGGTTGCAGTAAGCGGTGATTTGAGATATGAGGGAAGACTCAATGCCATGTGGTGTGAGTATGGATGTGTTCCAATGGTGGGTGTTTTCTTTCCATCCATTGCTTTTGCTGGCGATACCCCACCAGTTCTTGACGAGATCTCCTCCGTAACCCAAATCAAACAGGAGTACGCAGAGAGCTTCTTAGACGATATCTATGAGCCCTCAAAGGTTCGCGAAATACAGGAATATGCTTTTGCCGCAGAGGACTACACAGCAGCCGAATACGACTTCCTAATGGATAACATCCCCCAAGAGCTCTCAGATGAAGAACTAGGTAAGGTATTGTCTAGGTTCATCGACCTTAGCGTAAGGGTCACTGCAGACATGTATGTAAACGAAACATCAGAAGTACCAGCCTATGCCAGTACACATTCGACATCCACCACTACATCGACCACGCAGACACATACCACAACACCGTCCTCCACTGCAAACAATACAACATCTGACACAACTCAAGAAACGGGCACCAATACTCCCGGTCCTATGATGTTGGGGCTTGGATTGACAACAGGAGTGGTTGTATTGGCCCTGATAGTGGCTTGGAAGAAACGTGAACCACAACCCTAGGTGGAACAACTCTTGCTAAAGCAGGTGCTCTACATCCCTAGTGAACGCTTCAGGACGCTAGGGTCTAGTGCCCCGGCTCTGTAGATAGTGCCACTCTCAATGTCTTTGATGGCGACCTCAGCTGGACTGAATAAGAGAGGATCAACCTTGTAGAAGTCGAATCCTACACTCTTGAACAAATCATAGAAGGGAGTCCCGTATTGTTCCGAGGCTGAAGAGGGCACCTTCTCTATCAAATCCTCAAGCTTGTGTGATTTGGAAGGCTGAACCTCATAAAATGTACTTCCTGCAAAGAGGATGCAATCATTTGTGACGCCCATGGCTCTGCTGTCATTCTTGGCAATGGGGGCGATTGGCGCCTTGCCTTCTCCCATCTTGATTCTCCAAGGATCAAACTTGAGTTCGTGAAGCTTGTGAACACCAACTTCAACGACTCGCGCTGAGATTTGAACAGACCCAACCAAGCATGCAGTTGGGGCCACTACGACATACAGGTTTGAGGTGGGCACGCCACATTTGCTGGCAATGTATTCTGTGACTGGCTCAGGTGGAAATTCACGTGTTTCCAAAACAACAACTGCTACATCCGAATCTTCAGTGTATCCCAGCTCTTTGTAGAGCTTTTCAGTTCTTGCTAGTGCTCTTGCTGGCCCTGACGCCATAGCGAAGTACTTGTCAACTTTGATGGTCCAGCCAGCATATTGCGAGCACAGTGTAGCTTCTGTCACTTTCTCAACCTTGACTGACACTGCAGGCAATTCAATATCGCCAACTCTCATCTTGGTCAGGGTGACATCGCCAAAACCACCAAGGCAGATTTCACCGACCAATCGGCCAGCCTCGTTTGAACCTGCCACATCAATGCCAGCATCCAAGATTGTGGTACCATTTGCTTGCTTGGACACAGCACATTCCAATTCGTTGCTTCTCTCGACAATCTTCTCGAAGATATTCAATGCTCCCTTGTTCAGACTCATAATTACTCACTCCAATAAGTGTGCATTCAAAGACGATCTTGCGTATATCTCGGTCTTTGGATCAGCTTCAGCGAAATCACCCACGAACTTAAGCCACTTCTCGGAGGCTTTGATGTCCGATTTTAAGAAATCAGGTCTACGAGACTTGAGGTATCGAGTGTAGTAGCCAGTGAATTCCCTCTCTGATGACCCGCTGTACTTGTAGGTCGGCAGTACTGAGGCAATCTTGCCAAGTGCAAAGACCATTCCCCTTGTTGCTTCTGCACAGGCTCTTGGGCCTATCTCGCCGCATACCATAATAGTGCCGCCCCTCATTCTAGCTGCAGCCATCTCTGCCACATTACCTTTGACTGCGATGAACCCTTTCCGCATATGAAGCGCAATCTCACGGCCGGCATCTCCAGCGACATAGACCCGACCACCCTTCATCCCATCAGGGCTGCCACGATATCCCGCACAGAGATAATCACCAGCATCACCCTCAATCTGGATATTCCCTCCACTCATCTCGGCTCCAGCCCATGCATCGACAGAACCGCTCACTGATATTCTTCCTGCGACCATCTCAGCGCCGAGATGCATTCCCGCACTTCCCTCGATTCTGATTTTGCCTCCATTCATCCCTTTACCAATCATCTTCACGTGTTTGAGATCTCCGATGACAACAATCTCAGTCTCGTCAGCGCTTTTGGCGGGGTTCCCCTTAGTTTCAAAGAAGTCCCTAATTTCAAGCGAATCCTTTCCTTGAATGACTCCCAATTTACCAATTTGGGCCAGGGTTTTAGCAGCAAAATGGCTGGGCGTAATTGAATCGGCTTCTATTGGAATCTCAGGACTCTCTTTGAGAGTTAAAAGCACGGTCATTGTTCTCCGAACCTAATCAGAGTCTATTTACAAACTGATACATAAAGACTATGAAGTCTATTTCTAGGAAAAGAAAAAAGGAGGGAAAACACTCTGCTATGAATAATAGGGGCAGATAAAAATGGAAATTAACGGCGTGCCTGTTGAAGACACCTTCGCAGAAGCATTCAGTATGCACATGAATAGAACAATTATTACAGCATATGACGAAGATTGGGCCAGGACAACAGCACTTGAAACAACAGGATTTGGTACATCGGTCATCATGACTCCAACTGAAGCCGGTATCGAGCACATCCTAAAACCCGAGGAGACTCCTGATGGTCGACCTGGGGTCAGGGTTGTCTTTGCCACAGCAAAAAAAGAAGGAATTCAAGAACAACTACTAGCTCGTCTGGGCCAATGCGTATTGACAAGTCCAACTGCTTGCGCCTATGATGATACTCCAGATACCGCGGATACGTACCCTGTGGGCAAGATGATAGCGATGTTTGGAGATGGCAATCAGATAAAGAAAGGTCCTATTGACGGGCGTGTGCTTTGGTTGGTGCCAAGAATGAGTGGTACATTTGTTATCCAAGAAACTTTCGGCCGAACTAAGGGAGTTGCTGGAGGAAATATAATCTACTTCTGCAAAGACGTCCGAAGCGGAATGGAAAGCGGCAAGGCCGCTGTCAAGGCAATCGAAAAAGTGGAAGGAGCATACACCCCCTTTCCAGGTGGTCTCGTTGGTTCAGGCTCAAAACCCTCCTCTCGATACAAGGCGTTGCATGCTTCGACAAACGAGAGGTATTGCCCTACTCTGAAGGGGGCGATACCTGATACCTATCTCCCGAAGGATTGTGATTTTGTGATGGAAGTAGTAATTAATGGACTCACAGAGCAAGCTGTTGCGGAAGCCACCAAGGTAGCGATTGAAGAGGTATGCAAACACGAGGGCGTGATCAAAATCTCTGCTGGCAACTTTGGAGGCGCATTGGGGAAGTACAAAATCCATTTGCATGAGCTAGGATGGTGATGAATCTTTTCTAGACCGGAAGGACTGCAGACTTTCCGGATTAAATGCTCTGTGTTGCTCGGATTGTGGGGAACCGCAATGTGGACCCCACATGAAAAACCGGAATGAATATCATGCTGTATGTATTAGGATAGAGAATTGAATTGGGGAAGTAGACGATGACCGCGAAGTCCGTGAAAGTCCTGTTAACATCTGGCAGGACGCTAAGTCAAGGAAGAACCATGGAGAAGGGCAAGATTACTCCGGAATATGGAGAGGCCGTAGCAATCTGTGAACTTGATGGCACAGCAATGGAATACCTCGGGATCAATGAAGGAGAAGCGGTAATTGTCAAAACCAAGTTCGGCAAAGCAGTTGTACACGCAAAACTCAACAAAAGCTTGCATCCCGGCGTAGCATTCATCCCTTGCGGGCCCTACTTCAATCTGCTCATTGATTCTAACACTCAATACACAGGCATGCCGGGATATAAGTCACTAGAGGCATCAGTATCTGCGGGAGCAGGCGCGAGAGTGCTGAGCGTAGAAGATCTGATTGAAAAGATGAAGGAGGGGAACTAGTGACCGAGGCAAAGAGAGTCTATGAGAACATACCCTGCACGTTCTGTGGATGCCTATGTGATGACATCATAATTGAGGTTTCGGAAAATAGAATTGTAAAGAACACAAATGGCTGTGCCATTTCGAAAGAGAGGTTTCTTGGTCATGCAGAAAATAGAAGCCTTCAGCCAACAATTGAGGATAAACGAGTCACCCTCAAGGAAGCACTAGAACGAGCCGCTGATATCATTTCATCCTCCAAACGCCTTCTAATTTACGGATTGAGTTCCACCGAGAACGACGCGCAACGTGAGGCGTATAAACTGGCCGAATTGGCTAAGGGAGTTGTAGATAACACGACATCGGTCTGTCACGGCCCGACAATACTGGGCGCTCAGGAATCAGGAGAAGCGGCAGCCTCACTCGCAGAGGTTCGCCACCGCTCAGATTTGGTCATCTACTGGGGTGCAAATCCTGCTGCAGCCCATCCAAGACACATTCCACACTATATTCGTCAACCTGGGGAGTATGTAACCGACCCAAAGGAAGGGCGGAAAATCTGGCTTGTTGATATCAGGGCGACAACAACCGCTAGAATGGTTGACAAATTCATCATGATCAAACCAGGAACAGATTTTGAAGTCCTCTTGGCTTTGAGGGCACTGATAAGAGGAATCCGCCTTGACGTATCCGAGGTGGGCGGAATAGGCATAGTGGAGTTGGAAAAGATGGCTGAAACTATGAAATCAGCCAAATATGGAGTTCTTTTCTTTGGTCTTGGATTGACGCAGAGTCGAGGAAGACATCGAAATATAGACGCTGCAATTCGATTGATTCAGGATCTTAATTCCCACACCAAATGGACCATGATGCCTATGAGAGGTCACTACAATGTGTCAGGCGCAAATAAGACCTCCACTTGGGTGACAGGATATCCGTATGCGGTCGACTTCGCGCGAGGATATCCTAGATTCCAGCCAGGTGAGTATACAGCAGTCGACATGCTTGCAAAAGGAGAAGCCGATGCTCTTCTGAACATTGCTGCGGACCCGGTTGCTCACTTTCCACGCGATGCTGTCCAGCATTTGCTGAAAATACCTGTGATAAATATCGACCCGAAGGTCAACATGACAGGAAAAGTGGCCACTGTCAATATTCCAGCAGCTATAGCTGGAATTGAGTGCGATGGCGCTGCCACAAGAATGGATGGTTTACCGCTATATCTTAGAAAAGTAATCGACCCACCCAAGGGCGTTATTCCAGACCGAGAAATTCTGAGAATGATCCATGATTCGCTGAAAAGGAGGATGAAGAAATGACAGAGCATCTAGTCTTGAAGAACGGGACAGTCTACGAC
>RDOF01000035.1:0-14143 GCA_011365025.1 Candidatus Thorarchaeota archaeon
ATACCGCAGCAGTAATAGGAGTGTCACCGGAATTGCTTTCGATCGTTGCAGGAATTGAGGCACATGAAGCATTTCTTCTGGCAACAGGACGCAAACCGAACCTTGAAGGCAAACTCATGGCTATTGATATCAGTAGCCTCGGTTTCGATGTTTTTGATATTAGTCGGGTTGAGAACTGCCGGATATGCGGCAAATCACGCGCCAAAGAATAGGCGTCGTGCCCGCTTTCTTCGCTCTTCCTCTGTTTCGTCCGTTTCGGGCGGAGGTGGTGGAGGAGGCACTCTTCGAGGGGAGGGAGGCACTTCTTCTTCTTCTTCAGTTTTCTCCTCCGGAGATGGCTCAAGAGGCAGTTCATCTTCATCAACGGCCAACTCGTCATCTGAGATGGATGGTTCATCATATGGGCTCCAAATCTCCGCCAAGGACGATAGTGCCGACTGGGGGTCAGACTCAGCGATTGGCTCAGATGCCAATTCAACATCCTCATGTCGTATCGCGGGTTCTTCCAGCTCCGAGTCCTCGATTTCGGGCGGTGTCATCTCAAAGGAGGGAGTAACTTCAGTTGCTTCCGGTTGTTCAGAAGTATCGTCCTCATAGGTAGGAGCAGACTCGAAATTCGGGTCCTCGAACTCTATTGGTGAAACCTTTGTAGACTCTTCGGTTTCCCTGTCCTCTGGCTCTATAATCAGTGGCTCCGGTTCTGTCAATTCGAAGTCAGATGTGAATTCGCTAGGTTCACTTTCATAGTCCAACTCATCAATTGAACGGTCTTGGATTTCTGACTCCATATTACCAATGAATGAAGACTCGGGCATCTCCACATCATCCGTTTCGCCCGCGGGCGCCGAGTCATCCACGGGTTCACCGGATATTGCATCTGAGAGCCCATCAACAAGTGCCCCTTCATCAATTGTCGCATCCGCTGAAAGAGGAATATCAAAATCGTGAATTTCTTCTTCTGAGGGGGGAGCCATTGGCATATCTTCAAGCAAGACTTCGTCATTTGCTTCAGCAAGCTCATGTTCAAGGTCAGAAGTGGACTCCTCAGAAGTATCATGAACTGCAGAATCGGGCACCTTGTGATCGAATGCGTCATCTTCCATGCCTTTCTCGGGGTCCTCCTTACCATATTTTAGCCCGAGTTCTCTTCCCAAACAGGATTCGCACCTCTTGGCAGCAGCAACTAGACCCTCTGCCAAGAACTCATCAAGGGATTTGGCGATTGTAGGGTTTCTTCGGGACCATCTTAAAAACGAGTCAACCATCCGCAACGCGTCGCGGACACCAATCCAGTAGCTTTCATCCTTTTCTGAACTCACGTCGGCCACCAATCTATCGATTGAATAAATAGAATAAAGGGTTTGTATCATGCAAAGGCTATTCGTCCTCGCGCTCTTTTTCAGCGATTTCCAGTATCTCCTCGACAAGATCATCAAGTATACTTCGAATTTCTGCTTTTTTGAAATTGTCAATTTCGTCGTTCACTGTAATGACTCTTGTAGGAGTGCCTTGCCCAAGGTTCTTCCGAATCTCATTTCGATACATAGTTTCGATTTCAGGATCCGATTCCCTGAGCACGATCATTACTGCTTTTGCACCCTTATAGGTTAGAGAGAGAAGAATATCAAGAGCGGAATGTCTGGGAGACATGAAAAGGGTTCTTACGTCAGAGTCTTCTATTTCCATCTGCGTCGCCCCAATGCGAATTCCATCCACGGCTACGACATGTTCGTTGATTACTGATAGAACTCGTTCCAGAAGTCTATCTTCCGGCCCGACTACTGTAATCTTGAATAGATAGCGGGGCTTGGGTTTTTCAGAGTCTTTCCTCTTCGGCATTCCGTAAGCGACCTCAAATCCTTGATTTCGTATAGCTGGGGACAGATATCTGTGCCTAGATATGTGTTGTGTGCAGAAAGCTGCTACCAGCCTTCAGAGCGATAGCTGCTAAGGTTATTAAGCGGATTTGAAGGCTTCGCATAAGGAGATGTCATTGGCTACGGTCGAAGAGGTTTTTGAAGCCTTGAAACCAGTAATGGATCCCGAGCATCCCGTTAGTATCACGGATCCTCAAATGGGTATTGTCAAGCCAGAATACATTAGGGTTGATGACAACCTTATTCGGGTTAGATTCAAGCCAACAGTACCTCATTGTCCGATGGGGGGATTTATCGGAATAATGATTCGACACCGGCTAGAAGAGATGTTCCCAGAATCAGTCATTCAAGTAAAGCTGCTTCCCGGGACACACACACTTGAGGAAGATGTTAACGCAATGATAGGTGATGACTCCAAGTATAAGGGTATAGTCGATCAATTGAAGTCCCGGGGAATGCTATAGCAGCGGAAAAGAGGAATTCGCGTGACAAGATTCGAGAAGCTTCTGTTTTCAGGGATTGTCCTAATATCTATCGGTTTGCTGATTCTCTCCCTCGGTGCGAACCAAGTAGAGGGCTTCTTCTTTCTATTTCCATTCCTATTCGTGGGCAATCTGAATCCCTTTTTCGCTGTCGCAGTGCTATTCTTCCTAGCAGTCGCACTCTATCTCTCATTCAAATGGTTTGCTTATTCAGTCGAACATCCAATCGAATCAGTTCGTTTTGTCAGAGTGACAAAGAGATGCCCAGATTGCGGAGGTCCCATCCCCGACAGTGCAGTATTTTGCCCCACCTGCGGACATCCGCTTGATGACCAATATAACGACTAGGATGTGACATAGTGACATTCACCATCAGAGAGTTACGACCAGGTGATGCCCCGAAAATGATCGGAATTGAGAGAAATTGCTTCAGTTCGCCTTGGAACGAGAACATCTTCCATGTTCTTACTGCTATGAAAGGCAATGTCCTGATTGCTGATGGAGTTGTAGTCCATGCAAAAATCGCAGAGTGTGGGGTGACTACTGTGGGATATGTTATTTGGGAAGAGAACCGTAAGAAGCGGAAGGGGCATCTTCTGAATCTTGCAGTTGAAGTGGATTACAGAAGGAGAGGGCTTGGAACTACTCTTGCCATTCATGCATTGGATGAAATGAAGTCTGCTGGAATGAAATCCTGCAAACTTGAAGTCAGGGAATCCAATATTGCAGCAATAAGCCTCTATGAAGCTTTGGGTTTTCATCGGATTGGCCGAGAACCCGAGTATTACCCCGAAGAGGATGCCCTGATCTATGCTGTCAAGTTCTAGTCCTTTCTCCGACTCTGTGTGATTTGAGGACCAAGGAAATTGCGATAAAGCCCTAGGTATGCAGCCTCAGTAGAAACAAGCGCGATCGCGCTTTCAGGTTCTGTGGAGCCTCCTATAAGAATCTCCTTGCTGTCAGAGAGTGCAATTAGAGCAGGGGACTCGGTGTGCCAAATTCGCCATCCCTCCAACGATCCAAGGGAGGAGTCCGGTTCCTCCTGTGCCGGTACAATGAGTATCTTTCGGCGGGGAGCTTTGACTTTAGCGAGTTTCTTGAGGTCCAGATGGCTGGTATCTAGAACTGAAATAATTATTGACTTCTCCGCTCTGAGTGCCATATCCATAATGTGGCCATTGATCTCCTCAGTTCCTGTCACATACCAAGTCCTATTGGCATCGATAGACAGAAGAAGCTCTGCAGTATTTCTCACAGCTTCCAGTGTTTCCTTTGCGCCTGAATTGGCGTCCTTTGCGCGGTCAACTGCAGCCTCTAGCTTGGACTTCAGCCCTTCGTAGTTCTGCTTCTGATTTACTGACCAGGCCCTAATTGCCCGATCTACACTTTGGTTTAGATTTCCAAATGCATCATTGCGAGATGTTTTCAGAAGAGAAATGCCTTCATTTGTATCATTATTTGCCTTTGAAATCGATGCTGCAACCTCTGAATTTACTGCAGTGGATTCGCTCTTTGCTTTTTCAATCAATCGAGATGTTTCACTATCAAGGTAGGTATTCAGCTCTTGTCCAATAGATTCTAGCTTTCGGAATGCATATTGAATTGATGACAGCGAGGCTTTCTTTCCATCATCAAGGGATGTGCCAAGGACCTTGCTCATATCATCAACAGACTTCGAGATGAACGATTTTGCGTCAGTCACCGTTGAGGAGGACTCATTTGTTAAAGCATCGGCAGCTTCCATGAAGCTTTCTGATGCAGAAAGTCTTGATTCGGCATACTCCTTCGTGGCTCGTGAAGCGGCTTCAGAGTTGACCTGGGATATATTCGCGGGTAGGTTGGAAAGCGCATCTGCGGCTCGTGTTAGGCCTCCTGAGGCGCTATCCGAGAATTCCTTTAGCTTGGCGTTCATTGTTGATTCTGTTTTGGTTATGAAACTCCGATGCGTTTGCTCTAAATCATTAAGCATTTCTTTTCCTTTCAGTTCAATTTGTGTGGCTGATTCATCAGCAGCTGATTGCAACCCCTTATTCAGAGTTTCAACGTTTTGGACCAATTTCGTCCCCAACGCATCTAGAGAAGAACCAACTTTCGAAATGGCGCTGGTCACGCGCTCTGAAGCTCCGATGAGTGCCTTATCCAGATCATCCTTATGGCTATCAATCGCCGCAATAGCATTCTCGCGGGCGTTCCGACCGGATTCCAGTCCCTGAGATTCCTTCTCAGAGACGGTTTGCTGAAATGCCTCAACATTCTTGCTGGATTTCCTAAGAACTCGGGCGACACTCTTTTCATAATCCGAGTTCATACTTGCTGCAAGCTTCTGCCTTGATGCCCCTCTGCTAGTGACATAGGCATCAATGGTTGATCTAGCCTGAGTAGAGCACTTCTGGATTGAGTCAGACGTTGATTCCTTGGTTCCTTCAACATTCTCAGCAATGCTTTGCTTTGCGCCAGCAACAGACATTCCAAATTCCTTCGACATCTTCTGCAGGTTATCTCGAAACTCAGCGATGGTTATTGTTTCCATTTGCTCCAGAGCTTCGCGAGTGCGGGTTGAAGCCTGTTCAATCTGGCCAAGCGCACCTGCCATAGAATCTGAAACCTCTGTTCTTTTCTCTATGGAGAAATCCTCTAGTGCTTTCTTGATCTTGTCCGCAGCGTTGACCAGCTGGTCCACTCGTGTTTGAAACTCGGCTGTGAAATCCAATTTGAGCTGTGACGATTCCTCTTGAAGGGTTGCCATTTCTGACTTGAGCGAACCCTTGAATTCCGTGTGAACAGAGGATATCAAATCACGTGCTTCAACAGTCTGACTGGCCATGAAACCATTGAAGGTTGCCTCAAGGCCCTGGGTAAAGGAGATGAATTGCCTTGTTACATCCTCCAGATGAGCATGAAATTCTTCACGAATCCCCTGAGCGTGGCTATCAATACGCGTAATTTGATCCTGCATCAAGGTGTCAATTTCCTTTTGAATCCGATTTGAGTGGCCAGAGATCTTTGATACACTGCCGTTGAGATGTTCCTCTAGACGAGTATTCAGGTCAGCATATAGGTCGCTTGCATTCTCAATGTGAGTTCTGGTGGTAGTAGTGTACCCAGCGATTATCTCAGAAAGCTCCTTGTCAAGATTCAATTCAAAATCACGTGTTGACTTCCTAACCGCAGTCAGGGCGGCTTCTTGCTTTGCCGACGTTTCAGACATAGCAGTGTTGAATGCAGACTTCAGCTTGCTATTTATCGAATCCGTGACGTCTCCCATTTTTGTGGCTTCAACATCAAGAATGGCTTGAATGTCAATCACCATTTTTGTTAGCCGTGAATCCAGCGTCTTTATTGTGCCCTTGGACCACTTGTCCACCTCAGAATTGATAGCAATGCTGGCCTCTTCGAGCTGTGTTTCATCAGCCTGCAAATGCTTCTGAGTCGTTTCAACGGCGCTCACTCTGGCCTCAGAAAGACTTGATTCTAGATCAGAATGATTTGAAATCGCCATCTCTTGCAGGCTCGCATACTCATCAGTGAGAAGCGCCCGTGTCTTTTCCAGATGTCCTGTAAGAGAGGTCTTCAGGATGTCCAGATAGGTTGTTCCGGTTGCTTCGAGCTGGTCAAGATGAGAGCTCAGTGACTGAGAAGCAGATTCAGTATACTGACTAACCTCTTCTCTCCAAGACTCAACTGCTTGACTAATCGATTCCGAAATCTCCAGTGCCTCGCAAATCTTTACCTTGGCAAAATCCGCTTCCTCCTTTGTGCGGTCAGCTCCCTTGGCAATTGTCTGCTTTACCGATGTTGCTCCTGCAGTGCCCAGAGTCTTAATCTCTGATTGAAGCGTCTTGGATAGCTCGTCCAAGTCCTCAGAAGTTCCTGTGAGAAACAAAATGGCATTCTGGGCTGCCTCTGTGGATTTGCTCGTGACCTCGGATTCCATTTCAGATGCCATAGTTGCCAAAGCATCCTGTGAATCCTCTATTGCCTTTTCAACGGCGTTCTTCGCTGACTCAATAAGGGCCAGTCCCTTTTCACGCAACTGATCGAATGACAGAGCAGCTGAAGCTTGTCCTTCCTTAATATCAGCCGAGAATTGAGATGTGATTGTCTTGATGTCCTGATCCAACTGCTTCTGGCTTTTATCAAGCTCAGCTTGTAGAGTTGACAACCGGTCACCAAGACCTGTATCGATAAGAGTGGCAAGTTCCTCTAATGTATCCTCAAGACTCTGTGTGAATTCTTGGAGAGCTTTCGTGGAGAGTGTGGCAACAGTATCGACTTGAGTCTGAACAGTTTGAAGTGCCTTGTTTTCGTATTTGTTGAACGCAACATTAGCATCCGCGATGGTACTCCTATGCACATCCAGAACCTCGCCGGCATTTTCTTCAATGGATTTGGTGAACTCCTCATAGGCCTCACCAAACTCTGTTCTCACCGCTTCCAATTCCGTTCCCAGCAAATCAATGGAGTCACCGGCAGCCAATGACGCGGGATATAACCGATAGATTGGCACGACTCCGTCTACTCTAATTACAAATCCCTTTGTGACCAAACGATCCAAGGCACGCTCAACCGTACCAAGTTGGTCACCTGTTAGGGTCGCAATGCCGCCAGGAGTCATGTTGCCGCCCAGAATGACCGGCAATAGAACCTTTGCCTCCACATTGGTGATCCCCAAGTTTTTCTTTAACACTGGTATGTTTTTCTCAAGCGCATCTCCACTCATTTCGATACCACCACTCTTTTCACGAATACTGAAAGAAGCTACTGCTTCTTGCGTTTTTGCAGCTGTTCTGCCGACTGATATAGAAGAACTAAATCGCGCACGGCGAAATTGTCCCGCCCATTGCCTACTATTACTTCGGCCTCTATTCTACCAACCCCATCCTCCAGCACTAGATGAAAGTCCTCAAAATGCGAAAGTAATCCCTCGTCTCCAAGCGATGATTCTTTTGTCGTCTTGACATCCTCAAGCTCAAGAGAGAGACTCCACCAGTTCGAAGTCAAGCTTTCAACTTCACTAGATACTTGATAATGTGATGAAAGAAGCTGATTATACAGCCTAAAGATTTGGAAGTCCCTTATTGGTTGATTCCAAGGATTGACAATCACAACATTCCGTTCAAAGTCGAAGTGGAAGAGAAGGTCATCACCTGCAATCAGATCGAGATTCTGTTCTTTGACTTCGGATGTCTTGGTCCAGATTTTGCTGAATCTTGATAGAAAATGCTTGATTGAACTGACTCTCAGGGTGGAAAGGAAGTCCTTCGTTGGTATCCTTCGGTCGTTCATTCCGCGGCCTTTCCGTTCAAGGATATATCTCTTCACTGCCTCCAAGTACCGACCATAGCAGTAATTTGGAAGGTCTTCTGGATCAACTCCAAGTTCGATTAGCACATTCAGGAAATTGCGATTAGAACAAGCAGGACGCACTGTGCAGCCAAGTCGGTCTTCTTGACATTCGCTGCAGCGTGCCTCGTAAAGCTCAATGATTTCTTTTGCTAGTTGGCTATCTGAGGGTTCATCAAGAAACCGGATTCTATCCGCGAGGGCGTCTTTGTGTTTCTTTAGGTTCATCTCTTCCTTCATCTCACTGCTAATCTTGACCAATTAATAGGGCTGATTGGAACTTATTGACAGGATTCTGACAATGTGCACGAGTTCCAATTGCGCATTTGTTAAATCCATATGTAAGTTTATGGAACAGACTCTCACTTTGGCACACGCCAGAATACGAAAGAATCCAGCAGATGCGAGTCATTCGCCTTTGGCGATTTCTTTCAATTTGGCCGACCAGCTTCGAATTTCGGTATTCAGCCCCGCGATATCATTCTCATTCAGCAAAGCTGTTGGAGGGTAAGACTTGAGTTCCCGTGCTCGCTTCCCAAATTGAAACAGCACTGGTGTGTGACCCTTAATCATGGTAGTCAAGGCATCACGAGCTTCTTCTAGAGCATCGGCCATCTCACGTGCTTCCGTCTGAGGCGTTACTTGGGATATCAGATTCTTCATAATTTCATCAATGTTTGAGGGGAGAGTTCCTTTCGGAATTGCAGGCTTTTCTTTGGGTGGTTTCTTGACACCCTTCTTTGATTCGGCCTCTTCGCCAGATGCCAAATCAGGTTGCACAGCCGGCATTGCTTCAATCATCTCAACAGCTTCCTCAATCCTATCTGCTACCGCTTTGTACTTGCGTTCTATGTCGTCCAGCTGACGGACAATAATTCCCACGATCTCCTTTGTCTCTTCAAGTGAGTTTCCCATGACATCCATTTTTTCTTCCATTCCCGAGAGACTAGCCACGTACTGCTGGAGATCATCAATCTTTTTGCCTAGCGTATCTGATTCCTCAACCTTGGTCAATCCCGTAAAAGTGTCCTTCAACTCGGTCTGCGAAACATGAAGAGATTCCATTTCTGTTCCAATATCAGCCGTGGCAACCAAGAGGTCATCCAGCTTCTTGTACATAACTTGGATTTCCTTAGAGTCGATCATCTCACCGAGTTCCGATTTGGTCTGTGACACAACCTTGGAAATAGCCTCAATCTTCTTGTCCATTTCCTGAATGGCCTTTGCACCACCTAGCTTCTCGATGTCTGAGCTAATGGAGTCAACCGACTTCGTAAGCTCCTCGATACTAGAAACAGGTTCTAGCTGTTCTTTTATCGCCGACAAGTCGCCCTCAAGATCCTCCACTTTCTTCGCCAAAGCCTCCAAGGAGGAATCTGCAGCCATATCCTTTCGTATTCCGGCTATCTCTTCCGACAAATCATCTACTTTCTTCATGAGTTCTTTGTACAATTTCTCATCAGTTTCCCCTGGCATAATACTCCGTTCCTTAGCTGCAGTTGATTGGCGAATGTTGCGCGCTTATTTAGATTTTCGGGGGGCAGGCTCAGTAGACAACTCATGTACCTAAACCCTGCTGGCACGGATAATTTCCAATCCTAGGGACTCAAGAATGGGAAAAAGATGGCTCTTGTTCTCAGCATTTGTTCCTTTCCAGTCGATGATTGCCCTCTCCACCTTCTCAAAGCTCCTTCGAACCATCATCTCAACAACCGCCTCAGAGATATCAGAGAGGGCGTATTTGGGCGCAATGTGGCCAATTGAAATGTCAGATTGCAGTACTAGTTTGTTAAACTTGCTAGCATAATGAGTCCCTCCAAAGCCGATAGATGCAGACTTGCCAATTTGACTCCCAGCACATTTCATGACGGCTGCAGCGACAGCTCTCGCCCCCTCCACATTTTTCCAGTGATGTTCATCACTGCCCAATTCAACAAAAAGAAGAGGCGTCTTCATTGATGTCGGGCCATGATGAGTAACTTCGAGAGTTACGTCGAATTCGTTCAGGCTATTCTTTTCGCGTTCGGAGTGCAAGGTTTGCAAGGCAACACGAACGAGAGAACCAACAGATACAGATAGCTCACGTGGATTTCCACCGAATTCAGCTTCACTGCCAAAATTACCAGTACTATGTACTAGCAGCGCTGGTTTTCCTGACTGTGCCCTGTGTCTTGAGCAGAATATGAAGACCTCCGCATTGAAGGTTGCCTCTAGATGATTGGAATGGATCATATCACGCTTGGTCGTGATTAATTTGGTGTCGCCATTTGCGAACACCGGATTGCCTTCAAATTGTGTCCCGGTGTCTGTAAACCCGTATTCTTCCAACAGCACCTTATGAATCGTTTGACTTGCCAAGTCCTGAACTGATGTGACTAGAACTCTCACTTCTTTCGCATCCCTGCATCAAGCAACAGTGCACTTGTCCAACAGTGGCTCCAAAGAAACCTCAAGCTGAAGATTCACCTTTTCCCCGAAGGACTCGAGAATCTCTGATTGGATTCGTTCCTTGAAATCCTTAGCCCTCTCCACTTCGCGAGTGATATCATCCCGGATTCTGAGAAGGTCATTCTTGTGATACTCCAAGTTCTTTCGCGCCTCGTCTACGGCAGCCTCAAGGCGTTCATTTTGGGCATAGACATCGGAGTCTGCAAAGGAATGACGCTTGTCCTCAACCTCCTTTGCTTTCTTCTGATACTCCAAGAGAGAACCTTTGGCAATTTGGTCTATTTCTTCAACTGCACGTCGAGCCAGTCTATCCTTAAGAGGAAGCTTTCCCTGCTCGATGGCTGTCTTTAGGCCGCCAAGCCCCTCAATTAATCCAGGGTAGCCCTCCGACTCCTGTGCTATTGCCAGGAATGGATCTTCGAAGTAATCTGTAAGCGCCTTCTGTCCGGCTGGTCCAATACGCACACCCGTATCGTGTTGCAGGAACTTCTTGGTCTGCTTCTTGAGGGGATTGAGTTTCATCCGTAGCAGACTAGCAATACGCTCCGCCTCTTCGTCAAGATTGAGCAGGTCTGCTACATTCGATTTCTCGGAGAAATCCGCATATGCTTTCATAGCTGCGTTATATTCCAATTGGGCTGTGTCTATCTTCTGCCGAGTCTGTCTGATTTGGTTCTCAAACACCTCTTTGCTGAAGGTCAGGTCCTTGAGGGTTTGGATACGGCCACCAATTCTCTCCAGGTCCTTCAACCACGAAAATTCATACAGAAGCTTTGCAATCCGCTTCAGCTCGGTCATTAGTTCCTTCATGTGGACGTCCAATTGCTTGATGGTACCCTTGTGTTTCTTGTCCATTCGTTTTATCCATCGAGCACCGGCCCCCCAGAGCTCCTGAATGAATCGTTGAATCTCGTTTTGAAGACCTTCGGTGGTTTCATATGTAATTTCCTTCTCAACGTAGAATCCATCGGAGATTTCGGCAATCTTCATAGCAAAACGAGTGGCAATTCCAATTTCACCCTCCTCGTCATCAGTTGCATCCTTAAGGCCCTTTGAAACATCCTGGATATCCTTGAGCGAGCGTTCCACAATTTTGTAGCTTCTCTCAGCCTTCTTACGAAAGTCCTTTGATTGATTGGAAAGCTGCTTTCGGTACCATTTCTCAAGTTGGTCAACGGTGAGTGTTATCATTGAATTGCCACCAATACAAGCCGAAGTTTGGCGAGCACTTTATCAATTTTGTGAACTTGGCGAAGTCCTCTTTAATAGGGATTAAATAGGCATCTTGAGAATGCCCTAACAGCATTGGATAGTGATCGGTCTTGACTGAGGTTCTAGAAACCGGTAACCGTCATCCTAGGCTTGATGTCACATATGCAGTGGAGTGTTCGGCTTGAGGAACAGGTCGAATTGGCTTCTATATTCAACGCCTTGGTCTGATTGATCTGGATGGCAGAGAGCGCCTGCTCCTCCGAAACCCTGTAGACTATAAGGGAGGGTTTTGGACTTCATGCAGAATTGATGGGGAACTGAGAATTACAGCATCAACCGAGCCTGAAGCTCTATTTCTGAAAAAGAAGCATGAGCGGAGGGGCTCCGTTAGGCTGGTTCTGGACTATCCCGAACCGGGAAATTCGGAACCGTTTCTTAGATTCGATGTTGATGTATGGAGTCAAAACAAGCCAATACTCCTGATGCGTCACAGAACCACGAATGTCAGTAACAAAGAGGTTGAAGAACTCAGAGTCTACAATATGATGGACTTTGATATCGGAGGACCCACGAGTTACAAAGATGACATTGGGTCGTTCGATGGGAAAGCGGGAATCATGTATGCTTATGATGAAAGCTTCCTAGGTGTTGCCTTGACGTCCAGACCAAACCCAGACGGGTGGGAGATTAGTCCTCCCACACACCTGAAGTTGGATGAAGCCAACTATGACCTTAAAAACAACCTCCAGAACGGCCCCCGCGACATCGCGACGGCAGTGCAATGGAACATGGGCAACCTGAAACCTAGGGAAAACGCTGTTGTTGAGATGGCTCTGGTAGCGGCGACAAGTTGGGATGACCTAAAGACGCTCACAGCAGAGGCTTGGCGTCTGTTTGAAAAGAAGGTCCGATGATATCGATACGTAAAGCGCAGCAGTATCGACTGAGGGCGGGTAGCTCCCCGAACCCCTTCGTTCAGTGGAAAAAGAAAAGGAGGGGGCACTTGCTGCACCCCACACTTGTTAGTCACCATTGTTTTCAAAGAATTCTGCTAGCATCAGTGCCGTGGCACTGCATCTTGCAATCTCGCCCTTATTCGAAGTTGTACCGCCGTACAGAAGGCCGAGATCCATAAGCCCCCGCAAATTCCATTTTACGGTGCTATATGGCACAGAACTTCTCCTAGCTATTAGATCTGCTAGCGCCGTCACGGTCAGGTCATGATGTCTTAGTAATCGAGTGCTCATCTGCAAAACTAGCTTTTGAGTAGAGCTCATCTTAGCATCCGCTAGCGTCAAGAAAGATGATGCAAGACTATCAAAAGAAAGCTCGGCTTCGTATCTATACGCTCTATAGGCCTCGTGGCCACTAGAGAATACAGTCACCTCGTGAGTCGATTTCGCACTCACCTTTTGCCTTGGCGACCCGACACTGATGGGCAGCAGCTCTTGTTTCAGTACCCATTTCGCTTTTCACCTCTTTCACTATTTGGGTCACAATATGCTCTGGCAATTCGTACTTAAGTTTTGTCAGACATATGTCTACTCTCAAAGCTGCTAGGCAAAGTCTTCTGGCATCTCCAAACCAAGAGACTTCAGTTTTCCGAAGCCCTGACTAAACAAACTCATGTGATGCCGAATTTCCTCTTCGGCATCTGCAAGAGACTCCAATGAAGGCAAAACATCATCGAGACCCCCCATCCGGTAGGATTCCATCATCGACCCCATTATGTCACTCATACGCAGCATCAAGTCTCGGAGAAGACTATTCAAGTCAATCATCCTGTTCACGGTTTCAATTGCATCCGAATCAGGCATGTACGGGAGAAAATCCTCAAGCGCAACCCCGGCATCCTTGCACTTGTCCACCCGACCGGGAATTATTTCGTCAACCATCGAATGCATCCATCCAAGCCGCTCTTCATTTGTAAGGTCCCTTAGATTCTCGATGGAGAAGTATCCCGTCCATGGACCAAACTCAGAGGATTCATAATAAATCCAATCATCAAAAGCGGACAGCACTCGGTTCCAAGCATCATCGGTTTCAGACATAGTGAATCCCACACTGAGTGGCATCATTTGAGGTTATAAGGAACTTGCTGAGTATGAAAATCGAAATGAATGAAAACCCCCAGGACGTGATTTTGGGAATCCTTCGAGCTACAGGAGAGACTCTAAGATATCATGCGGCTGACGATCTGGCCGAATCTATCCTGCAGGGGATTGACGGCACAAAGAGTGACGGCGCGTCATGGATTCTAAGCAGAGATGCTCGTATGGCACTTGCTCAAAAGGCGGTCGAACTGGGAATCGATCTTGAAGATGTCATTGACTTGCTAACTTGGAAGGATTTTGAAGGATTTGTGGCTCACATCCTTTCCGAACATGGTTTTCGATGCATTGAGAGTTTTCGTAGGAGGGGTACTGAATTAAGTAGAGGAATGGAGATTGACGTAATAGGAATTCGTGGAAATGCGATTGTTTCCGCAGATGCGAAAATGTGGGGGATACGCAAAAGTAAATCCTCTGCTTTAAGAGCGGCTGCGGAAAACCAGAAGGAACGCTCCATGAAGCTTGTTTCTATCATGAGCAAGGTGGCTGAAAGACTTGGCCCGCTTTCATTAAAAAGATACGAAGTCTATCCCATGCTCGTGACCTGGTTTGTAGAAGAGGTCCAATTTCACGAAGGGGTCCCCATTGTGCCGGTCTTCAAACTAAACTCGTTTATCCTGGGCTTTGATTCATTTCAGGACTTGATGGTATACTATCCTTACGAGAGAAT
>RDOF01000035.1:14153-27762 GCA_011365025.1 Candidatus Thorarchaeota archaeon
GTCTATTCCCTCTCAGAAACGATGTTGGTTACCGTATCCATTAATGCTATGTCAACGAGTGCTTCCAGCTCCAAACCTTGCTCTTCTAGGGAGGATACAGCAGGATAGCAGAATAGATTCCTTTTTGTTGCCCGTGCAATCGAGAGTACTCTTTCCTCAGCTGTTTTTGCAGGGACCTCCTCGAATTGCCCCGCAGCAGCTGCGAGGCTTAGTATTGCCATTTCAAGAATGCTAGAAGGATGCTCTGCTGGGGCAAGAGATGCCATACCAGCCCCGCAGGATGGCCCTTCACCTTCAAAAGACCCGTGTGCCATGACGAGCATTCTCTTCTCATCAGGTCTAGATGAGAGCCAATCTGATAGAAATGCATTCATCTGCCTGGTTTCATCATCGCTTCCGGAAAATGGGGGAACATATCCTCCTAATGTTCGGATTACCATTGGGGCGCCGGCAGATGTACTAGGCGGCTGGATTCTTGAATCCGAGCAAAGCACGACTAAGAGTAAATCATCCAACGGATTCGGAATGGAGAATCTTGAGAGAAGTTGGTTTTCCAATCCACAGTCACGACCTTTTCCATGAACAACAATTCGCCCCCGGCCAGAATCATAATCAACTCGAATTCCTACGATTGGGACTCCTTCTGCTCCTGGATAGGATGAAACAGCATCGATTGATTGCCGAATGAGTTCATCTGGTTCATTTCTCTCGAAAGTAAGCAGGATGCCGCGGTTATTGGGGAATTTGCAGTTGTAAGCAATTGGGCTGGCTGCTAGTGTGGGAGCATAGTCGGGCTCCATTAATGGAAATCCCGAAATTCGTGTTCCAAAGAATGCTTCTCCCTGTTTAATGCCAAGTAGTTGAATATCTTGCATTCCACGCCTAATGGAGGGAATCACAAGCAAATCCGGAGACTGCCCCCGAGACGCTTCTTCCATTCTCTTAAGGGCTTCAGGCGAATTCCTTCGTTCGTTGGCAAAAGCTTCTGAAATCTTCGAGAGTTTTCTTATCATGACAAGAAGCCGCTCCCGTTTGACTGGAAATGAAGCTTTCTGATTCATATTCAAATCAAGAGGCAGAAACGCTACGAGAGGAAATCGGAGTATCAATTGAGCTGTATACGGATTTCTTCAACCGCAGAAGGGCTTAGATGAGCTTTTTATTGGTTCATTATACTCACAGACTGAATTCCAAATACGAGTTGATGCAAGTGGCGCTCTTCGGTGTAGTTTACCATGAAAATGTTAACAATTGGGCGACGGCAAGCTTGATCGAGGCGATAGAAAAGAAGGGTCATCAAGCCAAGCCTTTTCGACTTCCGGATGTTGCTGCCGAGATTCCAAACAGGTTCACGTATCTTGCAGACGAAGATGTTACAGATATGGATGGAGTGATGGTAAGAACCGTTGGCTTTGGAACGGGGGATCAAATCACTTACAGAATAAGCCTGCTTGAGCACTTTGAGGATGCGGGAATTTACGTAATGAACCCTGCATATTCGTTTCGTAGAGCCAAAGACAAGTATGCAACCCTAACGGCTCTAAATAAGGCAGGAATTAAGGTTCCAAGAACATTCATCGGAGAAAACCTGGAAGCAGCCATCAATTTTGCGGAAGAGGTTGGTGATGTTGTCATTAAGCCGCTAATTGGAGCAAGAGGACTAGGTTCCATCAGGGCAGGACACACAGAGCTGACATACCGTGCAATGAAATTCATACACCAGTTGGGACAAGTGATCTACGTTCAGGAAATGGTAGAGAAGCCAGATCGTGATATCAGGGCTTTTGTCATCGGAGGAAAGCTGGTTGGAGCAATGTACAGGTACCTTCCTGAGGGACAAGAAGACGAATGGCGGACAAATGTCCATGGAGGCGGTCGGGCGGAGGTTGCAGAACTTGACGGTGAATACACAGAGTGTGCACTGAAAGTTGCAGAGGTACTCAATCTGGACTACACGGGAGTGGACATCCTAGAATCCCCTGATGGACCCTGCGTTATTGAAGCGAATGCAGCCCCCTCGTGGAGCGCCCTCTCGCGTGTCACAAACTTGGACATAGCAGGAATGATAATAGACAGGCTAGTAGAAAAATCTAGGAAGTAGAGGATAATAGTATCGACAAGTTAGTGCATGAGCTTGCAGCGTATTAGAGAATAGATTGAGTGTTGCATTTACGGCACAGACAGTGCTTGCTCAACTTCCTCACGCGTTAGGATGTGGAAGACATTGTCCTTAACACTAATCTTGCCAATCTCAACGGTTCTTGCCCGTTCTGCCGCAGTCTTGGCAGTCTTGTCTCCGCTCACTTTCGTTAGGCCTTCAAGTGCAAGCTTTGTGGCGCCCACCAAATCCAAGCTGTCTTTGTAATTCTCGCTGAAGAAGTCGCGAACAACCTCAGCCTCTTTGCCAATTGCCGCAGCCTTCCAGCCCCAGAAGGACCCGCTCGGATCAGTGGTATATAGCTGTGGGCCAAAGTGATCAACACCACCGACAAGAAGTGAAACTCCAAAGGGACGAACGCCTCCGTACTGAGTGTGCATTTGCTTTGTGTCACATATGTTGACTACAAGCGATTGAATTGAAATTGGCTCGTCATAACTCAGCCTGTTTACCTGAGCTTGGACACGGGCCTGATCAATGAGTTTACGAGCATCGGCATGAAGTCCAGCAATTGCAGTCCCTACATGGTCATCGATGAGCAGGAGCTTCTTCAAGGTATCAAGGTCCACAAGAGAGTGAGGGGACCTCTTCTCGCCGGCCAGCACAACCCCATCTACTGCTTTGACGCCCACTGCAAGTGGACCATGCCTAACAGCCTCAGTAGCATATTCTACCTGGTAGAGGCGGCCTTCGGGACTAAATACTGTAATTGCTCGGTCGTAGCCCATGCTCTGTGTAGGGAACATTTCTGACTCTCCAATATCTTTACCAAAAAGTGGGTGGTCAAAAAAACCTCAAGTGAAGTGCGTTTAAAAGCTTGTCTGTGTGTTTGTTTGCTGATTCAACGCCACTCTAGACGGAGAGATATTTTCTTTGGGAGGTCTTTCAGCACAGGGTCCAGCTCAGACCGAGGGGGGTTGTAGAACCAGGTCGTGTCTTTTTGTCTCACTCCAACAGACGAAATGTAGTTCTGAACAACATATTCGCCTTTGAATCCCATTTCGTCAAGAAGTTGGATAATGCCAAGAATATCCTCGGGCGTGGTTAGACCTCCAACATAGGTGGTCCTTGGCCAAAAGGCAACATCTGAATCCATGATAAGCGTGATGCTCTGAAGAACTCTGACCCATGGATTCTGCTTTGTCCGTGCCACTTTCATGTAGTTGGAAGGTGTGGTCTTGATATCAACCCAAACCGAGTCCAAGTATTGTAGTGATGCATCAAGGACATTCGGTACAGAGCCATTAGTATTGAGGTTCATGTGTTTTGGCTCCGTCTTTTTAAGGGCTTTAAGCAAATTCGGCAAATCCCTGTGAATCGTGGGTTCTCCCCCCGTGATGCAGAATCCGTCAGATAGATGGCCGGATGCCCTTTGTACAATATCATCAATTTCAACAATTAGTCCGGATTCAAGGGGAATCAGTCCCGAGTTCTGGCAGAAAGCGCAGTCGAAGTTGCAGCCTGCCGTGAATATGGTGGTCACCGGAATACCGGGGACATCAACCAAACTAATGTCGATTATTGACGACACACGCATGATTGTTCTACACTCATTTGAACGCGAGAATCATGATGATAAGTTTTCAGCTATAGTGTGACTCGATCTATTCATCTTCCTGAATCGTAAGCTTGTTTATTTCACTCATAACGCGATCCCGCACTATGTCCACATTGTGAGTAGGGGTTTCAATCGTCACGTCCTGGATTAGGTGGTTCTTTCTATCATAGCAAAGCGTCACCTTGACCTCTGGCACATTAGGGATGTCATCAACTTCGTAAAGAACACGAACTGGCTCGCGATCATCCTGAAGTTCTTCGTCAACTGCTACAATCTCCTTCTCATCCAAGAATTGCTCAACGGCTCCAAGGTGATAGGGTCTGTTGATAGCGATTCGCAGGAGATGGTTGGTTTTGACTCTGGTTGCCAAAATGTCCATTCCTTTCTTTAAGAAGAAGCTTATGCCAACCCATAGTCCAATGGCGATAATGAAGAATATCAACGGATTCTCAGTAGGAAATGCCGCGTAATCGGTAATGTATTCCCCAGTTAGCGCGAACACTATGTCAAAAGCAATTGTTCCTGATAGAATGAGTTCTATAACATTAAGGACATTCCCAGAGCGCTCATTTGCACGGATAACCTCTGCCGTGCTGTGGGTATTGTCCCTTAAGGCAGAATAGACGCGTCGCATCTGCTGTTCAATCTGCGTTGAGAGCAAGGTCTGGAGACCTTCCACCTCGCTCTCTAGGCTCCCAATGTCAACCTCAATGTCATCAATTCGATTGATCAGTCTTTTGAATGTCAGATCCATGTTGAACAGATCCTGTATCTTCTCGTCAATCTCCTCACTAGCAATTTCCCAGCGCTGATGAATCATGCGAAATCCACGATTCAAATAGCCACCAATTGACTTCAATATGGTGAAATTGGATGAAGCCTCGCTGAGAACATTCTGCGCTTTTGTTATTACAGTGTAGTCACCCTCAGAAGTTCGGTCTAGGAATCTGCGGACATGAGCCAATTCATCCCATAGGAGTGACATTCTATGGAAGACACTATCAACAAACATCTCTGTACTTCGAAGAAGAGAGTAGAATGAAGCCAAGGACTCGTATTTTCTCCAATTCTTCGAAATGAAGAAGATACCTGCATCACCTCCTAGAATCAGGGTATCATCATCAGGGTAGTGATGAGCAATCGAAAGGTTGTCCAAAATTTGCTCTAATTCGTTCTGATATTCCTCCCCGTCCAAATACTGGCGAGGTTCCAAGAGGGGGTGAATCTCTTCGGCGAGCACAGCAACAAACTTGTAGCGGTCAACCGAGTGCCCCTTGTAGATGCAGTCAATCAGCCTCCTCTGATGGTGAGTCAGAAGAGTATCCATCATCAGGGAGCTATCGGTGGAGAGGTCACTTAGTATTCTTGCAAGCTTGTCAATTGATACTGAACGGGTTGCTTGGTCCCCATTGCCAACAAACACGAGCTCGGCTCCATAGATAATGTGACCTTCGTGGCTCAGGTAGATGCCAACAATCTCACGCTGTTCTATTCCAATATCGCTCGGGTCTTGAATGGAAGCCTCGCAGGCGATAAACTCCGAGTGTCTCGAATCGAGAACCCGTATTGAATTGCACCTCTGCTCCGAAACAAAAGTGGGATGCTCCGGAAATTCGTCCATGAGCATCGTGACAAATTCGCCCTCGATTGGCCTATCTGACATGAGCTTCTTGCTAATGTCCTCTAGGATATTGCGGTCAAAGGGGATGAATTCACTTAGAATCATTCGTACTTTGTCGAGCTTAATTGATTCAGTCAGCTCATCTCTGATTTGGTCATTATTCTCGTTCAATGGAAATCCTCCCCGTGTTCCGAGATTCTCAAATTAAGATAGTCAGGAAGATACCGCTTAACTTCGTAGGACACGTCCTCAATGTCATCTATGTCAATTCGGACTTCCTTCTTGCATGTAGGGCAAATGAAGAAGAAGGCACGGTTTCGAATAATAACAGGTCGCGGAACTCCGCATTCATCTTCTACGGTTTTGGAAACCGCAGTTCGATATGACTGAGGCAGGCTGTTGACAGTTTCCTTGCCCAAACCCGTGAGTCGAAAAGCGGTCAAATACCCGAATTTTGATGTACTCAGCCTTAGTATTGACAGGAGTCGGAGGTTCAGTAGGTCTTCAAGGTCATCCTTGCCTTCCCTACTAATATTGAGGAGCTGACGAGACCCATCAAGCATTGGAACGCTCCAAGGAGCATAGTCATAGTCTGGGAAGAGGTTCTCAACAATACCTTGGTAGACGATTGCCATCAAAGGCAGTTCCTTAATCCAGACCAACTCGTCCGTAGGACCGTTCTCGGTATACTCGTCGATTAGCACAAGCAGATGTTTCATTTCTTCTGTTAGTTCTGTTTCCATATCACCCGTGACCTCCTACGATATGGGCTCAGACTCCTGAATCAGCAGCACCAACTAATTAGTATTCCCAGTACGTTTGCACGCCAATTTATATATAATATGAAATATTCGGTGATAATTACTAGAACCCTTATAGATGAGTTCCAGCATTCGCTTTTTGGGGACCAGAAGATGTCGGAGCCAAATGTAAGCCGAAACGAGATTTTGCAGAGCACTCTATTTCACATTCAGTTGAAGCAATGTCAGTACATAGATAATTTTCCTGAAACTGTTGCAGACATTATTGACCAGAGCATCAAGAACAACAAGCTAAGAAGATATGAGGAGATAAAACGCAAACTCTATCGTATCAAAACGAACTTCTTTGACATCAATAGAAACAAGGTCAAGAAGTGTGATTTCTTCGAATCATTGTATAACAGAATCGCTAGGCGAATCTCGTAGAGCGCAGGGGACTACTGAAATCGAGAACTCTTTGCTGTGCTACCATTCCCTATTCAGCAAAAAAGGGACTACTCAGCAACCTCTTGAAGAGTTAGAATGAATCTTGCCCCATGACTAGGCTTGCCCTTCACGCGATCAACGACCTCTACCGTCCCGCCATATTTCCTTGCCATCTGTGCGACAAGTGTGAGACCTACACCGCCGGAGTGCTGTCTTCTGTCAAAGATTGCCTCTTTTCTCGCCTTGCTAATACCAGGGCCATCATCAGAGATTGAGAGCTTGAACAAATCTCCATCCCTACTGCCTGAAACCCAAACTCGTTTATCTTCCTTTGGATTATGACGCGCGGCATTCTCCAATAGGTTCCATATCAGTTCACCAAGCAAAGCATCCGCTTTCACATAGACAGGTGCTTCAATATCCTCAACAAAAACCGTGGCTCCGTAGACTCGGCTTAAAACGGAAACCTTCTCATCAAGGATATTTGTGAGATTAACCTTTGAAGTGGAAAGGCGACGAAGCTGACCGGCTCGCTTTACCTTCGTTATAAGTCGGTTGCAGCGTTCCACTGCGTCCAGAATATCGCCTTGTGCTTCCAAAAGATAGGAACGGGGGAGATCAGGGTCCAATAATCCTGAAGCGGTAGTGATGACCTGCAGCTGGTTTGCAATGTCATGAGTCAGCAAATCTAGATAGAATTGTATGGTTTCCTCTGCTTCTTTCTGGGCGGATATTTCGGTAATTACTGCAAAGGTTCCAACAAACTTGCCTTCTGGGTCAAAGTATGGAGTGGCAGATACTATGGTGGGCACTATTTCCCCTATCTTGCTTATCCAGTTTAGTTCATACTTTCCGGTTCTACCCGATTCCCGTTCTTCTATCTTGGTCTTCACCCATTCTCGGTCCCGATCCTCCGTGTAGTCAACCCACTGCTTTCCAATTAGACTCGATTGAGATTGACCAAGCATCTCTGCAAAGGCTTCATTGCAGTAAATCAGCTTGCCCTCTCTATCATCTATGGCGAGGCCATCATTCATTGTTTCCACAAGAACCTCGTATCTTGCTTCCGTTTCAACCAAGGCTCGCTGCTCTCGTCTTCGATCAGTGATATCAAGTATATGGACAATTGTCTTAAGACTTCCATCCGATGCTTTGGCAATGGCCACCCTGACTTCCACCTCAATCGGATCGCCATCCTTCGTGAGTATTTGGAACGGGTACCGCTCGGGAACTGCTTGACCCTTTCGACGCTGTTTGTATCTGTTTCCTACAATGGCAGCAGATTCCTTTTCCATGAACGTTCGGAAATCCCTTCCTAGCAAATCCTCCTTTGTGCCACGAAACATCTTTGCTGCCTCATCGCTCACAAATTCGAACTTGAACTCGTCCCCAATAATCACAATACCATCATGGGAATTATTAATCATTTCATCGAGAATAGCCTCGTTTAGCTGATAGCTATCCAAGGCATCTGCCTTGGCAGGCGCGTCAGCAGCAAAAATGTGCAGTCGTCCGGACTTACCTTCGAGCCTATACGGTGAGATTCTCAATTGAGACTGGATTTGCGCCCCGTCGTGATTGAGCAATGGTAGAGTCAGTACTACAGGTACTTGAGACTCCTTTAGCTCCAGTAGCACACCACGAAGTTTCTTGTGATAATTCTTGTCAAGAAAATCCAGGAGGGTCTTGCCCTTATACGCGGCACGCGTATCAAGTCCGAGGAGGTTCATGGCATAGCCATTCATGAAAGTTATCTTGAATTGGGGGGTAGATTCTATAACGACCAAGGGAAGCATTTCTGCCACTCTTTTGAAATCATGAGCGTTCAAGACTGAACCGCCCTGTTTTTCTCCCTCGGTCATGGAAATCCAATCCTATCTAGATGGTGGAGGCATGCAAGATGAAAGATAAAGGCTACTGTATTATTCTTTGGGATTCCTTGATAATCCTATTTTGGCCATATTATTCGGATATCTTTCTCCAAAATGATGGAGCGGGGGCCTGTTTTCCATAGCCGGCAAGGTCATCCAATTTCACCTAGGGTCACAGAGTTCGCTCATGATTTCCATGAAAAGCACCAAGCCATCTCATTGCTGGCAAAACCAAGCCTAAAAAACCCTTCAACTGGGATTTGCTTTTTAATTCGCGACCGAGCCCTTTATTCCCAGTAACAGTCTCTATGATACCAGTTGGTGAGAATTGGTGATTGAATACACCAAAGAGCAAAAGGGCTTTAACATTGCAGGGACGCAAATCGGTGGTCCATCAGGATTGACCCCTACAACATTGGTAGGGTCCATATTTCACGCCAAGGACAAGCTTGTTATTGATTCCAAAAGAGGTGAAGTGGACCGTCCGAAACTGGAGATAGCCCTTCAAGAATTGGCAGACATAACTGAGAGAACAGGGCTCTCAACGGTTCTGGATGTAGTGGGCGGAACCTCTGATACGATTCAAAGGTATCTTCACATTCTTGCAGATGACACAGACTTCCCCCTGATGATTGATGGCTCAGGGTCATTTGAGGTTAATGCAGCAGGGCTCGAGACAGCAAGGGACATGGGGATAATGGATAGAGTAATCCTGAACTCAATGATACCCGAAGATAGTGAGCAGCTATTCGAAAAGATACGGGAAGTTGGTCTTCGCTATGCACTACTTCTGGCTTTCTCCCCAGCAGCAATGACGTCATCTGAAAAGCGGGAAACCATTGCAGGGGGGTTGATTCGTACCGCCCATAAGATCGGCATTGAAAATGTAATGGTTGACACAGGAGTATTGGACCTATTGACTTTGGGCATTGCAAGTAAATCAATCATGACAATTAAAGAGAAGTACGGAGTCCCCACCGGTTGCGGCGCGCACAATGCTGTAAATATGTGGAAGGGTCTTGTGCCAAAATTCGGAAAGGAGGCAAAGATACCTGCTATTGTAGGTTCTATCTTAATGCCAATTACACTTGGTGCGGACTTCGTACTCTATGGACCAATAAAGAATGCTCGATTTATTTACCCCTCTGTGGCGATGATTAATACTGCACAAACGGGCATACTGCTTGAGAAAAAGATTAGACCCGATAAATCGCATCCAAGATTCAAAATCGGATAGTGCACAACCTTGGGGAAGAATGTATTCGTATTCGAGCCTTCGGGACTGAGGATAAGGGTTTCAGACAACGTAACAGTCTTTGAGGCAGCGCGTCTTCTTGGACTTGCCCTGCCATCCGAATGTGGCGGACGAGGCACGTGTGGGAAGTGCGTCGTGGAAATACAGCCGATGACCACTCCTACGAGTAGTGATGAAGCACTTCTAGTGAAGGAGGAGCTAAAGGAGGGCATTCGCTTGGCATGCATGGCAAGGCCATCAGCCTCAGCTAGAATTACCATTCCACAGCCTTCCGGAAGTACAAAAATCCTACTTGATGGGAGGAGTTCAAGAGGATTTGAAGTGGATGAGGGACTTGGAGGGCAATTTGGTGTAGCACTGGACATCGGAACAACCACAATTGCCGCTTATCTGCTAAGCCTTGAGGATGGTACTCAGATTGCTCAAGCAGCTTCTTTGAATCCTCAGGTGGCATATGGTGAGGATGTGATGTCACGAATCACGTATGCTTTGCAGGAAACGGGAGGAGAACAAACATTACACCTACTTGTTCTTTCTGAAGCTGAGAAACTCATTGATAGGATGGCCGTGGCTGCTGAAATAAACAGCGAGAATGTGACTCGACTTTCTATTGTAGGCAATCCAGCAATGCATCACTTCTTCCTGGGTCTGGATACATCATCACTGGGGCGCGCGCCATATAGACCAGTGGTGAAAGAATCAATTACAAAAATGGGCGGAAACATCGGAATTAGTCGCGCGAGGGATGCAGAGGTTTTCTTTGCTCCTAATATAGCAGGTTTTGTCGGAGGCGACACAGCAGCCTTCATTATCTCCCAGCAGCTACATTCCACTGATGACATTGTGCTTGGCATCGACATTGGAACCAATGGGGAGATTGTTCTTTCAAAGAGAGGCGAGATATTTTGCTGCTCAGCTGCAGCAGGCTCTGCTTTTGAAGGCGCCACCATTAGGCACGGTATGCGAGGCCAAGTAGGAGCCATCGAGTATGTTTCGATTACAGATCCATCCAATGCACCAGACCTTAGTGTCATTGGCAATGTGGAACCCCTAGGGATTTGTGGCTCGGGCATAGTTGACCTTGTTTCGGAGCTCCTGCGAGTAGGAATCCTTAACGAGAGTGGCAAGGTGGTAAAGGATTCGAGGATTGCAACCACTGATGATGGGTTGCTGGCGTATATGCTGGTTGATAAGGGAGAGATTGGCTCAGATAGGCTAATTTTGTTTACACAGAAAGATGTCAGACAGGTCCAGCTCGCAAAAGGCGCAATTCTGGCGGGTGCTGCAATTCTCATGAGTGCGGCTGAGGTAGAGCTTTCAGGGATTGATTCGCTTTATCTCGCGGGGGCCTTTGGAAACTACATTCGTCCACGCAGCGCTATAGCGATTGGTCTGCTGCCGCCTATTGATGAACAGCGGGTCGTCCCGGTTGGGAATGCAGCAGGAGAAGGTGCAAAGAAGCTACTGCTCTCCAAGAAAGAACGTCAAATCTTGGACGAGGTCGTTAGAAACATCAATTACGTAGAATTGGCATCACGTGAGGACTTCTCATCAGTGTTTTCAATAGCAACCCTTCTGCGTAGGAGCATGCCAGTTTGACTAGCATCCGAAAATTGTACAGAAGGATGAAACATATATGGTGGGTGGTAATGAAGCAGCAAACTGAGTGTAACGGAAAAGGTGGGCGGCTTCAAAGAATAGGTGCATTTCAATGAACGAATTGACTGAAGCGTTAGCTGATCTGGATGAAGAGAAAGTTATGGACTTGGTTGAGAAACACCTCACCTCAGGAAAGGATGCACTGAGTATTCTTGACGACCTCAAGAAAGGGATGGATATAGTTGGCGAACGGTTCTCGAACAACGAATATTTCCTTGTTGAATTAGTGATGTCAGCAGATGTTTTCAAGAATGCGCTCGAACTGCTTGAACCAAAGCTGCTCAATTCTCAGAGAGCCACCCAGAAAGGCAGAATTGTAATCGGGACTGTGAAGGGGGATATTCATTATATTGGCAAGAACCTTGTTGTCGCGTTTCTCAAGGCGAATGGCTTTGATGTCTACGATCTCGGGGAGGACGTGCCCCCAGAGAGGTTCGTTGAAAAGCTAAAGGAAACCGAAGCCCAAATACTGGCGCTGAGCGGGCTCATAACAACTACGCATGATGTCATGCGTGACACAGTGAATGCACTGGTTGAAGCTGGTATCCGTGAAAGAGTAAATGTGATAATAGGCGGCGGTGACACTGATCAGCAAGTGGTTGAATTCACCGGTGCAGATGCCTTTGGTAGAGATGCTTTGAGTGCAGTTACGCTTGTGCGTCACTTTCTGGCAAAGGATGGCTAGCGTCAACGTCTTTCAGCAATCCCCAATTTGGGGAAGACCAAGCTCTTGACCTTTGAAACATTGGAGCGGACAACAGACCATATCTCCTCGTCATCCTCAAAGGGAGGTACTTGTGGTGGAGGGTGAAAGTCATAGCCAGATATAACGGACATCACCGTACCAATTCCCCACTTGAATGATTCAGGATGATAACCTCCGCCAGCAAGTACTGCCAGCCGGCCATTGCAGTATCTGTGCGCTGCATCATGGATTTGTGAGGCCACATACCTAATCATATCAACGGTTAGATTGAGATGTGCGAGCCTATCCAAGTAGTGCGCGTCAAATCCGGGAAGGAAGATGATAAAATCAGGCTTATAGCAATCGACGAGAGGAGGAACTATCTCATCAAAGGCAAAGCGGTAAGATGCATCACCAGCATCCATTGGGAAATGCATATTGATGTTGTATCCAAGGCCATCGCCCGTCCCTATGTCTTCAATGAATCCATCATGAGGAAACATCCATTCAGGGTCTTCATGGAATGATATTTGCATTACTTCAGGATCACCATAGTAATAGGTCTGAGTCCCGTTTCCATGGTGAACATCAAAATCTGCAATAAGTATGCGCTTGTAGCCATTATCCTTCAGCTTCTCAACGGAAGCCGCAATGTCATTGAAGATGCAAAAACCCCCTCCAGTTTCAAAGCGGGCGTGATGGAAGCCTCCGGTTGGAGATATGATATGGTCAACAGCGCCTGCAATAATTGACTCTATGCCTGTCAGCGTCGCCCCACATGTAATTCGAGCATTCTCATAGATGCCTTTGAATCCAGGGGTGTCGATGTCAATATCACCCTCTCCTGCCAGAGAGATTCTTCTGACTTTTTCAATGTAGTCTTCTGCATGGATACGCTTCAGAATCTCTTCTGGGAGGGGGTGAGGAACAATGATTTGCACATTGGGCTGCGCCAGAAACTCAGATTCCTCGAGGAAATCCCTAATCATCTGGAAACGGCCAACCTTAATGGGATGCTTTGTTCCGAAGTCAAATGTTTCGAGCTCTGCACTCCAGACGAATCCGATGTTGCATTTGCTAAGGGAAGGACTCATTATATGGTTCGTTTCCAGACAGCCTTTATATGCTTACATGAGTAGATAGCTTCAAGGTGCTTGGGCGAAGGTGAGACTAAGAGAGGTTGCAAGGGTACCAATACCTGCCAACTCATATAGCCTGTATATCAGGCAGAGAGCAGATGCAAGAACGCAGGTTTTCTCACTGGATTATGGAGAGAAACTGAGAGTATTCGACACTTCGGGCTCTCAGAAAACACTAATGCCATGGAGCAGCAAGGTTCGTTGCATTGCTGTTGGTGATGTCCAAGGTGAAGGAGAGGATGCCCTCGTTGGTGGAGTAGGCAAGAAGGTACTCATCGTTGACCAGAAGGGGAAGAGCCTATGGAAATTAGATGTTGAAAGCTCTGTTATTGCCTGTGATGCCCGCGATATTGATGGTGACGATTCAGCAGAGGTAGTGGCCGCTCTGCAAAATAAAAGAATCATTCTCTGGAATCATGATCAAACTGCTTTATTCAGCAGGACTGTTGACCAGTCGGTTGCGGATGTCTGGCTGG
>RDOF01000036.1:0-19621 GCA_011365025.1 Candidatus Thorarchaeota archaeon
GTACAGTATCAAGTGTGAACAGTATTGGTGCTTCGAAGTATTGGCTTGCGTTAATCCTGAAGAATCCTTCTGCAGCATAAGCCAATCTTGCAAGGATGAATTGGCCAATAAGTAGTCCTGGGAAGATTGCGAGCAAAGATAAGAACACAACTTCACCAACCACCCTTCGATTCTCTCTCTGTCTTGATGCTCCCCTTGCGCAGTGCATCCATAACTCAGTTTCTCGAGCCTCGAAATTGTATTGCAGGATTAGCGACGAAAAAAGACCGGTAAGTATCAGAAGTCCTTGAGACCGGAACACCTGAGCTAACTTTGTGTGTCCAATCCATTCAATGTAGTCGTTGACTCCGATTGCCAAGTCATTGGTAACGTGGTATTCGGAATATAGAACCTCTTCGGGGTATCCAGGATATAGGGCAATGATGCTTCGTTCAATCGCCACCAATTTACTGAGCGTGTCTTGTGGACTCCAAGGGTTCAAAATCCCCCTATCGACGGCAACATTAACTGTGAATTCTATTTCCTCAGGATGAAGCAACTGCTGAAGAACAACTGCAATGGAATTGTAATAGTAATCAAATGAGCTGCTCATCAGCTGTCTGTAGATTCCCACGACGTATACTGGTCTCTTACCAACATTTAGCTCGATTGAGTAGTTCATCAGAGCACCAATTCCAACATTAGCCTGGTCTGCAACGGTGGGAGTAATGGCGATTTCTGTTTCAGTTTCTGGCCATCTTCCTTCAATTAGGACAAATTCGTCTGGGAAATCTTGCTTGTAGTCTTGGCTCAGACTGTAGCTTCTTCCAACAAGAAGAAAATTCGGTGCTAGAGGGTCATTTACATAGAATTCATCTTGATCCATTCGCAGATTGCATTCAGCTCCAGCCAAAGCAGCAGCCGCTGAGACTCCTTGAATATCCTCAATGTCGCCAACTCTATTGGCTATGCCTTCTCCTTGTACCATCATTGCAGCAGACCCGACATCAAGCAGATCATTCCAGTAGCCAACTGAAATGCAATCTATGTAGGAAGAAACTCCCGCGGCTAATGAAATAACCAGGAGAAGGCCAACAAAGGTTAAGGTCCTTCGACTACGTGAGCTATTGCCGGCTGAGAGTGGCGCTTCCAACATATCGGGCTCTTCTCCTTATGATTTCAGGAAGTCATCCAGCTAAATGGATTCGTCACTAGTTAGCTTCCTCTTTTCCTGAATTCTTTCAGACTGATGCACTCTGGTTTTCCATAGCGAGTAAATAAGTCCAACTAGACCTGCTCCTGATGCGACAAGCCACAGGTCGCTGCGAAGCGGATGTTGGAGCCATATGGTCAGTATGTACATATTGAGGCAGAGAAAAAACACACCGAATGTGAAGATGACTGCGTAAAATGACCATGGAAGCTTGTTTGATTTGCGATCTACCATTATTGATTACTCCTCAAAGGGCACTAAGCTTCAGAGGCTTCAGCAACATCAGAACTGATATCATTTCCATTTTCACTTGTGTCCAAGGGGCTAACTAGGAGCCCCTCCGGAGTAACCTTCAGCACCACCCTTTTTCCAATTCCAGCCAAGCGTCGGACAGTTTCAGGAATGACCATTCTTCCCTTGGCGTCTATTTCAGTGATATCACCATATAGGGTGTGCCTTTGTCCCTCAATCAAGCCGTCTCTAATGCGCAGAACACGGTCTGCAAATTCCGCAACTTTCGGATTATGTGTGACATTCACTATACAAGTGCCAAACTCCTTGTTTGTCTTCTTGAGGGCATCCATCACCATTAGTGCAGTTTCAGAGTCCAGTTCTCCAGTCACTTCATCTGCAAGCAGTATCTCTGGCTGATTGGCGAGTGCAACACAAATCGCGACTCGCTGATTCTGCCCTCCCGATAGCTGATTCGGTTTGTGGTTCATTCGGTCCGAAAGCTCCATTGTTTCCAGAAGCATCTTTGCCCGTTTACTCGTTTCTTCCTTGCGAGCACCAGCAAGCTTCATCGGTAGAAGTACGTTCTCATACGCTGTCAGGCCGGGTACGAGGTTTCCGGTCTGCCACACGAATCCAACCTTATGCCTGCGGTAAAGCATGGAGCGTTTGTCATCAAGCAGAGTGATGCTGCTGCCATCAAACATAATTGTGCCTGCTGTTGGCCTATCCAAAGCTCCAAGCAGCTTCAACAATGTTGACTTCCCCGATCCAGATGGCCCGACGATTGACAAAAATTCGCCATGGCCAACCTCGAAGTCTATGCCTCTGAGCGCAATGACTTCCTTCTGACCCCTACGATAGACCTTCATAAGGTCTCGAATCACAATCTTGTTCTCTTGTGCAATCTGTTCAAGTTCCTCGGTCATAGCTATCAATCCATGTATTGAATTTCCTGTGCGATGTTACGTCGTAGGTTTCGTGAGGCTACGAGATAGGTCATACCCAATGTAAACACTACGGCTGTTCCAGTTATTCCTCCAAGAAGAAGAAATGGTACAATTAGTACCACTGGTAGTCGATTCCATGATACTGCCGTGCCGGTTCCCATATACATAAGCGGCAATTGAAGCGATATCTGGGCCAAAAGTAGCCCGATTATAATTCCAGCCAAGGCGGAAAGCAAAAGCCCAGTAATTGAGTCCACAATAACTGCGTAGGTAATGCTTGATGTGTTGGCTCCCATGGCACGCATCACTGAAAACTGCCTTCTCAACCTTCCAAATCTAATCAGTGACACTATGAGCACTCCGCCGCTTAGGTAGATTAACGAGAACATCACGTTCAATGTATAGGCGCCGAATATTGATTGTCCCGCACGTGAACTCATAGCTTCATCAATTCTTTCCTTTGCAACTTCAACACTTGAAAAGCTATACGGAGCAATGTTTCGCAAGTTCAGAGCGACTTCAGTATGATTCGCATCTGACTCTAACTGAATGTAGAATTGACTCACTCTTGAAGTGTTTAGGCAGCTATGCAAAAGCTCGATGTTCGCCACCACAAAATAGCCCGAATCGGGATGACCGGTAAGGAATCTGGTCCTCTGATACATCTGTGAGGGACTATCGGCTAAAACGTCAACTATCCTGCAATTGGTTGAATTCTTCCAGCTTGGCCCCTCAATCTCAATCGTAATTTCGTTTCCATAGGTTGTGACCCCTCCCTGAATGTATGACAATACAGGTCTAAATGAGGCCATAACATTCGTTAGATTCTCTGACATTCTCTCCAATGCAACTTGTGGGTGATTTTCAAGTGTGAAGTAATCCAGCCAAAATCCACTAGCAAACCATTTGTCAGCCTGAAATCCAAATATGTCTATTGAGTTGTTGTACAAGTAGTTCATTCCGTAGTCATTATTCAAGTAGACTGCTCTTCCCTCCGTTTGGAGCATTGCAGATGCGGACGCCACACCTTCCACGGATGTAATGTTGTCCAGAAGATCGAGTGTTACATTTTCAAGTCCCGAGTTGACCGTGACTGCTATTTCTGCGCCAGTCTGGAAGAGCAAGAGGTGTTTCACATGCATGGAGCCAGTTGAAGCAGCAACGGCAGAAAAAACTCCTGACGTGAAGACTAAGGCAATGAACATTGCCCCCAATGCCTCACTCTTCTTAAATAGTCGAACATTTCTCGAAAGCACATGTGAACCAACACGCCGTCCTTTCTTGCTAAGAACCTCAAGGGTTCTTGCCTTTGCCTGCGAAGTTGGCCTTGCCATAATTCGCGAAAGCGCTAGGATGAAGATTGAAAGAATCGGTATCAAAGCAATACCTAGTGCCAAATATGCAGAAATCGGCATTCCATAGTACCCGAACCCCAAGAGGTATGGCGTTAGAAGAAGCATCGATATTCCCAATAGAACAAGGTCACTGCCTAATGATCCCATCTCTTCACGGTCTTCGAGAATTCGCCCTTCAAGCGATTGATGAGCTTCAGTGGGTGTGATTAGGAATGCATTAATCGAAGACGGGAGTGAAACACCAAGTCCAACCACGAAGGAGAATAGAAAGACGTATGCTATGGCTTCATAGCTAAGCAGCATCGTGAAAGTTGAGAGTAGGCTTAGGTCAAATAGAAGCAATTCCACTGCCGCGGCGGAAGCCAGAGCAGCCAAGGCTCCAGTTAGCAGAGCACCAAATGCCCCCAGCATTGCCACAACCATTCCACTACTAAGAATCCACCAAAAGGCTTGCCAACCTGAAGAACCACGTGTCTTCAAGGTTCCTACATCTCTTCTTCTTTCGTCGGCCAAGAGCTTGGACATGTTGACAGCTGTCATTATTCCCATTATTATGCTTGGAACAGAAAATGCAAGGGTTATGGCTCTCATGCTAGCTGACCAAGAAGCGTATTCATGTACTGCTGCAACCAGAGAAAATGAATCCACTCTTGCATATGGAAGGGTTCTCTGCTCAATCCGATTCTCTATGTTTTCCAGCAGCCTAACCGGGTCCTCAGAGTAAACAACCGAATGGTCGAATTGGATCCATAGTTCATTACGGAGTCCAGTGTACACATCAGCAGGGGTATTGTTGAAGGGTTCTGCAAGACCTGCCTGAGTGGTAATCATGTAAAGATTAGAAACAGATTCCTCTCCCGGGTAGTACTGGAAGCTGTAAATGTCAGTATTGAAGGTCCCAACTATTTCGTAAGTTGCGTTCTTTATGAAGTACTCGCCTTCGAAATAATACGTCGTTGAAGCAGTGTAATTATCCCCGATTGCAAGGCCATCCTCGACAAGAATTCTGGCTTGAATCAAACACAAATCATTATCAAGAGAAATGTCATCTTGGAGTAATTCCACGGCATTGGGAAGAGAATCAAAAAATGAAGGCTCCACTCCTATGTAGTATCCCCATGCCCGGCTCCAATCACCTTCTACCAACCAGTTATTGAATTCCAGCAGCAGAACTGGTTCAATTGCTAGGATTTCCTCTTCTTCCGCAACGACCCCCATGATATCTTGGAGAGTTGTTTCATTCTGATAATAGAAGGACGAGCTGAATGACATATACATATCGACAGGAACTTCTCCTGTGATATCCTCCAAGACGTCAGGGCCAATGCTATCGAAGTAGAATAGTATTCCACCTAGAACCCCAGATGATAAAGAAAAGATGACCAGAGAGGCAAGCAACTGACTTCTGCGTGAGACGAGTCTTGATAGAAGGAACACTATAGATCTCCCCCATATGGACCAGCTTCTGCCCAGGCTGCGTTGAGCGAGGCGGCTATGTTAATTCTCGTCGACAGAACTGTGACAGCTAGGACAAACAATATCATAGACGAAACGAATATTGCCAAGACTAATGCCACCACCAGCCAAGGTACAGTCGGGAAGAGTGCTATTGGAAAAAGGTGTGCCCAACTGCTGTAGGATGTGACTGACCCCAACAACGAATTTGAGATGTACAATGGACCATAAATCAAGAGAAGGAGAAGGCCAATCAAAGTCAGTACAATCAGTTCCACGCCTTGCGTTTCAATGACCAATGTCTTTTGCGCTCCCATTGACCTTAGGAGTGCGATTTCGCGTCGTCTAGTTCGAATGCCTTCTGCAGCATAGATGCCAAATGCACCCAAAATTGCGCCAATGGCAAGAATAGATGATACGGTGTCAACAGCCCGATCCATCAGATAGTTGGTGTTACCAGTATAAGCCGCCAATTCAATTGAAACGGACCCCCACTCGTTGTTGAGCAGTGCATAGCCGCCCCCAGTTTCTATGATGTCCAAGCCCAATTGAGTAGTATTCCCACCGGGAACCGCACTGGCGAGGCAATAGTAATTTGCCCACCCGGTGGCATTGAGTAGTTCCTCAACGCGGCTTTGATGAATCCAAGCTCTCCTCGCTCCAATGTGCTGTTCCCACCAATAGGATGAGTACTCAATGCTCCTGTGAAGGTGACCAGGAATGGCCTCAGTCACTGCAAGAACAACAAATTCGTAGATACTTGGAGGAGTATCGAAATTGAAGAATCTAATCGTATCGCCAACAGAGAATTCGTAGTCGGAGGCTATGTCAGATGATATTATTATTCCTGACGGGTTCTGAGCAAGTTTCTGAAGGTCTTGAAGTGTGTCAGATTGATTCATCCGATTTCCTCTGAAATCGTAACCTATCTTGGAGTAGGCTTCTGGTTCAATGCCAACAAGACTGACTCCGCTGCCCCATGCATCGGAGAGAAATAGGGTTGCTTCCTTGACAATAATCGCATTCTCTGTTGCTGGATGCGCTGTCACATTCTCAAGGAGCGCCTGCCAGCTATCTTCGTGTGATGGATGTAAATGAAACACTGCATCGGCTCCAAGAGCGAATTGAGAATGATACTTGTAGGTTACTGGGAGAGTCGAATCTATCACTGCTGAATTCCAGGCGATGCTGATTGCAAGTACAAGAACCATAATCGTTGGCCCTGCTGAAGAAGCTTCTTTGCCAATGCGTCTTATTCCCACCGATGATGCAACCTCTCCAAAGGGGCCCTTCAAGGCCCTGGACATGCTGGAGGATGCCCTTCGCAACCCCTTAATAACAAGACTCGCTACTCCGAGAAAAACGGGAAGGGGTATGATTGATGCAACAAGGCTCAGTATTGGGATAGACTGGACCACTTGACCCCCAAACTGGAATGAAATCCATAGCACCCCAGCCACCAAGACGACTAGGGAATCCCATTTGATTACGCCAAAACCATGGACAATTTTGGCAAGTCTTCCCCTCCCCCTATCAAGGGTTCTTCTGGTTGAGTAGTATTTCCTGTACAATAGCAATGCTGCAATTGGAAGCAACAATCCTCCAATCAGGGAAACAACTAGAGAATCCAAAGAGATAAGCAAAGGCTCGCTCCACATCTTGGAGAGGTCAATTACGAAGTAGCCTGATGAAGCCATTGCAAACCTGCTTACGATTACTCCACTGGCAAGACCGACTAGGCAAGTGACAAATGAAAGGACGATTATTTCCCTGTTTACAATCCTATTGACATCCGACTCAGACGCCCCGCGAGCCATAAGCATATCAGATTCATAGCGTCTCTCATTCACGTTGAAACGGATTACCAAGAAGAGAATCATGAGAATAAGAATGACTGTCGCTCCCGATCTGTAGATTTGCCCTAGTCTGGCGATAAGTTGCCATGTGAGGTAGCCATTCACGGCCCTCAGCAGATGATTGTCCACCCAACAATTGATGTTTGCATCCCGGATTTGATTGTCAAGGTTGATCAAATAATCTCTGCCTGAAGCGGCATTGAAAGGAGTTATTCCTGTTCTGTCAACGTTCACAAGGATTTCGCTGTAGACGTACTCCCCCATAAGCGAAGGGTGCAGAATGCCAATAAGACTTGAGAAGAACCAACCTGCATCCATCTCATCAATCCGCTCATCTGTGTCAAATACGCCCACAACGGTAAGCGGAACAAGTTCTCCCTCGTAATCGGTTGAATACTCAAATTCCTCGCCAATCTCGCCACTAATCCAATTCCATAGGTTCACTTGGTTAAGTGGAATGGCGATTTCAGATTCATTCTGCGGAAACCGCCCCTCAATAATCTGAAACACATTAGGGAATGCAGCAAGGAAAGCCTCAGAGGGAAAGAAGACCTCTCCGCTTATTCCGTGTGAATATTCATCCACTGTCTTGAAGAGATTGGCGTATTGTCGATTGAGTATCTCTGATGCAACAACACCATCAAACTCCCTGATCTCCTCTTCAAGACCCTGCAAAAAGTCTCCATGGACAGAAATCGCAAAGTCCCCAATATTCGTGGCATCGTTCCAGTAGTATATTGAATAGGAGTCAACGTAGATTGTGGTGCTTGACATCAAGGTAGCAGCCAAAAGAAGACAGACAAACGTCACTCCCTTTCGTCGAAGACTGTGAAATGCCTCGTAGCCGACAGGGACAACCATCGTAAGCGCCCTCACGAGTTGACGATCTGTCCATCGCGCATAGTATATACCTTGTCCATCTTCTTCCCAACATCCGGGTCATGCGTGACGCAAATCAGTGTGCCACCTTCGCCCTTCGTTAGCTCAATAAGGACTTTCATGATCTCTTCTCCGGTGGCAGTGTCCAAATCCCCTGTCGGTTCATCCGCAAGGACGACGACGGAGCTGGCAGAGCCCGGCGGTTTGGCCAGTGCACGCGCAATTGCCACTCGCTGCTGCTCCCCGCCGCTTAGTTCGTCTGGACGATGGTCAGCTCTCTCAGTGAGCCCGACGAGGCCAAGCAGGTGGTCAACCCGTCGCTTGCGTGTCTCTTCATCCACACCGGCTATCAACAGTGGAAGCTCCACGTTCTCGTAGGCTGAAAGGACTGGCAACAGGTTGAAGAACTGAAACACATAGGAGATCTTGTTTCTTCTCACTACTGTCAGTTCCTTCTCATTCATGTGTGTGATGTCCACATCATCAATGATGACTTTTCCATCAGTAGGCCGGTCCAGCGCCCCAATCAAGTTGAGCAATGTTGTCTTTCCTGAACCTGATGGGCCCATGATACCAACTGCTTCTCCTTTGAAAATATCAAGTGATACTCCACGAAGCGCATGAACTTCAATCTCTCCCATGTTGTAGATTCTTGAGACCGAGCCGAGATGAATCAATGGATGTTCAGACACGAAGGAACCACACCTCTCACAGTTCAAATGCAACTATGTAAGCCCAAGAAAGTGAACTAATAAACTCCACTCCTTGCGTAAGTCTGCCCTAACAGGGTGAAAGAGGCAAACAGCTACATCAACAAGAAACTTTATCAAATGATTGTATATTATCTCACCATAGAATAGTCTGGATGTTTCCAAGCAGTGTCAGAACAGATTCTGGAAATGCGCTATGAGTTCTTCTCATGGCGAGGGTTTCTGGTGGGTGCCGCCGTTATAGGGGCTTCGCTTGTGCTGCAGTCCTTGGTGAGTTTTCCAGACATATGGAACACTGCTTCAGTTCCATTCTTTGCTCAAGTACTCATTTCCGGCGTGATTGTGGGCTTTGCCTCAGGAAGTATTCTTGTCTACCTCTTCCCTCCAAATCAAGACATCATTGGGGTTGTCGGTCTGGGCAGCGATGACTCACCACAATACCTCTCGCTGGCTTTGGTTGTAGTCGCCCTCATCCAGCCAGTCTTCAGCGGATTTGTCTTCTTCTATGACCAATTCGCAAATGACCCCTTCATTATAATCTGGGTTCTTACAGGGTTTGCCGCTCCAAGTATCGGGCTCACGGCCGCTATGTTCGACAGGAGCAATTCGATATCAAACGATCTGCGGCTCTACTTCGCTCATCACAGCAGACTTGACATGAGCGAGCTCGTGTGGCTAAAAGGGGTGGGTCCCAGAACGGCCACATATAGGATGGGCATGCTCGAAACTGCGGCAAATAATGTGGACTACCTTCGCATAAGAGGTCATGAAATAATCAAGGAAAAGGACCCGTATCCGATTAATCCTTAGAGAACTAGTTAACTACGCTGCATGCTTCTTTCTCATATGTACTGCCAAACCCTGTTCAGACCAAGCTACCCAGTCGCATTTTAGACATGAGAACCTCTGGCTTCCGACTCCAAATCTTGGAGGTGAGCGTTCCTCAAGTTCGTAGATTGTTCCTCCGTAACCGCTTCGTCTCTTGGTGGCTACCTTGTATCTCTTCTTGAAGCATTCAACACAAATGCACATGTCCTTTCGAGCATCGTTGATGAACTGCTCTTCTAGGTTCTTGGCTGCCCCTAATGGCTCGACTTCCTTTCCACAGCTCTCACACATGTCCAATGTTGCTTTCACCAATATTCCGAATTCTCAGGCCATTGCACAGCTGAGTAGAGAGAATGATGACCGATATATATCTCTGTTTGCAGCGTGTATTAACGAAGGCCCTACCGTTGGACCAGATGCTCCCATTTCTTGTATGTCTTTGCTCTACTCCATCAGAGCAGATGCCAATTGCGCTGCAGTTCGAAACACATCAGTGACGCCTTCTTCAGTCAGACATGATGTGCCAATATACGCAACTGGATGCAGCTTGTCGCCTTTGCCAAAGCGCTTGGCAAGCTCCTCAGCCAGCGCAAATCCCTCTTCATTTGTAACCGGCTCGTCTCCAGAATCCTCTATGGACTCTCGCACAAGATCCATCTTGTTTCCGACAATCACAATGGGCGGTATTACCTCTTGAGTAATTGTTGATTCCTTGAGCCAGAAGTCGATGGACTCGAAGGACCATCTATCAGAGGCTGAATATACTATGATTAGGACCTCCGCATCTTCATAGAAGTCGCTTCGGGAAACCTTCGATTTTACGGCATCATCAAAGGACCAGACTTGTGCCTTGACTCTGTGATTGTCGGTTTCGAAAACTTTCGCACGAACAAATGGGTCCTTATCGGCATGTTTGCCATTCATTTCGGTTAATTCAAGGCCTGCCCTTTCCATCAATGAAGACTTGCCCACTCCATCCTCGCCAAGTATCAGCATCTTTGACGCAACAAGAGGCTTCACAACGTGCGCCGGTGTTACCCTCTTCTCCACAGACGTACTCCAAGCAATTTCTGGCTCCGAGCCTACAGCTGCAGGTTCCAATTCTTCCTGGCCAGCTGGCTCAGGTCTGACTTCAGCATGCTCCAGAGAAGCAACAATACCCTCGTCGGCCGCATCGGGAGCAGCTTCCTTCTCCACTGTCAGCGCCTCTTCAATCTCTGAATCCTCAATCTCCTCTTCATCAAGCCGCTCCTCTTCAGATTCACTATCCGAAGTCAATGGTTTTGGAGCTGAAGCGAATGATGAGGATGCAGATACAACCTCCGATGCACCTGAGAGACTCACCCTAATGCTGGTCGCTTTGGCCTCGGATTCCTCCTTCCTGGATTGTGGTGCCATAAAGGAATCACTCAGTGACTCAACTGCTGTTAATGCCTCAGCAATATCTTGAAAATCATCACTACTCAAAATCTCAATTTCTGGCTGTTCCTCTTCTTCTTCTGCTGACTCATCAGCCGCTTCCGCAACTTCTTCCTCAGGGATCTCGGGGCTTATTGGCTCATCTAGGTCCGCTAATTCCTCCGATACTGCCGTGGCCTCTTCGTCTTCCTCAGGTTCCATTTGCTTCTCTTCTTCTATTTGAACTGGCTCGACATCTTCCTCTGTTACTATCTTCTTGGCTTCCGGGAGGCCAATTCGAACGAGTACATCCTTCAGAGTGCCCGGTGGAAGCATTTTTCTTCTTGACCTAAAGTACATCTCCACTTCTTCAAGAACTGCATAGAATGAACGGTGTTTGGTTGGTATCTTCTTCTTCACCAAACCCTTGTCTCTGATTTCAACGTAGCCTGGAACCAGAGAAACCCCAATTGTTGTACCCGGGACGATCAGACCTGACACCACTCCATTAACAAGAATGACCTAACTCACGCGCTCAATTTCTTAACTGTTTCGCCAACAGATACCCTTGAAACCTGAACTGCTTGGCAGCTGCTTGTCCACAGAAAGAAATATGACCATATTGGACTTACACAAACTCGAGTTGAGAGAATGACTGATGTGAACTTCCTAGACTATGTTGAAGTCATTTTGGATTGGCCCGAACCCGGAAAAGCAGTGTGCGATATTAGCCGTTTGCTTGAGCATCCAACAGTTTTTCATGAGGCTGTGGTCGCTTTGGCGAGACCCTTTGTAGAGCTTCAGCCAAACAAGGTAATTGGGATTGAACAGCGTGGTCTCGCACTAGGAAGCGCAATCTCATACTACTTGGGGTGCGGCATAGTTCCCGCTAGGTCAATTGCATACCTTCCCGATGACTATAGCCGACCCGTAGAATTCCTGCCAGGGGGGCGTTTCGCTGACAAGCGTCTTGCGCTTGTTTCTGACTCAATCGACCCTGGCGACCGTATTGCTATCGTCGATGACTGGCTCACTAAAGGCACGACAGTTCTCGCTGTTAAGAAAGTCGTTGAGAATCTGGGTGCCACAGTTGTGGGAATTGCCTGCGTTATCAATAATATGACGGAAACGCGTCGAAAAATGCTCGGGAGACCTGAGATCCACTCGCTTATTGAGAACCTTGTGGTCGACACAATGGATACGAACTAGTACTATACCTAGGTTGGATTCCGCAAACTTGTGTTTCCTCTATTGCCCCTAAACTTCTCATTTCAGAGGCAATCTGCGGCAATTGGGTACTAGATAAAAAAGTGAATGACTGGCAGGTATTCTTCACCTGCCAGCACTTTGTCTAGTCCTCCTGCTCTCGTAATTCTCTACGCAGGATTTTGCCAACCTGTGTCTTTGGTAGACTGTCCACGAACTCGATTTCAGTTGGAACCTTATAGACAGCCATCTTCTCCTTGCAAAAAGCACGAATCTCATCCCTTGTTGAGGTCTGGCCCGGTTCCAAAACAATGAAGGCCTTGACAGTTTCACCACGAGTTTCATCAGGGATGCCAATGACAGCTGCTTCTCGAACCTTGGGATGTTCGAAAAGAACCTCTTCGACTTCGTTTGGCCAAACCTTGTATCCTGAAGCATTGATGAGGTCCTTCTTTCGGTCGACTATGAAGGTCCAGCCTTCTTCGTCCATCTTTGCGATATCCCCGGTGATGAGCCAACCATCCTTTGTTAGTACATCAGCGGTTTCGTCTGGACGGTTATGATATCCTTTCATTACCTGTGGTCCCTTGACGGAAAGCTCTCCGACCTCGCCTGGGGCTAGGACTTTGGACCTGTCTTCCAGGTCTACAATTCTACAATCTGTGCTGGGGAAGGGAAGTCCAATTGAGCCTACCTTTCTTAGATTCTTATCAAGCGGATTTGCATGTGTCACAGGCGATGCTTCACTAAGCCCATAGCCCTCAATTATGATTGAGTTGGTGGCGTCCTCGAATCTCCTAGTGACCTCGGGCGGAAGCGCCATTGCTCCTGCTATGGACAACTTAAGTGAGGTAATGTCATACTTCGATACCTCGGGATGGGAGTATATTGCGATTGCCATTGTTGCCACAATCGGGAAGAAAGTGGGCTTCATTTGGTCAATTCGTTTCAGCAGATTCTTGATGTCCCTTGCATTTGGAATCAGTATGATTGAGCTACCCCAAGATATTGCCAGATTCATGGAAATTGTCTGTCCGAATATGTGCTGAATTGGCAACGCAGCCACAAAGGACTCCTTTCCTTTCTCAGCCATCCATTCCATCCATGCTGAGCATTGCTCGCAATTCGCCTTGAGGTTGTTGTGTGAAAGCATGGCCGCTTTGGGAATCCCGGTTGTTCCACCGGTGAACTGATACACCGCAATGTCTTTGTTAGGGTCAATGGTGACGGAAGGTGGCTCAGGAACAGTGTCAGCCAAGAAGGTCTTCCAATCCAGATCGCCCTCTCGCATCGGAGGAACCTCTTTCATCTCTTTCTTGTACTTGGTGCGGGGTGCCAGAATCTGCAGTATCTTGCTCATGGTATCCCAAGCAGCAGTCACGATGACATTCTCCAAGCTGGTTTCATGACGCACCGCCTCAACCACCTTATAGAAGAAGTTGAGCGTGACAATCGTCTTTGCTCCAGTATCCTGAAGATAGACCCGCAATTCCTTCGGCATACTCAAGGGATTAACGGGAGTGACCGATGCTCCACATTTGAGCGCGCCATAATAGGCAATTACAAACTGAGGGCAGTTGGGCAGCATAATTGCCACCGTATCTCCCTTTTTAACTCCCAGTTTTGCAAAGCCATTTGCGGCCCTGTCAACTAGCTCACCTAGCTCTCGGTATGTAATCTTTACACCCTCGAAGAACAAAGCCAAATTGTCTGGATATTCTGCAACAGCTTTGTCAAGACAACTCCAAAGGGGGCCCTCTGGTATTGTAATCTCACGAGGCGTATCTCCAACGTAGTTCTTGTACCATGGTCGTTCCATAGTTTCTCTCCTCTTTGGGAATAACAAACTGAATATCCGCATCATCTACGTGTGCCATTTATCCTTTCCGATGAAAAGTGGCCGCGTCGGTCGCTTTCTCGGCGCAGTATATGGCTAAAGCTAGAAAATTGCCTCTCTAAGGCAAACATACAGAAACCTGCATAGCAATCCTAGGACATCACTTCTTTGCGGAGCCCCCTCCGACATCATTGAAGACACCCGTTCCTGAATGGACTCATCATGTGAACCAATTGCGAAGAGGGTGTCTGCAAAGGGCCCTGTGAAGATCTTCTGCGCCAGAAGCTGCGACCTGAACTCACCCCCAAAATCCTTCATCCATAATCTTTGATAGGTGAGCAAATCCAAGGCAGACAGGGTATTCTTCTCAAGACAGCTGGACACCACCGATGCAGCAAACCGTCCAGACTTCATTGCATACAGAATTCCTCCTCCAGTCAAAGGATTCACCATGCCTGCCGAATCACCCACCAAAACACAGCGGTCCCTAACAGTTCTTCCAAGCGGTCCGCCTGTTGGGACTAGTGCTCCCTTTGCATGACTTGTGCTTGCATTATGTGGCAGCAACCCCTCCCGCTTCAGATGTCTCAAGAACAAGGTGAATCTACCAGGCAATCCCTTGGAATGCTTCCCTACAATTCCCAAACCCACGTTTACCGTGCGCGTCTTTGGAAACGACCATCCGTAGCCTGGGTGCCCGCCGAGATTGGCAAAGAAATGGTATTGTCTATCCTCCGTGTAAATATCAGTGATTTCCTTCTCTGATACAGGAATCTCAAGCACACGACAGGCAGTGACCTTCGAACTCGGCCATCTGGGATTCAATCCAGTAGACCGTGCTACCAAGCTATTCACTCCATCCGCTCCAACAACAGCACTGGCCTCAACAACTCTGCCATTTGTTGCCTCGAGAACAACGCCGTTTGTATTGAAAGCAATTCTTTTGATTCGATGGTCGATTAAAGGCTCAGCACCGGAGTCTACTGCGATTTCATAAAGGACATGGTCAAACTCTGTTCGCAGGGCAACTGCCATATCTGCCCTTCCCATGAGGACGATTCGTTGATTGGGAGAATGCAGTACTCCGGTCTGACAGGTTGCCTGAATGAATTCCTTGCTTCGTTTCTTCAAATAGGAAAATTCATCAACTAGTGTTGTGGCAAAACCTCCCCCGCATGGCTTATCCCTTGGAAATGTGTCCTTATCAATAAGACATACTGAATGCCCTGCTTTTGCAAGATAATAGCCAGCCGTAGCACCTGCCGGTCCTGCACCGACGACTGCAACATCATACATTGATTATTCTCCTGACGAAATCCGCCAAAGTGCATCGAGAGGTTTGACACATTCGTAAGCGTGACGCTTATCTATGCTTCTTCGAAGCTCATCGAGATTGATTATGAGTGAAATTATCCTAAGGCGAAGGCAACTCCGGTCTCGAATTCGAACGAACCCTATGTTGGATCGTTGGCTCCATCTATTTGCCTGTTTCATGCTTGTTCTCAACATGGGTCTGATTCTTTATGCAGTGGTTTCGATAACAACCCGAATGACGCTCTCAGGAGTGGCTCTTCTGGATTCACTGCCAGTTGGGCTGTATATTCTTCCGCTTATGGTCATTCTTCCTCTCCTTGTGAAAGCCTATTACAATGAACGTTTCGCACCTTTCAATTTCGTAGTTCTACTAATCTCCTCATTCATCTTTGGCATTTTGTCAGTCCTAGTTAGAGCCTTCATTCTCTTTTCTACTCTCAACATAGTAGCTCTTGCTATTATTTTCGTAATGGGTCGGTTTCGACCGAATGTAAACTTGCGAAAGGTTAGACCAAAAGCCATTGCGATTGTGCTTCTCTTCAACATGCTAGGTTTTATGTTCCCAATTACGACGATAGCTATGGGTGTATACCCAATAGCCCGGGACCCTGCTCGCATTCCCGACTCGATTGCTCTTAGTGTGCCTCTTGCGGATTTCAGCTTCCCTTACGTCAATCTAACTCCAACTCCCGACATGCTGCTTGAATTGGAGCAGCAGAACTACTCTCTTGATTTCAGAGTGCTAGAGGGTGATACCGACTCGCTTCAAAGACTGAGAAACTGGCTAACGCAAATCAACTCGACATCTATTGAGTACTCCATAACCATGACCTCGCCTCGAGATTCTTTCCTACCAGGCAATTCTACCATTGGCACTGACTCAATTCTGGAAGCGATCTATGCCTCACATACAGCTGGTTTTGGATTGATTGTTGATGAGCTAGAATCACTCAACGTAGCTCGTTTGCCCAAGAATATCCTGTATGACATGACCCTTTCAGATACAGAGTGGCGTAGCCTTATGGACGCAACTAGGCGCATCGATTTGGTGGGTTTTGGCACCCTGATTCGGAATCTAATTGATTCGACCGATCCTGCTGTTATGGATTCGGCAGCTTGGTCCCTAGCGAATTTTACTAGGGAGGCTGGCTTCATGTGCGGTGTCTTGGTTGAGCCCTTTGTTATTGATGACCTTCAAGATGCCGATTCTCTCTCAATGAGGGCATGTGGGATTACAGTAAATGGCCTTGCATACTGGGATATTGTAGAGGTGTCTTGTTCACGTTCTAGCTTTTCCCTTGAGATGAATGGCGATGTTGGAGAGTATCTCGTTCATTCCTATTCAAGGTCACTTCTTTCAGGAGGGGTGGCGCTCAGCCTCAGACCCAACTGGTCGATGCGTCTGGGAACGGTAGGGAACGTAAGTGACAGTCTTGGACGATTAAACGATTTCTATGGGACTCTTGGCTCCATTGCATATGATATTGCAGCCGCGGGGGGTGCAGTTGAAAGAGTAACTGTTGAGTCTCTACCAGCTATGCTACTTGGATATGGAGAAGATGCACTCACAAGTCTTAGGCAAGAGCTGGCACCTCTGCAATCGGTGCCAATAACCTATACATTCAGAATTTACGCATTCAGGGCGGTCTTCATTGTCATCGATTCTTTCGACCCACTTATGCTTTAGGGGGTTTCAAATACACTTCGAAGACTCCCATCCAAATCTCCGAGCTGGATTCTGCCTTCACAAGAATGTCTCCCCCGAAGTTAACTCCCACTGGTTTCGCAGTGCTCTTCTTCCAGATATCAGAGAAAATAAGAGAGTGAAGATTTGTCTGGAAGTCCTGAGTGACTTGCGAGATTCTTGTTTCTATGAACGCCTTGTCCATCCCGAATTGCGACAGGTCCTCATTTGTACGGAATAGTTGCTCCTCATTTACCGCCCCCACCTTCTTGTCGAAAGTGTAGCCTATCCCGCCAACGAATTGAAACACGTCATGAGGAACCACAGGGTTATCGCCAAAGACAACTATGTCATTGCCTGTCAATGTGATGTACTTCGGATTGGCAACATTGAATGGAATCATTGCGGCTTCAATTCCCACCTCATCCATCTTCAATGTCTTCCCAAGAAAATCTTCAAGCGTCTGTACCCTCTGGTCGAATCGAAATGGAGAGAAGTCTCCCATATGCACAACATTTCTGGTTTTCCTAAGGAGCACATCAAAAATCCTCTGGCACTTCTTCAAGAACTCCATCCTTTCCCCGTATGCTTCTAACACCATTCCGGCAGCTACTACGACTCGGACATATTGAACAGTTCTGAAGTCTGAAATCAGAGTTCGAGAAAAATACGAATCAGTGTCGCTTTCCAAGAACCCCTCTTGTTCTGCAACTTCAAATGGCAGTGGGTTCCCGATACACACCTGTACAGGTTTCTTCCTCTTTGCCTTGAAGAAGAGCCCCACATCCAACCCTAGTGTATTCACATCTGCCAATTGTCGAACGAATGGGCCTTCTGGAACAATTTCCCTAGCCCTTGTCTTCTGGTATAACTGCGTGTATTTGGCAAAGAGGTCTGTTCGAGACATGAACATCACCAAGCTTCGTTATACTTTCCTCTCTGCTATTATCTCTTGTGTGAGTATTGTGATGCCTATTTTTCTTACCATCCCTCTATCCTTTTCGTCCGCGAGCCACAAGATATAAGGGGCGTTTGACTTCGACAAGAAACACCGCCACACCTCAAGCGGTTGGACAAAAGAATGTTGATCCGGTGCCTATAATGAATCGAAGGTCAAAGGGTTTATGGCTGGCAGCAGTTGGTTTGGTTTTGTTTGTTCTAGCAATCCTCGTTCTCCTATATGTTGCAAGTCTCTATCTCATAGCCCTGTTACTGCTATTTTCTTCTGTTATTTTCATAGGCGTTGGAGCTGCGCTCGTAAAAGGCAATGATGGATCAATAGAACTTCCTTCCGATGAATGCTACTACTGCGGTGGCACTGGGATGATTGATGGTGGCGTTGAGAAGGAGACCTGTCCGAGATGCGGAGGCACTGGATTAGCGAGGCCAGATGACTAGAGAACCATTGATTTAAAAGCGAGTACCTCATGTGAGTCTTAGGAGTTGGGGCTGTGCGATCATGCATTATAATAGGACACCGCGGAGCATCGAATAAGGCACCTGAAAACACCTTGTTGTCCTTCCAAAAAGCTTGGGAACTTGGGGCTGATATGGTGGAACTGGATGTTCATGAAAGCTCAGACGGAAGGCTTGTGTGTATCCACGACTATGATGTATCTAGAACAACCAACGGTACCGGGCTTGTTTCAGAGATGACTCTTAGGGAATTGCAGGAACTCGACGCCGGAGATAACCAGCAGATTCCGCTTCTGGAAGATGTCCTAGGTTTTGCTAGAGGGAAAGTGGGAGTGAACATCGAATTAAAGACTATTGAGATTGAAGAAGAGGTTCTTAGGATTACAAATGAAGCAGGGATGCTAGAAGAAGTGATTTTTTCCTCATTTCTTCATGAAGCACTTCGAGTAATAAGAGAGCTTGAACCGAAGGCTATCACTGCAATTCTTCTGAACAACCGCATTGATGAGGAGATACCCTATGCATTGGAGCTTGGTGCAAAGGCCATCAATCCGCGGTTCTTCAATGTCGACAAGGATCTTGTCGATGCAGCTCATACTTCAGGATTGAAGGTGTATCCGTGGACAGTAAATGATGAGGAATTCATGCTGGAGCTTCTGCATATGGGTGTTGATGGTCTAATCACTGATTTGCCTGATTTGGGAGTTCGTGTTGTAGACTCTTTTCTAAGGAGTTGATTGACTAAGACTCCTCAATTCTCCTGACGAATTCTATGATTAGAGGATACGCAATTTTCCTTGTTGGATGACAGGGAATCACATGTTCGGCCCCTTCTATAGTATGTAATCTCTTGAACTTCGAAGAAATCCCCTCATATGCGATTCTGCCGCTTTCTGGATTAATTGTTTTGTCATTGCCTGCCTGCAGTATCAAGGATGGTACGTTTACATTCATTAGAATGCTCCTTGTTTCTTTTGCGAGCTTGAAGAACTCGTTAATTGCTGAGAGCGGTTCTCTGGAGTACTTCGTTCTCTTGACATCATATTTTTCAGATATACTCTCAAGATCCACTTCTCTGTACTTCATAACCCTGCTCAGAATCGGCAGGATCAATGCTGCCTTGGAGGTAACAGAAACAGCCGGACATATTGTTACAAGTCCGTCAATTCCCGGCTCAGCAGCTGACAGGGCAAGGGAGAGCAAGCCTCCCATTGAGAAACCTGCAACAAAAAGATGCTTCGGGTTCCAAGACTTAACTTTGGTCAATCCTTCTTCAGCTGAGTGGTACCAATCAGAACGAGTCGTCTTGG
>RDOF01000036.1:19631-27695 GCA_011365025.1 Candidatus Thorarchaeota archaeon
TGTACCATGCCCGGCAACTGGTAGAGCATATGATGCAATTCCATTTTCTTCTAGAAATGTGACCAGTGTGCCCATCTCATCAGGAGCGGCGGCAAATCCATGGATAAGAAGGAAGGCTGAAGTGGCTCTTTTTGGCCGCCGGACTATTCCCGCAGCGTAGGAAGCCACGTTCTATTCACCTGAACGAATAATGGTCTAAATTCGTGTGAGGCCAAATCCTTCTTTCATCATCCCCAATCTTATGCCTGCCAAAAACCAGGTTAAGAGCGAAAGAACTTCAAGTCCAGTAATTAGAGTCACTAAGATCGTTATTACGAGCGATACTTCAACTGGGCTTGGAAATCCTGAGAATACTCCGAGGACGAGAATTGCCACCACTGCACCAAAAACTAGACCCGCAATGCTAGACACGCGGATCAGCTGCCCCTCGAAAGCATGGCCTGTCTCTTCTACATCTGAGGCTAAGTTGAGGTTGAGGGACAAAACCAAGACAAACGATATGGCATACAGGGCCATAAGCAAGGCTGCACCAGTACTGGCAATATGAATAATCCCAACGTTACCTGCAATCAAAGGCACAATTAGGGCAAATAGAACACTCATTCCCATGAGGAGTTCTCCTCCTGTGTAGCCCCTGCCATGTGCGTAGCCTGCAAGTGCAACATTTCTGATCAGCAACATCATCATTGGCAGCGCTACTACAGTGTAAGCTTGTATTGTCCAATCGATGTCGCCAAAGAGGGTGATGGGAAACCATCTGTTAGTAGGCCACATTGCTGCAGGGCCAGTGCCGAAGAATCCTAGTATGAATAGCAGGAATACAATAGATGCTGCCATGCTCACAATGACGGTCAAAAAGCCTTGTGAGAAACTTGTTAGTCCCCGGGTGGATGATTCAATCATCAGAAATGTCTGAGTCACAAGGACAGCAATCCATGGTAAGATGACCAACCAAGATATGACAAAGGGATGGATTAGCATAGCGATTGAAGCGACGACGAGAGGCATCCCGGTGACAATGTCTGATGTTGATGCATAGACTGCACCCATCATGAACATGACACCGATTGGAGCCACAGAAATCAAGAATGACCATGATTCGGGGTCAAGCACCAATGTACCACCAAAAGCTGTTGCAATCACACCAACAGCGGCCAGAAGAAGCATGCCCCCCTTGGAACCACCTTTGATAATATCATCCCCAATGTGCGCCGCCTTTAGTTCCTTTGCTCCCAAGCGTGGTGCCAACATAACCCAATAGAGCTGGATTGCACAGAAGGCAAAGACAAGCCAAGCGTTAGCACCGCCAGATGGAACGCCAAAAGGATGCCACACTTCCGCTCCTCCAACCAAGCCAATTGGACCGATGAGGACAGCTGCAGATCCAATTATGAAGCTTAGAAGGCCCGTAATTCCAAAAGCCCTCTTGGCCCATTCAGAGCTTCGTGCAAATTCACGGATGGAACTTAGCGGGGACCACCAGAAGAGCAATGCGAAGAGCTGTCCAATGAGCAGAACCAGATAAGCAAGCGTGACAATCGATGGACCCAGTACAAAGCCCACTGCTAAAAGCGGAATAAACAGAGCGTTGAAAATTCCTGCAAAACTGCCTATCCAGCTCTTTGACGCATCAGTGTAGAGCACAGGAATCAGCTGAAAGACAATCGTGAAAAGCGCTAAGTATAGAGTTAAGCCAGTGATGAAATCCCGAATTTGCTGTGGATATACCGGAAATTCAACGTTAAGCGCAAAGAAGAGAAGCAGAACTGCTGCAAAAGCGGTCGCAAGGTGGAGGACATAGCCCATTTGTCCACCCAATCTGACTCTCAGTTCCTTTGAACCATACATTTGGAGGAATAATCCTAGGGTTAGCAAGCCCATAAAGACAGTTACTGATAACACGTAGCTGGTATCTTGCAGACTGGCAATGCTCACTCCTGGGAAAGGCAAGAGCACCATGCCGCTTGTCATCCCGAAGATCGCGGCAAATATGCCGACGATAGCACCAATTCCACTAATTCTCCCAACCTGATCGAAACGTTCACCCTCTGGGGTTGTTTGGGTTAGAATTGACTTGACGCTGACGCCACCTTCATAAACTCCTCCGGAACTGGTGATTCCGGATGCGCCACCTTTCCGACTTCTTCTCCAGCAAATGATAAACGAAGCTAGAACAATTGCTGCCATGAATAGGAAATTTAAGCTTGGGTCTGAAAATGCCTGCATTATCTATTTCCTCACTGGGTAGTGGTTAACCAACTGGCTCCGTAGCAATCTTGTGGGGTATAAATGCGTATCGGACCCCGTAGAAATTTAGCAGGTGAAGATTCAGAAAAAAGTGCTGTGCCGAACCATTAAAAAGAATGAGCACGAGTATCGGCCTCTCGAGGTCTTAGATATGGAATTGTATGTGAAGGGCGAACGAATCCCCATGAATGAATTTGTTAACAATGTTCTTAGGGACATAGTAATGGCAGTTCTCACTAATCTGCGTGATATTGATATTGATACAATAGAGCGAATAGAAATCAACTAGGCATTATTGTGTTCGAAATTCTGGATGAATGACAAATGGATGGTTGGCAAGGCAAGGTTCTCTGGGTAGATCTATCGAAGAAGGAAACTCGGATTGAGGAACTGGATGAAGAAGTAAGCAAGATGTTCATTGGAGGAAAGGGCTTGGGCGCCTATTTGCTCTACCGTGAGCTGAGTGCTGGTATCGACCCACTCGGTCCCGATAATATTCTGCTTTTCTTGAATGGCCCTTTGCAAGGATTACCAGCACCAAGTGTGGGTAGGTGGACTCTTGTAACAAAATCCCCACTCACAGGGCTGTTTCTTGATGCTCATTGTGGTCATGCATTGGGAAGGGAAATCAAGAACGCCGGGTTTGACGCCATTGGGGTTAGAGGCCAGGCCACTTCAATGACTACCTTAGTAATTGAAGATGACAATGTACGCTTCGAATCCGCCGAAGACCTTCGCGGTCGCGGGGTTCAAGAGACAACAGATGCAGTTCATTCTCGTGCCCCAAAGGGCTCAATAGTATATGCAATTGGGCCTGCAGGCGAGAATCTGGTGAAATTCGCGTCGGGCGCGTGTGAACTGGCTCACTGGACTGGCAGGGGCGGAGCTGGTTCAGTGATGGGTTCGAAGAATCTAAAGGCCCTTGCTGTGAAAGGGACCGGTGCTGTCTCTGCGGCTGACAAAGATGTTCTGAAGGAAGTGAATAGAGAAGTTGCAGAAACATGGCGCAACAAAGACTTTCTTGTTGAATTCAAGGACTATGGCACTCCTTTCTTGGTTGAGCTAGCAAATCAACGGGGGCAATTTCCAACCCGGAATTGGGAGAGTGGATATTTTGAGGAATACGAGGCCCTGCAGCCTGATAACCTGCAGCACTTGGACGCAGGGAATAGACATTCTTGTCCTCACTGCATAATGAGGTGCACCTACGCTTTTTGGACCACTGACCCAAGAGATGAGGAACGAAAAGTGGAGTCTGCAATTGAATACGAAACCTTCGGTCTTCTTGGCGGCAATCTAGGAATTGGCGACCCGGAGAGTGTGCTCAAGCTGGCATATCTAGCTGATGACCTAGGACTCGATACGATCAGCACGGGCGGCGTGATTGGATTTGCCATGGAGGCCTTCCAGAAGGGAATCTTGTCGGAAGAGGACATTGCCTTTCCGCTCCAATTCGGTGATGGGGCGGCCGCTATACGACTCATGCAGATGATTGCGCAACGCGAAGGAATTGGGGACATATTAGCTGATGGAGTACGTGCCGCTGCAGAGAGAATTGGGAAGGGCTCCGCTGAATTTGCTGTTCACACAAAAGGGATGGAGTATCCTGCGTGGGATCCAAGAGGTAAGAAGGGTCTCGGAATGTCTTTTGCCACTGCTGAGGTGGGAGCTAGCCACCTAAGGGGGTGGCCTGCAACAAATGACTTGCCCGATGGGCCTGCTTTTGATTTGATCGAGTCTATGGTGAACGCCAGGAATGAAAAACATCTGGTAGACTCAATGGTTGTCTGTCACTTCACATATCATCTCCCGCTGACCCTCTCGCAGAAAATCAGATTGCTTAACGGAGCGACAGGGCTGAATTACGATGAGGATTCAATTACACTCTTCGGAAACAGAGTGGAAGCGCTCACCAGACTCTTCAACATCCGCGAAGGCGTCACACGCAGTTCGGATGTTCTCCCACCACGATTCTGGGAGGCGTCAAAGGCTGGTCCTGCAAAGGGAATGTCTGCCTTCATCAGCAAAGAGGACTTCCAAGCAAGCTTAGACAGATTCTATGAACTGAGAGGATGGGATCACTTGGGCGTACCAACATCCAAAACACTAAAGGCGACTGGTCTAGACTTACTCATTGATTCGTAGGTCATCAGATTCATATGGGTTGCGGAGAAGACCAAAGCATAATGACAGAATCGGCATATGAAACACCGACACAACCGCAAGAGACCTCAAGTCTTCTGCTAATCATCCTAGCTACCTGCTTTCTCTTACTCATTCTCACCCTAGCTCTGATTTATATCCCTGCAGCATTCAGGTAGAGCATTTTGCCTTATTTCATGGCATCATAAATGTCGTTGATGCATTTTGTGAATTCGCTTTCCGGATGACGCATAGTAACCAGGTACCTGCTTCCTACCTCAATAAGAAGAGGTAGGAGGGGTATTATCGTGCAGACCTTTGTCTTGAATTTTTGTTCCACTTCTCTTGTAATTGCCTTATCCTCGTACTTCTTTGGCTTCTTGTTGATAACAATTTGAGTGTCCGGGACCTGCAGCTTTTTCGCGACACTAAGCGTGGCGGCGGTGCCTAGGAGGTCCTGTTCATCAATCCTTGCCACAACAAAAAGATTGTCTGCCGTAGCCATGCTCAGGAGTGTTTCTCGATCTAGGCCTGGATGCGTGTCGATTATGAGATAGTCTAATGCTTTTGATTTAATTACTTCACTAAAGCCATTCCGTAAATCACTGACCTCATATCCTTCTCTGAGAATTCGAGTGATATCACTGGCGGACATGGAGCTTGGAATAAGGAATAGCTTTCCCCTCTTTATGCCCTGTTCTTCTGTTAGATCAATACAGGTATCTGTGATGTTGCATGAGCCTCGCAAATAGTCGTTTAGGGTATATTTCAGCTTTCGCCTACCAAGGCCAAAGATGACGTGAATTCCTGGAGATTGGACATCTGTGTCCATAACGGCGACCCTCTTGCCATCGAGTGCTGCCATTGCGGCAAGGTTGGCTGCTATATTCGACTTGCCGGTGCCGCCCCTGAAACTGTGGATGCTAACGATTTTGGATGTCATTATCATGCACCTGCCTTTTTGTTGAAAGTCACTTGAGCACCCAATTCCCTGAGCACATCAAGTATTTTCGACACTGATATCCCTGTTATTCTTGATATCTCCTTAATGGACAGTTCGCCAGTGCAGTGACTCCAAATGATGTCAAGGACCTTATAATCCCTTGTGGAAATCCCAACGACCTCAAGAAAGGCCGCAAATCTCTTGTCTTTTTCTCCAAGCTTTGGATATAGCCTCATTACTTTTACTGCACCTTTTGCGATTAGGTGGGCAATAGTCTCATCAACTTGAGCTCTGCTAAATCCCGTTATCTCATGAATCTCAGATATGGTAGTTTCACCCCCAATTTTTCCCAACACCTGTTTCAGTCTCGCAAGCAGTGCTTCTTCCACTTCGGGATAGAGCGCCAGAAGGTCATTCAGAATCTCAGATATAGGTCTCAAAGGAACGGGCACATCATAGTCGTAGAACGCCATCGGCGCTTCGGTCTTACTTGGCGTTACTTTCTTCAATCCTTCAAAACTGAGCCTCCGAATTCTATCAACAAGGCCTTTCGCAGTATTAGCAAGATCTGCATCGGTTTCATCAGATTTGACAACGAAAGCACATATAGCTCGTCCAGGGACTCCTACCACAAAGAATGAGGTTCCCTTCTCCAAACCGGGATGACTTAGAATTGACCCTGTTTCTGCTTCAGGTTTCTCTCTTGACTGACTTTCCAAGAAATCAAAGACATCTTCCAACTCATACGCGCGAAGGTTTGAGAGAAGAATATATTCATCATCTGTAATGACAGCTCCCCTCAAGATGCCAGGGTCTTCCTCGATCCTGTCTAGGCAGTCCTTAATCGATGAGAGCTCTGCCACTGGCAGGAGCGCGGTTTTGTAACGTCGGGCAAGTCCAGGTATGCCGCTGAATTTCTGCAAAGTCGTTTCGACCGTGGCTGAAAATGATGAGAACTTCTTCAGGTCTGGATATTCCTGTCTTAGCTCCGAGTAGTAGGTACTTACAAAATTCCCTGCTAGGTCCTGTAGAATAACACGATAGATCTCAGCACTATCATGCTGTGAAACCAGGGCAATGAAGTATAGGTCTCCTTTCTTGACCCAAACAAACTTGTTTGCAGCAAAGGAAATGACGGTGATTTGTTCATTTCCAACCTCTAAAGCCATTGCACCAAGTGCAGACAAGAATGCAGACACAAGCTCATCCAGCTTTCTTTTTCCACTGACATGATAGTGAAACAATGGTATTCCTGTTTCTTTAAGGATGATAATCTCCTTGACCAGTGGGGGCGCCTCCTGTTGACAGAATCAAGTCACCCTATGCTTAAAATATCTGCCTTGAATCGCATGAGATGTTTTTTAGCTAGTGGCGAGCCCTCTCACCTCAACAAACTCCCACTCCACCTCATCTCCAAGTTTCCGCAAAACCTCATAGAGCCGCTCCGATGTAACTCCGAGTTTCTCGCTAATCTCTGCCATTGCACGGCTTCCTGTGCAAAGGGATACTGCTCTGGTTAGAAGCTGGTAGTCCTTTCTGGGCAATCCAATTAAATCAAGAAAGGCATCAAATCTGGCGTCCGCCTTGCCAATTCTGGGACACATCTTTGATATCTTCATTATTCCCCAAATTGCCAAATATTCAACTACATCTAGAACCTCTTCTTCCTCGATGCCAAGCTGCTCACTTATCTCGTAAATAGGCGTTCTTCCATCTATTGCAGCAAGCACCCTTGTACCATTATTCCCAAAGTCGCGATGAAACTCATCAATGAGCCCTCCCGAGTCACTGGCCAGCCTAAATGCACCCTCTTTAATCGTTGGAACTACGAAGGCGCTGAGACTGGAGGTAATTACCAATATCCCCTCGTAGAATGAGAAAGCTCTCTCAACCTCTTCCCGGAATTCCGCATATGCTTCCTCCGTGGGCAGTTCCAGTTCCATGTGTTGCTGGTATTCTGCATGAAACTTGCGGCTGAGATCTCGTAGTACTGCACGTAGCACATTAGAGGGCGCCTCAGTATCTACGAGAAGAATAAGCAGGGCTCCAGTTTCTCCCTGTTCATACAACAACTCCGAGCCTTCAAAGGAGAGGCTTTGTACTGTCTTCTCCCCAAATTCCGATGCAAAGGATGTTATTGCGGCCAGAAATCCAGACAGGAGTTCATCTAATTTTCGAGAGTCATCTTGTGAGTAGTGGAATATCGGAACACCGCCTGGGAGAAGCACCATAAACTCGTGCACCTTTAATTGTCCAGCCATTCCTCAACTCACCTTCAAAAGGATGCACTTTTCATTGTCACTTTAAGATATCGTGTCTAGCCACTTCTTTTTTCAGAACATTTGGAGTACAGTGGCGAAACTGTCTTATGAGGACGCGATTCGCAATTGGGCGTCTGTTTACAGATGGTGAGGAGATGCTAGAATACAGAGAATTTCCGAAACGGACAGCAGCCAATTACCTGGTTTATTCACCATTCATGGCGTACTGCATCTATGTAATCAGCAGTCTTTCGAAAGGCACCTTCGCCTCAACAATTACAGTCGACAACGCTCTTTATCTTGGCCTCGGATTTGGACTCGCGTCAATCACGCTTCTGATAATAGGGCAGATTATAGATAGAACACGCCTTGTGCCATACCTGTTGATTGCAGGAGCCTTGTTACCAACACTCATGGGTTTCTACCGGTATTTTGCAGTCGCCATGGGTACTATCACACCTGATATCGAAT
>RDOF01000037.1 GCA_011365025.1 Candidatus Thorarchaeota archaeon
ACAAGCGCGGCCGCATTGCTCTAGTAGGGACAAGTAATCATATTTGTGAGGCCAAGAAACCTTTGAAACTACTCAGAACACTACACATGAAACGTGATTCAAGAAGCATTGCGGTTCTTTCCATTCTTACAGCTTTTGTGATACTGCTGGAGGTTTTTCCAATTGTCGGACTGACTGATTTGAAATTCAATCCAGGAGGAACACCATTCACTCTGGACTGGACTGGGATTCCCATTGTTATCATATTTCTGGCCTATGGCTTTCTGTACTCCCTTTTCTCAATCGCTGCCATGTTCATTGCCATTGCATACAGAAATCCGGCCGGTGCAGTCTTCAAATTGGTTGCTGAAGCTCTCACAATGATTGGAATTGCTGCAGCTTACTACCTATCCCTAAAACTCCATGTAAAAGGATCAAAAAGAATTGTCGTCCTTCTCCTTTTTGGTGTTGCTTTCAGAGCTGTTGGTATGTATATCATGAATATTGTTCTCTTGCCCGTGCTCTATCCCTACACTGTTGAGGCGGCCATCGTGGCGTCAACAATACTGGTCCCTTGGAATATGCTTCAGGCTGTGGTTAACATTCTCGGTGGCGTTTTCCTTTTCAGTAGAATACCACCCAATTTGGCAACTGCTGCAGGATTCATGCCATTCACAGTTTCGAGTGAGAACGGCTTTTTAGAATCCGAGGACGAAGGACAGGCCGGGTTTGAAACTAGTCTTCACAGTGATTCTGATGAAACCTGACACATACTCCATCATTGCCATTGAGGGATTCCCCATTATTAGCGATGGAGAGGACCTTGTCCCACATATTGTCCAAGCTTTGACGAGTCCGGATGAAGGTGCATTGCCTGGTGACATTCTGATTATTGCGCACACAATCGTTTCAATATCGGAAGGACGAACCTACGACGAACGATACGTGAAGGTGACTCCGGAAGCAGAAGCCATTGCAATACAGACAGGGCAGGCAGCAGCCAAAATAGCCTTGGCTCTGGAGGAGGCCGAAGAAATCCTTCGCAGTTCACCCGTATTGATCACCAGAACAAGGCAGGGAATAATTAGCGATTACTCAGGAGTCGATTCATCAAATGCTCCAGAAGGATGTTTCATAAAACTGCCAGTTGACTCATACCAATCAGCCGAGAAACTTCATGTATCCTTAAGCAAATTACTAGGTTTTCATCTTCCTGTTATTGTAGCTGACACGCAGGGGCGGCCATGGAGAAGAGGAGCAGTCAATTTGGCGCTCGGTGTTGCTGGAATGGACCCATTCACTGCAAATCGGGGCAAAAGGGATCTTTATGGGAGGGAGCTGTCTTCTTCGGAAGTATGCTTGGCAGATGAACTGGCTGGAGCTGCCGAGCTAGCAATGGGGCAGGCAGATGAGGGGATTCCTCTAGTCATTATTCGTGGATTAGATTACATCCCGCGGAAAGGAGCATCCATAAGGATTGAGAGAGAGTACAGAGAAAATCTATTCACCTAGCAAACTAAATGCCGATGGAAATGCCAAATGCGGGCAGCATGAGGATTACACCAAGCGCAACAAGGAAAACTCCAACTGCAATCTCAATTCTCCTCGCATTGCGGGCGAGTCCGCTTGCTATTCGTTGCCTTGCCTCACCTGTTGCTAGGCCTATGGCTAGATAGGGGATAGCAACTCCGAGAGATAGTGCCACAAACATTGCCAGCAGCATGAGCGGATTAAGCTGAGTTCCGAAAATGAGAAAGACTCCTATTAGAGAAGGAGCAGAGCAGGGAGCAGCGAGGAGGGAGTATGTAAGCCCAATTGTGAATACATTCAAGAGACCTGTAGGGGAAGTAGGGTGAGATACAAGCGTCAGGGATGTCAATCTGAGTACTTCACGAAGCCGCTCGACAATCATAACTAAACCCAAAAAGGCAATAATTGCGCCAAGAACTGCTTGGATGATTGAATGATATTGTATCAGGAATAGTCCAATTATAGAGGAAATGAAAGCAAATACAACGAGTGAGGTCATAATCCCCGCTACAAGACTAAGGGTCACTAATCCGCTTCTGTACCGGCTGTTCTCTGATTGCAGGCTTCTTATCAGAACCATTGGAAGCAACGGGAATAGACATGGTGATATGGCTACGTAGAACCCGGTGCCAAAGGTGCCGACTATCTGGAGAATTCCCTCGACCAGTCCTTGCATGGTAACCAACTCATTCGTTTTTGTCTAGGGCATCAATTGATTTAGGGTAGCCATCATCGCAGATGCTGGCCACATACCTTCATGAAACCACCTTAGATAGCCAGAATTGTCAATGACTACCGTTGAAGGGACGTACCTGACGTTGAAGTAATTTGCGAATACGCTATTCGTGTCCAATCCATGAGGCCAGGGAAGGTTTCTATCCTCTGCGTAATCGGCAAGCATACTTGTTGTTTCGCTAACATCCACACTCAAGGATATTATTTCAATAGAGTCACCAAGATTCTCACGGAGCGTTAGAAAGTCGGAATTCTGGCTTTCGCACGAGGTGCACCAAGTTGCCATTAGATCGATTACAAGGAACTTGCCCCTTAACGAATGAAGCGTTTGAATGCTGTCATCTGACATAAGAAGGTTCCAATCAGGGAGCTGAATGCCTCTCCCCAAAAGGTCAATATCCATTGCAATTCCTGAACTTGTGGTGGGAGATGTTGTGTTTCCAGAATAGGGATTATCAAAAGCCAAGAATGTAACTCCAATCACCATTCCCACTACAACGACGGAGCTTATGACAACCACAATTAACAGCTTCTCTGTTTCCACAGCAAAGACCCTCTCGATTGTGCAAGCGCATTGCACAACTGAGGGTTATAAGGTTGGCGCTACGGCTATGGTGTGCCGCTCACTATTCAGTCATCTTCGGAAGCCAAATTCTGAATTCCGCTCCCTTCTTGGGGATCCCCTCAACCCTGTTGCGAACTTCAATTGTGCCCCCGCATCGATCCACAACCTCTTTTGCTACATGGAGACTTACACCTCCAAAGCGTCTGTTCACATCAAAGAGACTCTCCTGCAGCGATGGAGGTATTCCGGAGCCATCGTCGGAAACGGTAACAGCATATCCACCATTCTCCTCTTTCAAAGAGATTGAGATGAGTTTGCATTTTCCATGCTCAGCTGCATTCTCCATCAGGCTAATCCAAAGGTCCTGCAAGAATAGACCCGCATTGACTTCGGCCTCCCTAACAGACAAGTCGAACTCCAAGGTCACATCTGGGAAAAGAATTGAGAAATCTCTCGCAGCTGATTGTATCGATTCATTGATTGAGGTTTCCCGCAGTTGCTTCGATAGCAATTCCTCAGCGCTCTTCACCTTACCAATCATTCTTTCGCATTTCTGGGCAGCTGTGCTTACCTCCTGAAGTGCCCTACGAATGCGTTCGGTAGTAGCCAACTCCAGGGCCATTTCAGCTCCGCCAAGGATCATTTGAAGCTGGTTCCGGAAGTCGTGGGCGAGAAGGTCTAGATAGAGCGTGGCTCTTTCTCTCGCATAGTGAAGGTCTGCCTCGATGCGCCTCCGCTTGGATACATCCCTGGCCACTATAACTTGTCCTACTGGATTCTCGTCCGCATCAGTGATAACAGACCCCCGAATTTCAACAGGGAAGATAGTTCCATCGTGCCTCTTCAGAGAAAATTCCATTAGCCTTGCGGTCCTGTTATCAAAAGCTTCCTGAAATGTAGCGGTTGCTCTCCGGACGTCGTCGGAATGGACGAATTCCATGATTTTCCGTCCTAGAATGTCCATCTCGTTGGTTATCCCTACAAGGCCTAACGCAACTTGGTTTGCCATTCTGATATTTCCTTGCACATCCGTCAGCACGATGGCATCGGGAGAAGTCTCAACAAGTTGGCGATACTGTAGCTCTGATGCCTTCAGCTTTTCCAATGCATGTCTTTCTTCAGTCATATCAGTCGTAATCATTAGTACAATATTCTCAGCAGGCTTTGTGAAATACCATACAAACCAACCCAGACGTCCTGAGTGGGCTCCAAAGGAGCGTTCTTGTCTAATATCAACACCAGTTTGCATCACTTGGCGAAGTGTTTTCACAACCCAGGGGTCACTTGGGAAAATTAGCTCGGCATCTTTGAATAGCCATTGATCGACCTGCCCCTTCGAAAAATCGGATATTACCGAGTTCACCCTTTTAAGGATGATGCGGTCATCAGGCAGCAATTCCCAAAGATACGCGGGATCTGGAATAGCCTCAAACGTACGACGGAATCTGTTCTCAGATTCCTTCATGGCATCTATCGCCTTCTTTCTGGGTGTAATGTCTCTGACAACAGCCTGCGACACTCGACGCCCCCTTATCTCAACAATTGCAGTATGAAGCTCAGCATCAAAGTTGGTGCCGTCTTTCCTGGTGAAGCTTCCCTCAATCTCCATCATCCCTTCCTCAGCCAGTATCTCCAGACTTCGATGAATCACCTCAGGTTCGACATTCGGTCGAAGGTTGGACATATTCATCTTCAGTAGCTCAGCCCGAGAGTAACCAAAAAGCGCCTCTGCCTTCTGGTTTGCTTCTAAGATTGCACCTTCAAGGTCATGAACAATTGCTGCATCAATGGATTTCTTGAAGATTTGAGCATACTTCCCCTCATTTTCCTCTTCGAACTTTTCGTGCTCTCTGAGTTTCGTTACATCTCGCATTATCTCAACAAAGAACGCTGGATGCCCATTCTTGTTGCTGATGGCGAAAGCAGATATGTCCACGATACGCTTTCTGCCACTCTTTGTTGAACATTCAAAGTCACCCCTGAATCTACCCATCTTCAGCAGTTTTTGTAGCATTTCGTTGAATGACTCGACGCCAAGACTCTCCGCGGGCGTAGTTCCGATAAGTTCATGATCATCGTAGCCGAGTAGATGGCGATGAGCCGCATTCTGTTCAAGATACGTTCCATCAGAACGTAGAACTGCGATCGCATCATTTGACTTCATGAGTATTTCTCGATATAGAGCAACTCTATCCTGATTGCGCTTCTGTTCTGTTGTATCTCTGATGAGTACTAAAGCACCGACCCGAGTATCGTCACTCACGACAGGAAGAACTCTCACGTCACTGGTCTGACGCTTTCCCTGAGGGGTCTCCAGTTCGAGTTCGAATTGCTCTACAGAAGTGCTATCCTTTTTCCCTCGAATTGCCGATCGAATACGCTCTTCGTGTGATTCCTCGTTCAAGCCAAGTGAAAAGAAACTCCTGCCAATTGCCTCATGTTTCGTTAGGCTGAATGCATCCATAGCGAAGTCATTGCAGTCCAGAATGCAGCCTTCTAGGTCCACTAGAAACACAGCATCGGGCATTGCCTCTAGAATGATTTCGAGAAGGGGTGATGCTTCGTTCAGAGATAGTTTTTGAATGGCATCCATTTGTGGTAGCACAGTCCTTTACGTAGGTCAGAAACAACTTGATGGCGTGCGAATGACCTGCAATGTATGTAGCAAGAATAGAATATTAGACATCTTAGTTTGTCCTCAATCTACCTCTGCCTCAGGATGCAACTCGGGATTAGTGCTGATTTGGCTGAATTGCAGGAAGTCGCGTTTGTATTGATGGCCCAAAATCGGAATTCCACGGCGCAGATATGAAATGAATACTGTGTGGCTTTGTATCCTTGTCAATCCTCACATAGCCCTTACTGGTTAACAATGTCACGTTCTTTCGGACAACGGATGACTTCCATCCAGTTACTGCGGCCAACTCTTTGTAGGAACATCCAGTGTGCCTGCGGAGTATTTCCAGTATTTGAAATTCAGGTAGGGCATGCAGCGCCTCACGCAAGGATTCGTTCTCCATGAAAACAAGATTCTCATCGCGCTCCATTAGTCGGCCCAATTGGCTCCTTAGATCAAAGATTTCCTCGCTTAATGAGCTCTTCTCGGCATTGTGCCTTTGCAGCAGCCCAGTTGAAGCATGCATCAGCTCTGAAGCTAAGTCGTTTGACATACCTTCCATCGCCTCTCTACTTGCTGACCTTGCCTCTCTTACAAGGGCTGCTAAATCAGAGGAATCCAGCCACTCGCCACTAATTAGCCTCTCAAGTTCTACAAAATACGAATCAAGACGTCTGGTCCATGCGTTTTGAATTTCCTGAAGAACGCCTGCCAAACGCAAATTCATTCTGGCGAGATTATCATCTTGACTCACTTCTAGCACCACGAAATATGTTCAGCTTCTAGAAAATTAGAGCTAGTGTCATCCAGATATGATACCAAGAGTCAAGAATCAAACCCATGAAATAGCATCAATCGATTCTTCTATGGGACGAGGCATGTAATTCTGATGGCGAAGCTTCTCAAGTGCCTTAATGTTCGTAAACTCATCGACTACGAACAGCTCAAGCTTCATGCACTGAAAAACAGGGGAAATATCGACCTCATCAATTTGATTGCTGTTTATGAATAGATATCGAAGGTCGCTAAATTGCTCAAGTGGACTGAGGTCTATCTTCTGAAGGTTATTATCAGAAAGAATCAGGTATTGCATTCTCTTACACTTTTGCAGCGGGCTAAGATCAACATCCTCCAATTGATTTCCGGATAGGTAGAGCCATTTCAGACTCCTGCATGTTTGGAGTGGAGCTAAATCAATGGAATCCAGTTCATTGGAGGATAAATCGAGGGCTTCCAAGGAAACACACTCTCGAAGTGGGGAAAGGTTCAGAGACCTAATCCTATTGTCGCTAAGTATTATTACCTTCAAACTTGTTGAACCAAAAACTGGTCCTAAATCAATCTCCTCCAAGAAATTCGATTTGAGGCTAATCGATTCTAAGGCTGAAAGCGTACTTAGAGGTGAAAGATTGATTTTGGCAATAGAAAGCTCGGTTAGGTCTATGTCAGTGACGTAAGCATCTTTGTCAGTCTGGAGCTGTTCACCGTTAGCAGTTGTGAATCGTATAACGACCCGACCCAGTTCCACCTACTCCTTATTCGCTACTCATCATGTATTGATGTCACTCATCGCTTTTTTGGTTATCTGTCTGATGTATCTTTCTGGGATGCAGCGGGTAGATTCAAGCTAATATCGGACTTCCCTTGTCTTCTCAATATGTGACCAAGGTACTACTTCAGGCGTTGTCCTCTGTATTCGTATTATCAGGTCCCGAATTCCCACAGGGTTGTAAATATCATTGAAAACCAGAGCTGGTTTATCTCTCTCCTCGGCGGTATAAATGTAAACGCTACCCATACTGAGTGGCCTTACTGCTGGAACCAGCGATGACTCGACCATGACTATGTCATCAAAAAACACTCGATTAGTGATTTTGCCAAAGAACCCTTTCTGAACCCGTACATTCCACGTTGTCACAATGTACATTGTGTACTGCCTTCGAACCTCCGTCCCAATGAAGAGACCCAATCCAAAGAACATCGCCGAAATTCCAAACCACCAAGCCAGCTCATCATAGGGGACAACACGGCCTGCGACTGAAACCATAAAGCCCGTTCCAACGATGAAAACAACCGTAGCAAAGACGTAGTAGAAAATGAATCCTGCACGCTTCCGGTGGATGCTGACGATGAGCTTCTCTCGTTCCCCTACAAATGCTTCTTGCTTGTCTTCAGCTGACAAAATCATATCCCGGGAAGTCAATGTTTGTCCTTCTTATCAAGTTGTCGAGGACAAGTGCGTTGGAGAGGTTAATTCTTGCTCAGCATTATATTGCTCCGAGTGAAGTATCATCCGGAAGTAAGGCTGAAAGTCAGTATCCACGTCCAGGAGTGCCCTAATCCGGGGGTAATGGCCATCAAGGAAGATCAAAGCAACTGAGACAGGCGACGACTGCACCACGGGAGGGCAATTGCTCTCCCTAGCTTCTTTTTATGATAGGAAGCAGACATGGATTTCACAAATTATAGTAGCAAGGTTTCATGAGCAGTTTCATTACTGCCTGCCTGACCTGGGGTTCTGACATGAAACCAGAGAGTTCAATGTCGCAAAGCTTCATATACGGTAGCATGGGAAAATCTGCCTCTTGCATCTTGACTGAGGGGTCATCTATGTTAATAACTTCGACAGAAGTTGACGCTACTCCAACCTCCTCAAGTATACCCATAAGAATCTCCAGTGCCGGGTCACACCAAAAGCACTGATTCGACTTGTAGAAGAATATGCAGCTCTGATTTCCGCAAGGCAGACGTTCATTCTCAACCCATGCTGGTATCATGCAAATGAATTTGCAGCCCCTAGTGTAATCACCCTCAACTCGGTCTTCGACCCAAATCTCCCCGCCCAGAGTCTCAACTATTGCATCAACAAACGTGAGACCCAGCCCTCTTCCAACTACTTGCAGCTCCGGCCGTCCTGTGCGCTTGAACACAAATTCCTTTAGTTGATCAGCGATGCCCGGGCCTCTATCGGTGAATTCGAGCCGAACCACGCGGTCATTATCGATTAGTTCAGCATAGACATCGACGTGGACTTCTGTATTCTCGTCAAACATAACCGAATTATGAAGGATATTGAAAATGATATCCTCCACTTGTTTATGCCCATATAGAAGAAAACTACCTTCTTCAATATTAGAATTCACCTTTAGCGTTTTCCACGGAAAATCGGCCTTTACAGATTCAACCGCACTTGTGAACAGTGGGTGAAGGTCGACTTCTTCTCTCATTGGGGGAGTATCTCTTAGCTGGATCAAGTGCTTCATGTTGGATATCATTCTAGCTGACTTTCTCACATTCCATTGAGCTTCCTGAATAGTTGATTGAAGAGCATCAGGCAGTTTAACTCCGCTTTCAATCAATCCCAACGCAAAAAGGATTGACTGATTGACAGAGTTCAGGTCATGGGTTACAACCTCGAGATACAGGTCAGCTCTTGACCGCTCCTCATCCTCCCTTTGTTCCGCCAGCTTTCTTCTATTGATGTCCAGAGCCATAACACCGTATCTTGGCGCTGCTCGATCCTTGCTTAGGGGTCCTGCAGTTATACTGACCCAGAGAGGTGTTCCATCAGCCTTTCGCATTTGCATTTCAACATCTTTGAAGCTCTTCCCCTGGAGAAGCTCCGACAAAACCATATTTCCAGTCTTTCTTGCATTGAGTTCCTTCGGTAGGAATGCTGAGAAATTCCTTCTTAGTATATTCGCGGATTTGCAGCCTAGCAGTCGCTCTGCTGGTTCGTTGACTTGAAGAATAATCCCCCGCTGACTAAGGGTGAAGTATGCAATTGGTAGGGACTCGTAGAGCTGTCTATAGCTCTTTTCCAAATCTGGAGTTTCTTTGTCCCTGTGCATCCAATAACACACCCAAATCGGAATCACTGGGCAAGCTTCAATCTTCTCTGCCTCTTATGCCTTGCACAACCTGTGGATGATTCAATTATCAATAGATAACTGTTGTTGGTGGCATTCAGTTCGACAAACGCACCCCTATAGAAAACGTTTTAATTGTTGTTCAAATGTTTAAATATTGGAGTGCAGCAGAAATGCTCGTAATGCGAGAAGAAACAGCCCAGAGCATTGTTCGGATGTTTGGTTCACTCTCTGATGAATCGCGGGTTCGGATAATACAGCTCCTAATCGATAATGAGCGATTGAGTGTGTCCGATATTGCCTCTGCCGTTGGTATCTCAATCAGTGCGGCTAGTCATCATCTTCGAAAACTCAAGGATTTGGGTTTTGTAGCTCATGAGCGTGATGGCAAACGAGTTTATCATCAGCTAATTGACGACTGTATCAAGGACATACTGGGGAGGGCTTTGGAACATGTTTCTGGAAACTAGTACAAGTAGTGAGGTATGCGTTCACTGTGCAGGTCATGAAGAAGAAGACCTTCATTCATCGCTTCATGTGAAATACGCGCTTTCGGCAGCATCAGGAGCAACTTTGCTTTTTGCTATTATCTTCGAGTTTCTTGTCCCTTTCGATTTACTATCATATGCTCTGAGTATACTGACCATGGCTATTGCAGGCCGATGGATCATTCCACGCGGGATAAGAGGGGCCGCAAAGCTTCACTTGGATATTAATTTCCTGATGACTGCCGCGGGCATAGGAGCATTGTTGATAGGTGAACCCACCGAGGGTGCTGCCGCGATATTCCTATTTTTTGTCGCCAACGTGCTCGAAGACAAGGCAGGAGACCAGGTTAGGAATGATATTCAAGCCCTTATGGAGCTCTCTCCGCATGCTGTATCTGTAACAAGAAATGGCGTGCTGGTTGAGGTACCTGTTGAGGATGTCAAGCAAGGAGAGATGATTGTTGTACGCCCGGGTGATCGCATTGGTCTGGATGGCTTGGTGAAAACAGGGGTATCTCTAGTAAATCAAAGCACGATAACTGGCGAGTCTGTACCTGTTTCAAAAAAGCCTGGTGAAGAGGTCTACGCGGGCACAATCAATCTTGATGGCTACTTGGAGATTGAAGTGTCACATGAGTCAGACAATACTGTCTTTTCAAGAATTGTGAAGCTGGTCGAGGACGCTCGAAAGAAGAAGTCAAGGACAGAAAGAGTGGTTGGAAGATTTTCCCATATCTACACACCGCTTGTGGTCATTGGCGCATTCTTGGCGGTTGCAGTTTCTATCTTGTTACAGGTCCCAGTTCATGCCGCAGTCTACAGAGGCCTTACTCTACTGGTAATTTCATGTCCGTGCGCATTTGCTCTCTCAATTCCCATTGCAATGGTTTCATCTATAACTGGGTCAGCGAGAAGTGGGATTCTCGTGAAGGGTGGCGAGTACATCGAGGCATTAGGCGACGCAAAAACCGTCGCTTTCGATAAGACGGGGACCCTAACTACAGGGCAGCTGCATCTGCTTGAAATATGCCCCGTTAGTGGCACGGAGGAAAAAGACGTTCTGCTGTATGCAGCATCTCTGGAAAGCCTGTCCGAACACCCCATTTCCAGAGCGATTGTTGAGGCAATAAATGGCGAAGGGATTCCTCTCTTGGAAATCAGCGATTTTCAGGCATTTCCCGGAAAGGGAATTGCAGGGACATCTCATGACAGCAAACTCGTGATCGGAAATCAGAGTTTCCTTATTGAAAATTTTGTTGAGCCCTATGATGTTTGTCCCAAATCGGGCGGTACTCTTGTGTATGTGGCCAAAGGAGGACATCATATTGGAACGCTTGTTCTTGGCGATACCATTCGTCCTGGCGTCCCTGACGTGATAGGACAGCTGAAGGACATGGGTATCAGAACGGTGATGCTGACAGGTGACAACGAGTACGCAGCTCAGGCAGTGGCTAACGAACTTGAATTGGATGAATACCGGGCAAACCTTCTTCCACACGAAAAAGTGGAAGCCATTGAAGACCTCTCGAAACACGGAACAACAGTCATGGTTGGCGAGGGTGTGAATGATGCTCCGGCTTTGGCTGCTTCTGACGTTTCCATAGTAATGGGAGTTGCTGGTAGTGACATTGCATTGGAGGCTGCTGATGTTGCCCTGATGAAAGACGACCTAGGTCGTATACCTTCTCTTATTAGTTTGGCAAGAAGAACAATGCGAGTTATCAGGCAGAATATTGGGATTTCCATCGGATTGAAACTACTAATCGCATCTCTTGCTTTCTTCGGGCTGGTATCTCTGTGGGTTGCCGTAGGTGTAGGTGATATGGGAGTGTCATTGCTAGTGATACTGAATGCCATGCTGCTTGTGCGCAAACTCTGAACCGTTATCGAAAAGACGACATTGCTTTAACAGCCGCTCTCAGGAAGAAGGCAACAAGGACGACAACGAAAATTGGGAGGATGGTCATTAGCATGGTATCCTCGGCAAAAATCGCAATCAAGATGATGAGCATAGATCCCATTGAGAGATTCAATACAGGGAAAGAGAAGGCCAGTGGTACAGGCAAAACTTCTGGTTCATTTGTGAAGACTGGAACATAGGCTCCAATAGCAACTCCAACAGCACTGAAAATTAATACCAAAGGAGCAGCCAACGATACCAGTGCCAAATAACCAGGTACTCTAAAGAAATACACCAAGAACCCAATGAGTGGTATGGAAGCCAGCCCCACCTCTAGAACGCTTAGCAGATACTTTGACAGCACGATGTCTGTTGCGCGGAATGGACTTGCCTTAAGCAGGTATATGTTCTCCTCTTCATCAACAAAGGACAAGAGTGAAGTCACGCTGCTCATTTGTACCATTAAGAGGAGAAGAAGGAGGAACGCGGGGACAGCCGTTGCCGCGAGCGAGGGAGGGATTTCAAGTGGCGGTAGAAATTCAGGATTTGTGATATTTAGAAAGACGACCAGTACTGTCCCAAATCCAATATAGACGTATTTCCAAATCTGCATTGGACTTCTCATCCTGCTCCAGAAGTCCTTCAATACTATCCACATCATTGGGTCATTGAACCGGGTATGTGAGAAGTCAACTTGTCCGTGGATGATTCGACTGAATCTGCTTTCAGCTTGATCTTGCCCATAGGCCGTTGCAAATATCTCGTAGTAGTCATAGTCTGATAGAGCAGCAAGGAATAGAAAGCAGATCAGAAATCCAATGGCAAGGAAAAAGTAACCAAATGCCGGACCCAAACCTACTGAAAAAAGTCCCGTTAGTTCGGTGACAATAACTGACGTTGCATTTGATGGGATGAACATTAGATGTGGGTTTGTGTCCACAAACTCAGGAATTGTGGGTATGAATACAGCTAGTGCCATTGCAAGGAGTGGAAGGTACTCAAGCTTGCCTCTAGTTCTATGTCGAACCTTTACATGCAGGTATGAGGCTATGGCTCCCAGGAAGTAGTTTGTTTCGAAGAACACAACTAGAGAAATTAGCATAATTGAGAGAGGAACCACATAGGCATTGGCGGAAATAATGAGCGGCGATAAAGCCAGAAGTCCAACAAACGTAAAGACAATCTTTCTGAGAATGCGTTTTGTATAGCGCCCGAGGATCAGCTGGTAGGGTTTCACTGGTCCTGTCATTAGAATGTGCTCGTCCGATGTCGTCATCAGATTGGCCGCTCCAACTCCAAAGTAGCCGCCAACGACCGATGAAACGCTCAACAAGCCTATTGCAGTAAAAATCATACCTCGTTCTATTGCATCGCCAAGCACTGCACCCATGGTGAGAATAACTGGGCCAAAGGAAAGAAGGGATGAGATAACCAAACTGACAAAATATACTCCGAAAAGCGTAATCCCATAAAACATCAACATGGACGGTGTCCTAATGGTCCTCTTGAATTGGTTGAACTGCATCTTGAGCTCATTTGATACCAAGACAAGAGTCACCAGAGTCAAGATGAATCTACCACCTCTCTGGAACTCCGCCCGTTAAGGAGAGAAAGACTTCTTCCAGCGATCCCTTAATGCCATTCTGAGCAAGGAGCTCCTGAAGTGTACCTCGGCCAACAACCTCACCTTCGTTCATTATGACGAACCTGTCGCAAAGCTTCTGGGCTACCTCCAAAATATGGGTTGACACCAGAATTGCGGACCCTTCTCTTTTTAGGTGCTGCAAATGTGCCTTCAGACTCCATGCACCCCGAGGATCGAGACCGTATATTGGCTCATCAAATGCAAGTATGTAGGGCGGCTCGCGAATGAAAATGCCAACTATCAAGGTTCTCTGTAAATTCCCCTTTGACAGAGTGCCAATGTACGTGTTAAGATATTCTTCAAGCTGAAACATCTCAACGAACTTGTTCAAACGCACCAAGGCAATTGGCGTTGGGATGCTGTATATCCGCGCCATGAACATTAGATACTCTCTGACAGTTAGGCTTGGGTAGCAAGTTGGCTTTTCAGGTATGTAACCAATGGCTTCCTTTGCAGGAATTGGCTCCTCAAGTATGTCATAACCATCGACTAATACTGACCCCTTGGTGGCTTTGATGATGCCCGCCAGTACTCTCAGTGTGGTCGTCTTCCCTGCGCCATTTGGTCCCACGAGACCAACGATTTCACCAGGATTCACCACAAGATCCAGATTATCTACTGCGACCTTTTTTCCGAAGGTCTTGGTCATCCCTTGAATTTCAATTGCAGGTGCATTTAGTTTGGGTAGGGGCCTACCAGTTCCGAATCCCCGCTGGTTTAATTCCTTCCAGATTTCTCCAATCAGCCAATCACGGTCCACAACACGTTGTACGAGGGATATCTTCAGAGAGCGGGCTAATTTGACAAGCTCAGTGTTTTTCATCTGTTCAACGTAATCTAGGTCCAGTGCCAAGCAGAAAACCTCCCGCCCAGGAATCCTTGCATTCTCTAGTATTCACCAGTTAGTCATGAAATTCTAACATTAAAAGTAAGTGGTCCCAGTATTGTTTCCTATCCTTCGGAGGAGCTAATGAAGAAGTCCAAATCAAAATCAATTCGTTTAACGAGTTCGAGGTCCCAATTAACAACTCTCGTGGCTATTGGTAGAATCTCCACACCTTTTCTGTGTGCAAATCGCAGCGCATCGGCGAATTTCGGGTCAGTGGTGTCATTTGGAGAAAAGAGTGCAGCATCGGGTCGTTGGATTACAAACATGACAGCGGCACGCTTGGCCAATCCATCACTTAGAGACCTAGCCAAATGCCTCATGTGACGGGCGCCCCTTTCAGTAGGAGCGTCCGGGAAAATCGCATGGCCATCTTCCACTAAGGTGCATGATTTCACCTCAATTAGGGTTTTTCCCGATTTGCTCTCCAGACTAAAGTCAAATCGCCCATCGTAGAAGCTAGGCTCGGGCTTTACATGAGTATATTCCTGGAACCATTCCAATTCGCGGTTTGCCAGCGCTCTCTTAACAAACCGATTTGGTAGGTTTGCATCTATGGAAACTGTGACGCCTGCGTGGTCTACTCCTATAACGTCAAATGCGGTTTTTCTATTTGCTTTTGGTCGTTTTCTCAAATAGACTTCCTTGCCCGGAAAGAGCAGCTCTAACATCCGACCGGGATTTGGCACGTAGGCCTCCATCCTTCTGCCATCAATATCAACAATTGCCAGAAATCTATTTGGCCGACTAAGGAAGTGCCCCTTAATTATTTCCTGTTTCACGGTCATATTGAGTGCAGTACTTGGAGGTCATGTTATCATTCTGCCGATGTGACAGGTACCGCATCCTACAAGAAATCTGTTAGACAAATCTGTCCCGCTGTTTCGGACAGGCCTGATACTTTCACACCAATAAGCCTGACAAATCTATCAGGGTCGCGTTTTCTGTCAAAGAGGTCTACGGCGGTGTGGGCTAAAATTGACTTGTCTGATGTCGCCGAAGGAATAGACTTGCTCCGCTGGATGGTCGTATAGTCTGCATACCTCATCTTGACAGTCACTGTTTTGAAGAGAAGTTCCTTTTCAAGCAGTTTCTCACCAATTCTATTGCACATCTTGGAGAGTGTTTCATGAAGATAATCCACGTTATCTGGATCAACATCCTCAAGGAACGTATAATCCTTGCTTATCGATTTCCGAATTCGTGGGCCGTTGTCGACTAGCGGACGGTCGTCAATACCGCAAGCCCGATTGTGAAGCCAAACGGACCCACGTCCCGCACCTGGCCATAGATCTGGAATGGTCATACTCTGGATCTGCCCAAGTGTTTCGATGCCATACTTTCTGAGGCGAAATGCAGTTTTTCCCCCGACGCCGTTTAGTCGTTCCACATCAAGAGGGAGAAGGAATGCCATGACTTCAGTGGGGTCTTGGCCAACCAGTGTGATTCCACGTGGCTTTTTCATTCCTGTGGCAATCTTGGCAACGCTCATGTTTGGAGCAATTCCAATGGAGCAGGGCAGGTTCGTGCGTCGCTCAATTTCCCTTTGGATCTCGACCGCCAATCGGATAGGGCTCTGGTACTCGGTTACTTTGAAGGTGCATTCTATGTAGGCCTCATCGATACTGGCCCTTCGAACTCTACCTCCATCAGCAAATTCCGCAAGAACTTCCATTACAGAATCCGATGCTTCTAGGTAGCTCTCAAAGCTACCTCCAACGAATACTGCATCCGGACATAGACGATAAGCCTTGGATACAGGCATTCCAGAATGGATTCCATAAGCTCGCGCCTCGTAAGATGCAGTTCTTACTACACCCCTTCCGGTTCCATGCTTCGGGTCGTGGCCAACACAAATAGGAAGACCGGCTAATTCAGGATGATTTCGGTACTGCTCTACGGAGGCGAAAAAGGCATCCATATCGATATGGAATATCCACCTATCCATGTTTAACCCTGCACGCTACTCCTAACAGGTAGGTTTGGCAATTATGCACATTTGTCATTCTCTTAGCTGTATACTTGGGGAGGTGAGAGCTAGCCGAATCTAAAGGTGCAGTCTAAGGCACGAACACAGGTTGATGTGAATCAGATTTCTATCAGTACTCCACGATCCGAAGGAGTACATGACAAGGTGCCTCCAATATCTACGTTCTCAAGTCGAACCCAGAAATGACCTGTTGAAACCTCACAAGTCAGGTCCTCATAAACAACTGAGTTTGTGATATTGATGGCATTATTGCCCGGACAATTTAGTCCATGGTAGAAGTGTATTGTGTCGAAGGTGGCGTTTGTGGCCGTCAGATTGATGTTGCCATGCCCTGCCAATGCCTCAATATCAATTGTGTATGCGCGGTTTATTGTGACATTGACATAGGCTTCGGCATCTCCCTTGTTCAAGGCACAAACGTCAGCGGGATTTTCCTTCAATATCTGAATGCTCACATATCTATCATTGCCACTATGTGTGACTTGAAGGCCTGTGTTCTTACCTGTAGCTCCTTCCACCAGCACGGTTAGCTTGTAGTTGATTCTAATCATGAAACCAGGATCATCTACAATATTGAATGTGACATTGTGAAAACACACATCATAGTAGATTGAGATATTCACGGCCTCAGGATAGGTGGCCTCATTAATCGTTACAGTTTCATCATATGCAACCAATGGTTCTAGGGTAAGCAGGACGTATAGGCCACCCACAACGAGAGCGGTTGCCAACAGCACTGCGAAGCATATGCCCATGGATCTTGTTCTCATTTTTTCCTCACCATACTTCTATTCTGCTCCGGAATAATCCCCTCATTCATCATTTGAGGTTTCCTCGGTTGGAATCCGCAAACAGAAGGCCATTTGTTTCGGTTTGTTTTGTCAGTGGCAGCGGGGGGCTTTTCACGCAAAGGCTAATGGCCAACCGGCTACCTTATGAGAACCCTTAGCTACTGGAAAACATCGCGCGACCAGAGGTGAGGGGCTTGTACGAGCACTTCCGACCATCCGAGCGGGTGTTTGTTGATAGAGCGGAGCAACTGAGCTGGATGTCAGAGGCGCTTCGGCGAAGCAGGGAGAAGAGCGTAGTGCTTCATCTCAGTGGCATAGGTGGCATCGGCAAGAGCTCCCTTCTTGAACACTGGCACTCCACCATCGAAAAGAGCATCATACTTGATTGCGGCCGTGTCACTGACTTTTTTGACCGGCTAAACGCGATCGCAAAGGGAGCGGTTCGCGTCGGGATTTCGCTCAGCAGATTCGATGTACTATGGAGCATCCGCCAGCGTTTTGTGCAAGGTGTAGAACCTGCGAAGGAGGAAGGCAGAGGGTGGGCCATGGAGGTTTTGGCACCACTTCCCTTCATTGGGTCTCTTACCGGGATTGGGACTGCCATCAAGGTGATTAGTCAGAAGATCTCGCCAAAGATAGCAGGCAAGTACGGCAGTCTCGGGAATTGGTTGCAGAGTCGATTGGGAACGGACTACCTTGAGGAGCTTCTAGAGATTCTTTGGAAAGAACCTCGCAATGCAGAGTTTCTATATCTTGATGCACTTCTTGAGGACCTAAATAGTCGTAAGCACTCGGAACTGCCAGTCCTGATGATTCTGGATGGCTTTGATGAGGTGAATGATGATGAACCGCGGTGGAATTATCGAGGGCGGAAGATATCTGAAGCTGAGTTGTGGCTTGTTTTTCTCTCTTCACTTTTAAACTCTGTTGGCGTTGTCGCCAGCAGAAAGGCATTGCCGATGAACCTGGATGTCGGGCTCAGCATCGAAACGGCTGAGCTCTGCGAGCTGGATAATCCCAGCTGTTTGGAGTTCCTTGTGAAGCGAGACCTGGATGACGAAACGCTGCAGAAGAAGATAGCTGAGGTGAGCGGCGGTAATCCCTTTATTCTCGATACGATCTGCGACATGTTCGAAATGGGAGGTCTCTCAGCCAAGAATGTCGAGAGCTTTAGAGCTGATACCTTGGAAGAGGTCCGCATAAAGAGCTGGAAGAAGCTCTTCAGTCAAGTCAAAGACCTGGAGCCAATCATTGAACGAGCTGGTCTGCTACCGCATTTTGACAAGAATCTGCTCGAGGTTGTTTACCCAGGCTTAAAGCCGTATCAATGGGAACAGCTAATACGGTTCAGTTTCGTAAGGAACAGAGGCGACGAAACCTGGGAGCTTCATAATCTCGCAAAGGACCTTGTTGTGACAGAGCTGGGCCGGCAGCTGGGTCCATTATGTGACGATGTTTCCAATCTGCTTGAGAAGGAGTCTCACGAAGAGAACAATTCTTCCATGCTCGGGCTGGCCTTCTCAGTTAAAGCTCTGCATTCAGAGGAAGATGCAATACTCAAAGTAAAGGATGTCATTTCTGATCTTATTGGAAGAGAATCTATCAAAGAGGCTCTTGGAATATTGAATAGCCTTACCTTCAGAACACCCAGAGGAAAAGCGGAGCATAGCGGTTTGTCGGGCTGGGCTTTGTATTATGAGTGCAGGTATGGAGAATCGGAAGCCTGCCTAGGAGATGCGATAGCTGTTCTTGAGGACTTCGGGAGCAGTGACCTGATGAAACACGGAGACAGCCTTGCTAGATTTCTACATGTCTTTGGACTGCTTATGCAAGACACTTCTAGATTGGCCGAGGCTGAAACACTCTTTGCCCGAGGATTGGAGATTCGGAGGCAATTAGCTGCTGAGGATCCTGAACGTCATTCAAAGCATCTTTCTGAGCAGCTTACAAACTTCGCGTACTTCCAGTGCAATTACCTTAGCCAGCTAGAGGAAGCGGTGAAGCTGGCTCAGGAGGCCGTTGATCTACTCAGCCAATACAAAAAACAAGAGGATTTGCCTTTCTCTTTGAATGTACTAGGTCTTGTGCTAAGCACAATGGGGAATCTTTCAGAATCCTCAAGGACCCTTCAAGAGGCAATAGAAAGGCAGAGAGCTGTTGTCGCCAACGACCCAACCAATACACGTCGGAAGGCCGTATTGGCTGCTATGACCCGTAACTTGGCTCTGCAATTCTATCTACAAGGAAACATTCCTGAAACCTTGAATTTGGAACGAGAGGCTCTTGAGATCAGGAAGGAGCTCTATGCCGCAGATCCAGTGGTTTATGCAGGGCGCTTAGCCTTCGAATTGGGTTCGATGGGCTCTATGTTTTACCTTGCTCGGCAGGTTTCCAAAGCGGAACCATATCTCGTGGAGTCCTTGAAGATGTATGAGGAGCTGGAAGAGAGAGAGCCTGGGCTATGGGCGATTCCTCTATCTCAAGCCTTGTTTGATTTATCCTACGTACTGCTATACTTGGAGAGAAATTCCGAAGCTAACGCCATTACAGGCAGAGCAATTCGGAAGATTAAGGAATTTCAAAGGCAGTTCGGAAAGACACCGCTTACTGCCCGAATTCTAGGTATTGAGCCTTCCCGCACTTTACTACAGCTATGTGCGCGAACCTATAGAATGGACTTGGCAAAATCCTTGATGGACGAGGTATCTGGCATCTATGATGAGAATGAAAGCACATCCGAATTCGCCAGTCACCTTGAAGGACAGGCCTTCAACAACATGGGCGCGTTTCATCTCCTTATGCGCCGACAATTGGAAGCAAGAGGCAAGCTTGAGAAGGCGTCAAGTATTCTTAGTCGCGTTAGGGATTGCGCCGGTGTAGTTTCAGAGAACGCCTTTTCAATGGTACTCTGTAACATGGCCATTTTGCAGCAAAGGGATGGCCGATTGGAAGAGGCGCATGAACTCTATCAGCAGTCCCTTGGCATTCTCGAGGAAATCGGTCCTAAGATACCAATACGATTCCGACATACACATGCGGTTGCGTTGACTAATCACTCGATACTTCTAAGAAACATGAATTTGCTCGATGATGCAGAATCGGAGTTATCGCGAGCAATCGAGTTTGAGAGGGAATTCACAGAGATCGAACCGTATTTGCATGAGCCAATACTGGCACTATCACTAAATAGTCAGGGCATTCTCTTCTCAACAATGGATAGGTTTTCAGAGGCAGAGGACTCACTCAATGAGGCGGTTCAAATTAGAAGAAGGCTTGCAAAGCGAACCCCGGAAATGCATCAGGCAGGGCTGGCAACATCACTGCATAATCATGGGATTCTAATGAGCAGGATTGCCAAATCGACGCAGGCTGAGAAGGCATTCAGAGAGGCTCTGGAGATCTGGGAGCGGCTAGTAGCCACGGCGCCTGAGCTTTTCAATCCCAAACGAGCTATGACACTGCATCACCTACGAATCCTACTTCTTGAAGATGAAACCAGGCAGAAGGAAACTAAATCTATCAGGAAGTGTCTCTCAAGCATGAACTTCGAGTTCTCGGATGCTGCAGAGCTGTGGATCGAAGAGGAGGAGCCGCTGTTCTTTTCGTAGCAGAGGCCTAGGTTCGGCAATCAACTCAGGAATTGCGAAGAAATCGTACTATTTTTATCAAATCGAATGCAAATCTACTACTGAATCATATGGCTCACTGGAGAGATGCAAAATGAGAAGGAAAGGTATTGCGTTGTGCTCGGCTCTGCTTCTAGGTTTTGTCTTACTAGCACAAGTTGCGGCAGAACCAACAAGTCAAGGACTGGAGTGGACTGTCAACGTAGGAGATGTGCATTATTTCATTGTGGACTACTGGGAGGGCGGCGATGCCATACACGAGGATATGTACTACAATGTTTCGTCAAATCATGCAGCAATGCCTGATCCTCTGGTTGATTGGTGGGATATCCCAGACGTGCCCCTGAATCTCTACTTCGCAAACGGCACCGATGCAAGCATGCTTGCAGTTCTTTTCGCATACGGGTGGAAGGTCACAGTCCCAATTGGGAATTGGACCTTGATGGACGAACTCATTGAGAACGTCACCGAATTCACCATCTTTGATCCACTTCCAACAAATGCAAGTGCCAACGTGAATACCTGGTTACATTGGGGATTCTCCTATAATGCTACTGTTGACACATACATCGTACTGACTGCGAATACCACATATTTGAAATCTGATGGCGTGCTTGCCTCACTGCACCTCTTGGCTTATGATACAGGGATTCTATTTGGGGGAATCATCATTCTTCGAGATGGGCATCTGCCTGACCTGCAAGCTCCTGATGATATAGACTACATCGTCGGAGAAACTGGGCATCAGATAGTGTGGAATGCGACAGACCAGAGTCCTGCAGGCTATATGGTCTTCAAAGATGAGGTTGAAATACGCCGCGGTTTCTGGAATGCGTCATCAGAAGAGATCACCGTGGATGTTGACGGTCTGGATGCGGGAACGTATAATTACACGGTTGTGTTTTACGAAGCAAGTGGAATTAGTGCTTCAGATACTGTGTGGGTTGATGTCGGTGAGCCGGCTACCACGACCACCTCGACAACCACAGCAACCACCACAACTAGTACAACAACAGCCACGACGGCTGACGGGTTTGATTTGAATGAATTCCTCAGAGAAAATGCGCTTGTAATCGCAGGTATCGCTGGCATCGCAGTAATCCTAATTATCGTGGTCATAGTGAAACGACGGTGATCTCAGCCTGGTTCACCCTGACAATCCGGGTGACTCTTTCTTTTCTCGCAAATCAATTAGCTGCCATGGCTTATGGAATAGGCTACCGACTAGCTTATGAGAAACATTAGCTATTGCATTTTGCTGCGTGACTAGAGGTTTGGAGATTGTACAAACGGTACGAGCCATCTGAACAGGTGTTCGTGGACAGAGAGGAGTATCTCGAGTGGATGGATGAGGCTCTCAAGAGGTGCAAGGAGCAATCCGTTGTACTCCATATTAGGGGGATAGGTGGCATCGGCAAGAGTTCGCTACTGGCTTATTGGACTAGAACCATTGATTCCACTATTCGTCTTGACTGCCAGCAATATCCTGAGTTCTATGCTCGATTGAATGTCTTGGCGAAGGGGGCGATTCTACTTGGGATTCAACTGCCAAGATTCGATGTGCTTTGGCAGATTCGTCAGCGCTTTGTAGAAGGTGTTGAGCCGGTCCGTGAGGAAGGCCGCGAGTGGGCTAAAGAAGTGGTCACGTTAATCCCCTTTATTGGATCGCTAGCAAGTATAGGGAGTGCAATCAAGGCAGTAGGAGCGAAAGTTACTCCTAAGCTAAAGGGAAGATACAGCAGTCTGGGCAAGTGGCTACAAGAGGTTCTCGGGAAGAACCATGTGGAGCGCCTTCTTGAAATCCTCTGGAAAGAGCCCCGTCATGCGGAATTTCTCTTCCTGGATGCGCTATTAGAGGATCTGAATGGCAGAAAGAGTGCGGAGCGGCCCTTGATATTCCTCTTTGACCATTTCGAATATGTTGATGCTGAAGCTGCTCACTGGCGGTATTCTGGAAAGCAGATAACTGAAGCGCAACTATGGTGTGTTTTCTTATCCTCGCTGTCCAATTGTGTTGGAGTCATGGCAAGTAGGAAGTCAGTGGTTGAAACTCAAGATATTACGATAGAGAATTCAGAGTTAACAGAACTTGAGAGGGAGAGCTGCATTGAGCTCTTAGACTTGAGAGGAGTAAAGGATTCAGAACTCCGAAACCGAATTGTGAGCGTGAGCGGCGGGAATCCATTCGTAATCGGTGCGATATGCGACCTTGCAGATGCGGGCGGGCTCTCACTTGAAAAGGTAGAAGACCTGCGAGCGGACACTCTAGAGGCTGTGCGCCTTAAGACTTGGAGAAGGCTGTTCGATCAAGCTACTGATTTGCTTAGTATAGTTGAGAAAGCAGGTCTTGTTCCATTCTTCAATCGTCGAATAATGATAATAATTGCTCCAGAGATGAGGACTGACCAATGGGACAGGTTGGTTCATCTCAGTTTTGTGAAGGATAGGGGAAACGGGACTTGGGTGCTTCACGATCTGGCGAGGGATCTCATCATAGCTGAACTCAATCAACGATTGCAGACTTCCACAAACGAAATAGCCACACTTCTTGAAGAGTCATCGAACCAGGAGTCTGATTACACTCTTCTGGGATTAGCCATCTCTGCTCAAGCTGTTGCATCTGAAAGAGAGGCTGAGGCTAGGCTTAGTTCCATAGTTACGGACCTAGCATGGAATTACGAATTCTCCAATGCTCTTGCCTTGCTGAATGCAGTGACAATCAATACAAAGGTAGGCCGTGCCATAATTCAGGGACTCAAAGGGTGTATTCTTACATTTCTAAACAGATACGCGGATGGAGAACATGAACTTCTCAGTGCGCTTGAAGTATTTGAAGAGAATGAGGAAGACGCCCCAGATGAGCTCGCAATTCACAAAGCGCAGGCTTTGCGAGATTATGGGATTTTGCTTCATAAAACACAAAGAACGTCGGATGGAATAGATATTATACAAAGGTCTGCAAGTCTTTATGGCAAACTTGACGAAAAAACACAGGGGTTCAGATTCGATAATATGGGACGAGCCTACTGGTGGCTTGGTATGGCACTAACTGGTACTCACAGACCAGGGGAGGGTGAGCAAGCACACAGAAAGGCGTATGAACTCGCCAAGAAATCTAAGCCTACAGCATCCTACGTGCCAGCGAGATTCATCATGACTTCACTCCGCGGCATCGGACTCGCACAAGCGCTAGCAGGAAAGACCAAGGAGGCTGAAGCGACTTTAAGTGAGAACTTGGCAATCTCCAGAGAGTTGGCGAAAAAACGACCCGAGATTAGATTTACTGTGGCAATGTATGCGACTGATTTAGGTGACCTACTAAGGTTAATGAGTAGGCCATCTGAAGCAATTGGCCTGCTACAAGAAGCAGTTGATGTAACAAGAGAATATGTCGAGAAGGAGCACGGGAGCCATTCGCAATCTCTAGTACTGAGTCTCAATAATCTGGCGAAGCCTCTCTGGCAAACTGGCAGGTATGAAGAAGCCTCCGAGAAATATCAAGAGGCACTAGCTCTATCAAGAAACCTTGCCGAGAAGAATCCTGATGCTTTCCTGCCCTATGTCGCTTGGACTCTCCTTGACTATGCAGTTCTACTAAGAGTAACTGGTCGGACCTCCGAGGCTGAAGAGGCCTGTGGTGAAGCTCTCAGGCTTCATAAGAAACTCTCCGCTGAATCTCCAGACAGATATCTGAGAATATTGGCGTGGAACCTCAATAATCTGGCTGTCATTCTGAGGGAAATTGGCAGAATTACGCAAGCTGAGGAATCCTATCGAGAAGCACTTGATAGGGCAAGGGAAATTGCCAAGAAAGCTCCTGAATGTGTCTACGTTGCGGACCTATTGGCTACCATCATTAGCAACTCAGCTGTTCTTCTTAGACAGATTGGGAAAACACAAGAAGCAAGGGGCACGATCCAGGAAGCGCTAGCGCTCAGAAGACAACTTGCAGAGAAAGCTCCCGAGCTTTTTCTCCATCGAGTCGCTACTACACTCAACAACCTTGGTATAGTTCTATTCGAAACCGGAAAGCCATCTGAAGCAGAAGAGGCTTTCAGAGAGGCACTTAAAATTCGCAGGGAATTGCTTGAAAAATCACCAGAGCAATACAAAGCTCAAGTTGTGTCTACTCTTAGCAACCTCGGCATTCTGCTAAGGCAAATTGGCCGAACTGAGGAGGCACGGGATGCATATTGTGAAGCGATTGACCTAGGGGAACGACTGCTTGCCCAGGCTCCGATGGTCTATCAGCATGATTTAGCGAAAATCCTCTGCAATTATGCACTCGTCATTTCCGACCTCGGCATCATGGATACATCACAGAAGGTCATGGCGAAACTGAAGGAAATGGGAGTCGAGAAACTGCCCAAGAGCGAGGAGTGGTCAGAGGAAGAAGAGGCAGAGGCCAACCCTGCAGGTGTAACGTAAAACACTCAAAGAAAAGGAACCAACTTACTTATTTGAAAGACCTGTGTTTGCTATGCATTACGTGACTCGAGGTTAGGAGATTGTACGAGCGCTTCGAGCCTTCAGAGAGAATCTTTGTTGGCAGGGAGGAATATATCCAATGGATGGAAGAGGCGCTTGAACGCTGCAGAGAGCAGAGTGTTGTTCTTCATCTTCGAGGTATCGGAGGCATAGGGAAGAGCTCTCTCCTTGACTATTGGAAGAGGAACATTACAGAAACTATTCCTTTGGATTGTCAGCAACATAATGACTTCTACTCCAAACTGAACGCTCTTGCAAAGGGAGCAGTAATGCTTGGAGTTAAACTCCCCCGATTTGATGTACTATGGCAAATCCGTCAGCGATTTGTTGAAGGTGTTGAGCCCGTAAGACAAGAAGGTCGAGAGTGGGCGAGAGAAGTTGTAATGGCCATTCCCTTTGTAGGATCCTTGGCCAGCATCGGCAGCGCGATTAGTGCCGTGGGTGCAAAGGTGACTCCCAAGCTCAAACAGAAATATGGTGCACTTGGCGAGTGGCTACAAACCCGTGTTGGCAAAGACTATGTCCAACGTCTGCTCGAAATCCTCTGGAAAGAACCAAGAACCGCTGAGTTCCTATACCTTGACGCACTAGCAGAGGATTTGAACAATCGGAAGACCTCCCAGAAACCGATTCTATTCCGTCTTGACCACGTCGAACAAGTTGATAATGAACAGCTTAGGTGGCGTTATAGCGGAAGGGAAGTATCAGAAACCGAGCTCTGGCTCGTCTTCCTGAGCCTGCTTCACAATGCTGTAGGAGTCACAGCAAGCAGAAGGGCAATTCCTCGCAAGATTAGTGAAGAACTCAAGGTCGAGGAATCTGAGCTAGCTGAGCTTGACATAAACAGCAGTAATGCACTTCTTGAAAAGCGAAAGATAACCGATTCAAGTCTTCAGGAAAAAATTGCGGCCGTAAGCGGCGGGAATCCTTTTGTCATAGGTGCCTTGTGCGACCTTGCTGATTCCGAAGGGCTTTCGCCCGATGATGTGGAAGTCCTACGTGGAAACACCCTTGAAGCAGTCCGACTTAAAACATGGAGAAAGATGTTCAGCGAAGCAAAGGACCTTCAGAGTCTTGTTGAGAAAGCTGGCATACTCCCGTTCTTCAACCGTAGAACATTGGGAATTATAGCTCCAGATATGAGGACGGACCATTGGGATAGGTTAACTCATTTGTCCTTCGTCAGGAACAGGGAGGATGGCAATTGGGTACTCCATGATTTGGCTAGGCAACTCATTGTGGCTGAACTTGGTCACAAATTAAAGGAAGTAACAGACTCTGCGGTGGCAAAACTAGAAAGTGCAGCAAAAGACGAAGCGGACGATTCTCTTTTAGGATTGGCTGTGTCGATTCGAGCCTTGGAATCAGAGGTTGATGCGATTAACCTGCTAGATGATTATGCCTCGCTTTTTATGTGGCAGGGACAACCAAGCAGGGTTCCTGTTCTCCTAAATACAGTTAGGATCACTACGATTGCCGGTCGCATGATTGTCTTGGTTTACGAAGCGTGGGCATTAGCTGGCATCAACAGAGTGGCTGATGCAGAGCACCATTTCAAAGAAGCTGCTCAACTCCTTAGAGCGCATGGCGAGCAAATGCAAGGTGATATTTTCCTGATGTGTGTTGGGAGTTTACACTCTCTATTTGGGTGGTTTCTGGAGAGGACAGACCATTCACTAGAAGCTGAGAAGACTCTCCAGGAAGGGATTCGTGCTATATTGGATTATTCTGGTGATAAGTCAATCAACTGGTATGGGGGGATAACTAGCCTATATATGAATCAAGGATTGGTCCTCTTAAGTATGCAGAGGCTGAAGGAGGCAGATGATGCCTTTCGTCAGTCCATCAAGCTAAACCATGAGATGACTAGTGTTGTCGACTACTCAGCACCGGATGGAGTGAACTGGGGAGAAAGGACTCTGAGTTGGATGCTGGCTATGTACGGCATCACTCAATTGAAACTTGGGCATCTTGGTGAAGCCAGAATGAGGATCAACGAAGCTTTGGAGTACTGCATAGACCCATTCAGTAGGATTATAGCTCTCGGGAATCTTGGTGAAATCCTTAGATTGACTGATATGTTTGAGGACGCTGAGCGTGTCATAAGGGAAGGAGCTAAGTTATGTGAAGAAACCTACGGACAAAATCCGGAGCTGCATTTCTTTCCCATAGCAATCTTTC
>RDOF01000038.1 GCA_011365025.1 Candidatus Thorarchaeota archaeon
TCTTAAATTAGCTGCTAAGTTCATTGGTCAGTGCAATTCATTCAAGAAGGTCTTCCAATTCCTCCTTCTGAGCCTTTGTCAGTTCTGAAAAGCCCTTAATTTGGCCAGGAGTGATGGGGGGCATGGCAGACTTGATGCAGTGCACATGATGCCAGTTGTAGGAAAGGTGCTCTTGAAAGAAAGAGGGTTCTCCAATCCTAAGTTCACCCTTGCCAATTCCAAGAAAGCATGTTTTGCATGTTGACCTTGCGGATTTGGCAGGTTCAACTTTCCAGAGTATTTCTTCCGTGAATTCCTTTAGACCATCGAGGAATTTCGAAACATTGCCACCCACCTGTTTTTCGCTTAGCTTCAGGGTGAATTTATCAAAATCTGTGGGAGCATAAATTATGTCCACATTCCCATTATCGAAAATCTCTTTTACTTCTGAATGAGGTGGCCACATCTTGTTTGCTTTTGCGTACTCCAAGAGCTGCCTTGCGAGGATTTTGCTTACCTCTACCTTGGTTATAGGCTTGGGGCCACCTTGCTCAACGAGAAAATAATCAGTACTTACAAACCTGCGGCCATTCTCAGACGCATCCCTTGTCTTCACCAGTAGAACAACTCCCAAAGGGACGCTTTTCTTCAATCTTGGCATTCTGAAAGTCTTCGGATTAACCCAATACGCCCAGTCTGATGAGTATTCGAGCCATTCAGGCATATGCCTATCCCCCTGTGCTAAAAGGCAGTACTCGGTTTGGCTTATCAACACGTTGGTCAAACAAAGCCATCCAATCCTTCTTAAGCGGGCCTCAGTAAGATATGCAGCGGGATGGGAGATAAGAACTATGAATGAAGTTCCTTGGCATGCAGATGATCTATTTTGGGAGAAAATGGCCCCGATAATGTTCTCTCCTTCCAGAATGGAGGAGGCAAAAGAAGAGGTGACGCTACTGATTGAACTGCTGGGGATTGGTAGCGAGGAGTCCATTTTGGACTTATCATGCGGTATCGGGAGACATAGCAATGAATTCGCTCGGAGAGGTCACAAAGCAACCGGCGTAGATAGAACACCAAATTTCCTGAAGATTGCAAAGGAAACCGCGGAGAATGAGAACCTCCAGGCGGAATACATCCTTGAGGATATTAGGAATTTCAGAAGGGACAACACCTTCGATGTAGCAATTATCATGCATACATCCTTTGGATTTTTCGATAGCCCTCATGACCAAGAAGTTGTGCTTCGGAATACACTGGCTAGTCTCAAGCCAGGAGGTCGATTTGTCATGGATGCTCTGGGCAAAGAGGTTCTAGCGCGAGTCTTCAAGAGCTCCTCAGTAGACATTGGTGACTATGGCATCATTGCAGAGATACGACAGCCTATTGATGATTGGTCAAGAATGCAGAATCAGATTTTCTTTATTGACCCCGACAATTCCGTTTATCACAGAGAAATCACCTATTACATCTATTCAGCAGCGGAGTTTAAGTCGCTTCTTCTTAACACGGGATTTTCAAGGACGGAGGCTTACGGCGGATTTGATGGAAGCGAGTATAATGAATCTGCCAAAAGACTGGTTTGCATCGGCTGGAAGTGACAAATAGCGTCAAATAATCAGACTCCCTCCTTTTTCCTCCTCTTGATGATTCAAAATGTGATGCTGGGCGTATGGCCCTTGCTATTTGGCTTCTGACACAAAACTGATCTTCGGAGTAGTCACGCTGAACATTTCGATTTGTCAATATGCTGGCTAATTGGAATCAACCAATCCTTCTTAAATGCGGCAAGGGCAAGTTGCCGCAAGGCAGGGAGATGATTAGCATGAAGGATGTGCCTTGGCATGAAGATGACATCTTTTGGGGGAAATTGAGGCCAACCATGTTTACGCCCTCCAAAATGGAGGCAGCAAAGGAGGAAGTGACTCAACTTATCGAACTCCTTGAGATCAAGCAAGACGAGTCCATTCTAGACTTATCGTGTGGCATTGGACGGCATGCCAATGAATTTGCACGCAGAGGCTACTCTGTAACTGGGGTCGACAGAACGGCGTATTTCCTAGACAAGGCAATAGAAATTGCCAATCGGGAGAGGCTGTCTGTTGAATACGTTCTGAAGGATATGAGGGAATTCAGCAGAGCCAACTCGTTTGATGTAGTTCTCAGTATGTTCACGTCATTTGGGTACTTTGAGAAGCAAGAAGAGAATGAGATGGTTCTGAAGAGTATTCAGTCTAGCCTAAAATCTGGTGGGCGGTTTCTCATGGAAGCAATGGGCAAGGAGGTCTTGGCACGAATATTCAGAAAGGCTTCCGTTGAAATTGGTGAATTCGGAACCGTCGCGGTTTATCGACGGCCTATCGAGGATTGGTCTAAAATGTGGAACCAGTACATCTTTATTGACGAGAAAAATGAAGTGTACCGAAATGAACTTGTTCATTTCTTGTACTCCGCAACAGAGTTCAAGTCGTTGTTGCGTTCAGCAGGATTTTCGAAGTCAAGGGCATTTGGTGGGCTCGATGGATGCGAGTACAATGAATCATCGAATAGGCTGATTTGCATAGGTTGGAAATAAGCAGGAAGAACGCACTTCAGGTGAAATGATTGTCCCTCCGGAACCAATTGCAGAGATGGAGGAATATGGCTATTCTTGTGCCGTAATTGACACAAGCATGTTCTTACTACTCCTTGCTTGCATTGTCCCCTAGTTGTGAGTACTTTGAGGATGAAACGGAAATGCAAACAATGGCTGTATCTCTCTCTTGAAGTGCTCTCATCATTGACAGGATGGAGAAGGGATTTGGTGGTTCAAAGTGCAGGCGATGAGTAGTATTCTCTGGCTACTTATGGAATTTGGCAAAGGTTTGGCCGTTGGTGTTGTTGTTGCAGCGTTTCTTCTCGCAATACTGCGCAGAAAGGTGGTGCGATATGAAGAGGACCAAATCAGGAAGGCCCGGCTTCAGCGGGAGAAGGAAATAGAGGCCCTCTTTCTGGAGCTGCTCGAATTATCTCCAATCACTGATGTTCCGATTGAGCCGAACGGTGAATTGATTCATTGAACCAAGGAAGCTCTTTTGAAAGAAGATTGGGTATTAATTCTGCATCTCTTCCCGTGCAGATTCCCTTGAGTACATTGGTTACTGTTGGGAAAGCCTTTTCATACAAAAAGCCATGAGATAGCGGGAGTTGATTTCGATGTTCCTTCAGCGCTCCGATGAATACCCCCTTGACCAAATGATTGATGTAGCCTCTGGACGAACAAGAGCTGAACTGGTTCTCAAGAACGCCTCTGTTGTGAATGTCTTCACTGGTGACATAGAAGAAGGCGATGTTGCTATTCATGCAGGATACATAGCGGGAATCGGCAGCTATCAAGGCAGTGAGATAGTTGATCTAAAGGGAAAATTCGTAGTGCCCTCATTCATAGATGGTCATGTCCATGTTGAATCCTCCATGGTGATGCCCATCCAGTATTCACGTGCTGTTGTCCCTCATGGAACGGGAGCAGTTATAGCAGACCCACATGAGATAGCTAATGTCTTGGGTCTTGAAGCTATTATGTACATGTCCAAGTCAATGAGAGGAGGCCCTCTTGAGTTCTATATTATGCTCCCATCTTGTGTACCCTCAACTAACATGGAAACCAATGGCGTCGCGCTGGATTTTCTTGATATCAAACCATTACTCACTGAGCATTACGTTTTGGGCTTGGCTGAGGTGATGAACTACCCTGGTATCATCTATCGAGACCCCGACATTCTTGAGAAGGTACGGATCACCCTTTCCATGGGTAAGAAGATTGATGGTCACGCACCAGGATTGCACGGCGTTGACCTGAACGCTTACACAGCTGCGAGAATAACATCAGAGCATGAATGTACAACCTTAGAGGAAGCCGAAGAGAAGCTCTCGAGAGGAATGCACATTCATATTCGAGAAGGATCAACCGCCAAGAATCTAAAGGACCTAGCTGGCTTGATTCAACCTCATACGGCTATATTCTGCAGCTTTGTCACTGATGACAGAAACACGCTGGACCTCATAGAAAAGGGACATATAGACAGCATGATTCGAGATGCGGTTTCCTACGGGGTTGATCCCATACTTGCTATCAAGGTGGCTACAATTTCCACAGCTCGCCACTACTGCTTGCAGTATCGTGGAGCCATTGCTCCAGGCTATCATGCAGATTTGGCGATATTAGGCTCGTTGGAGAAGGTAAATGTAAAGCGAGTCTACAAGCAGGGTATCCTTGTGGCGAAGGATGGGAAGATGATTGAGGAGTTTGGTGTTGCGGAGCAGCCTCAGCTTCGAAGGTCAGTAAACATCCACTGGCTTGAGCCCGAGGACTTTGGGGTGAAGGCAAAGGGCACAAGGATGAATGTGATCGGTCTAATTCCTGACCAGATTGTCACAGAAAGGCTGATTGAAGATGTCAAGATCAAGGATGGTTTGGCCGTTCCGGATATTGACAGAGATATCTTGAAAGTTGCTGTAATTGAGCGTCACAATGCATCCGAGGTTTCATCTATTGGGTTTGTAAAAGGAATGGGAATCAAGGAGGGGGCAATGGTTTCTTCAATTGCCCATGATAGTCACAATATTGTTGCGGTGGCAACAAACGATGCTGATCTTATCCAAGCTGCGGTCCAAATTGTTCGCATGCAAGGCGGAATTGCTCTCGTAAAGGACGGAAAATTAATCGCCTCACTGCCGCTTCCTATAGCAGGGCTAATGTCCGACAAGCCAATCGAAGAGGTTTCTGCTGGAATTCAGAACCTCAAGGAGGCAGCAAAAGTGCTTGGCAGTGAATTGGAGGAACCCTTCATGGCAATGGCATTTCTTTCACTGCCTGTCATTCCGAAGCTGAAAATTACTGACAAGGGTCTCGTGGATGTTGAACGCTTCCGCTTCATTGACCTCTTTGAAGTGCCTGAATAGCCTCAATCACTACGAGCCCATTTGGGCAGCTCATCTCAGCCCGAGAGCCTTCTTGGCCTCGACAGTCTGATTGTGCTTCTTAATGCCAACCACAATGGCAGCGATTGAACCGAAGAATACCATCACAGTTGCCAAGCTGAAACACAGGAGTAGCAGAGGAACCAACCATTCTCCAGGGAAGGACAACAAGTTGAAATAGAGTCCCCGAAAGAAGAGGAAAGCTGCTTCGAGAATCAACAGCCCGAGGAGGAATACTCCTGAGGAGAGCTGCCTCTCATGGATATACACCTGAAGAGCTGTCTGCAGAATGACTGCTGATAGGAAATTGCCCATTATGCTTAGAATGATTACAGTATCGCCACGGAGTATGATATTGGGAATTGGAGAAGGTGTGGACTGACCCCAAGGAGTGAAGTATTGGACCCACACCATAAGCAGGACAAACATCAATTCAAAGAGCATCATAAGAACCGCACCAAGGCCCGACACTCTTAGAATCCAGTTGTCCACACGGTCAGACCAATCGAAGTTTATGAGTTTTTGATATTCACGGTTTAGTGGCTTAGCCCAGGAACTGGCAACCAGGCATTCCGGTTTCTCGCAGTTGACAACAGTGAATAGCTTTCCTCCATATTGGCCTACACGAACCTGAATGCAGTCCTCACAGACCAAATCACCACAGACACTGCACACTTCCTTCGCAAGAGTACCTGGATGATTGACACAGTCGCGGCTCTGACTGGGCCCAAGTACAGGACTGCCGCAATACTCACATCTGTTGGCCTTGTCTTCGTGGTCTGTAAGAATCCTTCCTCCACAGACTGGACACAGAATCCAGAGGGGCGGGGCTTCTTTCATCATACTCGCCTCCAGTAGGTTTCAGTTGTTTCCCGACGACGTTCTCGATCTCTTTGTTCTCGTTCAATATTCCATACCCTTGTTTCATCTACCCAGGGTCTAACCTCTTGTCTGATTACCGAGGGTTTGAGTTTGACCACTTTCTTCTTCAGGATACCCTTCTCACGTGCAACTTCCACAGAAATGAAATCAGTCTTCCTTATGATTCTTACAGCCTCAATCGTTACTCCCACTAATCCCGCATAGAATAGAATTGGAATAATGACAATTGCACCCAGAAGCAATAGAATCCCGATAAGGAAGGGTATCGCAATTATAATGATGATAATGAGAATGATTGCGGCGGCACACCCATCCGAGTCTCCTCCCCCGCCACCCTTGCCGAAACCGCCTCCTCCTGCTTTCAAGAATGCGGCTGCAAATTCCAAGGCGCCACGCATGACCCAACCCATAGCATTTCCATAGGCTCCTAGGAATCTACGATAGATTTGTGCAACCCTTGAAAACCTACCGCCTGCCTTGCCAAATAAGTCACCGATTGGTAGGACAAGAGAGGCTGTGGTGACCGCCGGACGGTATCTTCCCTCAAAGCACGTACGACAGAGATAGACCGTAGAAGCCTTCCATCGAGGATCGATTGGTGGATCCTGTGCTGTAAGACACATGCGGCAGTAATGCTCACCGCAGACGGCACAAGTTGTTGCTGCAAGATACTCCTCGTGATTCCTGCATGGTACAAATACACTACTAACTGCGAGAGTAACTCCACAGAACTCACAGTGAAGCGTGTTGTTCTTCTCGACCTTGGTGAGCGGGGTTGCACCTCCGCAGTTGGAGCAGAGTACCGCCATTCCCTCTTCAGTTGTTACTCTTCGAACATCAAGGACTCTTTCTTCTTCGTCAGAGGACAAAGGAGTGACTCCGTCAGGAGCAAGCAGGCCAAGGATACAGAAGTGATTCAATGAGTCTTGCTTCACCTCTGTCACGGACGATTACCATACCTGAAGGCGGAGCGACATCCTTCCAACGAATCACAAGGTACAGTAGAAACGCTGTCTGAACAGCAAGAACAAAGGCAGCAACCCTTCCAATTGCAATCTCAAAAGTGGGGCCAAATAGGGGAATACCCCAGCCATAGTCAATTCCCCAGTTGTAGAGAAAGAAACCAGTGAGTGTGATTGCACTAAGGCTATAGAAGAGCTGAGCAATGACTGCCCTTCTTCGCAGGTCATCAACATAGTTCCCAATTATTAAACATGGCAATGCAACTCCCACGAATATCAATCCTGAATAGATGAGCCCCATCTCGCTAAGTGATGGGTCCCCAAGAAGATATGCCATAAGGACCCCCGCTCCGGCAATTAGGCCGAAAAACCCGAAAGACATCTGTGTGAGACCAATGATTCTCAGTCCCCGGGGTCTGTCAAAGATTGTATCAATCTGTTTGTCTTCCTGCAATCTCCATACCTCGAATGTGGGCAGTTAACAGTGCTGCTCTACATTCTGGTGAGTTTTTTCCGCTTTTCATGTTTTTGGAGATATTTTCATGCAACGTTTGAATGGCAGCCACTCTTGTATTCCAGCGGCATCTCTGGGTAGAGAAAAGGCTGTTTCCAATATCCATTTACAATCCAGTCGAGATATGCTCATAAGTAGGAATAGAAGCAGTACAACCAGTTGCACCGTAATGCGTGATGGATATGACAGAGATACCAATGCCTGCCGACTACACTGAACCTACCACCAGGCCCCAAGAGGGGTGTTGTTCTAGGTGCTGCACATTCTCACTCCAATGTATATGCGGTTTAATCCTTTTCGTAATCTTCATGGCTCTCATATTATCCGGCTCACTTTTCTAACTGCGTCTACACAGGTATGGTGTGCCTCAAATAGGACACTGGGCTTTCCGAGTGGTTTATATCAAAATCAATAGAGCCTCCAAACTGAGATTATCTCATGGAGAAAAAGTCTTGTGACTGAACCTGAGGATGACCAACGCGAGAATCGTCAGGATACGGAACCCGACGATGAGCATGGCCTAATCGAACGTACTATGAGGGCTCTAGAATTAACTCAGGGTGTTCAAATAGCTCGTAGATACCTAGCGATGAACGCATTTGACGGCGCTCTTACGATGCTGGGCCTGATTCTTGGCGGTTTGATCACACTTAATCCCACCAATCCAGGAATCGTCTTTGATGCCCTTCTGCTTGCTGCAGTTGGCACAAGTGTAGCTATGGCGGTTTCAGGTTTTAGCGGGTCCTATCTGGCAGAGAGTGCAGAAAGAGACCGTGAAGTTGAGGAAATTGGCCAAGCCATGCTAACCGACATGAGTCAATCCATGTATGCAAAGGCCACGCGGACTACTGCAGCATTTGTGGCTCTTGTTGATGGGCTCTCTCCTGCGGTGGCAGCTTTTATCATAATAACTCCATTATTGTTGGTGCCTGCAGGGTTGCTGGAAATTCATATGGCATTCTATGCAGCAATTCTGATATGCATGGCATTGCTCTTTGTGTTAGGTCTCTTCCTGGGCTCGATATCTAGGAAGAACATCTGGGTATATGGCGCGAAGACCCTCTTCGCAGGGATTCTTACTGCTATCCTTATGTTTGTCATCTCCCTTATTACTGGCGCAGGTGCATAGCATGTTCGAGGGAATTCCTAGATTCAAGGTGGCAAGCCTACCAACTCCATTGCATCCATTGAGAAACCTTGGCAGCTCCTTGGACTTGACCAACCTCTGGATTAAACGTGATGATATGACAGGCATCGCCTTTGGAGGAAACAAGACTCGAAAATTGGAGTTTGTCATAGGTGATGCATTGGAGAAGGAATCTGATACAGTTGTCACTGCCGGGGCTGTACAAAGCAATCATTGCCGGCAAACTGCTGCTGTTGCCGCTCAGGCTGGCCTTCGATGCATTCTACTCTTAGCAGGAGAGGAGCCGGAAAGGGACACTGGCAACCTCCTGCTCGACAAGCTCTTTGGAGCAGAGATCAAGTTCTTCCCAGATGATAGTTTCATGGATCTTAATGACAGAATGGCCTCGGTTATGACAACCCTTGAGGAGCTTGGGCTCAAACCATATGGAATCCCTCCGGGCGCATTCATGCCTGTTGGGTGTCTCGGCTACATTAGTGCCATGCAGGAATTGAGTGAGCAGTGTGAGGAGACCGGGTTTTATCCTGAGAGGATTTTGGTTCCAACCGGAACGGGCGGAACCTTGGCTGGCATGATTATAGGTGCAGAGCTCGCCAAGATTCAGGCTGACATCATCGGTGTTAGTGTGCTTTTCGAAGCAGATGAGCTTAGGACTCGTGTCAAGGAAATGATTGGACGTGTCTTTGAGGAGTATCCCAGCTATGTTGACCCATTCAGCCCGGATTTCCAAGTCGATGACCGCTTTATTGAAGATGGTTATGGTGTCGTGACTGACGGCGTCAAAAGTGCCATCAAAATGTTTGCGAAGATGGATGCAATTATCCTTGACCCAACGTATACAGCCAAGGCAGGTCTTACATTGATGCGAATGGCCCTAGGCGGAGAGATTGAAAGAAACACGAGGGTTCTATTCTGGCATACCGGCGGAAGCCCGACCTTCTTCAATTTGGGTGATTCAATTTTCGAAGACTAGCGTATTGCCCTATTCATGCGTTGATTCCATGAGAGCCGGGGCCATGGGAATCATGCCGAATTGTGCCAAAAAAGGTAGGATGTTGCTTGACAAGGGGCTGGAAAAAAGCTGCAAGAAGTACACCACTTGTTCTGTAACTGACTAATGGAATGACCCATATCCTTTTGTAAGCATAGCAGTCACATTTGAAAACCCAATACATCCCCATACCAAATTAGGAACATGCTTTAATATGGTCCTGACTCACAATCAAATGTTAATGGGGGCATTTTCAGATGGCGAAACTGGCAAAACGCGAGAAGAAATCCGAGAAAGCTTCAGCGAACCTGAAGGAAGCAGAGGAGGACTTTGCAGTCCTCTTCGAGAGGCAAATGAGGGCGGCAACCAAGGAAAAGGTCCAGATTGTCATCAAAGAGCAGTACCGTGAAGCCTTTGATGTACTCGAAGACTGCGAGAACGCAGGTCTCATTCCAGGTATCATCGGACCGCCAGGCATCGGGAAGACACTCCTTCTAAGAGCCTATGCGGAAAAGAGTGAAAGGCCTTTTGAATGGCTTACAGGAGATGAAGGGATTCGTCCATCCCATCTGATTGGGTCCTACAATCCCTCACTTGTGCTCAATAAGGGATTCACGCTGGAGTCCTTCGACCCAGGACCTCTTCTGAAATCCATGGTAATTGGAGGTGTTTTTGGCCTTAATGAGGCAAACCGCCTACCCGAGTATGTTCAAAATACTCTCCTGGAACCTTTCGAAGAGCGGAGTGCCAATGTTCAACGCCTTGGGAGGATAAAGGCACACGACGACTTCTTTCCAGTACTTACGATGAATCCTGAGGAAATGAGCGGGGCCCATAGGCTGAGCGAGGCGCTCAGAGATCGGATTAGGGTTTGGATTCGCTTGGGCTACCCCCGCAAGGCTACGGAGATAGAGATTGTCAAGATGAACTGCCCAGAGTACAAATTAACCGATAAGACTCTGGAAGATGTCTACAGTCTGGTTTCAGCCACTAGAACGAGCACGGACATCGAGGTTCCCGCTTCCATAAGAGCCGGGATCTCAATTGCAAGATTGGCCTCGGAAATGGCGATACGCGGGGACGAAAAAGATGTCAGTCATGGAGTAATATCCAAGGCGGCTACATACGTGTTAACTGGCGCTTTGCGTTTTAGACCTGGCATTGACCCTGAGCCTGCGGTGAATTCGCTAGTCCGGCGTGCTCTGGGCGTGGCTAGGAGTCAAGAATAATGACAGTTGCACCGAAGATTAGTGCAATCCCGAGCAACGCAGTGGACTTTGCCTATGAGTTCATTCATAGGATGAGAACCCGTAAGGACGTGAGAATCAAGCCTAGTGTTAGACAAACAACTGCTATTCCGCAGATACTCTCGGCACGGTATTTCCGAAATGGCCACCTTACTCTGGACGACTTCGTTGACGCGGCCGTTGTAACAACACATCCGTATGACCAAGAAATCGCAAGAATCATTGCAGAAGATATCGTTCTTGGTAGAGAGAAAGAAGCCCCAAAACTGCAGCAGCAAATAAGTGAGCCCTCTCCTCAGAAGGGTGAGAACGAAAGGCTGCAAAAGGTCTTGGACCAAATCAGACGGGAGCAGAAACTAGCCAGTGAAATCAACCGAGAGATGGTTGAAGCTGGCTACGAGTATCTTCAAGACTTGCGGCAACGAAGGGAGTCGAAGCTTTACCGCACTGCGATTGGCCACGAGTATCTGAATGAAGGTGATGTAGTCCTTAGAGGTATAACGAGTGACCAGGAGCTGCGAAGCGCTGCGGCACAAGAGCTGCTTGAGAAGGTTGGGTCGTTAAGCTCGCAGAACATCCTGGATTCCAAACCTCTAGGTGCCTTAGAAGACATTATCGAATCACCAAATGCTGCAGAGCGCATCGCAGCACAGGCTTTGAAGAAAGACCCAAATACACAAATGGAGTTCGAGCAGCTCGCGGCGAGAGACCCCTCGACAGCCGCGCGAGCACTTCGTCACATTGAAGAGATGAAAGCTTTTTCTGCTAAGAAACAAGCCGAGTTCGATGAAATGCTGGAAGCGGCTCTTAGTAATCTTAGTGAAGCTGCTGAATATGCCCACCAGCTGAAAAGAATGCCAGACAACATTGATGCAAAGATACAGGACGCTCCCGCCACGTATCCTTTGGCAGATGCGGCAGAATTTGCAAAGCAGATCAAGGAGAGCACAAAGAAGGATATTATGGACAACATTCTTGATGCGTACAACGAGCAGTATGACAATGGCGGCTCAGCAAATGTCGACTTGAAGCAGTTATCTGAAAACGCAAGAAATACAGAGAGCTGGAAAGAGCTTCTGGATAAGAAAGTAGATGAAACAATTGAGAATGCTGACTCGCGCTCTGCTCCTTCGGACTACTTGAGACAGAAGCTAAGAGAAATGAGTTCCATGCAGTCAGCAATCTCAGATAGGGAGTGCAAAGAGAAATGGGAGGAATCTATGCAAAAGATTGCGGATGCTGCAATCGCTCGCTCTCCCACGAAAACCCATCTCCGAAAGACAGTACGAGAAATATCTAGGCAAGGAGTAACACCGTCTTCAGAAGGAATTCGGCAGGCCGGAGAAAACCTTGGAATGTCTGAAGATGAAATCCTCGAGCTTTTGAATCCGTCATTTCAGGTAATCAAATCCCTGATTCAGCAAGGTGTGAACGATTTTGATAGACTAAGCAATCTCATATCGTCTGCCCATCTCACCCATTCGCAACTACAGGAACTGGCTGACCTTTCCATGGAAAAGGACAATCAATCAGCATTGGGCGCAATTGCTCACGAGAATTTCGCAGCTGCCATGGGGATTCAGGATGCACGTGCCGGACGGGGATACGGATATCAGAGAGGAAGAATACAACCTGGGGCCATTGACCAAAACAGGGCAGACAAGGTTTTCGGAGGTCTCTTGGGAGGTCCCGCAACCAATATCGTCCGGATCTGGTATTCCTATAGGCATGACCTCCCTCCGGAGTTGAAACAGCGGCTAAAGGAGATAGCCAAGCGGCTTCTTATTGACCTGGGAAAGAGGTATGCCAAAGCAACAATGGGGTCCTCTATGCTGGGCGGCATTCAGCAGTCAACCACGGTGCGTCCATTTCGTATTGGAGATGAGATTGAGCTAATTGACCTTGAAGAAACAATGGAATCATTGCTTGCCCAGGGTCGAACCGAGTTTAGTGTTTTGGATGTTGAAGATTTCCTAATCTGCGAAACCTATCAGGGGCACAGAGCATTCTTCTGGGCACTAGACAAATCTGGGTCAATGCACTCTCCAGAAAAGCTTGGAATGCTTGCAATTTCAGTCATGGCCGGCCTTTATGGCGTTCAAAAGGATGACTTCGGGGTCGTCCTCTTCGATAGCGAAACCCATGTTGTAAAGACGATTGACCAGCGCCATATCGATGTGGAAAAGGTAGCCACAGACCTACTTGATGTCGAAGCATCTGGTGGGACTGGGGGTAGGACTTCGTTGAACCTTGCATTGACGAATTTTGAGGAAACCAGAGCCAAGGAGAAAATTTGCATTTTTGCCAGTGATGCGTACCTGAGTGATCAGGCCGAATGCGAGAAATTAATGGAAAAGATGAAACATCGTGGTATTCAGGTGATAATACTTGTTCCAAAGAGCGAGTATGACCTCAACGCCGCAGACCGCCTAGCGAAATCTGCTCATGGTGTCGTCCTTGATATTGGCACCATTGAGGAACTCCCTGAGAAGCTCCTACGACTAACGAACTACTAGTCCTCAGGAAGAGCAAAACCGGGCCTTGAAACGAGACTCTTGTCCTTTACCTCGCAGACATAGAATTTGTAGGCGCAAAGATACTCCGACCGTCTTAAGTCGATGAATCTTGAAGAGAAGAGGCTTCTAAGAATCCGCATGAAGCGATAGAATGGGTCACCTGGAAAGACGATTTCCGCGACGCAATTTGCCTGATAACTATAGTGGACTGCCTGGCTGGGGTCTCGCCACTGGAAAGTGATTGAGGCTCTTGGATCACGCCGGATATTCGAATAAGTACTATCGCCGTACAACTCGGCTGCTCCAAACCGGAAGCGGTCTATCTCTGAATCCTTCAGAAAGAGCCTTCTGTACAAGTCAATTCGGTCCTGCACGGTCTCCTCGAATGGGTGTCCCTGAAATGAAAGCACCTCCCCCTCAATCTCTTCTACCTTATCTTCAAGCACATCATCGGTAAGAGTCAAGCGTAGTATCTTGGTTGATGCATTAATCGGGAACATGAGGCCTGGGTCATATGTACAAACAGTTGGCTTCATGCACGTGGATTTCCAAAGCATGTCGAGTTTGTCATGTGGGTCATAGTCTCCATCCATGGCTGATGCCATTTCATTGTAAAGTGGATCAGGTATTGCATTGAGCGGAAAAGCAGCGGTAATCTGATTCATCGCCACCTCTATTCTTCGTCCTTCTCTGTCGATGAATTTCACGCGGGACGGCATACTTTCAGGCATGACCCATCTCTCTCTTAATGGAGTTGGTATACTCCTCGGTAGAGCTCGAAATAGATATTCAAAAGGCTATCTGGAATGGATAAGTTGGACTTGCTGCGTATGGAAAAGGGTCATAAGCGGTACAGTGTCTGTCCTGTTTAACCTTCTTGGAGAGGAAAGGAGCGACCCTGATGGTTGAAGCTTTTGAGATAGACTCGGAGGCCAAGCTAGAAGAAACCGAGGCAGATGCATCCATTATTTCCTCTGACAAAGTTCTCGTTTTCGTCGACCATGATTCCCAGACGGTTTATTTGTGGCGTGGAGCTAAAGCTGACAGATTCAAGAAACTAATGGGAACCAGGGTAGCGGCACAGCTTAGTCATAGCTATCCGAAATACAGGATTCGACCTATTACTGAGGGGAGGGAACCTGCGGCGTTCAAAGACCTTTTGAAACTAAGATAGCACCACCAATACATAGATTTGCTTTGCCTGCAATAACGGAACAGGGCGAGGACGCTGAGAATTAATCGTAGAGCCTATCTACATTGGATTCGAAACGTAGAACGCGGACTCGTTACTAGAAGTGAAATAATTGAAGCCCTTGACTCCGAAATCTGGAGGACCGTATCGGAAATTTCAGCTAGTGTAAGAGTCGGCTCAGCTACAGTTTCCTATCATCTTCGGAATATGGAACGCGAAGGCATTGCCGATAGAAATAATGAGGGAAGCTGGAGGCTAGGCCCCTCTCAGCAGGCAAACCTCATTCAATTCCTAAAGAAGTCTAGGAACTCCTAGTGCTAGTTCCTACCTTATTTTCCAATGATGCAAAATGGAAATGAGCTGTCATTGAGGGCTAAAGGAATCACTGGATATTCTTCCGGACCATATGATTCCTTCAGCCAAGTATTCTAGCATCCTGGAACGGCATTAACACCTGCCGCTCTTGCGGTTTCCAGATAGCTCGGATGTTCCCTTACTGTTCCACGACCATTCATGCCAGGAGCAACAATGGTTTTGAGGGGAGTCATCCCAAGGTAATTGCATATGTCTTCGAACATCCCAATAGTATGGCGTGCATAGTACTTGTCTCCGCCGCCCATCGGAATTGTGAGAACAATTTGCTTTCCTTGAAAGATTCTTTGGTCGGCTCCATACCACCTGTCTACGAAAGCCTTCACTTGCGCAGTTGGGCCCCACCAATAGATAGGTGTCCCAAGAACCCATACGTTGCTCTCCTTCATAAGCGACAATAACTCAGCCATATCATCATCATGGTGGCAAGTGCCAGAGCGCCGGCATTTATCGCAGGCTCTACAAGGTGAAATCTTCAGGTCTCTGAGAGCCACCTTGGTAATAGATGCTCCCGCCTCCTCTGCTCCAGCCAAGACTTCGTCTACCAGGATCTCTGTGTTTCCACCCTTGCGAGGACTACCTATAATCCCCAACACGCGATTGTTGCCATTGGTGACCACAGCTCTCCCTCCTGTACCTTGAGATTACTTCTCTTTTCTGAAAATATAGAAGTCCTCATACTCACGGAATTCGGGCTTCATCCGAATTATGGCACTGGCTTCTGGTCCATCTGCACGGAATCCAAAGGCAGTCACAATGGGGATATCCGTCCATCCTGCCTTTTTGCAGTCCTTCGCAAGCTCCACAAGAAGTCGTTCCCATGCATATTCGTACCCGGGTTTCAATGCTCTGAAACGTAGAATTATCCGCTCTCCGTCAGCTGGAATACTCACGCTACCGGGGTCTGTCCGAAGTGGTGCAGTCGCGGCAACAGCTTCATCTCCTTTGAATAGGATTGTTGGAGCACGGACGGGAAAGACTCTATCTTTGAAGTAGGAAACGAACCCCTCACGCTCTACAAATGCCTGTCTAAGATTCTCATCTGTCAGGCAGAGGTCAACCAGAAGATCAATATCTTTCTCTGTTGCTGCTCTCGCTGTTAGCTCAGCAGCTTTTCCCTCCAATTGCATTTTAGCTGTTTCACCAACATCAAGATCTGTGCTGTACTGAACGTATTTTTCATGTTCCGTGAATCCAAGTTTCTTGAAGAACTCCACTTGCTTGTCCTTAATCTTGGACCGGAGAACAACGCCTGTCGTAATCCTATCAATATCCTCCCTATTCTTGAGATATTCAAACTGCTCCTTGAAGAGAGTTTTCTGGACCTCGGGGGGACAATCAGGCATAGTCCATGGATAGCCAATATTCGCCCTTCCAGGTTCAGAATCTGATATGCTTGATGTCACGTAGGCAAGGGGCTTTCCATCGTCAGTAAGCGCATATCTGGTCGCATCCTCACCACGCTGAATGTTCCGGTCTCGAATCTGCCAACCCTGAGCCGGAAGCCCTGAAGCCTCGGTATAAATCTGTGCTTGGATGTCTTCGAGCCCCTCGTCGGCATTCCATTTCTTGTATACAATTTTCATTCTGTATCTCCTCAATATACACTACGCGTCGAAAAGGTATAATGTGCATACTAAATGTTATAGGTAATAAACCTTTGCACATTAAACGGTGTGCATGACAAACTATTAGGCAAACAAGCTTCTCCTCTCCTGCAACGCTTCAAGCAGTCTGCGCATTCATGCAAGAAACGTCTATTTTGACCAGTACTTCGAATAGGGAGGTTTGCCTTGAAAGACTTAGACCCTCTAACTCCAATGCTAAAACTTGCACTCTCTTCAGCCAAGTTTGATCACGAATACTTCCAAAGCCTAGCTGCCGAGGCCAAGATGCCTGAAGTCAAACTGCTGTTGTTTGTCCTGGCTGAATCTGAATCCAAGATGATTGAGAAGATACAACATATGATGCTAACCGGGGTAGTCGATGAGTTGGAGGAACTCAGTGGTATCAAAGACCGTGATGCTGTTCCTGATTCGACACCTATCAAGCCAAGCAAAATAGACACTGACCCGAGAGTCTTCGTCTGCAACAAGGTTCTTGAAAAATCCATCAAGACCTACATGTTGTATCTGCGTCTGGCCACTCGAGCTAAATCCGAGCTAGTGAGTAGACTCTTTGAGTATTTGGCGCACCTGAAAATGCGTCAAGTGGTGGATTTGCGAAGTAGATGTGAGGCCTACTGAGGCTTCCAACCTCTTTTATGCCAGATGCTAGATGCAGAAGAATTGTATTCGAAGTTCAACATTGCCTCGTACTTATCTTCGAATGTGGCTGTTTTCTAAGTTTCAATATCCGCTAGAGGAGGTTAGAATTGTTAACAAATTAACCCTCAAAAAACGACCTTTGTGAAACTGCGTCTGGCATGCCCTAGAACATTCATACTCAATTTCCGAATCCAAAACTGACGAAGATTTCAAGCCGGAAATACGTTACCTCATACCCAGAAATTGAATATGGGTGCACAGCAAGCTGTTGAAAGAAAAACCGTCTGCGCAAGTTGAATGGGCTTTTCGGAATTCCAAGCTGAGCACAGGCAATGTGCTGACTACTGAATCCCATGGAACTTGGCGGCGTTTGTCCAGTAGACTTTCCTAAGGACATCATCCCCAAGCTCAAGTCCGTTGATGAATGTACCCCCTATTGCGGCGGTATCTGCATCGGCAAAAGGAAGTGGAATCCCTCGGACATCTGTTTCAAGCAGCATCCTAAGCGACGAATAACGGCCAGTGTAGTATCCTCTGTCATCCGTAAATGCCACACAGTCTGTACCAAATTGGATCCTATCTTGATATCGTGTGAAGAAGGCTCGGGCTTTGTCGGGATTCTTACCCAGCTCGCGAGCCATCCATCGGGCGGAGCTTGTATCGATATTGAAGTTCGGGTATGTATCAAACCACCTCCCAAGATTCTCCAATCGATGAATCTCAGGTTGAGATGCAAAGTGGGCAATTTGAAATCGGACTTTTGGATAGCGGGAGATAACTCCTTCCAACTCCTCTAGATCATGTTCCTTTGTTGAATATGGCCCTTTGTTGTTGTAACGAGTGGCATAGTAGGTATCAGGGTCAGAGAGATGCAATATGAAGGGGACATCAATCTCTTGAATTGCCTCAAACATTGGCTCCATCTCATCACTATCGAGGCGGAGTTCCTCGGGATTGGCCTTTGCCCTCCCACGCATCACTGGAGCCGACTGCATCTTGACCAAGTGATATCCCTCGTCCCTTAGAACTCGTATGCCTTCCGCTATTGTATCCGGACCCTCAACGAATCGCATGGCGCCGGAGAAGTACTTGGCATAGATGAACCGACCAGGGTAGGTTTCTTCCGCGTAATTCCGTGCCCCGAGGCTGTGGCAAATCAGAACTCCACGCTGAACTCCGAACTCCTGCTGCACTGAAACAAGCAAATCCAAGGACTCTGTATCAACTACGTGAATGTGCGAGTCAATCATGGAGTCGGTATAATTCAATAGCAGGCCAAGAGAGGACATTGAGTTAGTGCCTGATTACTAACTGAAAACACTTCGCATCTAGGACAGACAAGATGGGAGCATATATGCGAAGGGCTTTTCAAGCTTGTCTACATACGAAATTCACACATTTTCATGTGGTTATACGGAGAGAAAATTAGTGAAGCGCGCAACACACCTTCTGATAGTTCTAGGCCTGATTGGATTGCTACTAGCGACTCCAGTCGCTGCGCAGACCAACCAAGGCTTGTCTTGGGGAATCAGCGTAAGTGATCGAATAGATTTTAATTTCGTCGCAGACACCGACACAGATTCCTTCTCTGAGGCTATGTATGCCCAGATTATCTCAACACCTACAATTCCCAACTCGATATCCAGTTGGGCTGCAGTGCCAACAGCAACTGCAAACTGGAATTGGGCCGCCAATGATACAAGCATTGGACTCTATGGCCTAATCTTCTTGACACTCTTTGCTGTGGGAAGTCATTTTTCCGTGCCGGTGGGTAACTGGACTCTGCTAACAACTCTTGTGACCAGTGTCTTGACTGGCGAACGAATCATCGATGACCTGTTCTACTGGGGAGTTGAGTTCACCGAGGACACATCGAGCACCGAATCAATCACTGTCGCAGCACGCTATTTCAAGTCGGATGGCTTTCTTGCCAAGCTGACCATAGAATTCTTCGAGGACAACACTCGCACGGGATCCGTCGGGGTCATCCGCCAGGGATTCATGACAACCATTGCAGACAACTACATTCTGATTGGAGCAGGGGTTGTAGTTCTGATAATCCTAGCCATTGTATGTGCAAAGCGTAGGTAAAGCAATTCTGGGGGCATAGCCCCCATTTTCTCTTTTTCCTGTGGTCATACAAGACGAGACCAGAGCGCTTCTGCAGCTTTCCGGGAAGCATCTGTGATGTATTGCTGATTAACCTTCACGAGCTGTGAATTCCTCACTGTCTGCTTGCCGTCGATAATGACATCGCGAACATCTCTGCCTGCAAATGTATTCACCAGATGCCCGATGACTGAGCCCTTGTTAATCGGCGTTGGAACTCTGCTTGCATCAAGGACAACAACATCAGCCAGCTTTCCTTCTTCAAGGCTGCCAAGATGGTCATCTAGCCCATAGCATTTGGCACCATTTAGAGTTGCCATTCTGAACACTTCCTGTGGACCAATGATGCTTGGGTTTCTTTGGGACAGACGGTGAACAGTCAAAGCACATCTCATGTTCTCAAAGGGGTCGAAGATCCATCCGTCGTTACCGATTCCTACGGTGATGCCGCGTTTCAGCATCTCTGGTACTGGTGCGGTTCCTACTGCATTTAGCATATTACTCATGGGATTATGCGCCACCGAGGCATCGTTCTTGGCTATGAGATCCAATTCGTGGTCGTTCAAGTGAACACAGTGTGCGAGAACGGTTCTAGGCTTTAAAACTCCAAGTCGATGAAGACGTTCAACAGTTCTTTCTCCATAGTTCTCCAAGTTGTGATAAAGGTCAACTAGTCCTTCAGAAGTATGGACGGTAAGAGGAATCTCCAAACGACTTGCCTCTTGTACTGATGATTCAATAAGATCATCAGTTACAGTAAACGATGCATGAATACTCATCATAACAGAAACAAGGTCCATCTTTCTGCTCTTCTCAACGAACCGGATGTTTTCTTTGAGACCTCGTTGACCTTCCTTCTTCGTATGGCGTTCAGTCATCTCAAAAGCGAGCATGGCACGAATACCAACTTCGTTTGTGGCCTTGGCAATTGAATCCAGACTGCTTTCGATTGAGTGAGGGCCGGAATAGGTGTCTGCAAAGAACGTTGACCCGTTGAGCATCATGTCAGACGACGCTGATAGCGCACTTGCATAGGCATCTTCCAGCGTCAGAGCCTCGTCCACGGGCCACCAGACTCGCTGCAATATCTGAGCGAAATCTGTGGGCGGCTTTATGTTTAGATTTGCCCCCCTCAAGAGAATGCCGTAGAGATGAGTGTGAGCTGTAATCAGTCCGGGTATGACAACAGACCCTTTTGCATCGACTACTGAATCAGCCTTCTCTTTCGGTCTGGATTTTCCGACGTATGTGATACGACTCCCCCGGATCTGGATAAATCCATTCTCAATTATAGTTCCCTTTTCATCACCGGTTACAACAAGCCCGCCTTCAATAAGTGTGGTCTCGACCATGGCATATTCCTCGCTCTTGAAGAAATCACTGTTTCCTGTACATTAGTTTTTCCGGCCCAAAGAATTGGAGTCGATTGCTAGTCAGTTTGAATATCAGTACGTCTAACTGTCTCTTCATCAACCATGTAGATGGTTCCTTCCTTCACAAGTTTCTCAATTCCGCCATCCATTTCTTCAACCGACATCTCCATGTCAGAGGCATGCTCCCTCAAGGAGGAGATTGGAATGGCTTTTCCGACCTTACGGGCAAGCCGGTCCATCAGTGAAAGAACTTTGGCTGTTGGCGGCAAATCCTTGTCAACTGCAATTTCCTCCAATTCGCTCAAGAAACTTGTATCTTCGGCCGGCTCTATTTCTGCTATGGATTCCTTCATGCGTTTCAAAAGAGCTTCTCTCAGGTTAATCGTGGAAGGCTCTTCTGCCACCTCCTCGCCAGAGGTTTCTTCTCCCGCCTGCAAATCTCCCATTCCAACCGGTTGAGGGGCTGAATCATCTCCATCAAACTCCTCTGAAGATATCAGTGGTATTGGGACAGCTGAGGAAACCTCTATACCAATCCAGGTAGAGTCCACATCTTTGTTTGCCGGAGCTGCTCTCAGGAGTTGCTTTCGGAATTGCTTCATAATACGCTCTCTCTGCGTTGATAGTTTCGAGTCAGAGCACTCCTCAGCGCCGAGACGGAGGACCAATCTCTCAGCTGATCCACGGACTCTTGTATGGGAATCAGTCACAAGAATTTCCAGTATAGATCTAAGTGGTGCAAATTTCGACCGTGAAACGTCAATACTTTCAATCAATGCCTGCTTGACTCTCCAGTCCGGATCTGCTATCACATCTCGAACGATGTCTGAGGCTGTCGCAATCCCAACTCTTCCAATTGTGGTAGCCACCTCTTTCCTTTCCTCCCAATCTCCACTTCTGAGGAAAGATTTTAGATACCTAACAGTCTTGGCTTCCACAATTCCTCCAACATATGCCAGAAGTTCTCGTTTTCGTTTGGATGCCTGCTCAATAAGCAGACGCACAAGTCTGGTTCTGGACTGCTCAGGGAATTCGGCGAAGCTGGCAATTGCGCCTATGGTTACACTCTGAATGTTCTCCTTCAAGAAGCGCGCAACCCATTTCTCGCCCGGCCGCCCCAAGGCAGTCATTAAGTCAAAAACAGCGGGTTGATGTTCTTTCCCGAGTCCGGATAATGCGTGCACCCAGCGTTTTTGCTCAGATGTGGGAGTGGGTGAGCCATGGACTCTGAAGGCTTCCCTAATGCTCTGCAGTACCTGCATTGCCTCTGCAGGTGGCAAACCTTTGAGCGCAAAGAAAAACTCCTGAATATATTCTCCAAACACATTGCGACCCGCACTACGAAAGACAATCTTCCGCACAAACATGTCGTCTGCATCTAGTAAATCCATAACCTGTGGTAGAATTGTTCGATTCACATCGAATTGAGTAAGGAGACCAGCAGCGGTATACATCTCTTGCATGTCTGCCGAATTTAGATTCCAAGCTACATCTCTCAGCTCCTGAATTGCGGTTTGTTCAGCATCAAGAACTCGAAGCCGTGATTTCTTGGAAGAACTCATTTGCTCCTTCCCCCCTTTTTCCTTGATGCAGAGCCTTTCCCCTTGGTTTTTGGCTTCCTTGCCTTCTTGGTCTTCTCTTCACCCTCCAAGAACTCTGTCAGGTCGGCAAGATCTAGCTCCGTAGAGTCGGGCTTCTTCACATGCTCTTTTTCTGTTTCCTTTTCAGGTACAATGCTACCATTCAATGTCAGCTGATCTGTATCTTTCAGTGCAGGAAACACAGCTCTTTCGTCTAGTTCGAGCTCTATCAAGTATCTATCAAAGGCTTCAAGAAGCGGCTCTACTCTCGGATCATCCAAGGGAAGCTTGGCTTCAGATATCATCTGCTCTCTAAGCAATCGCCTTCCGAGTATTGATTCGGATAGGGCACTAACATCAAGATGCTTCTTCTTCTTAGTGGGCTGAGCTTCTCTATATTCACTAATCAGGGCATCCTGCAAAGGGCCAACGAGGAACCCAAATCCATCTCGTTCCAAAGCGGCTGGAACAAGTTGTGTAATCTCCCCCTCAGAGATTAGCCTATTCACGATCTTAGCGCATTTTTCTCTAACTGCACGTTTTCCAGAAGACCAATCCTTTGCTTTTGTTAATATCTGAAGAAGCTCCTGTGTTGGTAGGTCAATAGCTAAGCTTAGCGATAGCATTTCCATTGATGCAAAAACGCCATCGCGGATAAGAAGCAGTCGCTGTTTAAGGTCGTCAATATCTCCCTTCTTCCAATCCCACTCTTTCTCTATTAGATCATAAAGCCTATGCCAAGGGGCTTTTCTCTTGTCAGACCAGTACTCCTTCATCGAGTTGGTAAACCCCTCCATGGCACCGCGCCTAGACAACTCACAGATGTGGTCTAGGAATGCCAGATTGGGTTTTGACAGAATGGATGCCTCCAGCTAGATAGATGCCTATCTAAAAGGTCCTATATCCCTTTTTCTTTCGTTGTATTGCACATGTCTAGGGAAGAGAACCCTAATAATTTGACAAAATGGGCCGTAATCCCTTCTCCCAAACTGCTTGCCCAATCCTACGATACCCATCTATGCTTAAGTGCAGGCCATCTCCAGAATCATAAGCGCGAGCCAGCAAGCCATTAGGGGTCGAGAGTTCGGAATACAAGTCAACACAATCAATATTCCTGTTCGTTCTTGAGTATTCATGAATCAGAGCATTCATTCTCTTCTGTGCCTGTTGTAAAGGGGAATATACAAAGCCTATGGGCGGAATTGTGCATGAAATCACCGGTGTATCGAAGGCTATTGAAAGATTCCAGAGGTTCTGAAGGGATTTGAATACTGATTCAGGAGAAGACCCCGTACCAAGATCATTGGTGCCTGCCAGAATAACTGAGGTATCAAATTCATTCATCTTCAGGGTTCTTTCCAATCTTCTTTCCATTAGTGATGCAAGGTCGCCAGGCACACCATGATTTTGAAAACAAAGCCCTTCGAATCCGTCAGCCCTCGCGCTTTCAACCATCCAATATGCGTATTGGAAGTGGCGATTGCCGCCAAAGGCAGGGTCGTATCCTGGTGAGCCTGCTGTGAGGCTGTTCCCAAAGCATAGTACTTCCATAGATTCCCTCTGGAACATAAAATGAACTGAATGGACTCGTACTGATAAAACTCACTAATTCGGGACCAATCTATGAAGCAGACTTCAGCTCTTGGATGATTTCTTCCTTTTGACGAAGTAAAGCCTTGCCTTCACTAACTAGCTCGGCCAACTCATATTCGTACTGGTCGCGACTTACTTCTTTCCGTTCGAATTTCCGCTCTAGAATGTTCTTCTTATGGCGTATCTCTTGAATTGCGCAGTCGATTGCTCGGCTTCGCATTTGAAGAACTACAGTTTTGCCCTTATTCGAAGTCGTTTTTTCTTTGGTATTCACCACAAGAGTTGTGAAGGCCTTCTTGAAATCGTCAACATCTGCGTCCTTACTTGCGCCAACTGAGTCTGTACTTTCCTCATTGACTCTGTCAGTTTGTGGTGAGTCAGCTATGCCTGTTCCAGTTCTCAACTCCCCCAAAGATGCCAAGTACTGCTTGTACTTCTGGAGGCGTTCTTCAGGCTCGAGACTCTCTGTCAAGATCTGCTCACTCATCATCTCGTATTGGCAGAGGAATATAATCCCGTATACTCACTCATCTTCTTTCCACGGACCTCTGCACATATACGAAGTACTATTAGTACCTATTAAAGATTACTAGTAGTTATATATTCATATAATATATCGCCTAATAGAATGTCGGCGCTGTTTCCGAAACCCCTTTGGGAGCCTTCATCTTGAGAGTTTCTGAAGGTGGAAGAAGTTCGATGAGCTCGTAGTTCTTGGAACCCATTCCGAGTTCTTGAGCGTAAGTAGTGACCAAATATGGGTCCTTCATATGCCCATGAATTCTTGCAAAGGGATGCATCTTTTGCTTAGGGTCTAAATTGAGATTGCGATAATATGGGGGAATCATATGCTCAATGAGACCCTCCTTGGCGATGAGATCCAAAGTTGCCACTTCTACGGCTACGATGTCTCTACTTCCAAGAATCCCGATGTCATTCACAACATTGGGCAGACCCATCCCCCAGCAATCACAGACTGGTGTGATATCCAATGCAAAGTTGAGAAAGAACATCTTGTTCTTCTCGAAGGTCTTCAGGACTTCGTTTGCAGACCTCGCCATCAATTCTTGGAAAAGGGCGAAGTTCTCCTGTTTAATGTCAAGGCATCCAACTTCTTTGTCTGCCTCCATACATTTCCAGCACTGATTGCACATTCCAAAGGCCACAGTAAGCTTGTGCTGCTCTTTATTGTACCTGATAATCCTCTCGGGGCATACTCTGACTAGTTTTGTGGCATGCTCAGGTGTGCATTTCTTTGGATCCCAGTAGGGAATGCTAGCCTCCACTCCATGAATTTTGTTCCACCTACTAGGTCCATGATAGGCACCCAACGCAATGTTCTTGATGGTTCCTCCAAAGCCGCATGAGTTGTGGCCCTTGGCATGGGCTAGGTCAATCAAGACATCAGCATCTCGCAAAACACCTCCCATTTCAAGAGTATCAACACTATGAAAATCGAATTTCACCGTAGTTGTGTATCCGTCTTTTACCCCCGCAATCGGAATTATTGGGCATCCACAGGTTTCGGATGTGTACCCGCGGTCGGCAGCGTTGTAACAAGCAGTGGGGTTGTCGGTCAAAAAGGGATAGCCACCTGCCTCCTTCACCGCTTTTACTATTCGCCGCACAAAAAATACAGGCACTGTTTGATAACCATCATTGAAACCGAGATGCATCTTTATGGCGACTTTGTCCTTCTTTTCGATGGTGGAGAAGTCAAGCATTTCAACAACTTTGTCCACCTTCGCCGCAAATGAGGCAAACCGTGCAGGATTTCCATTAATGACAGAACCGAAGTACACCTTTGATTTTGCAGGACTCATATCCCCTCCATACAACCTGCCAAGTATTAACAATTACCAATTGCGCCCTCACTCTACAAATCACAAAGGAGATATCTATGACAATCCACCTTAACCCGGGGATAAACAACGAAGAACAAAGGACTTGTCATCGGCATTCTTCTTTTGATTGCAGGCGGCCCCATTCTCATTTATGGGATGAGTTTGAAAGTTCCGGAATGGGTCTATCAAAACACGTGGGGGAATACATCCATATCAGAACAGGTTCTGCTTGAGGTTAATTCGTCAGCTCTGCAAGATGATTTCGAGTTCAATGACAGCAGACTTCGTATCCAGTCATTCAACACCTCTGAAAAGTTGGTAACAATTACTGTGAATTGCTCAGGATATGGCACGATCTTGAATCACACTCGAGTTGCAGGTGAAGAGATACCTGGCATTTTGTTCCCCGAGGGCGAGCCACTGGGTTTAGATAGACTTTCATTTGTAATTTCTGCCAAGTACGAAGGAGAGAACGCAACGGTTTCCTTCATTGCTTGCGGCCAGACGATTCTGCATGCAGACTATACTGTTGAGCGTATACTTCCAGGATACTATGAGCTTCAGGCAGTGGGAGCTGTTCTTCTCTTGCTAGGATGCGTCATAACAATCAGTAGCTTTGTTAAAGAATCATCAGTCAAGAAATACTGAATGCGGAGCTATTGCATGATGGAAGAACTCGACACCTCTAAAGATGACCCCACCTTGGTTTTTGGAACTGCTTCTTTACTTAATGATGTGAGCTCGGATTTAATTGCACCAATATGGCCAACCTTCCTCACCACGCAACTGCTCCTAAGTCCGTTTCAGGTACTAGTTGTGGATGGGATGGCTCTAACGGTCACTTCACTATCCAAGCTCGGGGCGGGTTACGCGTCGGACAAGTTACGCAAGAGAAAGCCGTTCATTACAGCGGGGTATGTACTGTCAATGTTCTCAAGGGTCGGTTTTCTAATTGCTTATGGTTTCTACCAAATCCTATTCTGGAAGTCCATGGATCGATTAGGGAAAATTCGCGGACCCCCACGTGATGCCATGTTGGCTACGTCGGTAGCCGAGAATCGGAGAGGTAGAGCCTTTGGTGTCTTGAGGGCAATGGATTCAGCTGGCGCAGTAATTGGAGCAGTTCTCACATACTACTTGTTCGTCTTTCTTAATTACACCGGAATAATTCTTCTGTCGGTTATCCCAGCAATTGGGTCTGTCATTCTTATTGCAGCTCTCATAAGGGATGAGCCAGGTAAGAATGTGTTCAAAGGGGTCTCATTCAGAGGACTGGACAGGAACCTGAAGATTTTCCTCGTAGCATCGGTCCTTTTTGTTTCCAGTGGTTTTGGATATGCAGAAACGCAGTTGCCACTCCTATACATTCTCTTTACAGTGGTCTATACTCTCAGTGCGTATCCCTTTGGTAGAGCGTCTGATAGCGTTGGCCGGAAGCCTATCCTAGTCATTGCATTCTTGCTACTTGCTTTCACGTCTGGATGGGCCTTCTTCGTTAGTGATTGGCTCACAGTCTTACCCCTCTTCGTCTTTTTTGGATTGTTGAATGGAGCCTTGGACCCCGTTCAAACTTCACTAATTGCAGATCTGGTGGAAGAAGAGAGACGGTCAAGCATCATTGGAGCTTTTCAAACAGCAATTGGAATTAGCGCATTGCCTGCAGGGATAATCATAGGATTCCTTTGGGAAGGATTCGGTGCCTTAATCGCTTTTCAGTATTCATTGGCCCTCGGATTAATGGCCTTGGCCATCCT
>RDOF01000039.1 GCA_011365025.1 Candidatus Thorarchaeota archaeon
GCTTACTCCAAAAAGAAGTGCGGTTTCTACATCTTGTCTTCTTTCGGATTCATCCTCCCGTACGCACTCATTCTCTTCTCTCTCCGATTCCGGCAGATTCGCTATCAACCATCTTTCCGTGAAGAATCCCGTCACACCAGCAGCAATATTCAAAGACCCCATAATGAAAAAGACAATCGAGTATCGAAGCATAATGGGATTAATTCCAGGTAGAGCACTTGGGTCTAGAATGAAGCCTGCCAATAATGGGCCCAATACAGCGGTAAGTACTGCAATCGTTCTGGTATATCCATAGGACTTAGTCATCTCATCTCCACGCTTCGAGTAATCAGCGATCAGTGTATCAATCGAGGTCATGGTAAAACCCGCCCCAATGCCCGTCATCGCATACAGAATGAATGTGAGAAACCAGCTTCCAGCGAAGGGGATTAGTAATAAGCAACTGCCACCGAAAACACCGCCGACCAGAATTGCAAACCCTCTGCCCCTTCTGTCACTGATCCATCCGGCAGGAAAGAGCGCCCCTGATTGCATGTATCCGGCTGCCGCCACCATAAGCCCGTAGAATGCCTCATCAAGAAGAAGAATATTCAGAACAAAGAGCGGTAGCAGTATCTCTCTGAATGACATGACCATGCGTCTAAGTGCCACCAGCAATGACAGCCTTCCAATCTTGGATATCTTCTTGGCCATCATTCCCTGTGTGTGAACTTGAGCCCACTCCAATTTTCTGCTGCAACTCCAGTTTGGCTTAATCAAAAAAGCCGTCAAATAAGTGCTTGGCATGTGGCGAGCGTCAGGCAACAAATTCATAACGGCTGACTCAGAACACTCAGATGGTTAGGAGCTATCTACCCATGACACCACCAATCCCAGAACTTGAAGCTGATTTCGACCGTGATATGTACTTTGAGATTCTCAAGGAAGATCCTCCCTTCAAGAGGTATGTTTCAAGAGGAGACTTGCCTGATACAATCGACATTCCGGGGCCCCATGAAAAGGCCGACCGAGCAATTTTCAGAGCGATTCGCTTCACCATGAAGGATGGTACTCCTCGCTTGCAGCCGATACTGGGAGAGGCTGGAATGGGGAAGACCCACCTCTATTGGGTCATCAAAGACCAAGAGAACTACTTCGCAGCTGGAAAATTCATTGCTGTCTATGTGCCATCACCGCCCTCGCCAGTTCGAGTGCCTTTGCACTTCCATGCCTGCATTGTGGATGAAGCCGGAGATGCCCTTTTTGAGCAGGCAGTTGATATGCTGCTTGAAAAGTTTGGAGGCGTAAGAGGGTCTACCAGCGAGCTGTATGATTACAGCTATGCAGTTGAGCGTCTGCTGGTTGAGTATCCCGGAATCTCTTCAGACGTTATGAAGACGCTTCTTCGTTATCGTCTTGACCCTGCCAATCGTGACCTGGCTAGAAGGTGGCTTCTTGGTGATGCTTTGAGTGAGAATGAAATAGAGAAACTAGGCATCCATACCGTTCTTGAAGAGGATGATGTCACATTGGCAACAATAAAGCTTCTTGCGGAGGGGTCTATCTCGCCCATTGTTCTCTTTGTGGATGAAATGGAAGGGCCAATGAATACATATGGGGATGAAGGCGAGCGTCACTTTCTTGAAGTATTGAAGCGGCTATATAATGAGAGTAGGAATATTGTGATTATTGCTTCAGCTCTGACCGACGTCTGGAGTCGGATATACGAACTGGCGGACGGTCCCACGAGGTCTCGCATGGAGCGAGTTGTGAATCTTGAACCCTTCACTCGGGATGACGTCATCGAATTCGTTCAAAAATCAATGGAAGAATACTGGACCGCTCAAAACATAGATGCGCCGCCTGATCTGTTGTTTCCACTCACACAATCAGATATTGACGAGGTATTTGAGAAATCAGAGGGCAATCCGCGAGAGGCGATAAAACTGGCTATATCCAAGGTTGACGACATTCTCCATGAGAAGAAGGAAGAGGAAATCATCATTCAAGAGGACTATGTGATTAAACTGACACCAGCAGTTCTTGTAGGTGCACTCGTCACGGCACTCGTTGATGTAGGAAGCAAAATGGGGATTGATGTCGCACATGGGGCCTTTAGTGATTCATCCAAGCAACCATCCACAATGTCTATCCTTACAAAAGGTGAGGCCAGGAAGGTTCTGGGCATTGACATCCCCAATGTTAAGGACTGGAATAGAAGCGGCGGAGTCGCTGCCTTCTATTCTGCCAAACGCTTGGACCAAGCTATTGATGCAAAGGACGCTGACGCGGCAATAATGGCTATTCCTGAGCCGACTAAGGGAACAAAGTTTGAAGCCGTGGTGAAGGAGCTTGGACCTGCTCTGCTAACTCTGAAATTCAATGAAGAAACGGCTACCGATTTCGTGAAGAGATCAACTGCTGGAAAGCTGAATCCTGACATAGAGTCAATTCTCTCAGAGTACCTGACCAACCTATTCGAATAGTTCATTCAATGGGGATATTAGCAAAAATATCAAAAGGGGTAATGCACGCAACAGCGGAGATGACCGTCAGTTCGATATCAACCCGGAAGCTTTCGTTCGTTCTGATAGCATGTATAACTATTGCGAGTTTCGGGAATTCCGTACACGCTATTCCGGAATACACTGGCTACATGGTTAATGATTGGGCCTATCTTCTAAGCTATGAGGATGATGCATACCTTGAGAGTCTGTGTAGGGATATCGAAGATGAGACTACCGTCGAGATATTCATCGTAACTACCGTCGATTTGGAAGGTGAGGACTTGGATCGGTATTCATACCTCCTTTTCAACGACTGGGGCATTGGAAAAGAAGACGTTGACAATGGGCTACTCTTGGTTCTCTATTATGAGGATCTGAATGAAACTCACTTTGCAGATGAGTTCCGAGTGGAGATTGGTCTAGGACTTGAAGGTGCAATTACAGACTCGGAGGCTGGCAGAATCACAAGGGATGAGATTGTTCCTTGGATTGAATACTATGACTTCGCCAACGCTTTCTACTATGGAATCCTTGCGTTCTATGATGAGTTTGCTGATGATCTAACCGTGCGAAGCGGCGCAGGAGATCTTGATGGCATAGCAGCTTTTCAGGCATGGGGTTATGAGAATCCATGGTTCGCGGGTTTGCTCATTGGAGCTCTGTTATCAATTGCTTTCATGTGGCTCGAATTCTCTCTGAGAAGAGGGCTTCAATGCATCTTCCCACTTGTATTGCTAGTCACTACTCTTCTCTTTGCCTGGTGGTGGGACGGCTCTCTTGCAATTCTTTTCTATGGCATTGTATTTGCCCTCGGAGGAACTGTCATAATTAGAGGCGGTTCCCGCATGAGAAGCGGCGGTGGTAGGTCAGTTGGAGGAGGATACATCCACTACGGATAGCTGGAGGAATAGAAATGAGTTCAAATCAAAAGGGTTGCATTGCCATAGCTATTCTCCTGATTGTAGGAGTTGGTTTCGGAGCGACAGTAGTTTTGACATACAATAATCTGATGACCACCAAGATTCAAGCTGAGCAGAAGTGGTATGACATTCAGGTGCAGTTCGAGAGAAAAATCGAATTGATACCACAGCTTGTGGCAGTTGTTGAGAATTACACTGCTTATGAAGCTGAAACATTGGCCACAATTACCGAACTAAGAACGCAATGGTTGAATCTGAATCAAAGTCCAAGTGAGCAGGCAAATGTGTCTTCGCAAATCACTCTGGAACTCAACTCTCTCTTCGTCGCAATTCAAGAGAACTACCCTACATTGTATGCCGACGTGCTGTATCAGGGTCTCTTTGATGAGATTACTGGCACTGAAAATAGGATTACCCAAGCTAAACTGGATTACAATGAGGCAGTGACCGAGTACAACACTGCAATTGCATTATTCCCAGGCAATGTTGTGGCTGGGATGTTCAGTCTGCAGCCTATGCAGTTTTACGGGTCGTCTTGAGTTTCAGGGGATGACTTGGCTTCCGAGGTGTCCTGCTCCGACGAGTTCCTCTCATATAGCTCTGGCAAGATGATGATTGCGGCAAAGATTAGGATGATTGTTATCCACCCAGGAGGTGACCTGAGAAAGATACTCACATTCCCTACTAAGGGAATCCGTAAAACCATTACTCCAATAATGTCATCTATTGTTCTGTACCCTGGGTCATTTGAGCCATTTGCGTCGCCACAGGTAAAGAAATGGTATTCTTCATCGATGATGTCAATGGCGACAACCCTATGGACCACTGGCGCTTCGAGGTACCATGAAGCGTTATACACAACTATGTCTCCAACCTGTATTTGCTCCGCACTTCTTCCCTGCAGCACTAGGAGGTCCCCTGGTTGAAGCGAGGGCACCATTGAGTTACTCGTAACGACAACGAGCGGAGTAGATGTCGCCATTACCAATGTAAACCCGACATATGCGCCGAGAGTCACCAAAACGACGATAAAGAGCGCAATTACTGTCTTTTCTGTTTCAGACCGTGTTTTCCATTGCTTTCGAAGAAATGCCATTTCGGGGGATTCCTCAGAACTGCGCTGTCCTAAGCATGCTAATAAAACTGACGTCAACGACCTTTTAGCCCTCAGCGGAACCTTAAACAGGCATTGATTTGCCGACTGGACTGAGAGGTCCAAATGGATGAGCAGCCCGTGGGTTAAGGCATGGAAAAACACCCCAAGGATTGATTGCGGTCTCTGTGGAGCTGCCAACTGTGCCAGCTTCGCTCGTTTGCTTATGGCTGGAGGCACTAAAATCGACCAATGCCCTATTCTAAGGCTACCCGAGTTTGCCAATATGCGGCTGCAACTTGAGCTGAATAGTGGAAGACCGGGCAGGATTGCAGGAAAACCTGCTCCTAAACTCCCCGAGGGCGGAATGCTTCTCTCTCGACCCTGTAGAGATAGCGATGAAAAAGTAATGGCGGAGTTTCGTGTCTTCAATGGAGTACCGGAAGGCGAATCTATTCACTTTGGGGCCTTTGATCCGCAGCTGCTTTGCAGTTTGTCCAACTGCCTTTCAACCACTTTCGAGCTCATCAGATGCAGTCGCGATCTTGGTTATGGTCGAGCAGAAATCGATGACCTAAGTATCACTATTCTCCAAGATGGTCGCATCAATATGCGGCGCGTGAATAATCAGGAAAGAGTAATGGAGCTCTTTGGCGTTATTGAGAGGTCAATTCTTGGATCATTAATTTGCAATTGTTGCGGAAGTGATTTGCTCACAGTTCTTCTTGGTCTCGTTGATCCCATTGGTGTGGAGCGGCACCCAGTGTTAAAAGCAGGTTCAAGCTTCAGTCTTGTTCAGGAAATCATAGATAAAGGCCCTGCGAAATTGGACTCCAAGGGCATCCCTTCCGGTTGTCTACCTGCAGCTGAGGTAAACATCAGGAAGCGACATAACCAAATATTAGGAATGATTCGTGATTTGAGAAATGGATCTTCGGTATTCATGACGGAGGAAGATGAGTCTTTTCCATGTGACTTTGTAGAGATGCTAAAGGCCTCCGACAATCCTCGCCTGACTACTTCGTTGCTAGTCTGCCTTGGAACTGGGTATATTCAGCAGAACGCAATGAAAGGACTCGAGGCGCTTAGCGCAATCATCCAACAGGCCTCGGATTCTGCACGGGATAGAATACAAGAATGGCTCCACTTAGTAATCTCAGGGGAAGATCTGCCAGTGCTTTCTGAGGAATGGGCCTCAGTACTGGTAAATTCCTACGCACAGGTTATGAGGATTTATCGAGCAGTCCGCTTGTTTGTTTCAGACTAGAGAATCATACTAGTGAATCCATTTCTTTGTTGCTTGTTCTATAATGGCCCGAATTTGCCCTGCATCAAATCTCTTGTCCGGCTGCCATTCACGGACTTCACTCCACTTGTGCCTATCCGATTCTTTAGCGAAGAAGTCCTTCAAAATTTCGAGTTTCTTCTCTTCGGCTGCCGCAGCCCTCATTGCATCCTTTGCCGTTGGGTATCCAGTGGGAGGCATATTTGATGTTGAGATTATATACCAGATTGAGATGTCCTCTTCTCCATCTGCGATCTTCACTGCGACAATCTCGGCAGGATACAGGTCCATGTCTTCTCGGAATACTATGGTTTCTCCAACTTGGACACGGCCTCGGTAGCTCTCCATCTCGCCTGACGCTGACTCATAGACTTCAACGAATTCAAATAAAGCCCGCTGTGCAGCCTTTCGCAGCAAATCCAATTCTGCCTCAACAATAATCCCTTCGGCTGATACATCCGAGGCCGAGTCAGTGTTGGCGGTCATGATGATGCACCATACTTGGAAGTCCCAATTTCATCTTAACTGTTGTTATGCAGCATTGCGTTGCTCGAATTAGCACGGTGATTCAAAGTGAGTTTTCACGAATACACCTCACATCTTAAAAGCTCGCTCGAACCTAAAGGTACACCTCGGTGAATCTCATGAGAATAATCCCTGTTCGCTCTCAGGGCCTTGCCCATTTATCCTATGTCGTAGCATCCAACGGCGAAGCAATGGTAGTTGACCCAAGAAGGGACATAGACATTTACCTAGACCTTTCCAGAGATGAGAGTGTTGATATTGTAAAGGTATTTGAAACGCACCGGAATGAGGACTATGTCATTGGTTCTCTAGAAATTCAGTATCATTTGCCAAAGTTAGAGATAGTCCATAGCAGTGCAACGAATTTTAGATACGGGACTCACTCGGTTTCAGATGGCGACACTTTCATGGTTGGGCAAGTGGAGGTAAGCTGTATCACCACTCCCGGTCATACTGATGATAGCATGTGCTACGTTATCGCAGATAGATCAGTAAGCAAGAATCCACTTGCAGTCTTCACTGGTGACACTTTATTTGTAAACGAGGTTGGTAGGACGGACCTTGTTGACAAGAACAAGCACAAAGAGATGTCAAGAAAGCTGTATGAAAGCCTCCATGAGAAGATACTTCCCCTCGGCGACGGCGTAATCGTTTACCCGGGCCATGGGGCGGGGTCTGTTTGTGGAGGCGATATCGGTGAAAGGGAGTTCACGACTATTGGTTATGAAAGAATGAATAACACGTGGCTGAGTTATGATTTGGATGATTTCGTCGAGAAGAAGATTCGACAAAAACTCACACTATCTAGTTACTTCAAACACTGTGAGAAGCTAAATACAATTGGACCGCCTATATTGGCTGAAATGTCGTCGCCGAGGCAACTGGACCCAGATAGAGTTGATTATTTGCTCAAGCAAAATGATCATGTTGCAGTTGATGTCCGGTCCGCAGATTTCTTTGTATCAGGTCACATCCCAGGATCGATAAGTATCCCACTCAACGGCATGGGGATGATTGCGGGCTGGGTGTTGAAACCCGATGAAGCCGTCATTCTTGTAATAGAACGACTGCCTGACTTGAAGCAAGCCATAGCCTACCTGCACAGAATTGGCTATGACCGGATACTTGGCTATTTGGGGCCTGGCTTGGATGCATGGTATGAAAGCGGTCGTATGAGAGCCACACTACGCAACTACTGTGTTGAAGATCTAAAAGCCATGTATGATTCTAAACTGGTGAATTTGATAGATGTACGACAGGTCCATGAAACAGAGAAAGAGTACATCCAAGATTCAATCATCTGTCCCCTGACTGATTTGCCAAACGCACTTCCCTCTTTGGACATGTCGAAGCCGGCAGTCACAATATGTCCTTCAGGCAATCGTAGCACTTCTGCTGCGAGCATTTTGCAGAGGTCTGGATTAGCGGATGTGGGCGTTGTTCTTGACGGATTGAATGGGTGGAAACAGAGAGGGTACGAAACCGTTCCCAGACACTAATGAGGCTTTCAGAATGAATGGAAGGTCAGATGTTCTTGCAAAGAACGGCATGGTGGCAACATCACAGCCATTGGCAACAGTTGCGGGTCTTAGGGTACTTCAGGATGGTGGAAATGCCATAGATGCCGCTGTTGCGGCTGCAGCCGTCCTCGATGTTGTCGAGCCCTTTAGCACAGGGTCGGGAGGTGATGCATTTGCCCTAGTTCATGAGGCTGGAGCAAGAGCACCTCGGGCGTTCAATGGTTCAGGACGCTCAGGTTCCTTGGCATCTTTGGATGATCTAATCCTCAAGGGATGGAAGACTATTCCCTTGGTGGGCGGAGCTTCTGTCACTGTCCCCGGAGCCGTGAGTCTTTGGTGCCGCTTGGCTATGAACTTCGGAAATCTTGAGATGTCGCGAATTTTGGAGCCAGCAATCAATTATGCACGAAATGGATTTCCTGTTTCTCCTATCATATCCCGTGATTGGAAGTTCCTTGTCAGTCGATTGCACAATGAGGAGGCCAAACGAGTATTCTCCATACAGGGACGTGGTCCCGAGGTCGGAGAGATCATGAGAAATAAGGACCTCGCTTCAGTATTCGAGCAAATTGCGGAAAAGGGACCAGATGCCTTCTACAAAGGTGATATAGCAGACGCCATTGCGAAGACGGTCCAACAGCATGGAGGCTTCTTGACTTCCAAGGACATTTCAAATCATCGAACAGTCGAAACAGAACCAATCAATGTTTCCTATCGGGGCGTAGATGTCTACGAACACGGACCGAATGGCCAAGGGTTTGCCGCTCTTGAAATGCTCCAAATGATGGAGGAATTCGATTTCGCTTCTCTCAAGCCGTATGATGCCGACCGATTCCACATATCAATCGAGGCTAAGAAGCTAGCCTATGCCGATTTGCTCCAACACAATGCGGATCCTGATTTCTATTCTGTGCCTCTCCATACATTGCTCTCAAAGGATTATGCATCCAAGAGAGCCGCCATGATACACACGGAGGAAACTATGCCACTCCCAAGTACTGGCCTGCGACTTGGGGAAGACACCGTCTACCTTGCCACGGCAGACGGAGATGGAAATGCGGTTTCATTCATTAATAGCCTATATACCGGCTTTGGAAGCGGACTAGTGGTTCCTGGCACTGGAATCAAGCTGCAAAGCCGAGGTAATCTCTTCTCGCTTGATCCTGCCCACCCCAATTGCTATGCAGCTGGAAAGCTCCCATTCCATACGATCATCCCAGCAGCGCTTTATAGAGAGGGAGGGTTTTGGGGCGTCCTGGGAATCATGGGTGGATCTCATCAAGCTCAGGCGCATGCCCAAGTGATCAGCAATCTTGTTGATTACAGAATGAAGCCTCAGAAGGCAATCGATTTTCCGCGCTTTCACCACGACCAGCTCACCAATGACGTAGGCCTTAGTTCAGGTGTACCCAGAAAATCGCGTGATTCTCTGAGAAAGAAGGGGCACGAGATTGTTACAAAGTCGAAAAGCGCATACGGCGGGGGTCAAGCGATACTCTGGCATATTGATGCCTGGATCGCTGGTTCTGATTACAGAAAAGATGGCATGGCTGCGGGATTTTAGTAATTATACTATTCGCAAACATTCAACTACTATGAATCCTACATATGGCCTTACGGAGCGAGTAATGATGCCACCGAGCAGTGAGGAGTTCAGAGAAGAGAGCGATCTTCTTGGAATGAGAAAAATACCAAAGGATGTCTACTGGGGAATACAGACGCTGAGAGCAAAGGAGAATTTTGGCGTTTCTCTCGTAACTCTCTACAACTACTCAACCCTAATTACCGCGATGGCCATGGTGAAGAAAGCCTGCGCCACTGCAAATAGGGACTTGGGCGACTTGTCAAAAAAGAAGGCTGATGCAATCATTCAGGCCTGTGATGAAATCATAGAGGGAAAGCTACATGACCAATTTCAAGTTGATATGCTTCAGGGTGGAGCCGGCACATCAACGAATATGGCGGCAAATGAAATTATTGCTTCAAGGGCAAATGAAATTCTGGGTCATCCACGAAACTCCATTGGCCCGGTCAGTGCCAATGATCATGTCAATATGTCACAATCGACCAATGATGTATACCCCACTGCAATCAAGATTGCCACAACCTATGGTCTTCGAGACCTCTCTGAAAGGCTTGAGAACCTAATACTGGCAATTGAGAGCAAGGCAGTCGAGTTCAAGGATGTATTGAAGCTGGGCAGAACTGAAATGCAGGATGCAGTGCCAATCATGCTTGGCCAAGAGTTTGCTGCATGGGCTGCCGCCCTGAAACGTGACCTGCTTCGTATCGGTCTTGCAAAGGACGTCCTTAAGACTCACAACGTAGGCGCCACTGCCATCGGTACCTCTCTTAATGCAGAACCGGCATATATCGAACTGGCAGAATCGCACCTACGCGAAGTAACCGGCTTGCCTGACCTAGTGACTGCTGAGAATCTCGTTGACGATACGCAAAATTCTGACGAGTTCGTTCATGTGTCTGGCCTTCTCCGCGTGTTGGCTACCAATCTAAGCAAAATCTGCAGTGATTTGATTCTGCTATCCTCCGGACCTATTGGAGGGCTTCGCGAAATAAAACTTCCAGAAGTGCAGCCGGGAAGTAGCATTATGCCCGCCAAGGTGAATCCAGTCATACCTGAGATGGTTATACAGTGCGCGTACACTGTGATGGGTCACGATACTACAATCACTTTAGCAGCACAGGCAGGCCAGCTTGAATTGAACGCCTTTGATCCAGTGATTGCCTACAACTTCTTTCAAGCCCTGAAGGTTCTCAAGAACTCGATTCCAATTTTTACTGAAAAATGTATCAAAGGAATAGAGCTAAACCCTGAAGGTCTAAGCGTGGTCCACAGAAGCGTTGGTCTAGTCACTGCATTGAATCCTGTCATAGGCTATAAGGCCGCAACCAAGGTTGCTCGCAAGGCGCTGGAAACCGGACGTTCAATACGAGATATCGTGCTCGAAGAAGGGATCCTCGATGAAGGTGAATTGGATGACTTGCTTGACCCAACCAAGATGACTCGACCGAGGCTCCATGGCGAAAGAAACCGTGAAGGGGAGGATTCAAACTGAAGGAGAAGAAGTTGGATTCAGAGTCGCATCGCAAGATAGTTGACCTCTTGGGCTCACAACTAATCTCGGTTCTCTCAACTTCAAGCAACAATGAGCCCTACTCCTGTCTTATTGGTTTTGAATTCACTAGAGACTTGCGATATGTGCTTTTTGCCACAATGCGCGCCAGATTGAAGTATGAGAAGATGAAAGCAAATCCATTTGTGTCACTTACTGTGGATACCCGCAGCAATTCGCCAGATGATTTTCAGAAAGCAATATCTGTTACCTTGACAGGACGAGCAGATGATGTACAAGAGCCTGAGAGAACCAACTTGGCCAATCAACTTGCTATGAGGCATCCTGTTCTCACAGATTTTGTGAACTCCCCCGATTGTGCAATAATGCGTGTAGCTATTGATAGAATATATCTTGTTGAGGACTTTGAATCGACATCAATATTCAGGGTTGGTGGCTTTTCCCCTGGATGAAAGGAGAATGCTTGGTTCTCTCCACTGGGCATATTCCATGCTAACGCGCTCTGCTATTTGCTCTGGAAATTATATCGGCGGCTATGTTGTCGGCATGATCACCTATTCTTTCCAGGTTCCGGATGGTTTCAACAAAGAGTGTGTCAGCTTCAGGCATGCATACTCCCTCTTTCATTCTTTCATTGTGAGCTTCCTTCAACTCTCTCTCAAGAACATCTACCTGGTCCTCTAGTGCAATTGCTGCCTTGGCAAGTTTCTTGTTCTTCGTTTCCAACGCTCTTATAGCTGTTGAGTACGTTTCCTCCACCAGATCAAACATTCGTCCCAATTCCCTGTTTCCGCTCCTAGAAAACGATATCTCATCTTTCACACGTTCCATGGCATACTCGGCGATATTCTCCGAGAGGTCACCGACTCGCTCTATGTCTGTGAGAATGGCGAGCAATTTCATTCTCCAGGCCATATCCCTCTCTCCCAGCTCTTCTTCTCTAATCTTATCGATGAACTCTTCCGTTGACCTGCATCTCTCATCAACGTCTTTTTCGAGAGCAAGTGCCTCTGCGGCCCTATCAAGGTCACCCGTCAGAAGCCCTTCACGAGACAGCTTGATCATTGATAGCGTTGTTTCCGCCGTGCGGTGAATCTCCCGTTCTGCCTCACGCAAAGCAACCTGGGGCATATTGAGCATCTGTTCGTCAAAGTAGTGTTTACCTATTATTTCACCCTCTTTGTCAGGTATGACTCTCTCACAAAATCTCACAAGTGGTACAACAAGCGGAACCATGATGAAGCTAACGATTACGTTGAAAATCGTGTGGGCATTGGCAATCTGCCTTGGTAAGTCCGCCGCGGAGAGGACTACAAGATTTGTAAATGGGCCGATGAATGGGAGAAACATCCCTACGCCCACAACATTGATCATTGTCTGGGCAAGAGCCGTTCGCTTCGCTGGCGAGGTCGCGCCAATTGCTGCAAAAAGCTCGAGGAAACACGTTCCTATGTTTGCTCCCATTACCAGTGCAATTCCTGCATCAAGACGAATCACTCCACTCATGCCTAGGGCAATAACCAAGCTTGTTGTAGCCGAGCTGCTTTGTGTAAGGCCGGCAATTAGAGCTCCAATTAGGATTCCGATTATAATATTGGAACCATAGTCGTTAATCATATCGACAAAAACCTGATTCTCTCCCAGTGGTCTTGCACTTACCTTGATGAAATCCATTGCAAGAAAGATAATTCCAAGACTGAAGAGAATTCTACCAACAAGACGCACTCTCTCGTTCTTCGTAATCATTCCGGCAAAGAACCCAATTGCAATCAGTGGCCAGTACATCATTCCTATTTCAAAAGCTACTAACTGTGCAGTGATTGTTGTGCCAATCTCCGAGCCCAGCATCACATTCACCGATTGTCTGAAAGACATAATACCAGCATTCACAAAGCCAATCAATGTGAGCACGGTGATGCTGGAGCTTTGTGTCATCACTGTTGCTGCTGCACCTGCCCACATGCCCTTCAGCGGATTATTGCTAACCCTCTCTAGTGTTTTGGTCACTCTGGCTCCGGAGATTTTGCCTAGAGTTTCCCTAAGCATCGTAATGCCAAACATGAAGAGTGCCAGTCCACCGACTATGCCGAAAACCATCTCTGCCGTTTGCATTGGTTAGGAGCGTGCCCTTCCCTTTCCCTATTTGAAGCTTTGGAGCGAATGGGGAAACACACATTCCGGCGCATTTTCTGTTGCTATGGCTCTGGAGGTGCCGAATTCCACTGAATCTGCCAGATACCCATCGTGTCTGTTCCGCATACTACATTCTGAGTAATCGTTACGGAGTAAAGAAGGTCCAATGATGCGTTGAAGTATCGAAATGCCGGTCTTAGCACATTAACCCAGGGGTAATAGAAAATCAAGTAGTCACAACCAACCGCACGCAAGTAGCTTACCTTCTCCCTAGGTGAAGAGGCATTGTGAGCGAGATAGGGATTGGCTAATCCCACAAGATCAATAATTACATGATTCGTTAGGAAGGCAATCGCCCCAATGTCATAAACTGCAATCAATGTTCCGTCAGGCAGATTTGAGTCTGCCCATTGGGCACAAACGACTTGCATCTCTGTTATATTCTGAATCTGATTGGCATGGATTTCCTCATGATGAAGGTAGGATGGTATTGTTGGCGCAAAAAGCAGCAGTACTATTATAGTTGCAATAGTCATGTTCCTTGCCCAAGTCGCTGGACATACTTCTCTTTGTCCTCGTAGAACTAACTCAGCAAATCCAAAGCAACCCGAAACGAAGGTTATACCCAGCAGGACGAACACAGGAACTAGGTATCTTGCATCGAAAATCAGTGCCATCATGGGCATGGTTGCCTGATAGCCAATCAACATAGAAAAGATCAGGATAACTTCATAGACTCTAAGATTACTAATCAAAACAACGCTAACAATCAGTCCCACGAAAACAAATGTCATCTCACGTGTAATCCAAAGCTGCCAGTAGAATAGCCAAATCTGCAGGCCTTCAGGCGGAATGCCCCAGCCAAGCTTGACGTAAACTGTATCCGCCAATGGGAAGCCCGTTGTTTTGAGGCACCAGATTACCCAGGGAGCGATTGCTATGCCGGCAACCGCGTAAGTTCTGAGCACGCCTTTTGCCCACTCATTTTTGGACTTAGATGCTCTGTACATCCTAGCAGCTCGAACTGGAATGCAGAAAATGGCAAGCAAAGCCAATTCAGGTCTGCACAAGAAAGCCAATCCGGCCAGCAAGCCAACGAGCACATCATATTTGGGTTCTTGTCGATCTACAAGAATAAGAAAGAGAAACAGAATCATGAATAACAAGGGAGCTTCCATTCCTGAAAGCATCAAGCCGGTCACTCTTGGTGTAAAGGCAAATACGATTTGTCCTACCATCCCTGCCTTTGGTATCCCGGTAATTTCCAAAACCAGTACTCCGACTAGCACAATGTCAATGGTGTAAAGAATGCTACTGAATACAAGAACAGCGCCTATCACTGATTCTGCTGATGTCCCAGCAAAAAGTAGCGGAACCAGCACAATGTTCCAGAGTGGTGCGGAACTGCCTGTGCTTGGAATGCCTTCTGCGTATTCAAATGGCCGACCTTCAAGGAATGTTCGCGCATAATTCAAGTGAATCCAAGAGTCATCAAACGGAAAGCCAAACACACCCCAGCGTGCGCAAACCGACGTGGTGTAGGATATCGCAATGAGTGCAATAGCTATCCCCGTTACGCAATAAAGCACCAAGGGCTGCTTCAGCAGTCCTGCAATCCACTTGTCTTTCCTTTCAATTTCGGACACTGACTGCTCAGGGCCAGTTTCAGCCGCCGCTTCTACACCACGCACCATTCTTCCGAATCCACCTTAGGTGTACTTCCTAATAGTCCATTTGATTGCATGAGCAGGTTGCAATGTATCACCTTATCCTGTAACGGTTCGTATTGACCTCTCTACTTCTTCTCTCTCCTCCAAATGCTGAATTGCATTGATGTAGCGAAGTGCATCCTTGTAATGGGCAATGGCATTACTGCTTATTTGTGCGGGTCTGCTGGTGCTTGCAATCGACCCCAGATTCATCAAATGCAAGGCCAGAGCTCTTTCCTCCATGCTCTCCAATTCAAGGTCCCAGCCCGCGAGTGATGTAAGATAGTCTAGATTTCTCCTTGTGAGTGAATCACTTCTCATTATGGGATCATGGCTTGCAATGCAAATCTTCCAATCAAGATTGAGATAGTTCTCCAAGGTTTGGATGTAGAGACTGATGTCGGGCTGGTACAAAAAGGGGATTGGCGATTCAACATTGTCGCCCACTAGGAGTACATTGTCTTTCATATCAAAACACGATATTCCGTCTTCAGTGTGTCCTGGTGAATGGAAAAGAAGGACATCCTCTTCTGGAAATAGAACCTTCGCGGTGAAACCGAAGTTTGGCAAAGTCAATTCGACCTGTCCTTTCGCATGGTTTCCATATTTCTTCAGTGAAGCATGGCCATGTTCGCGTATGAGGTCAATGCATGAAACATGTGCCATTATCATATCCTTGGCGAAGGAGCTGTTTCCCCAGATATGGTCATAGTGATAATGCGAGTTTATCACAACACGTCGTTTTTCTCTTTCCAATAGTCCATCGTGGTCTAGGGAATCCAGTACCTCTCTCATTGCATCTGGCCCACAAAACGTGTCAAAAATGAAGGTATAGTGATTCCCAAGAATGACATACGTGTTGAAGTGGTACGGGTCATTGAATGTGAAGACGATGCCTCTTTCCCCAACTGGTTCTGATCTCACCCGCGTTCACTCCGATCTCCAAGCTGATTACTTTCTTCTATGCCTTGTGAATCCTGAGCATTGATAGCTTTTCACTCCTTCCTTCTCGAATTCATCCAGTATAATATTCATGCCAATGCAATCTGAGCTTGGGTGTCCCGCTATCACAACGTAGAGCCCCTCTTCCTCGCACTCCTTCTTTAGTTTCTCTCCCAAGTGCATTCCAATAATCGTACTTACTCCTGCCCTGGCGAGCTTCTTTATCGCTTCGGGTCCTGGAGATGTCCCTCCTGTGAAGAACACAAACTTCTCGCCAACACTTCCTTCGGGACTTCCGACAAGAATCTCGGGTCCATCTCCTATCTTCTCAGCCTCCTGATATTCAGGAATCTCCAAGAGCAGGTCAACGAGTTTTCCTAAGGTTTCTGGATTCTTTTCATTCAAGTAATTTGTCAGGAATTGGTACCCAAGAGAATCTGCTGGAGTGTGTGCACACATGAAAGGCATATCCAGTAGCTTTGCCACATCAATTGCTTGTGTGAAATTGCCCGGCTTCACATCAAAATGCAGTTCCTTGAGACGCTTAGCCATAGCTGATTCTGCCTGAGCTATGGGCACACCCAATTTTGCCCAGTGGTCTGGTTGTAGCTTCATTACCCAGTCAAGTTGCGTCATCCCAATTCCGTGGGGATGATGCGCAAAGACGAGGTCTATCTTTATTCCCTTGTCTCCTAAGCGGTCTGCAAGAAGAATTTCTGCAGGTTCTATGTCAATGCCGGTGAGTACGTTTGTAATCTCCCTATCCTCATCTCCATACAGCATCCTGCAGTCGGTATAGGGGTTCCAAAGCACGTCTCTGTCAGCAAGCTCTTTCTTTCTTCCCTCAAGCTTCTCCAGTTTCTTCTTTGAGCTCTCAAGAATTTGATTGATTCTTTCCTCACCGCGAGGGTCGGCCTTGATTCCCATCTCAACAATGCGATGATACATCTCTCCTAATTTCATGACAACGCAATGGTTGGATTCACCGTATTTGTCTTTCGACAATTCCTAACAGGGCTAGACTTATCAAACACAACATCATTGGTTGCTTCAGCGAATACTGGTGACAAAGCATGCCCAAAGAAGAAAGGAAAGTTGGCCCGGTCTATCGAGTGCTGTCGCAAGACCTCTATATCACAGATTTGCACGAAGAGGAAATGGGAGTGCGTCAAGCTGAGGTATGGAGATCAAAGAGCCGACAATTCACGAAGGACTCAGAAATCATCGGGAAGATTGGCGAGAGAGTAATGGAGCGTGATTCAGACAAGCTTAGTAAACAAGAGAAGACGGGTTTCATTGCTCTGCGCAAATCCCTATGGATTGGCGAAATGAATGAAGGTTCGCGCCGTCTGGTGGTGAAACTCTTTTCAGATAAGGGCCGCTGGTTGGCGACTCTGGAAGAAATGGTTGCAGAATCCATGGCACTAAGCTATGGAATTAATGAACCTGTACTTTCTTTCGCAGTTATCGTGGATGGCATCGAAATAGTGACATATATCCGGCAGGTACGGAGAACTGGGCTTTCAACAGAAACCTATGCGTTCTACATCCTTGGCCCCCAAGGGTCTTTTGAGGTTTTCAGGATTGAGGGCAAGCGAGCAACGCTTGGTGATGATTTCAAAATTGTGAGGCTCAGAAGAAATGAAACCGTGGCTGAGGTTGACAGCAAATTTGCCGATATTGGCGGGGAATTCGTCGTGCGTATCAAGGACCCGGTTCTTGCTGAAAATGAATGGTTCTGCAGAGTCTTGCAGTGCTTTTCCGTTGCCATTCGATTCCGGAATGAATCAAGAAAGAAGGTCGAGATGCTAATGAAGAAGTGGGAGAAAGGCGACCTTGACCCCTTACAGCATCGCTATGAGACAAGTCTACTAGCGAATCCGCGAAAGCTGACCCTCTCTATTGAGGAGCTTGAGGACATATAGGCTGCTAGACTTGGGAAGGCGGTTCGTCTTTCCCTCCTAGGACTAAGTCACCCATTATGGCAGGCACGAGTACGAAGGAAAGGACTAGTGATACTATTATTCTGCTCCACATGTTTCCGTAGAAGATACCTGCCACAGTTGCGTCAAGACGGTTGATGAATACTCCAATCAGAAATTCAAAGGATAGAAGATAGACTATTACTGTGTTGACAAGAAAAAGCGCAACAGAACATGCAATTCTGAATCTTGGTTTCTCATATCTGCGCATCACCTGAAACACCTTGCGCAGCTGCAAGCTGACTAGAACTGCAAGCAGGACACCAACAAACATCATTGCCGCCGCCAGGACATAAATGACAATGAAGACTCCAGCATTGATTTGTATCATCGAGGGTTCCAGCCAATGAGGACTCTCATCGATTTCATTAATGTTTGGGAATAGGGGAAAGCTTGTTTGAGCCTTTGAAAGGGTATTAATAATTTCACTAACCCTAGTATCCTTTCTCAAGGTCTACAATATTGAGGAAATCATCTCTACCAGCGACAAACCTTTTGATATTCTCGATAACTTCATCCCAACGTCTCAAATCGTTCATTGGAGATGCGCCTCTATGAGGTGAGAGGACTACATTATCCAACTCGTGAAATGGGTAGGCATAGGGGTACTTCCTCCCATTCTCATCTGGTTCTGGCCTATAGTTGTACCATACATCTATCGCAGCCCCGGCAATATCCTTCTCCTTGAGAGCCTTGAACAGGCCTTCTTCATCTATAACCTCGCCGCGTGCTAGAGTGACCAGCAAGCCATCGGTTCCTAAGAGCTTCAGTTCTTCCCTTCTGAGCAATCCCTTTGTTTCACTAGTGAGGGGCACTGCAACGATTAGCGTGTCTACTTTTGTCAGGAACTCGCTTAGGTCCGCAGGTGTATACATCACAGCGTCTGTGGGCAGCTCATCGTTCTGGATCCGCTCTCGCCTAAGAATGGAGAATTCCACATCAAATCCTGAGAGAAACCGGTGTACCTTGCTATTTACGGCACCGTATCCCAAGAAACCAATATGCCTATTTCTCATGGGGATTGAGCTTGCATTGTCGTCTCCTCTTCTCCAGTGGCCCTCTACCATCCAGTTATGATGGGGGATTAGTTTGTTTGATAGCGCGAGTAGGAGCGCCACTGCATGTTGAGCCGTGAAGTAGGAGTTGCCATGACCATTGACAAGTATGATGTCCCGGTCTTTGGCCAGCTCGCGAAATGCTTCGAGGTGATGCTGCACCCCCGCTCCTGGATTAATGAAAAGACGCATCTCCTTTGCCGCATCAAGGAATTCTCTCGTGGGGCGCCAGCCAACAACAATGTCTGCTTTCTCCCCATCCATCAAAAATCTCTCCTCAGTAGTTTCTTCTGGGAAACATAGATTTAGACTATTAACATCCCTGAGGCCCTTACGAAGGTATTCGCGGAGGTCGTGGCGAACATCCCACAAGAAGAGAACACTAGTTACTGGCAAAGGTATCACTACCCGCCTGCCGCTTGCCTGCTTATGAGCACTTCTACTGCCCGCTTGGTATGAAGGTCCTATGTATCCCCTAGTTGGAGAGAAGCCGTCCTTCTCACTCACTCATTGGACTTACCATAGCAATAGCAACACGGGGTGAAGATGTTAGAAATTTCCATGGCCGCAAGAATCAACTCAGGGCTTAGAAGAATGCTCATTAGCAATCCCTCAGAGGGCTCAGGTTGTTTCGCACTAGATATTGCCGTCATCACTAGAGCCCCGATGATCCAGATGGAAATGGCTCCGACTGCCCATACAATGGCTACTCCCTTAAAATCCAAATCAGCATCGCCTTCCTTTCTATCAGGCAGAACGATGTGTTTGTGATGTCAAAGCGGTGGATGCCTTCGAATTTTAGAAATCGCCGCCTGAATGGAGTCCAAAATTGGTGCGAGCTTATAGGCAATGCTACATGCGTATGTAGAGGCTTCTGAGGGCTAAATCGCTGAGTGGTACAAATCCATTTCCTACTTATAATAGCGTGGAAGTATCTGGGTTTTGTGACACAATTGCCTGCGGCTGGACGCGATTGAAAATACATACGCCTGTCTTTTCAATCTCATGCGTTCTGGAACCTCCGTTTCGGAGGTCCCAGATTTCCTACGCTGAGTTACTGCCTTCGTTTCATCACGATGACCAACGCAATAACAACCCCAACTGCAATTCCTACCCCGGCAATAATGAGCATCATCTCTTCTGGCAACTCGAGAGTTGTGGTAGTTGTGGTAGTTGTGGTTGTCGTTGTTGTGGTCGGCAACTCCTCGACCACTGTGACGAGCACCGTGTCACTCGCTGAGTTGCCACTTGAGTCATAGACCGTTAGAGTGACAGTGTAAATGTCGCCAATTTCAGCGTTTAGGAAGTCGATGTTGAAGGCCAGCGATTCCGGCGATGTAATCCACAGATCATGTATATCTACGTAAACAAGTTCTTGCACAGATAGCTTGTAGTGTGACGGATTCAGGTCAGAAGCTATCCATGTCAGGATATTTCCTTCCGAATCATACTTAATCAATATGTCCGTCGGATGATTGAGAACTGGTGTGGTTGTGTCCACTACTATGACTGCAAAGGATGAGTTAAGAACTACTCCGTAGAGGTTTGTGACCCAAACCCAGAGCTCATGAGTTCCCAGCGGAATCAGACCGTCATTCGTGATGGTGCCTTCCGAGGAGATTGAGAATAGCTCGTCGTCACTGATTCCCCATTCGTCGATGGGTGCGTAGGGGGGCTGCACTCGCTCAACGTCTAGGTCATAGCTGAAGGAATCACCGCACTCAATTGTGTGATTTGAAGGATTGATTGACCATTCAGGACGCATTGGTTTGTAGACCAATGGATGCAGGTCGCTGTTGCCTCCCGAGCCAGGAACTGAATGGGGCGTGTCTCCGTACCCGTCAGAATTTGCATCCACTCCACCATAATCCGACCAATAGTTGTATTCCACATCTGCTAATACATCCACAGCTGTTTGGACGGTGTTAGAATCGAATGCATTCCACTCTATGGTAGTGTAGAACGACTGACCATTGATTTCCATTCCAACGTCATTGTCGTAGAATTCATTGAGTATGATGTAGGTGTGGTTTGCATAATGAGTGTATATCCCTATCGTGCTGTCGAAGATGGCATTTTCTGCGATGATGTTCTGAAGATTGCTTCCATTGACCCATATGCCATAGTTGTTTGTGAGAATGTCGTTCCGGTAGATGAAATTCATGGATTCATTTCCGGCAATATAAACGCCAATGGTGTTTAGCTGAAAGAGATTCTCACACACTGTTTGACCCGCACAGTAGTCAAGATAAACTCCCTGATCGTTGTGATGAATGTGGTTCCCGTATACATTGTTTGTGATACATGTAGGGGCCACATAAATGCCAATAGTACTACTGCGACAAGTGTTGTCCCTAATCTCGTTCTCAGCACATGTATCCGCCAAGTATATGCAATCCAAATTATCGGCACATTCATTCTCTTCAACGATGTTCGCCTCGGCAGAACCAGCGACATGAATTCCTATCGGACTTGAGCTGACATTGTTCTGGTAGATTCCGTTGGCATATGCAGTGTCGGCAAGAAGTATCCCGGCTAGACTATTGTATAAGCAATCGTTGCGGGTCACATTATTCTGATGGGAGCTTGAACTGAGTACAACTCCATAATCATTGAGAGTGCAGTCGTTTTCAATAACAGTGCACTCAATTACATTCTCCAGCCTGATTCCTTCGGGATTTCCGCTACAGTCGTTGTGTGTGACGTAGGCTCCTTCGGAGCCGGCTGAAAGGAGTATCCCCATCTCCTCCATTCCACTGCACGTGTTGTTGTAAACGAAGTCAGAAGAATCTTTGACTTCGATTCCTGTTTCGCAATTGATGAATACATTATGAGCTATCAAGGTGTCTTGGCTGTTGTATGAACAATATATTCCGATTGGATTCGCCACTGGAACTGTTGAACCACTTACGAAGTTATGAGCAGCAGTTGCGTATTGGCAGTTAGATATGACTACTCCGGCACCATACATGTTGGTAACCGTGTTTCCGGTCACCGTGCTGTAGTCACATCCTGCGAGCCAAATGCCGCTTCCTATACTCCTAGCTACTGTGTTGTTTGCAACCACACAGTAATCCACCAGGCTGAGTTTGATTCCAAATTCACAGCTCACGTAGTTATCGGTGACATTGATGTTTGTCCCATAGTGCTGATAAAAGCCCTCCCAGGCGGCGTTCAAAATTGTATTGTTTGTTATCAAGCCGTTGCCCACATGGTCCAGCTTGATACCAGTGTCACCCCAAGGGTCACTATTTGTGAGGGTGCAGTTCCTAATAACGAAGTAGACATCTGTGTCACTAATCTCAACGTTTGAAACACCATCAGTTGAGCTTTCTATTAGCAGATTTTCGATTAGGTATGGCTCCTCAGGAGTTCCAAGCCCAGGCCATCCCTGGGTTTCGAAGTCATCATTACTGTCAATCAGAATCGGAGTATGAACTATGTCCCCCGACGGTGATGACCCATTTGTGGCTTTCAAAGGACTCTCTTCACTAAACGAAATCGTCGCAGGAGGGGTCGGCAATAAAAGAGATGAAATTGTCAAGATAGCTAATATGGATATGAAGATCCCTCCTTGTTTCCCAAGTTTTCTTTGTAGAAGCAAGGGTACTCTCCTCCTTAGCCCTTCCCTTTGCAAGTCTCAGTTATTCAATGTATGGTAAAGCTAAATGTTCATACATCTATCGATAGTATTAGCAGTTGAATTCTTGAATGTTCAAGTCTGGGCGTTCGAACTCATCTCTTCTTGACTGATATACAGTAGCCGTACCGCATAGCCGCAATCCCTTGCCATCTAGTGTCTTTTAATCATCCCTTTTCGAGCCAGCAACATTGCTATCAACAGGATTGCAGCCGTTGCTCCAACTCCTATGCCTATCATGAGCGACATAACATCGGGGGGCGGTAGTGTTGTGGATGTGGTGGTACTTGTTGTTGTGGTTGTAGTGCTAGTCGTTGTGGTCGTCGTAGTCGTAGTTGTAGTTGTTGTTGGGAGCACCTTAACAAGAACACTATCCTGGGTTACATGATATCCATAATCTGAAACAACGATTGTGTACACATAGGCTCCGGCAAGAAGCCCATCTACACTAATCGAAATGATTTCAGATGAGCTGTTCCACCAGCCGTACCTTAGGAGCGTGTCGTCACGCCAAATCTCATAGCTCACCGGATTGTCATCGAGTGGATGCCAGCCTATGCTATGTCCTGTTTCTCCTTCTATATATGTCACATCGGATGGATGGTCGATGATAGGCAAAGTTGCATCAATAATGGCGATATCTATAGTTGCCGTGCAAAAGTGACCGTACATATCGTAAGCTCTGATTTCAAGGCTGTACGTTCCGCAGTCTAGGACTGTGTTGTTTGTGACGAGCCCATCTTCGTTAATTTTGAAGAGGACCGTGTCATTGACCCAATAATGGTCGATGCCTGAAGGATCCAAAGCATTCACTGGATATGAGAGTGCCATTCCGTAGGCGAGCTGCAGATTGGCAGGCTCGTATGCCCAGACTGGGGCTTGAGTATCCATGATTTGAACTCCAAAGACCGCTATCAGAATGTTCCCTGCGGAATCAGTAACCCAGACCTGTAACCAGTAGGTTCCGACAGGAAGCATGTAATTTGTAGACACTACTCCTTCATTGGAGACTGAGAAACGGACAGTATCATTCAAGCCCCAGATGTCCAGTCCTGATATGTCTGTTGCATCCAAGTCATATGTCCAGGGCTCACCAAGCTCAGCAACTTGGAATTCTGGGGACACAACCCACTCGGGGGGTGTGTTATCAGATACTGAAATCAGAATGATTGCAGTGCAGTAGTGACCATATGGGTCGTAAACTCTGATTTCAAGGGCGTGCGTTCCGAAGCCCAGGATGCTCGAGTTCGTTATAACACCAAACGCATCAACATCGAAGAAGGTCGTATCATTGAGCCAATAATGATCGATGCCTGCGATTGCAATGGCATGCAAGCCAATGCTTACGCCTTCCCAGTATTCTACAGCTATATCTGAGGGATAAATTTCCCATAGCACGTACGGCCCCTCATATGGTAACGCAACAGGATGAGTGTCCATCGAACCAGCGAGTCCTGGTATTGGATGAGAAACCTCACCAAATCCATCCAAGTCCAGGTCAAAACCAGTGTAATCGGACCAGTAGTTCTCATAGAAGGTGTTGTATTCACCATCATCAACTGCGTTCTCGTCATTCTCGATAAAGGAGTTCCACCGAACGAGGGTCTCGTTGCAGCGGTAGTCAATGAAAAGCCCGTTGGCATTTTGTAGCAGTGTGTTATTCTCGAATAATGTGTAGTTCGATCGTAGAATCATCACTCCGTCGGCATTGGATTCGAAATGATTGTGGATTATGTCATTATGGAGGGACATCTCCATCCATATCGCCCTATCATTCTGCTCGAAGGTGTTATTTGCAATGGTGAAAGAATGGATATCCCTTCCCCAGATTCCAAATCGGGCACCAATGAATGTGTTGTTCAGGATTCTACCATTGGTAACATTCCACATAAGAATTCCAGTATCCTCGGTGATCTCTGTTCCCACGAAAGCGCAGTACTGAATGACGAAATAGACGGTTGTGTCTTCGATTCGTATACAAACGTCAAAGCTGGAAACGGCCACCATGTAGAGATACTCAATTCGATAGGGGTCCTCTTCCGTTCCTGACCCGGGCCACCCCTGCGACTCGAAATCAGCGTTGCTGAAAATCTCTATGTACCAGTCAATGACCTCGGTCATAGCAGTATACCTGTTGTCATCGAGCCAAGTTTCTCCGACGACGGGCTCAACAATGACAGTGACGTTGACAATCCCTGATTCGGTTGGCTTCCAACTATATTCGATTTCAACCAGAGTCGATGGGTCAAGGTGAGCAACCACATCTGCAAAGACCTGTTTGCCATCGATGAAGAGACGAAGGATTAGGAACTCCTCTGCGTGCGTTCCAACGTTTACAATGCTTAGAGTTAGGGACGTAGTAGAGTGGCTAACGTAGTACAAATCGACATCCACGTATGCAAAAATATCATGCTCCTTGGTAGGAGTTGATGTCCAAATGAATGAGTTAATTGCCAGAATCTCATTGTCAGCATAGGTGATGGTGGAATCCGAAAATACTTCATCATCACTAGCACACACTACCTTTCCAAAGCCAACCTGAGCTGCACCGAAGAGATACTCGTATGAGGATTCCCTCAAACCGATTGCAGGCCAAGAAACGTTAAACCTCATGTCATAAGATGGGAAATAGCACGACCTTGCACCAGCGGTCACAGGATGGGCCACGTCTATTGGACCACCCATGGCGCCTGATACACCAGATGTCCAGTTAAAGCCTGCAAATGTAGTTAGCGATTCCATAATGGCCTCGCTGTAGTCGCCAATTACAATAAGACCTCCTCCACCTACAACGAAATTCTGAATTGATGTGATTTCCGATGATGAGTAAGCCATGCGAGGCTGAACTATGAGGAGAATGTTGTAATCAGAGAGAACTGATTCGCTTATCTCTGCTCCCCAGAACTCAACAACGACGAAACCCCTTGCCTCCAGCCGGTTGAGGAGAGTCCAGTAGTACTCCTGGTCATCATTTCCATGAATCCTGTCCCAGAGGACATACCGAATACTGCCGGCCCAAACGACTTCGACAACTAAATTGTCACATGGGAAGTCCTCGCCGGTTACCGCATGAACCAGAGCTGTCAGCTCGAAGAATCCCGAGCTTGAAGGCGTCCACAAGAATTGGATTAAGGTTGACGAGTTTGACGCGATGAAGGGTATGGTTGCTGCCTGGTAAAGAACGCCATCAATTAGAAGCTCAACCAACACATTGACTTCATCAGACGCACCCCGATTGTAAAGAGTAACATTGAGGATTGCTTCCTCCCCCATCTGATTAATCGCTTCTGCCTCAAAGGATATGCTAACCTCATGTTCAGGAATGTAATAGCTGGACCATGTCAGGATGTTGTAAACGAGCTGGATTGCATCAGGATTCAATCCATACCCTATGTATTCTGGCTCACCTGAGCAGTAGACCATTCCACGATAAGCTAGAAT
>RDOF01000003.1 GCA_011365025.1 Candidatus Thorarchaeota archaeon
CACCAAGCTCTGTTGGTGCCATTTCTGGCGGGATACCAATCTCCCACTCCTCTGCTAGGGTGCGAAGAATCTCTTTACACTCATCCACCAAGTCACAGGTAGTACAGTCTCCTTGGTGCGCAAACCAATTATGAACACCCATCTTAGGAGAGTACACGATGTATACCTGTGAGCCATATGCGTGGCAATAGCCCTCTGCGATGCCGTAGCGAGCGCTCAGTCGTCTTATCTTCACTCTGTCGACAGACGCAGCATGTTCTATGAGCTTCTTGATTCGCCCCTCCGCTCTCTTCTGTTCCATGGTGACAAAGGGCCGTGACACCTTCAGATCTTTCGCGATATCTGTCGGTCGATCCTTCCGACGTCTCCTGAGCCAAACAATAGCCTGTTGCTTGGTCGGATACCGTAATGTATTGAACATCAATCTCCCTCTTCATTTAACATACAGTAGTTAAATGATTTAATAATATTATGTTAACAGCTTTGTAATAAGTCCTTCGGCATCCTAGAGTGCACTCAACATCAATGCCTGTGGTTAGCATTACCTTCGTCTTAGAATGATGACCAGAACTGCAATGATTACAGCAGCGGACACTCCTACAATAGCAATTGGCACAAAATCAATGGGTTGAGTCGTTGTTGTAGTCGTAGTGGTTGTCGTTGTAGTTGTGGTGGTTGTGGTCGGATGGCACAAGGGACATTCTGGGTCTGTACAATCTACATCTACTGTATCGCTCACTACAACGTTATCAAATATTTCTCGATGATTTGCATTAAAGATAAACAGCTCAGATGTGTCCATCTCTATGTGCTGCCCCTGCATGATGTGAGTATCGTTGTGGTATACTGAGAACAGACCTGCTGTAGTCCTAGTCACATCTATATGATGCCACCCTGCAAGAGGTATGCGGTCCTCAGCACTATCAATTACAGTTTCGCCCACAGAATAATTCCAATATCGAAGGCTTAAGGCGATACTATTGCCTTCTGGTGTATAGGCTAGTGCAAATCTAAGCCAGTAACAAACCCAAGAACCAGTTCCTACTTGAGTAATATTGTTGCTGATGAAACCGACCGTAAATCCATCAAAACTTGTTTCATTGACTTTGTAATCAAAACTCCATGTCCCAAATGCTACATCACTAGGATGAGTCACCGCACCATTTTCATCTTGGTCTAATTGTAGGAAATAATTGACAGCTGTCCAATTTGAATCGTTTTCAAAGATGGTCCAACCATCACAATTGCCATCATTGAAGTCATCCGACCAAATAATTGCTGCATTTGCAGTTGTTGTGCATACTGAGATGCAAAGAGCAAACATTGTCAATCCTGCAATCAGGTGTATCCATTTTCTTTCCATTCAATTTACCTCCCATCCTATTTCATGGTGCCATTTTATTCTCAATGTATCCTCATTCTTCGAAATTGCACCAACGCAATCACAGAAACCACAAGAAGCATCCCACAACCCGCAATGGACAACACAAGCTCCCCGCCAAGAAACTCCTCGACTGTCAAATCCTCCTCGATCACAGACTCCGTGGTAACAAACTCCCCTAGTATATCATATTCCGTGTTGCCTGAGAAGGTGTTGTTCGTTACGATATTGTTTTCTGATTCATATAAGAAGATGCCAATCGAGTTGTTGTTGCAGGTGTTGCTCTCCACGGTGTTGAAGTCTGACTCATCGATGTAGATGCCTATGTTGTTGCAGTTACAGGTGTTGCTCGTAATGGAATTATTACTCGACTTTCTAGTACCCATTCCAACAGCTTCTCCTACTCTGATGCCACACCCCTTGTTGTAGTTGCATGTATTATTGACCACTGTGCTGAACTCAGAGCTACTTAGGCTGATGCCAGATTCACCATTGCTGATGCATGTGTTGTTGACCACGGTATTGTTGGATGCGGTGGAGTGGTAGGCATCAATGAGGATGCCGCATTCGGTGTTGTTGAAGCATTTGTTATTGCTTATAGTGTTGAACATGCTTTCCGCAAGTTCAGCTCTGAGATGAATACCAATCCTGTTTTTGCTACAGATGTTGTCAGATACTGTGTGTAAATTTGAGCGATAAACGCTGATGCCAGATTCACCATTGCTGATGCATGTGTTGTTGACCACGGTATTGTTAGATACGGTGGAGGGGTAGGCAGCAATGCAGATGCCGCATCCGGTGTTGTTGGAGCATTTGTTGTTGACTAGCTCTCCATTGGTGACATTCCATAGATTGATTCCAGAAGAACCACCAGTGAGATTACAGTTGCGAATTATGAAGTATAATCGAGTGTTTTCGATGTAGATGCAGTTACCAGGTGCTCCTTCTAGGTCAATGTCAAGACTTTCGATGATGTATGGGTTCTCAGGAGATCCATCACCAAGCCATCCCTCTAACAGAGCCGTGGCTGAGAAGTTGGCATCCCCATCTATCTCTATGGCAGTATGTGGTGCGAGTGGTGGTGGTGTGTATGGCGGCGGTAGCATCAAATAATACACTAAACCGCTTGTCATCAAGATAATTGTTAAACTCATGGTCAAAATTATCTCTCTGCGGATGATCCTCGTATTCAATCCTTTCTCTAAAGCAGGTGTCAGTGGACACGCCTTTGAGATGTCTATTCCTTCTCTCCGACCCATTTCAGCCGCCTCATTATCACGTCGAACAGGTACACTGATAGATCAGTGGGAGGCCTGTCATTAGGGATGGGGACCTCCCATTCCTCGGCTAGCTGTCGAAGGGTATCATTGCATTGGTCAAGTTGGTCACAGGTTCCACATTCACCCTTGTGGGCAAACCACGTCTGGATTCCTATCTTGGGCGAGTAGAGAATGTAGGTGTCAGTTTTGTATGCTGGGCAGAAACCAACAGCGATACCATACCTGGTACTGATGTGTCTTACCTTGATTCGGTTGATCGATGCCGCATGCCGAAGCAGCTTATCGATTCGTGCCTCGGCAATTCTCTGAGCTTTACTAACGAAGGGACGGGTCACGTCCAGTTCTTCTGCAATCTCTGATGCCCTCTGTTTCTGACGACGTCTGAGCCAGATGAGTCCTTGTTGTGAGGTTGGATATCGAAGATTGGTGAACGTACCACGCGCCTCCTCAGCATTGAGAGTTAACCTGACTCAGGCAACCAGTTGATAGGCCCTTCTTACTTATAAATTAACCTATTTTAGGCAATTTCATTAACCACTGTATGGCAATCAACTCAATCTCTCAGAAGGGAGAGTCCATATCGTGGCTGGCTGTTCGTTCTTGAACGGTTGAAAGAATTGTGGAGTGAAACCAGCTTCCTTTTTGTCTTTCCTTCACATAATGCAATTTGGGGAAGAAACTGAAAGAGAAGAGCAAGAAATCAAAGGCCTTTCAGAAGTTTGAGCATTACTTCTTTGGCAAAGACGATACCAGCAAAATGCTCTTCCACGTGCTTGACCCGTACACAATAGATGAACTGGACGCTGAAGATAAGAAACAGGCTGAAGCCATGCTTAAGGCGGCTCTGCAGGAGAAATTTGATCGAAGATGGCTGTGGGGACTGGGGGAGATTGGCACCGATAGCGCCTATGAGTTTGTTTTAGGCCTTTATAACAAAGAGAGCGCCGCAGGCATCAAGGTGAACTATGCATACACACTCATTCTGATGAACACAAAGGCTCCAGTATTGGAATATGTAAAGGAGATACTGGAGTCATCAGAGCCAGTCGACACCAGGATACGAGCCTTGGGTGCACTCTACTGGCTATATGACAAGCCCTTCGATGATAAGGACAGGCAACAGCTGTACCTTTCAATTCTCTTCGAGGCAATGGTGTGCCGAACAAAGCGCCTTCGACTGTACGCATATGATATTCTGAAGGACCACTATGGAATGAAGCAGTTCACACCCTTGGATGACCCTGTTTCAAAGATACTCTCCTTACGACGAAAAAAGACGGAGTATCAGAAGGCTGTGCAGCTCTTCAAGGACAGAATAGAGTCCATTGAGGTCGTTCCAATATCCAGAAGAGTAATTGTTGAATGGATACGAAGCCTACCTAATTATCCTCCAGCGGCCAAAGTCACGGATTGCAGCACGTGCAGGTCCATTCCAGACAATCTGGCTGCTAACATGGCTGAGGGAGAGTCCTTGGATGCATACAAGTCAAAATTGGAGGCCGCCATCAAATTTGCCTACTACTCAAATGCTGTGATGCGATGTCCAATATGTGGAAGGCTCTACATCTACAAATACGAATACGAGTATCTTGTTGGTGGGAGCGAAGAGGACGAGTGGCTATGGAGAACAGACACCAAAGGCGCAATCGAACTTGTTGATGCATTCCTGGAGTATTATGATTTCAAGAAGGTCGTAACGTGTGAGAATTTCTTGAAAATAAGCTATTGATTGACTGCACCTTCATCCGTCATACGCATGTAATACACAGCGAACCCTAATATCCAAAGAAGGTAGGAATCATTACCGATAACTATGTCAGACCGATTCTTCTCAGTACCAATTATCCAAACCACTGGCAGCAATGCCGGTGCCGCAGGTCAGGTGGGCACAGTCCTTGCATCCAAGCAATACATCAACGCATCAATCATCGCTCCCAGGTCCGGAATATTGAAGGTGTCTGTGGTCGTTAGCGGTGATCTACCAAATCCCGCTGTGAACATCGCTTTGGCTATGGTGAAAGGATACAGCAACTTTCCGGAGAAGTGGGACTATATTGACACTCGCCAATCAATTCCGATTACAGTACCCAACACATACATAAGGCACATCTTTTTCCAGAATCTCTCTATCTCTGAAGGCGAGTTCATCGGCATCAGAGTACAGAACTATGAAGAAAACTACATGCTGAATGTCGCTGCAGTCTACTTGGAATACTGATTGACCTAGCAAAACTAGTTGTGGGAAGTCGCCATGTTTCTGCGACTCTTCCCCTCCTTTTTGTAGCTCCCTATCCACGTATACGAATGCCTTGAACATTCTTGTGAGCCCAAGCATACTGACGGAGTTTACTGGAAACACCATATCCGCAAGCCGCGCACCTCTTGTGTCGTACATGGTATGCCCTGCGACCGCATCTCCTGCATCTAATATGATGTGGGTTATTCTTCTTGCCCTTTGAAGGTGTGCCTTTACCCATTTCCTCGCCTACTCCTTCTTACTCTTCTTTGGGGGAGGCGAAACTATGACCACATTGTCGCCTCGAACAACCACATTTTCTATGTGGGTCACAATTTCTTCGTCTGTTTCGGGATCCATGTAGATTTCATCAGCTCCCTCAAGAACGAGGTTAAGATGCTGATCGAAACCAAGCAGGCGTCCCTTGATCTTTCGCCTTCCCTTGAGTTCAACAAGCACTTGAGCGCCTATCGATTTCTGGAGTAGCTCCATTGGCCGGCCTGCATTCACGAGTTTCACCAACACAGAAAAACGCCCTAGACCTTGGTCCCGGGCCCTCTGGCTCTCTTTCGGCCACGGCTTAAAAACATGACGATGCAGTAACGTGCATACCCATAGCTTTCAAAAGGGAATGTCGTTGGGATTGCTTAGAATGCCACGAATTGAACGGTTGAAAAAGCGACATCTTCTGAAGAAGAGGGACCGAAAAGCTCACCTGGAGCAGATAGAGGCGGATCTTGGGGTTCCGGTGAGGAATCTTCACGATAAGGCGCAGCTTGAGGAAGGATTGCTGGATGAAGGGACTACAGTGCTTCTTCTTGATGGCTCGATAATCTTCTTTGAGATGGATGGTCGAATGGTTCCGACACTCTATGCCCTTCTCGAAGGGTACATACAGATACCTACCATAACTGTCGATATGGGCGCAGTGAAGTCCGTTGTGAATGGTGCTGATATTATGCGTCCAGGAGTGACCAAAATTGATGACGGCATAGCTGAAGGATCTATCGTGGCAGTTATTGACGAGAGGCATGGAAAACCCCTTGCTGTCAGTGTTTCGTTAATGTCCTCTGAAGATATGCGCTCCGCCTCTTCGGGAAAGGTTGTTCTGTCCAAGCATCATGTAAATGATGCATTATGGGATTTTGGCAAGAGCTAGGTGGACAGTTTAGGATAGTTGTGCCTTTATCTGATTCATCGCAGTACGGTAGACTCTCTTTGCCAATGTACTATCTAGACCACAATTGGCGGCAAATCGGTCCCGAGCAAAGCCTGCCTTTTCCGGGTCAATGTCCTTTCTCACAATGTTGGAAATGGACTTGTAGCCTCTATCATGGAGCGTTCGAATCTCATATCTAGTGAGCGGCCGCTCTGGAGCCCCTTCTTCAGCTGGAAGTGTCAAGTCGAATAGGTCTGCAGAAGCAAGATCTCTCCGAACTCCATGAAGAAGCTGCATACTCATCACTCTCAGGCGTTTTGCCGTATCTTTCTTCTTCATTTCTTCATTGTACTGACTCAAGCTTAAGGCAATATCACTACATATTCCAACTAGCATCTCTACATCGCCCTCTCCGAAGTCAGTGCCGACAGGCGGACTTTGGCCTATTGCTAGCTTACTGGTTTCATCAAGTGCATGCTCTATAATCGTTGAAATATCCTGCTCTTCTACCCAGCTACAAAGCACTAGCTTCTTGAATGCGTCTCGTTTCTGCTTGAAGTCGTGGTATCTTTCGGAGGGGGGGTCAACGCCAGCAAGCTTGATTTCAATGTCTTCTGGGACTAGCGCTTTCGGTCTAGCAGATTGCGGGACGCCGAACCTAAGCAGAATATCAATGATTTCGGAATCATTTGTTTTCGCATCCACCGTGTCAAGCTGTTTTCTTATTGCCACATATTCAATAGGACCGAGTCCTGCAGTGATTACTGCCTTTCCTTCTTTTGTTATCCTGAACCGCCTATCTATCGATTCAAGTAACCCCGCCTTGACAAGCCACGAAAAGAGTCCCTTGAATATCTCCTCCATGTACTTCGAATATTCCTCATCCACCGAGCCTCGAAAGGTGCCAGATGCAAATTTCATGAATTCCTCTTTGGCTTCAGCTCTTGTAAAGACATGACCACTGGCTGCGTTTTTCATAACGAGACTGGCTGCCAGTGAAGGACAGATTTGGCCTGGTGTCAGCGGTGACAATGGTTTGTGAAGGAGTGTTTCTTCCAGTTTCTCGACGTCAGGAAATTGCCTAGTAGGACTCTCAAAGACCAGATAGATACTACCCCCATTGCGTGATAGGTAGTACTCTCCGATTCTTCCTGCAATTTGAAGGTACTTCGACCTGCTGACGAAGAAGTACAAACCACGGCCAATCAGAATGATTACGGAGTCAAAGGGAAAGCTCATCCCCGAAGTGATTCCAGTTGTGGAAACTACAGTCTTCACTATTCCATCTTTGATACTCCGCTCCAGCCGATCTCGTACCTCCGGATTAAGGCCAGAATGGTGAAATGCAACACCGTAGGTTAGGCAATCCCGCAATCGCCTTGTGACTGGCAGCTCTCCTTCTTGTCCGATAATCCTAGCAACTGCCTCTTCATCCATTTGACGAGGATGCGATTTTGCCAGTTCTTGGGCCATGAATTCTGCACCGAATCTTGACCCTGCAACTACCAAGAATGCCTTTTCTTCGTAATTTCCCATATGCTCCAAGACACGCCCAAGCATATCTTCGCCCTTGAATCGTGCACTATGTGTTCCATCTGCACTCCCTACCTCAATTCCGTCTTCTCCCATGGTCACTATATACTCATCTGGTGTAAGGCGTACACTTGGTCTAAACACATCGGCTTCTAGCCAATCACTTGCTTCATCTGTTTCTCCGAACCTTGAAGAGAGCGCGATCAGCTGAACCTTCTGCTTGAGCTGTGTTATGAGGACGTCAAGCTTCGTACTTCTGTCTGTTCCAAGACTTTGCGCGTCAATATCGATAATCTGTGAATCAATCTCGGCAAACTCGTCGATAATTGCAAGTCCAATGTTTTGCGTCCATTTCTCATTGCCAGTGACCGCTGTTAACACAGATTCAATAATGCTGACAATCAGGTCTGCATTCTCTAGTTCTTCCGTTGTAGATCTATGACGCCCGTCGTGTCTTGCAACCCTATAGCCCAGCCCTCTGAACAACTCACCATATTCTTCGATAACTTGGCTATTTAGTGACGTGTAGGGACTGAAGTACAGACACCTTATCCCTCTCTCGAGTCGTATCAGGATGGCAATCATTGCCAGGAATGTCTTCCCAGAGCCTGGGGGCATCTGTATTATCAGGTTCTTGTCTACGACCCCGACCTCATCCAAGAACTTCTTCTGTGCAGGCATCAAGGTTGTAAAATTCTTGTGGCGAAGCAAAACTTGAGCAGCCCTTCGCACTTCTGTGTTTGGACTAATTGGCCCCCTCATCCCACTGATTGCCAGCAGGGCAAGCCTGCCATCATGAGTAATTCGGAACTGTCGGTTCTTCCGCCCTCTAGTTCCCTCCGCACTTACGAAACCTACCTTGATTAGCTTGTTCATCGTTTCATAAAGGGTGCCGCCTGAAACGAATTTCTGCCTAGCTTTCTGATACTTCGCCTCAGCTTGCGACCTCCCCTCTCGTTTTCCCTCGGCGTGCTTATCAATTCCCTGAAATTGCAGTATACCATCAACGATTCCATCCCAACCCAAGCTTGGAATTATGTCGCCCATGCGTGGGCTCAGAATCTCCAAAATCTCAACTGCATGGCGATTTCCCAAAGCTTTCAGCTGATTCTGCAACTCTGGCACAATGTCGTCCCCACGATTCCCAGGCACCATTGCAATCACTCGTGAATACCGAGAGGTGGTATAAAACTTAGCTCAAGGGTGAACAGGGCGATAATACTAGCTCTTTTCTTCTTTTGTGACTGCGATGAAGATGACTCAGAGGTGTGTCTGAATGAAGTTTCTATCCCGACTGAGAGGCAAAGAAGAAGAGGCAGAAACCGACTCATCTGAAAGCCGGAAATACTCAGGCCTTGGCATTTTTTCACCCGCTACAGGATTGACCGAGCCTGATCCGCTGAGAGATTGCAGAAGACTTGCAGAATTGGATGCCATCTTCGTTCGCTCTAAGCGTCTTGAATCCCTAGATGACGTGCATTACATCGTAGACCAGATTCGGGAGGGAAACATTGTGCTTCTGGACATATCTTCGCTTAACGATGGCCACGAGCAAAGGTATCTAGAGCTAAAGAGAATCGTTGAGAGAATACGCGGCGCCACAAAGGGTTATCATGCTGATATTGCCTTGGTCAACGATGGTTGCATCATAGTGACACCTTCCTTTGTACGGTTCTAAAAGGATAACACCCTACTAGCGTAGTTTAATCGTTTCTGTTACTTGAAGGGCTTTCGTATCAATATTCAGGGCCTTGTGAATCGTTGAGGCCAAGTTCATGCATTTTGAAGCCTCTCCATGACAAGTAAGTACTCGTTCTGGAACCGGGCTCACTCGCTTCACGAAGTTCAGGATTTGCTTTCTATCCGAGTGTCCGGAGAATCCTTCAACAGTTTCGACATCCATGTTCACTGGCACAACCGTAGTCTGACCCTCACGGTTTCTCATTTGAACCTCCTTCCACCCCTTCTGGATTCGTCGGCCTAATGTCTGCTCTCCTTGATATGAAACGAACACGAGTGTATTCTTCTCATCAGGAGCGAGTAGTCTGAAGTACTCGACACTGGGCCCACCTGCGAGCATACCAGAGGTGGCCATAATGACACAGGGTTCACCCTCAACAATCTCTTCTCGTTGGTCAGGATTGTCTACCGCATTGAAGATTTCATTTAGGAATGGATTAACTCCCTGATGGAATACCATCTCCCGTATCTTCTTGCTGAGAAAGTCCGGATGAGTCGTGTGTATTGCTGTAGCCTGAGCAATCATCCCCTCAATATACACAGGAATCTTCGGAATACGTTTCTTAGTCACCAGGTCTTCCAGTACTAGCATGATCTCTTGTGCACGCCCAACTGCGAGCACGGGAATCAACACTTTTCCTCCGCGTTCGATGGTCCGTTTGATGATAGAGGCAAACTTGCGTTCAACCTCTTGTCTGGGTGGCATCTTGTCAGTTGGATGACCATAAGTACTCTCTACAATCAGAGTTTCAAGCCTTGGAAATGTAAAAGTGGCTGGCTCAAGCAGTCTGGTTCGACCAAACTTGAAGTCCCCAGTATATGCGAGATTATATTGACCATCGCCAATGTGCAAGTGAATGATTGCAGAACCAAGTATGTGCCCTGCATTATGCAAAGTCAGTCTCACATCTGGAGCAATGTCAGTCACTTCACCGTAGTTCAGAGCTACTGTATGAAGAATCGCCTCCTTTACATCACGGTCTCGATATGGTCTAAGCTTCCCTTCTCTTTCTGCAACTTCAAGATAGTCCAACTGAAGGAGTGTTGATAGATTCAGAGTTGGGGCCGTCATGTAAATCGGTCCACGATACCCGTATTTGTAGAGAAATGGAACCATTCCACAGTGGTCAAGGTGTGCATGAGTGATAATAACAGCATCTAATTCATCAATGTTAAACTCAGGCATGTCAAGACGCGGATAGGCTCTGGCAGGTGCACCTACATTCACGCCACACTCTATTAGTATGTTGCTCTCAGATGTCTGAAGGAACATGGCCTGGCGTCCAACTTCCTTGAATCCTCCAAGAGCTACTAGTCTTATCCATCCATTATTCAGAAGCGTAGGCCTATGTATCCTCTGTCCAATATCGCGGAATATCCTATTCCGATTGGCTGCTTCGGATTGAACGATATACCGAATTTGCTTAATCAGCTTACTTTCGATAGGAGGCGTCCGCATTACATTGGGCCTCCAGAAGGTCTGCCGGGTGATCTCTCGAAGAGTTGCTCCACTTCGGCCTATAACAAGACCAGGTTTCTGCGCTTCAATCACAACTTCTCCTCTTGATTCGTCAAAATCGATAGAAGTAATCTCGGCCTCTTCTGGTACAAGTTGCCGAACTGTCTTCTCTGCCTCCTCGTGAGGTAGTCTAACTTCAGGAGCTGACCTAACAACAAGACGTTTTCTCATCTTTCGAGCGAGGGCCTTTATCTTGTCCCCATCATCAAGCAGTATCTTAGGTGCCTTTGAATAAATGGCAATCTCTGGCCCTTCATATTCCACAGATGTCACTGCTGCAGACCGGGGAAGTGCCTTTAGCACTGCCTCTCGGATATCAACATATTCGTCTCCGTTGTTAGAAGTCATATGGAATCACTTCTCATACATTGCGCTTAATTCCCGATTCGGACCAAGCTCTAATTTGACTCCGAGAGAGGAATTCCGCGTAGGATCTTGCCCGTGACTACGGGCAAAACAGATTCAATCACTGTCTCTTCCAGATTTTCAGGATTTTATCCTTGGGCAATTCGGTGTACCCGTCCTTGTCAATGACACTGACAAGAATCGAGTTGCCTGAGGCGGCATCACGTTCTATTGCGGCTGCAACTGCACGTACTGCTAGCTCGATGGCCTTTGCTTTGGTGAGATCGTCCTGATACTCTGCTTCCAATACACCGAGAGCTATTGGTGACCCTGATCCAGAGGAGGTGTACTTATCGGACAGAACGGAACCTATGTAGTCAGTATAGAATACCTGTGGGCCATCGTCATCAAATCCGCCTACAAGACACCCAAGCATGTAGAGTCCTCTTCCTTGGAACATGATATTGCTAAGAAGCCGAGTTAGAGCCTTAACGCTCATAGGTCGTCCACGCTGAATTTCAAAGAGCTTTGCCTCAGCCTTCAATAAATCCATTATTGCTTGGGCATCAGCAACAGAGCCAGCAATAGTTGCTCCAATTTGATTAGTGATTTTATAGATCTTCTTTGCCGTCTTATTGGCAATCAATAATCCCATTGTAGCTCTCTGATCGCTCGCTAGAACAACACAGTCTTTTGCAGTTAGTGCTACAGTAGTTGTTCCCGTCTTCAATTCAGCCGGTGGCTGTATTCCATGTTCCATATTGTGAAAACTCCCTATCAGTGAATTGTAGGAAGAAGAACTAGTGACAGAAAGACCTCCTGGGGATTTCTATTAAAACCTTTCTTTGTGGTGTCTTTTGTCACAGATGGCATTATTCTTCCTTCGAGGGCTTCTCAGGTCGTTCATAGGTGATAACTATGTCAACCTTCTTTGCTGTTGGAATTACCTTTAAAGTATCCATTGCTACACCGATTTCGGCATACTGGATGCCTTCGATGTATCTCGACTCCATTGGAAAACCAATGGTGACCGCTTTTGATTGGACAGAAACAGTGTACTTATCCTTCGGAATCGCCGGAATTCTTCTCTTGAGCACCGCAAACACCTTTTCGTCAGGAGCGCTCACAATTCCTTTAACAGTCACATCGAAGGTCAGAGTCTTTCCAGCCATTGGAGGATTGAAATCCACTCGAGCGGTGCGGCCAAGAATCTGAGTGATTACTCCCTGCTCTCTGCCAAAGGTGATCTTCTCGCCTATCGCAATTCTTGCGCCTTGTTTGTCGAGCTTCGCCTTTGCAATCATTTTGATGAGCGATGGGTCTCTTTTTCCGGCTCCTCGTTCCGGCGGTATGTCGATTGTTTTTGTTTGGTCCACCTTCATGCCGATGAGTTCTTCTTCAATAGCCTCTAGTAACCAATTTGAGCCGACAGAAACTAGAATTGGTTCGTATCTATCATCTTCCCTGTATAAACCCTCATTCTTGGCAATCTCCTCAATGGTGAGGTCAAAGACCTTTCCATCGTCTTTTGTCCTGCCAATATAGTCCACGTAGATTAGACTACCCTCTTCAACCACATCATCTGCCCTCTTCGCCGCTGTCTTCTTCTTTGCAGCAGACTTAGCTGGCTTCTTTGTGGTCTTTGCTGTTGACTTCTTTGTAGTCTTTTTCTTGGCCTTTTCGCCGGACATTTCATTGTTCCTCCATCAATTGACCATCTGGTCTCTGCGGCTGTGGGAGCGGCTATCATAAAACGGTTTCCGTCTGACCTCAGAGCCGTGTTCCTTCCAAGACCTGAAGGATTTCAAAGAAAATGCGAGTGGAAGATGCGGTTCTGACCTTAAGCCCAAGGTTCCGCATAGTCTTTCTTATTCGGCTAATGTCAGACTGTGATGAAACCACAACATATAGCCGACCACCAGGGATAAGGCGGAAAACCGCCTGCTTCACAAAGCGCTCAGTCACTTCAACGCCCATTGGACCGCCAACCAAGGCATGATCCATCTCGGTTGTATGATTGTCACTGGGAAGATATGGCGGATTAAATGCAATGATCGAGAATTGCGCATCTGGCGATAGGGATGCAAGAAGATCTGTCTGAATTACAGCGCACTTGTGGTCCATCCTATTCCGTTTCAGATTGTCTCTCGCATTCCGTACAGCACTCATTGAGATATCCGATGCTATTACGAATCTTGCATGGCGTGCCGCAGCAATTGCAATTAGTCCCGAGCCGCATCCAACTTCAAGAAACAAATCATCCTTGACAACATCGATTGCTTCTAGAAGAAGATAGGTGTCCTCTGCAGGAGGGTAGACCTCTGGGTCAAATGTCAACTGAATCCCTTCATGCTGCACTTTTCATACCATCCGAAAAGGGAAGGACACCCTCTCGACTCAGCTCGAATACAGCGTCCGCCAAAACAACCAATTCCTCTTGTGTCAAAGCGCGTAGTCGTTCCTTTCCCGTGAGCATACCCTTGGTTCTAGATATTATCAACTCTGCCAAGGTCTTCTCCTTTCCTAGGTTTCGACACCAGATTGCCAAAGCTTTGTGGAGCAGCTTGTTTGGATATGAGTAGATGCCATGAACCACCCAAAAGAACACGTCATGGTTCTTCGCAAAGGGTCCTTGCGTGCGATTATGCATTCTTACGACTGCGGAATCTACGGCAGGAATTGGATAGAATTTGGCAGCGGGAACCTCAAGAATTGGCTTTACTTCCGCCAGATATTGTATCCCAATCGAGAATCTGGAGTATTCTGATGAGCCTGGAATCGCCATCATTCGGCTAACCAATTCCTTCTGATACATCAGTATAGCAACATCCAATCTTACCTCTCTGAGTATTCTGAAGGTAATGGGTGACGATATGCTATAAGGCAGATTTGACACAATCTTGTTGACTGAAGGAAATCTCTCAGTTAATGCATCTCCTTCAATAATTGTCACGTTTTCCTTTTCGGATAGAATATCCTTGAGTGCCTTTACCAGTCCGCTCTCTACTTCAATGACATAGACACGCTCTGCTTGATTTGCTAGAAGCTTAGTCAGGCAACCAAACCCTCCACCGATCTCCAAAACCGCGTCTTGATTGGTGATGTTCGCAAATCCAACGATCTTGTTTGCAGTCTGCTGGTCAACAAGGAAACTCTGTCCAAACTTCTTTGTTGGTCTGACTGAGTACTTCTGAAGCAGAAGCTTGATGTCTTCTTCCGACAGTAGAGGTCACCTAGGCCGTTCTCTCTCCTCATCTCTTCGAGGCGGTCTCACGAACAACCATCGTTTCACATCTTCTCTAATCTCATCGATGATTCTTGCTGAGATGACCTTCTTGGGATTCTGGAGTTTCGTCCTGGATGCGATGTCTTCAAAGCTCTTGAATGGCTCTCGTTTTCTCTCTTCCAGAATAGCCCACATCAAGGTATGGCCGATTCCCGGCAGCAACTGCAGTGAGTGCTGACGAGTCGTAATGGGCGGTGCTTCGTTGAAGAACTGAACAAACTTCCGTTCATGCTTTGTGACGATTATCTCAATCAAGAAAGGCAGCTCTGCTGCACTCTCAGGTGCCAAATCTTCGTAGAAGATGCGACGTTTCACATGGTCGATCTTACTCTTGGCATTCTTCTCAATTGATATACGTTCTTGGGGATGAAGTGTTGCCCCACGTTGTGGTACCACTTCTAGGAGTGTGAAATGCGATTCTCCTACGCACTGTGCAATAGTTTCTCCTTTGGGACGAGATTCTCGCAGGTATACCTTCGGCGGAATGACTGCCAGGACATATGCATGTGTTTCAAACATTCTGTCTTGGGGTCCTTCCATTTCGTTTCACTCCTTCTCTGGGGCCGCATTATAGATGAAATAGTATGCCACGGATAAAAAGTAATCGTCCCACGCTGGAAACTAGACCATCAGGCGACTGCCTTTTCAATAATCTCGACGATTTCTTGTATTTGTTCATCAGTCAAGTCCGTAGAACGTGCATCCAAGATGGTTCTCATTTCTTCAACCGTTGTTGGTGCTATGTTTATGACTTGAACTGCTAGTGCACGTGATATATCATAGCTCTTCATGAGCCGTTCTGTAAGTTTGTCTGCCACTGCAGGTGCTACTTTGGAGAAAGCTGAAGCATGCTCCAAGGTTATGGTCTGCTGAAAGGAAAGCTCACCTTCCTTTGAACGCTGGGAGAGTAGTTTCTTTACTCTTGGGATGGGAATTTCTTCTTCACTGAGTATTTCCTTTGGCATTTCTTATCTCAGCCTCTACTAGGTTGAAGGTGGTCGGGACGAATAATCAGAGTCTTTGTTGCCCTTCCAAGCTTGACTTCCACAACAACGCCGCGCCTTCTTATATCGGTCACAACACCCGTTCGACCTTGGTATCTGCGATGTGGCATTCCCTTGTGAACGCTTGGATTTATCACTATGTCTACTCTCTGACCAATCTCATAGTCAACAAGAAGCTGACTAAGTGAGCTCATTCCACGCTCTCTGACTCTTTTACTCATCAAACTACGGGTTCGGGCACGGTACCCATGACTCTTCTTAACCATGGGGCATCAACTTACTGTTCTTGAACTGCACCTCAGCCTTTCTAGAGAAAACTGGCACTTGAGGTCCAGCATCACCTCTTGGGTCGCCACTTAAGGATTATGGTGTGTGGCCGCTGTAGATCCCAACAACATCAAGTTCAACGCATAGGCATGGCGTTTCCAGTAGCTCTGATAGTGATGGTGTTGTCCCTCCTTGGTCACCAGTAATAAGCTCCTTAATGTATGTTCCACCTTGGACTCTGAAGAACGCCTGAACCTTTCCATCTCTGCGCTGGCTCAATTCGACCTTATGTATTTGCTTTGACCTCACAAGATCACTCCTTCGGTGAGATACGCGTTTAGGTGTCCGTTGTTCAATAGTAACTCCGCTCAACTTCCTTGCAGCTACTTCAAGAGCCTCCTCCGTCACAGGACCGGCAGTTTGGATAATGGCCTCGTATTCCTTCACGTTCTCTGATGCGCCTTCTTTGTAACTCTGGGCAACAGATCTACTGGAGATTTCAAGGCCAAACACCTCTACTTTTTTTCTTGCTCTCTTGTTTATATTCTTCATCAACTTTTCCAAGGCTAGACGACGAATTCTAGGTTCTGAAACTTCTACAACAAAGGGCCGGCCTGTTCCTAGCATTAACACATCAATATCTTCTCTTCCTGCTCCATGAAACTTGAACCTCCTTCCTCGAGATGCCTCCAAAATTGGCTCTCCGATGTATTCGGAAATGGAATCAGGATACATTCTCCCCGTCTGGTTACAGGTCTTACATCCTTTTCCTCCGCATTTGCGACAGTCCCATCTACTCTGGGGAATTCCTCTTTTCAGTTTTCTATACCTGCCCGAGATGAAAATGGGATTCAGTTTTACTTCCAATTCGTCCTTCAACATATTGTATACAAAGACCACATCAGGTTGGTCAAAATCGACCTCCTGTTCCAGCGCCTCATCCAAAGCTTTGCCAAGTTCCCGGTTGAAGTCCGCCTTGAGTGTTTCTCCATGAAGAAGGCCAAGCTCTGCCCTGATCTCATCTTCGCGCTCGGTGAGTTCAGGAATGGGTTTACATCCAACCAAGAAGCTGGAGAATTCTATTCCTTGTATGTCAGCTTGAACGTGTTGTGCTACAGATGGAATAAGATCAAAGAGAGACCGCCCCTCATAGCTGCATAGAGCGCACACTCTTTGGGATTCGATTTGCACCGAGTTTCTTTTTGCAAGGGCTATGGCTGGCTGAAAACTCCCTTGGACACTTAGCAGTTTCAAGAGATGGACTCCTTCTTCTCTCTTTCCAGATTTGATGCTCTCGTCGGCTTTCATTGCAAGAAGTAGTTTCATTGAGCGACCGCGCTCCCTATTGGTGGTATCTGTTCCTAACCATGCAAACTGCCGGCCAAGACATTGATCGCATACTGGTTGTTTTTTCATTATCTCTATGGCCTTCGAGAGAATCAACCCATCCGTCGACAAATCCATCAAGTGGGACTCCTGCTATGAGGACACGTGCTATAGTACTCATAAAGCTGCGCCATTAATCTATGGAATTGAACATAGATACCTGATTGCCTTTAACCCGGCCAGGAGGGTTATGGGTTTGGACAGCAGCTTTGATATCACTCGACCCTGCATATCCATGTCACCCTCCTGCCTTACGATGGAAATCAGGTTGTAATTGTGTGCGTCACTGATCAGGGAATTCAGTCCCTTGTCAGCGAGCGCCGATAGAATTCGTTGCGCAAGGCTCATTGAATGGAGGTCCCTGAGGAGTAGACTACGCCAGCCACTATCATATCTTCGGAGCATTTCAATGGAGTAGTTCTCCTGACATAGAGCGTCATTCACTATCTGCCCAGCTACATTAGACGCAATTCCTCCAAAAATAACCCCACCTCCAGTTGTTGGTTTAACAATCCCTGCTGCATCACCAACCACTAATGCACCATCCGAGAAGGTTCGATTCACGGGCATACCCACTAGGACCACACCACCAAAGCCTCTCAATATAGTCGCATTTCGCACCTTGTTCCTGAGAACTGAATGATGTCGCATAATTGATTCCAGACGTCTCCTTGCTTGGTTTCTGGCAGCCAGACCAATTCGAGCTCTTCCCTCTCCAAGTGGTATGAACCATGCAAAGAATCCTGGAGCTACATGCCTCCCGTAATACATCTCCACAAAATCATCATCTATGTTTGCACCCTGAACTTCAAACTGGTATGCTGGATACTTGTTTCTCCGCGACACTGTTGGGATTCCCAACTTTCTTGATAGAATCCCACGATGGCCTTCGGCGTTCACGACGATTGATGAAGTAACGCTCACATTCTCCGCTTCTCTTTGCAGGAACAGCTTTCGGTTGCCGCTCTCATCCTTTCCGATGTCAGTGACTCTCACGCCTGTTTCAATTTCTACCCCTGCCTTGCGTGCTAAATCACCTAACCACGAATCAAACCTAGGGCGATTTATGACCAGAGCTTCGCGCTTTCCTCGCTCTACTGTAATGTAATCTCCTGAGGGCGCAAACATACGTGCTCCAAGCACATGGTTTTGAATCACCTCTTTTGGAGGACTTAGTCCCAATGCCTTGAGCCCAGAAGTGCTTAACAGCCCTGCGCAGTGGTCTGGTTCTCCAATCTTCTGGTGCTCCTCGAATACAATCACATGGTGTCCTCTTCTGGCGATTTCCTTGGCGGCAATCAACCCCGCCGGACCCGCACCGACCACTGCCGTGTCGTAATGTGATTGTTTCATCTCGTCCACATTGTCAGAGCGACCCTTTTTTATCTCTCCCCTTGCATCTCAAATCAACTGGAAGGCATCAATATGACTACAAGAGAGTTCAAGTACAAACAGGTCATTGCCGTTAGGACCGACCTGGGCATGAGTAAGGGGAAGACAGCAGTTCAAGTAGCTCATGGGTCTCTTTCTGCTGCTGAGCGTGTACGGGTTCACTCCCAAGACGTCTGGAAAGCTTGGTTCAGAGAGGGCCAAAAGAAGGTCGCTGTCAAAGTGTCTTCCGAGGAAGAATTACTGGAACTGCGTAATACTGCTCTTGACCTTCAAGTACCCTTTGCTGTAATCCGTGATGCAGGTATGACTGAGCTGCCTCCCGGAACCACCACAGTAATCGGAATTGGACCTGGGAAGGCCGAGGAGATTGATAGGATTACAGGTGCCCTCAAGTTGTTGTGAGGCTCTTTGAATGGAATCACGTAGTGAGCTTGAAGCATCCATGGGCATGGAAATGTACAGCCTGCCAGATCAAGGAATTGGCGGCAAATTGAAAACTCGTTTCGAAGACTTTGTGGTAGAGGAAATCCGACCCGATGGCAGTATTCTGGGGATTGCAGACTGGAACACAGAACAAGCAGATTTACACCCTTCAGGAGAGAAGGATAAGTATGTGAGTTTCGTTGTTCAAAAAATGGGCCTTTCAACGATGGATGTTTCTAGAATCATAGCATCGGAGCTAGGTATTCCCCAACACCTTGTGACGTATGCAGGACTGAAAGACAAACGAGCTATCACCACACAGATGATGTCTATCCCGCGCGGAGCCTCGACAAGACTTGGCAAGATCAATCTGGTGCGAATTGCGGTACGGAGTCCCATCTATACCCATCGCCCAGTTCAGGTGGGGGATTTGTGGGGCAACCGATTTACAATCCTGCTAGCAAGCATTGAAGCATCATGCGAAAAGGCTCATGCTGTTGTTGATAATCTCAAGAACTGTGTACTTCTGAACTACTTTGGTGTGCAACGATTTGGGGTCACAAGACCCGTGACGCACCTTGTTGGCAAGTGGCTTGTGAAGAAAGACTATGAAGCTGCTGCTAGGGTGCTCCTTACCGAAACTAGCCCTTACGAATCAGAAGACCTAACTGAGGCTCGAGGTGACCTTGCTAACGACCTAACTCCAAATGCATCCGTTATTGATGACTTTCCAGAGGATTTGAGATACGAGCGTGACATGCTTCACCAACTTGCAAAGCATCCTAATGACTACAAGCTGGCTTTCTCCAAGGTTCCTTCAAGGGTACTAACACTTTTCGTTCATTCCTTTCAATCCTATTTGTTTAACAGACTCATTAGCATGCGCGCAAGAAAGGGACTAGACCTCGAAAAGCCGCAACCTGGCGATTTCATCATTCAGCTTGATGAAACTCATTCTGGGCGGGATTCATGGCTGTATACTACTCAAAAGAACCTAGAGCTCCGAGTCGAAAGCGTTGTCACGGGGCGGTTCGGGCTGGCAGCACCCCTTCCTGGTTACTCAACAAAAACACCTCCTTCCATTCAAACAGAAATGCTGATGCAAATTCTGGAAGAAGAAGACGTTCATCTTCTGGATTTCAGAAATCGTGACATGAGAGCACTAGACTCTTCTGGAGGATTTCACTTGGTATCACTCCGACCACATGGTCTTGAAGTGGAGTGCATGAACTCCGACTTGCGATTGAGGTTTAATCTAAGAAAGGGGTCCTATGCAACAGTGGTTCTACGGGAGATTATGAAGAATCATCCTATCAATCGAGTCTAGATTATCCCCTTTTTCTCCGGGATGAAAACTCCTCCATTCTCTCATCAAAGGCATCCTTTGCGTCTTCGACCTTTTCAGCACGTTCATCTTGGTATTGAAAGATAACCGGTTCTCCAAGAACAGCAGATGAAATGTCCCTAAGTTTCTCCTTTGAGAACACGATTCTCTCCCTGTCATCATCTCTCAGCATGACAATGCTCTCTCGAGTCCCGTCCGGAAGATACAGGCTGTTTACACCCACCTCGATTGCCGGTTCAATCAACTGCCTGATGACCTTGCGCATCTTAACTGGCTGCTCGAATATCAAGATCTCTCCAAAGTTCTCTTTCATTTCAGAGACCAGCGCCTCCAAGGACTCGAAAATCTGTGCGTTCTTCTTCTTCACAACAAGAATGAGATGCCCGGCAGTTCTAATGGCTCTCTGAAGGTTCAAATCCTCTATGGATGGGTATTCCTTGGCTCTATCCAATAGCCACTTAGAGAAATCTACGTCGAACCTCGTTATTTCTCCCCGATCTAGCCGGTCCTGGCAGTTTGAGCACAACATATCGGATTCAATGTCAAAGATACATACTGGTAACTTCATTGATTGGTCCTCACCGCTTCGAATGCCAGCAACAGCTTGGCTCTGGGTGAGGAACGACTTCAGCACTAGTTATACTATTTGGAGAGCGTTATGTCAATTGTTGACACATTTAGGTCGCTGCCCTTGTCTGTTTGCACTGTTGTGGTTCCGATTTCAATGCTCTTGACTACCAATTCGGAGATGAACCTGTTTCTTGTAATCTCTGCGACATCCACTGCACGACTGATAAGCCGACCTCTCGCCTTGATCACAACCTCTTTGGCTCCCTTGTTGAACAGCGTTACGCATGCTAGGACATAGGACATGACATTCTTGTTCCCAACAAGTATCACGGAGTCACCACTACTAGTAGCGTTGGGCTTTTCCTCGCTCTTGTCGTCCGTCACCCATAGCCTCTCCACGTGCTGTCAAATGTTATGACAATAAGGAGCAGCTGGTCGCAACTGATATAGATTTCGTTTTTTGAGCGGAGAACGGAATCTGCATTTCTTGCATGTCTGTTGACTACTCTCAATGGGTTCAGTAAGACGATTGCAATGAATGTCGCAATTCGGAAGGCTTTTCTTATGTCCGAAATTCGTCACTACTCGGAAGTTACTATTAATGGCACAATTGACGTTTCTTGGATCATGCAGAGAAATCGGGCGGTCTGGCTTCTTTCTCGAGGACCATGACGAAAGCGTAATGGTCGACTACGGAATCAAGTTCTCAGACCCTCCAAGCTTCCCTGATATGGTACCTCTTGATGACTTGCAAGGGATTGCCCTCACTCATGCACATCTCGACCATTCTGGTGGTATTCCTCGGGTGCTCTCCAAAACAGAAGCATCACTATTTTGCACCCCTGCAACCAGAGATCTAAGTGTTCTTCTACTTAGAGACCTGCACAACATTTCTGGCAGCCGACTTCCCTACACACGGAAGGACATTGCGCTTGTGAAGCGACAGTGTGATGCAACCGCATACGAAGAAACTGTTCCTCTTGGTCGTCATTTTGAGTTGACATTATTCAATGCTGGCCACATTCCCGGTAGTGCTATGGTCTCTGTGCGAGTAAATGGGAAACGTGTGCTATTCACTGGTGATTTCAATGCCACAGAATCGAGATTGAACCTTGGTGCACGAAAGAATCTTCCCAAGCATGATGTTGTGATTACGGAGAGTACCTATGCTCGTCGGAAGAATCCGGAGCGAGCCAAAATAGAACAGGCTTTGATTGATACTGTTTTGGAGACTCTGGAACGAGGGGGAACGGTCCTGATTCCTGCCTTTGCAGTAGGACGAAGCCAGGAGATTATGTGTATTCTTGAAAGAGGCGAGATTCCACGTAAGTACCCAATCTACATTGATGGAATGGCACGTCAGGTGAACGAGATTCTTGTTAGACATCCGGAATACCTTCAGAGTCCCCAATCCTTTACAAGAGCAGTTGGACGCACAATAGTAGTCCAAGACAATCGTGACCGCAAGAGAGCGGCAGAGAACGGAGGCATTATCGTTTCACCAGCCGGTATGCTGAAGGGGGGAGCATCACACCTTTACTTCAAGCTCCTCCACGATGATCCAAAGAACTCGATAGTTATGGTGAGCTTCCAAATTCCAGGAACGCCCGGGGCTGAGCTTATTGCCACAAAGAAAGTTCGCGTGGGGAGTCGTGAATTCGACGTCAAAGCTGAAGTTAGGATGCATCACCTTTCTTCCCACTCTGACTCCGCCGGATTGGTTGATCTACTCCAGCGCATTCCAGGTGATCCCGAGTTCCACATAATCCACGGTGAATCAGAGTCTTGTGACGCGCTGGAGGATATCTTGAAGAAAAAGGGCAGAAAAGCAAGTGTACCAGAGATCAATGATGCAATTGAAATCTAGGCCTTTTCAGCTACGGGCCTGGCTTCAACTATCTGGCATTTTACATTCTGCAGAACAGACTCTGCCTCTTGAGGCTCAAGGATTATTGTGTAGAGGTATCTCTTTGTGCGCAGCTTGAGCTTGACGTGGTCTGAACCTCTCTTCACTCTGCACTCGATAGCATCCTCTGTCATCTCGAGAAACTTATCGACATCGGTCATTTGTTTTGGCATTTTTGAGCCTCTCAGTACAATTCATGCATGTGGTGGGCAGGAGGGGAGTTTCAACACGCAGGCAAATCCTGCATATTTTCGAACCCCTGACCTTCGCCGTGTGAAGGCGACGTCATAGCCAGCTAGACCACCCGCCCTCATTCTCACCACGGGCGCAAGTAGACTACTTCTTCGACCGCCTCTTTGGTCTGAGGTCCTTATTCTTGCATTTCCTGCACTTCTTTGCCTTAAGTGGATTAGTTGCTCCACAGTATCGACATATTGACTTGTAGAGCAGGTAATGCTGTGCTAGTCTGCGCTTCTCAATATCAGCAACTGGCATATCTTGGACCTCTTTCCATCATCTGCGGACATGGTCTCCAGTGAGCCCGCTCTGGTTTCCTGCTGGATTGTGTTTTAAAAGCTTGTGCTCTTTCCACAAATTTCCATTCTGCTTCAGAGTATCTCTTTCAACAGTCTGGCCACATCACTTGGTTTGTCTGCCACAGCAATTCCTGCCTTTTCGAATGCTGCGATCTTTGCGGCTGCAGTTCCAGAGCTTCCACTAATAATGGCCCCAGCGTGCCCCATTCTCTTTCCAGGGGGAGCAGTTCTTCCTGCAATGAATGCGACAGCGGGTTTGTCGACATGGTCCTTCATGTATGCAGCAGCTTTCTCCTCAGCATCGCCTCCAATCTCGCCAACAAGCACCATTGCTTTTGTATCCCTGTCCTCATTAAACATCTTAACGGCTTCTATCGTTGTAAGCCCAACGCAAGGGTCTCCCCCAAGCCCGATTGCTGTGGAAATACCAATGCCAGCGTTAGTCATTCCCGCGGCTATCTCATATGTGAGAGTACCGCTTCTTGACATAAGGCCTATCTCTCCATCAGCAAATACATGACCTGGCATTATTCCAACCTTCTGCCTAGCACCTGGAGTGATTATTCCTGGTGTATTGGGACCAATAACTGTGATTCCCTGACTCTTGGCGGCATGGATGACGCGCATCTCATCCTGTACAGGAACATGCTCGGTGATGATAACGACGGGGTTCAGATTTGCTGCGATTGCCTCAAGAGCCGCATCTCCCGCGAAGGGGGCAGGAACAAAGATGATGGAGGCTGTTGCATCCACAGCATCTTTCGCTTGCATAACGCTATCATAAACAGGAACTCCGAACACCTCTTCTCCCAGTCTTCCTGGTGTCATTCCAGCCACGATATTGGTTCCGTAGTCGAGCATTGCCTTAGTATGGAACGTTCCTTGCGAACCAGTAATCCCCTGAACAATGATTCTTGAATTCTTGTCGACTAGTACTGCCATCTACACGTTCCCTCCCTTGGCAAGCGAAACAACTTTCTGAGCAGCTTCTTCCATCGTCTGGAGGAATGGAATTCCCGCGTTATTCAGAATCTTCTGCCCCTCCTCTTCGTTTGTGCCCACCATTCGAATCACCAATGGGGCTTTAATGTCCCCATCTCTTTTCGCCGAAACTATCCCATTTGCAACCTCATCACAACGGGTGATTCCCCCCATGATATTGACCAGAATGGCCTTCACCCTGTCGTATTTCATTGCTATCTCAATCCCCTTCTCCACTCTCTCTGCATCGGCGCCACCCCCCAGATCAAGAAATGTGCTGGCTCTTCCTCCGTAAAGTGATACGGCATCAAGAGTAGCCATTGTAAGTCCAGCGCCATTGCATATGCATGCTATGTCCCCATCAAGCTCCACATAGGCCATTCCCTCTGCGGTGGCCATTTGCTCTCTCTCATTTTGCTCTGCAGTTTCGCGTTTCATGCCCTCAATGAGTTTCTTGTGCCTGAATAGGGCATTATCATCGATGTTTAGCCGGGCATCTGCAGCGAGGAGTCTACCATCAGTTGTTAGTATTAGCGGGTTAATCTCTGTCAGCTCTACGTCATACTTCTCCACTATGCTCCAGAGATTGAGAAAGAACCCTGCGAGACTGTTGATTTGCTTGCCTTTGAATCCCATATCTATGGCAATCTGACGGGCTTCATAACCCTGCAATCCCATTATTGGGTCCACATATTTCTTGATAATCTTCTCCGGACTTGCTTCGGCCAGCTCTTCAATCGACATTCCCCCCGCTCCGCTGCCGATAACCACATACCTGCGCTCATTTCTGTCGACGGTCATTCCAGCGTAGATCTCTTGCTGAATGTCTAGCTTCTCCTCAACAAGAACCGATTCAACAGGCAGATCGTTGATACGCATAGCAAGAATGTCCTTAGCTAACGCTTCGGCCTCTTCAGGTGCATCAGCGAATTTCACACCACCTGCTTTGCCTCTCTTACCAGTGAGTACCTGTGCCTTAACAACGACAGGTTTGCCCACCTCTATCGCTCTGGTCTTTGCCTCTTCAGCCGTATAGGCAACACCTCCCGGGGGTATGGGTATTCCAAAAGATCGGAAAATCTCCTTTGCCTCGTGCTCAAACAGCTTCATGAACATCATCACCGCAGAAAGGGGCGGCATATATGCCCCGATATTAACCCCGACCATTGGTTACCCGTAAAAAGCTTACCTGATGGATTCAAGAAGCATTGTGAGATTCTTTTGGAGGTCCTCTGCCTCTTTTTGAAATCGACGGCGCTTTTTGTCTTCAGTCAATTTCAGAATGATAGCAAGCACATAATCAATCTCTTCAAGGCAGTTCTCAACAAACCCAGGCAGGTCCTCCTCATGGCTAGTGACGGCCTCCACACTTCTTGCCGGTAGCTTCTCCAAAACCCGCGCAATTAGACTGCTAGGAATCCCTGACCTTGCAAGGGTGACTCTTGCCAACACATCTTTGAGATTCCCGGTGCCGCTCTCAATTTCCTTGATGATTCTTCGTGCATCACGAACAGGGACAGCAAGGTATGTCACATTCCTTCCCAAGTCAGTACAAATCACATCTTTCCCATCTCTATGAATAAGGCCTTCAGATTCTAGGTCTCCCAGTAGCTCCAAGCTTCTCAGAGATTGGATTACAACGCCAGCTGCATACTGTTTTGTCTCCTTTACTCGAAGTGAGTACCTTGCAAATTTCACAAGGTGTTTGCACAGACGATGTCTTCGTATTCCTTGATACTTCCAAGATTCGCAAGAACAAGCCACTCCATCCGCAGTCTTCAATGAAACATAATGCCATATTTCCCTGCTTCCGCTGCGAACGAGCCCCTCTATCTTTACTGGAGACACAGACACTAGTCGGACACTCTCATCAGGTATCTCATCAGCTCTCTTTTCGGTAGACTTTGCTGTTCTCATCGAAATGTAAGTGTTCGCCAGGGACTCGTTCACCTCAGTAGTATCTTCGCGTGATATATCTATGACACGATGAGTCGATGCCCAGAATGTACGATTGACAATTGAAAAGGGGTCTCGATTCTCCACCAAACCTCCGCAGAGCCGCCCAAGAACAAGATCCTGTATGTTATCCGGGTTGTCCATGACACTGTCCACTTCACTTAGACGAGGGGTGATATTTCCATCAGCATCTTCAAGGAAATACTTCGCCAAAACCCTGGTCCGCTCCGATTCGTTATCAACAACGACAATTCCAAAGCTCTCATTGTCTAAGCTACGCCTTCCAGCTGAATGAAGTACTTCGCATAACTGCCACTCGGAAAGCATCGTGACGGAATCTTCCTGTGACAACTCCTCTCCGACATCTTGCATGAACACACCAATGAGAAAAACAACGGTGGCTCGAAGACCACTAGCAATTGCAAAACGTGTTGGCATTACCACCACAGGCAGCAGTTCCTCCTCCCAGGCGGAGGAGAGTTGTCTTCTCTGAAACCTGGAAACCCCCTCATGGAAGAAAGCGACTCCTTTCAAGACAAGTCTTCCGAGCTTCTTAGTCTGTTCTGAATCGGGGTAGTACTTGACTATCTCTGCCGAAAGCTCTCGTAAATCATCGCGATGCTCGGGACTTAGTCTAAGATCAAGAGAGGGGCCATCCTTTATGTCAGACAAGCCTGCCAGTTGAAAGGCAAGCGACTCAGCGCTTTCGATATTTCCACAGAGTATCATGACCTGACCACGTCTGTAATGCACGAACTCTGTTAATTCTGTAAGTGACTTGGAGGCTGTTCCAAAGGCTTTTACACTGAATATCCTCTTTACGTCCGCCTTCTTATCCTCGATGACTTGAGCTCCAAGCCAAATCCCAAGGTCTTCTAAGTCTGCTACGGGCGGACAGATTGCTGCATATTGTATCGACTTGTTCCTGCCCATCAACGCAACCAGCACCGATTCTAGTCTTCCTCCTAGACCCGGCTGACCAATCAAATCCAATCTATCGATGAGAACAAAGTCTACACCCTCAACGATGTTCGGGTTTGTTCGCAAGGCTATATCCAATGACCTGTAGGTGGCAATTGTGACTCTTCCTGTCTTCAGACTCCTTCTTGTAGCCATGCTTCTCCTTGAGATTAACGTGATGTCTATTCCCAATCTCCTACACTTCTGCGCAAGCGAGTATTGTGTTCTCTCAGCTTGGTGCGGATTCGGACATAGAACCAGAGCTCGTGCTCTATAATCAGACGACACACGATTCAGCAAAGCAATCTCTGCGATCTGATATGCCTCATCGTAGTCATACGTCACTAGGATCTGACTCTCCCCTCTCATCAAGTCAGCCCCTACTGCATTGGCCTGGAACTCAGTGAGTTTCGCGAGTCCCTGCCTCCTTAGTATCTCAACTAAGCGAGGGGACACCTGTGCAAACTCAAGTTCCTTAAGCGTGCTCATCCTGGTCCCCACCTATTGAATGCGCATAACCAATGAACAACTATCGTATCCTATTAGGTTTTCCTATTATTGGATTAATCGTTCAGAAATAGCCCAGAGCCCCCCTTATTCGAAGCCTTTCTTCTTTTTGAGCCAGTCATAGACACTCTAGGTACCACAGAGGAAAAGGTGCATACAGCTTGTCTTATGCAGACACATACATAGAGTAAAAAGCAATCCAGCACCTGCACGAGTAGCAGATAGTGTATGAATATTGTCGATTCTTTGACAGTTGAGGTATGAACTAATGGCATTTGTTGCAACTCGAGATTCAACGTTCAAGGTAATTCTAAAGGACGGCTTCAAAGTTCCTGCTGGCTCGACCTTCGTCTGCGGATTTCACGGTCTTGGAGAAGTAGGCTTCCTCAGCACAGCTCATCTTGCAAGAGCGCTTGATGCAGATAGAGTGGGTTTCATCAAAAGCGATATGTTACCTCTCTTTGTTTCAATGGAAAATGACCGCCTTGTCCTGCCCTTTGAACTCTACTGGTACAAGGAGCAGAAGATGGTATTCCTTGTACCTCGATTTCAGCCTCACAGCTCCGAACAATGGGGTTGGATTGACAGACTGGCTGAATGGATTTCAGAAAACAAATTCGAAGAAGCGCTTCTACTTGGAGGTCTTGATGCAAGCTTCAAAGAAGGCGACGACGAGATGCGTTGTGTGCCGACTACCGCATACAGACAGGTGCTTGATAAGTGGTCTGTCCCAGTCCTTGAAGAAGGCTTGTTTGTTGCAGGGCCTCTTGCTCTCCTCCTAGCCGAGCTGGAGATGCGTGGTGCAGCCGCGATTGGTTTGCTTACATATGCCACTCGTGGACGACCAGATCCAAAGTCTGCTGCAACCATGCTTGAGAAGATTAACGAGGTCTATGGCGTCGAGGCCAACGTTGAGCAGTTGCTTGAGGAGTCCCGCGAAATCGAACGTCTTGAGAAGATGCGTCAATCGATTGAATCCTCAGATAGGTCAACCGATATGTTCGTTTAGGCCCCTCGGACATAGGCTCCTATGTCAATGAGGTTCTTGACGACCAGTTTGTCCTTTGAGAGGCGTTCAAGTCGACCGGACTCTATAGTTAGTGACCCAATTCCAAGGCAGTCACCTTCCTCATTCATTACTAAAACCCTGCTGCCCCGCTCCAAGCCAGGTTGGAGGCTTAGGACCGACTCTTTGAGAATACTTCTTCCATATGTGAAGGCTTCAGCTCCCTTGCTGGAAACGACAATCTTGCTATCTGTAATCTTGGCAATGGCATTAAGAGCTTGAAGACTAAATCGAAAACTCCCCCTATCTATCTCGCCCATCGGAAGACCGAGAGAACTAACCTCAAATCTCCCAATCTCTTCTAGCAATCTAGTCCAGTTGGCAGGTACCAGAAAGAACTGCCGCTTGTCATTCTTCTGTAATGCTACAGGAACGCGGTTCGCAAGCAGTTTCTTTGTAGCGCCTTCCCCAAATTCATTGTCAATCAACTTCGTGATTTCAGACCATTCTACGGGGTCCACCATCTCGATAGACATGGTTGGCACCATCATTCTCTCCAGCTTAAGAGTGACTCTCTGTCCACCTCTCCTCCAACAATCTTGAGATACGCATCCTCTAAGTCTTTCGCCTGTACTCCGTCTATGATATCCTGAGGTGCTCCTAAAGTCGTAAGAACCCCTTCGTTGAGAATTCCAATTATTTCGCATACATCCTCCGCAAAATCGGTCATATGGGTGCAAATGAAGAATGTGGTTTCTGTTACCTTTGCCATGGCCAGAATCAGTTCCTTCACAAGTGCACTTGCTGCAGGATCAAGTCTTGAAGTTGGCTCATCAAGAAAAACCAGTCTTGGCTCATGCAATATTGTTGAAGCTACGAGCACCTTCTGTTTCATCCCTGAGCTATAGCTTTCCAACAGATCATCCTGTCGTCCTTCAAGGCCAAGAATACCCATCAGTCGATCTATCCGATTTCCGAGAGTGCTGCCAGAGAGATTATTCAAAGCGCCAATGAACTCCAAAAATTCGACAGCTGATAGTTTCGAATACAACCCAGGAGCCTCCGGCAGGAGCCCTGTAACAGCTTTAATCTCCTCTCTCTGAGAGTTTATATCATAGCCGCACACAGTTGCAGTTCCACTGCTGGCTCTCAATAGCCCTGAGAGAATTCGAACAGTGGTTGTCTTCCCTGCACCATTCGGTCCAAGATACCCAAAGACACTTCCCTTTCTGACCTCAAGATTCAGGTCCTTTAGTGCAACAATTTTCCCAAAGGACTTTGAAAGCCCCTTAGTGTAAATATCTATGCTATTGCTAGTCAACTACTTGGCGCTCCATCTCACCCTTTGTGTGGTTTTAGTCTTCTTCTGATATAAAACAATCACATCCACGCATATTGTTGCTGATTTATTCTCCTTTTTTTAGCTTGCAGATGAAGAACCCCTCTGAGCCATGAAGGTGAGGCAGAAATCTTCTTGCCAGAGACAAAGACTTGTCAAGATGAACTCCGTAGGGCTCGGAATAACCAGGGGCTCCAAAATCAAGATTCGTTGGAACTATGCTCATGAACGGATACCGCCTCAAGATATCATCTACAACGTATTCATTCTCCTCAGGAGCTATTGAACAAGTGGAATAGACCATTGTGCCGCCCGGTGCCAAGGACTTGACCGCTACGTCAAGCATCTCTTCTTCTCGCGTTGCGCAGAAACGAATGTCTGCCATTGACTTACTGGTCTTCCTTGTAGGGTCTAGGGGAATGAGTCCCTCTCCAGAACAAGGCGCATCAAGCATAATCCTGTCGGGTTCTATATCCAGTGTGTCTAGCTTCTTGGCATCTCCTCTAATTACAATCGCATTAGTAACGCCACATCTCTGGATATTAGCCTCCAAGCCCGAAATTCTATTTCTATCGTACTCGATAGCGAATAGTGCTCCGGTGTTCTGCATTAGCTGGGCCATATGCGTGGTCTTCCCGCCGGGTGCCGCTGCTAGGTCTACGATGGTCTCCCCCGGCTGAGGATCGAGCACGGCACTAACTGTCATTGATGGTACCCCCTGTACATAATAGAACCCAAGCATATGTTCAAAGAATGCGCCAGGGGATCCGCCTTGAAAGTCAGCCCAAAAGCCCTCCCTTACCCATGGCACTTCTTCCAGCACTACGTTCTTCTTCATCAGTCTTTCTTGCAGGGTTTCTGTGGCTATTCTAAGTGTGTTCACCCTGATGGATGTCTTAATTGGACGTTCACATGCCCTGAGGAACTCGAGTGTTTCTTCCTGCCCCCAAAGCGCCAGATACCTCTCTATCATATACTGTAAGTAACCGTATTCTTTAGCGATGTCCTTTGCTTTTTGTCGAAGTTCTTTGGTGGACATTTCATCACCCGTTCTATGAGCTCTTCAGGGCTTTCTTCAGCTCCTCAACTTCGGGATTGATCAATCTAACTGGAGGTGTGAGCCTATCGGGAGTCGAGAGGTCTTTGAATCCTATCCCCGTAATTGGCACAACAACGCTATCTGACTTGTCAACAACTCCTTCATTTAGGAGTCGTTCTAGGCCAGCCAACGCTGCCACACCACTAGGTTCTGCGAATACACCCTCAAGCTTACCAAGAAGGACCAAATATCGCTCAATCTCCGAATCCGTAACTGACACAGCTTCACCTTTGGAAAGCTTGAGATACTTCATTGCTGCGTCCCCATCCCACGGGAAAGGGTCTGCCAAACCACCTGCGACCGTTTCATTTGAATCCCATGGCTGGATGTTAAGAGGGTCATGGTTCTCTTTGAACGCCCTGACAATAGGCGAACAACCTTCAGGCTGAACAACAACACCTCTTGGGAGACTATCAATGAGACCCATCTCCTGAAACTCCCATAAACCCTTCATTGATCCTGCCATCAGTCCTCCGCTACCTGTTGGAAAGAGGACCCAGTTAGGCACCTCCCAGTTCCTCTGTTCTACAATCTCATAGCCTAGCGATTTGGTACCCTCAAACTGGAAGCAGTTGAAAGGACCAAAGGAAGGAGTAGGTGTCCATCCAAGCTCTTCACAGGCAGCTCGTAACAAGGTTGTTGTGGGATCAATACCTCTGGTCACTTTTCGAACTCTAAACACCATTGCTCCGAGTGTTCGCAGATGAATGAGTTTCCCTGCCGGGGCATCCTCAGGAACAAAGACAACCGCCCTAAGACCCGCTCTTGCCGCATAGGTTGACATGGAAGCGGCTGCATTTCCTGAAGAGGCGGCCGCAACGGTTTCTGCACCATCCTCGTTTGCCCGACTGACGCCTACGCATATCGGCCTGTCTTTGAAAGACCCAGACGGACACACGGTTTCAAGCTTTAGGTAGAGCTCCTTCAGGCCCATCTCCTCTGCCAATGCTCCAGCTCTAACCAAGGGCGTATTTCCTTCTCCAAGAGTCACAATACTCTGCCGATGTCGGAGTGGCATAAGTTCAAAGTACTTCCAGAGGCCTCCCTTGCTTCTCTCTACGCTTTCTCTGGTGAAGTGCTCCTTTGCCATCTCCAAGTCAAATTCGATATCAATTCGACCCCCGCATCCGTCATTGGGTGGTACTGTGTCTTCAGTGTACACGCTTTGACATTTAGCACATTTGAACAGCTTCACTCTGGACACCTTAATGCACGCTGCACCATAGTATTGCTAGCTGTTATGTGGATTGTGGCTCCCCACCACTTTGGAAACAGAGAAAAGACCCGGCTCCGGCATTGCATCAGAGAGAATCAAAGGAGTACTACTTCGATGAACCAGCCCCCTATTGAGGTAGAAGTGAAAATACCAATTCAAGACTCCGAGAAGATTAGGAACTCCTTGCTTGGTATTGGTGCTAGAGCAATCAACACAGAGTCACAGATTGACACCTACTTCGATCATCCCTGCAAGTCCTTCTGGAAAACAGATGAAGCCCTCAGAGTGCGAAGTCGAGAACCACACCCCGATGTCCACGTATGGATGCCGTACCCGGGACCTCTCAAAGAAATAACCTACAAGGGCCCGAAGATTGATTCGATTTCAAAGACAAGAGCCGAAGCATCTCTCGGGATTGAAAACGAGTTGGATGCGGAGCTACTGCTTCAGCATCTGGGATTCAAAGAGGTGGCTAAAATCACCAAGATTCGCTCTTTCTATGCGCTTGATGAGATCACCGTGAGTATTGATGATGTTGCTGGAGTTGGGATGTTCCTAGAACTTGAACGTGTGGTTCAAGATAAATCGGACGTAGAGCTTGCTCGAAATGCAATCATGGCACTCGTGAAGAAACTCGAACTTGATCCTTCCAGCTCAGTTCGGAAGTCGTATCTCGAGCTATACCTCGAAAGTGGTTCGAAATAACTCCTCAGATTCATTTCGTAGTTCTTTAACGAAGCTAGCAAGAACGGAATGCCTTTTTTCGGCCAACTTCTTGGCTTCATCCGTATACATCAATTCTCGCAGTTTAAGCAGCTTCTCATCAGAATGCTTCAGAAAGCCCTCAATACCTGCATTCTTAACCGTGGCTTGAGCTATCGCTCTGAATATTCCAATTGCGCCCATTGCATCAAGTTTGTCAGCATCACTGAGAATCTCTCCTTCAAGGGTTGTCGGGCGAAGACCTTCGCTGTACCTATGGGTCCTTATTGCTGCCTTTACACGCTGTACTTCATCATCGCTATACCCCACCTCGCGGAGTATCTCCTCGCTCATCTCTCCAGATAGAATTGAATGAGAGATTTCGGATGTTTCCTCCTTTGCGCGTCCTATATCATGCAGGAGGGTGGCTGGTTTCAATATTCTAAGGTCTGCCCCCATCTTGTTTCCAATCTTCATGGCGATGCCATATACTCTCTTAATGTGCTCGAATTCATGAGCTCCAGCGTGTCCAGAAGTCATATGACGCTTAACAAAGAGGACAATCTTCTCTTCAGGATTCACAGTTCTCGACCTCCAAGGGAACGCCCTTCTTTGTTGGTATTGTGCATTTTGGTGCTGACCCTGCTTTTCCTCTTTCGATTTATAGGAGAGGCAACAGGTCCGAGAAAGCCTTTAATTGATTGAAAGGGACGAATGGGGGTAACGAAGTCACCACCTTCTACGAGACTCCGTCATTGGCTATGATTGGGGCTCTAACCGAGAGGTCTAGACCATTGTGTGCCGCAACAAGCAGCGACCGTCGCAGGATGGGCGCCATGACTATCATAAGCTCCCTTATTCTAGTTGCAATGATTGTTTGGGGGAGCTATACCTTTCTTCTCGTTCAGCTTAACCAAGTGCGCCCGTATGCCCCTCACTATGAGTACGACGAAGTTATTGATTGGCCTTACAACATCAACTGGGCCGGTGGCCGAACAAACTGGTTTGAGAATGTGAACTACACCGACTTCAACCTCAACGATTTTCTGCCAGACGACCTGCTATCTCAATTGGACAATATAGTATTCTTTGTATCGCCAGAAGACCCACCCCAGCTCTGGAGAAGCACGTCGTATGACTCCTACGATGGTTCCAGCTGGTCTAAGACCTCCTCTGCCCTTCACAGTGACATCGGTCAAATCCTAATCACAGAGAGTGAGGCTGAATCCATTGGCACTACGACCTATCGTGTGTATCTGAACGTGACAACTGGGCCGGGTGTTGGCAGTATGGAACTCCCTACCCTCTTCCCCGAGATACTGATTATTGAGGACTCCTTTGAAACAGGAGCGTTCATTGATGGGTCCTATGTTCCAGATTCCCCTTCGCGCCTAATCAGCTATGATTTGGAATATGACGACTATGGCTCTGTTCTCTTCAGTCCCTTCCTGGAGGGTGAACCGGACAACACCATAATTGTTAGTTACGAGGTGACCTATAGTATTCAGGATGTGCTAGGCGTGGCAAACCGCGCCCTTGACGGATTCATGGCGCCTCCCTCCATTGCGCCTTTATACACGGACCTTTCGGCAGTATCGCCCCTAAGTCCTCGAGTTGTTCAGAATGTCACCCCCTTTGTTGGCACTGGCAATGCCTACGAGCTTGCATTCGATGTGGAATCCTACTTCCGAACCACATTTGAGCTCATGATTGAGAACTACAATGACAGGCCCTCTTCAGATCAAGAGCTGACTGACTGGTTTCTAGAACGTGGCGGCGGTCTACCCATGGACTTCGTCACTGCTTATTGCGTATTCATGAGATACTTGGGTGTCCCTGCACGACCTGCTCTTGGCTATGCAGTAGGTACACCAATGGGTGGATATCGTGCTATACAGGTGCGACACATGATGTTCTGGGCTGAGGTCTTTGTGCCAATGTCGGGGCATCCCGAAGGCGGAGAGTGGATTCAGGTCATTCCAATTTCTCTTCCAGGCGATCTCGGTGGTGGAGAAATTCCTGAGAATACTGGAGCGCAGAATGTTCAGTTGCTCATAGCCCCACTGCTTGCCGAGCCCTGGGCACTCATTGGAGATCCCTTCGACCTCGTTGCTGCGCTCTTCATAGATTTCCAGCAGGTCACAACTCCCGAAACAATCAATTTCTATGACGAAGGAGTCTTCGTAGGGAGTGCAGCAATTACTGGGTCGGGATTTGCCACCTTCAACTATGCCTTCCCATCTGGCTCCATGGTGGGCGTCCACAACATATCCGCAACTTGGACCTTTTCTACATTTACGGTGATGAACTACACCTTTGTTTCGGCCGTGGATAATCCAAATCCTATGATGGCCAGTGCACTTGACGAACCCATGCGCCCTCAAGCAGAGCTTATTGACCTAGACATCCGCCTTGGTTTCGACAATTATACTGCACACTGGAATGATACCGTCCGCGTGCATGGCAGGATGACCGATAGCCAGGGAACCCCAATAGACGGATCAACCCTCATCAATGACCAGATGGAGATAATCTGGGATGGAGTCAATCTTGGAAATGCAACAATACAATCCGATGGTACCTATTCCTATGATGCATATGTTGACCCCTTTGATGTGGTCCTGATGTATCCGGGCCCACACGATGTCTGGTCTTATTACGGTGGCGAGATTGATCCGGAAACAGGTTTCTACAAGTACTTCCCTAATCGCTCCGAGGAGAACTCCACGGTCACTGTCTATGGTTTGGCCGTACCCAACCTAGTCGTGTCTCCTGACCCTGCCTATCGAGGAGCGACACTTCATTATGAGGGATATCTGGAGCTTATGGATGGCACGCCTCTACCCTTTGAAACCGTCTACTTCTACTTGGACGATATTCTCGTAGGGACAAAAATCACCAACTCCACAGCTCAGTTCGAGTTTGATTATAGCATCCCGAGTGATTATCCTCTTGGAGAGGTAGAGGCAAATGCAACATGGTTGTCCACAGTTTCGGGGATTTCTGATAGTTCAGAGGCCCTGAATGTCACCATTGGACTTCGGCCAGTCACCCTTACAATGTTCTCAAATCCAACAACCGTTGTCCATCTTCTCAACGACATCCTAATCTACGGCTGGCTTCTGGATGGCGTCAACGGCACAGGACTTGTGGGCAGGACCATAGACATATGGTGGTACAATGGACTATCTTTGGTTAACATTGGATCCAACGTCACCGTCGCGGGAGGTTACTACGAGTTTGTATATACAGTGCCTCTGGGATACGAGGGCTATGTCCTTTATTGGAGCAACTACACTTCACCCGATACCATCTACGAAGACAAACAATCAGCAGCAAGCATCATCGAAGTCAAGCTCTGGGACACCACATTGACAATACAGGCTAATCCTGACCCTGTCTACGTCCTAGGAACCCTTACCATTCAAGGAAATCTCTATCTTCCGGAATGGCAACCTTCACCCCTTCCTCTGCCAGGCGAGACTATTGATATCTGGTGGCACAATTCCACGGCTACCTACAAGATTGCTTCAGTAACAACGAATTCGACAGGGGGCTATCTTTTCTATTTCGAAGTGCCATTGGACCACGAGCTTGGAAATGTCACGCTCTATGCCAACTGCTCCATTTCCTATATCAATGTTAGAGACGCAGAGTCTGTTCATCTCTATCCGGTCGTTGATTCTCGGCCTACAATTCTCACAGTCTATTCAGGGAGTTCAGTGTATCATCTGAATCAGACCGCCTACATATACGGCAGGCTACGAAATGCAACCGGGCCTCTTTCGGGTCAAACTATCTATATTCACTGGCAAAACAGTACTCACACTCTTGTGTTTACAAGGGTTACCAACGCCTCTGGCTATTACAACTTCTATTATCCTCTTTCACTATCCGACGGCCCTGATACCGTCAATATCTATGTGAATTTCACCTCTCCAAGCCCTATCTATGATGATGCCTTTGCCACCCTGATTCCTTCTCTTACTCTTCAGCTGTATCAGCTTGACCTTATTGTGAATCCAATAAACGCGGAATATCACTTGAACGAGTCTCTCTTTGTTACGGGCACTCTCTCCTTTGAGCTTACAGGAGCTCCAATTCCCGGAGCTACCGTTGCCATCCATTATTACTGGCAGAATGGCACAGAACTCATAGACTATGCAATGACAAATGGATTTGGCATCTTCAATTCTCAGTATGACTTTACCTTGACGGACGCTTTGGGTGCAATCTACGTTTGGGCCGAGTACACGGCGTCGAACTCATTGTGGGAGAATGCGACTTCCGGGACTCAGCAAGCCGATGTAATTTTGTATGTTCTGGAGATTACCGTATCTGCACCTCCTACGGCATACCTCGACCAAGGCGTATTGATTGATGGCTACTTAACCTTCTTGGGAGGGCCACCCCCCTTATCAGGTGAAACCGTTAACATATACATCTCTCTGGTAGCTTCTGGGCCCTGGACTCTCATCTCGAGTCCAGTGACTGATGGAACCGGCTATTTTCAGCATACTCACTATTTCACTGTCCCTCCGGACACCGAGGGCACCTATTACTTCAAGTGCAACTATTCAAGTACTGATCCGTTAAATGCAGATGCTACCACTGCCGCTATCCCGGTAATTGCCCAGAAGTGTGTTCTCGTTGATCTATTCTGGTACAATGGGACGGAATGGCCCCTGACGACAATAACCACAAACATCTCCGGTGAATTCACGTTCTACTACTTGGCAATGGACTATGACACTATTCGGACTGGAATCGAGGTCTACGGGCGCTATGCAGGAAATCTTACATTGGAATCGACGGAGTCCATTCATGATTCTGTCACCCTGCTCCAATGGCAGACAGAAATCAATGGATTTGCTGTTGGCAGTCCGAGCTACTACATCTTGCAGACCCTGTCAATATCAGGCACACTTCAGTACTCCCTCAACCTAGCTCCAATCGGTGGCGCCACTGTGGAGCTCCTCTTTGATGGTTCTCCAGTTGCCTTTGGAACCACGCTTTCTAACGGATTCTTCTATATTCCATGGCAAGTGCCTGAAGCAGTGCCTCCAGGTAACCATCAGGTTTCCGCAAGATATACTCCCCCTCCAAACTGGATTAATGGTGCCACAACAATCCCTATCGCCGTTGACATTCAGCGATATTCGGTGAACCTAACCGCAGATGTAGACACGACGCATGTCTATCGAGGTGGTTCTCTGACTATATTTGGAACGCTTCAATTCGCTAATGGAACCGCAATGGTAGGTTATGATGTGGAGATTCATTGGGACAATGGCGTGGACACTATCCTTCAGACTATCACCATCACCGATGCCGTATCGGGGTCTTTTGCCTACTTGCATGTCATTGACTGGAGTCATCCTGTTGGAATAAGCCAGTACTATGTGGTGTTTATTCGGCCAAATTTGGCATTTGAAGCGGCAGTAACAATGCCTGCTAATGTGGAAGTCTGGGATCTTATTTTGCTACAGCTCGACACTCAGACGGTTTTTCTAGCTGACCGAGGCGGCACAATTACTATCTCTGGCATTGCCCGTCATGGTGGCTTTGCAGCACCAAACACTCCTGTCGTGATTCTCGGAGATGGAAATCCAATTGACTCAACAACTACTGGAGTTGACGGGCGTTTTAGTGTTGACCTATTAGTTCCCGACGGCGCTGCACCCGGGCTGTACAACATTACCATTGACATGCCTGCTGGCAGTTACTATGAACGTTCGGGAACTCCAGTTCCGTGGTTTATCACAGTCAGCATAGACACTGTGCTGTTCATCAGTTTTCCACGAAGTGCTGAGGTTCAACCCGGTGAGAACTTCACCCTCTCCCTGAGATTGCAGGACGCTGATGGAAATCCTATTCATGACGCAACTCTAGATATCTATCTAAACTCAACATTTCTCCTAAGTCGTTTGATGACAGCGGCTGATTGGCCTGACATTCAAATAGCAGTCCCCCAGTCTTGGGCTGCAAGTGGAAGATATGTCATTATTGTTGAGTATGATGATGACCCCGGACAGTATCTAAGAGGCACGACGGCGGAAACAGCTGACACAATGCACATCTTCACAGACGTTGTGTTCGATTTTGGAAGAACGCCTGGACGGGTTAGTCCCGGATTGGAGTTCACAATATCTGTGGAGCTGACTGATGACCAGGGAATTCCGATTGCCGGTCGCAGAGTTGAATTCAACTTGAATGGAACGGCCACGGCAATACGACAGACGGACTCATCCGGGATTGCCACATTCGCCGTGGCTGCGATCGACACTCCTGCAAACTTCACTTTTTCCGTTACTCTGCTATCACAGTATGTATCCGGTATTGAATCATTAGACTTCACGGTTCAGATTCGGGAGCCTGGGGGCGGCTTCCTCGATACACTCGATTTTCTCCTTCCACTGGCCCTTATTGGCGCTGCGATTGTTTTTGTCTTTCTGTACATCTACTTTGTGAAGGGACTTGGAAGGAGCGATTCAGGCCTTGAAGACGAAAGCATCTCGCAGCGTTTACGAAATATCAAGAAGCTGGCCGATGCCGGCAAATTCAGTGCTGCAATAAACCTAGCATATCACACGTTTGAGGAGTTATGCAGCACAAAAACAGGCTCCGAGCGACGTCTATCTGAGACTGCTCGGGATTTTGTGACTCGAACATTGGAGCAAATTCCTCTGGACCCTGCTTCAGTGACCGAATTGCTTGAAGCCTATGAGGAGGCGCGTTTCTCGGACCACGAAGTCTCGCGTTCGCGCTACGAAAACACCATGCGTGTTTTCACTGATCTCTATCCGCGAATTGAGGCGGTTGTTGTTGTTACAGAATAGAAGGTGATGATATGGGCTTAATGGATTCCTTAAGAGGCAAGTTCGCTCGGAAACCAGGTGAGGAGGGTGTAGACATCCCCTCAAAGCTGAGGAACATCAAGAAGCTGGCCGATGCCGGCAAGTATGATGCTGCCATAACGCTGGCCTACCGTACTTTTGAACAGATGTGTGGGCGCAAGACCGGGACCGAGAGGATGCACTCTGAAACTGCACATGAATTCCTAGATCGTGTTTTGAAGTCATTGCCTCTTGATAGTGTAATGGTGGACGAGTTTGTTTCCATCTACTTGGAGGCTCGTTTTTCTAACCACGTGATTTCACGTGAGCGATATGAAGTAGCTATCAAGACCTTCAGTGACTTGTATCCAAGGATAGAAGGCAGAATACTATCGGAGTAAGAAGGGTGTAACTGATGGGCTGGAAAGAAGCAGTTCAAGTGATTCTATTCATCCTTAGCTGGGCTCCCATTGGCCTACTTGCTGGTACAACAATAGCAGGAGTTGGTGAGGTCTATGGGCAAGATTTCAGCATTTACAATGAAGGATGGAATGGGTACAGCGAGTTTAGAACTGCGGTGAATGAGTCAGGCTATGATGTAAAATCCATCCAGTCCTCTATGAGTGTTCTATCTAGGTATCAAGGTTCTGCAGTTTTGGTAATTTCAGGACCTGTGATAGATTACAGCGCTGACACGTTGCTGGTGATGTTTCAGCATCTGCTTGCAGGTGGTGGTGTTCTGATAGCTGACGATTTTGGAACATCAAACAATTCCCTTTTCCTCTTGAACCAATTCATGCAGCCTCAGATTGGATCTGCTGTTCCCGGACTGAATTTCACTGGGCTGCTCACCTTCACCAAGGGGGTCCTCTTGGATTTGGACTCCTATGACAAAGATCCACGTCTCCCAGTAATTAGGGATATAGTCCCCCATCCCATAACACAAGGTATTAGCGAGCTTCACCTAAACTGGGCATCAACCCTCAATCCTACTTCCTTAATGGGATACTTTGGAGTGGCTTGGACAACTGACCGGGCCTGGGTCGAACCCAACATTGATGATCCCAATCCTTGGCCAGATGAGGGCGAAATGGCCGGGGTTTTGCCAGTGGCCGGGGCAATTGACCTCTCTGCATCTTTTCCGGGTGCAGGACGGCTTGTGGCCTTAAGTGATCCAAGCATATTTTCCAATGACATGTGGGATCGATTCTCTGACAATCAACGGTTTGGTTTGAACATAATTAACTGGTTGGCACAGGGTCAAAGAAATTATACAATAGCATTTAGCGAAAATCTCCTTGCCGTTCCTTGGAACTCCCCGGAGTTCTTCTTTGGTCTTTATCTTGGGAGGGCATTATGGCTATCAGCCATTCCTTGGCTTGCTCCTCTCTACCCTCTTATTACAGTAATGGGCATTCGCAAGTATCTTCCTGATCCAAAGAAGCCCGAAGTGAAAAGCGTTTCAGAGGTATTCCTCCGGCGCGGACAGACCTACTTCAGTGAACGGATGATATACTATAGAACAGAGGGCAACTACAGTCGTGTTGTGAAGATGCTCTATAGACGGCTAAGGAGAGACCTGACCAAAAAGAATCGATGGACTGAGTTTAGTGTTAAGAAACTCTGGGAACTCATGCAATATAAGGACCCAAAGATGAAACAAGAGGAGTTCCTAGAGACTATTAGTAGAATAGAAGAGATCTCCTCCAATCCTGGGATGAAGGTCAAGGAGAATGAAATGATGGAACTCTTCTTCTTTATGCGTAATATTCAATCATTACTAATCGATACAAAGTCAAAGTGAGGTAGAAAGAAAAATTGACAACAGAAGGACAGACAGAAACTGAAGTTGCTGGTCTACCTGCGATGACCATTGATGAAGTAAAGGCATCTAGCCAAGAAATACTTCGTGAGTGTGCTCGTCGAGTGGTGGGGCAAACCGACATAATGCGCGATGTGCTGATTGCGTTCCTGTCTGATGGTCACGTGGTCCTGGAAGGTGTTCCAGGACTGGCAAAGACCTACATGGCACGAACCTTTGCATCCATTCTTGGGTGCGCATTCAAACGCATTCAGCTCACGGTTGACACACTTCCTGCAGACCTGCTCGGAAGCAATGTCTTCAATCAACGGACAGGAGAATTCTGGTTCAGAAAAGGACCTGTATTCTCAAACTTGGTCTTGGCTGACGAGATAAACCGATGCCCGCCGAAGTCACAGAGTGCACTTCTTGAGGTCATGGAGGAACGTCAGGTGTCTATTGAAGGAGTGACTAGGAAACTTCCAAAACCATTTCTGATAATTGCCACGCAAAACCCTGTGGAGCAGGAGGGGACCTATCCGCTTCCTGAGGCTCAACTAGACCGGTTCATGTTCAGACTGATACTGGATTATCCAACAACTAATGAAGAAGCAGAGGTCATCCGCAGAAAGCACGTTGGAGAAGTGACCGACTTGCGTGTTTTGGCTGATCCTGCAACGATTGTGAGGATGCAAAATGCCTGTAAGACGGTGTTTCTCGAAGAAGATATCATCAACTATATTCGTGATGTAATCATCAGGACGCGCAACGATCCACAAATCCTTTTGGGCGGCTCACCTCGGGCGTCGCTTGTGCTGATGAATGCCTCAAAATCAAGAGCGGCGATGCACGGGCGTGACTATGTTGTTCCTGAGGACGTTCGAAAACTGACCGTTCAAACGCTTAACCACAGGCTAATTCTGAAGCCAGAGGCTGAGTTGGAAGGACTGACGGTTGAGCGCGTTGTATCAAGAATTCTAGGCGAAGTGGATGTCCCACGCTAGTGTTCTGGGACCTTTGATTGCTGCGGAGAAGATTTGAAGTGATCACACAAAGAGGCTTTGTAGTCATATTCGCCGGGGTACTGCTCCTAACAAGTGGTTTTGTATGGGCCAATTTCTACCTCACTACTCTCGGCGTGTACCTGCTAATCGGCCTAGTTGTGACACTGCCTCTTTTCGCTCTCACCGCCAATATTGCAGGAATTGAGGTCGATAGAGAGATCGACAAGGTGAAGGTATTTTCGGGGGACTTTGTGCGTGTGCGCGTAACGGTTCGAAACGTTTCAAGAAGGCACTTTGATTTCATTGAAGTATGGGACCAGTATCCTGAAACATGGATTCTTGCAATTGGAGAGAATTTCATAGCTAGTCGCATCGAGCCCGGAAGCAGTATCACGTTTTCCTACATTCTTCAAGTGCGGATGCGTGGGCGATACAATCTTGGACCTACGGATGTCGTCATGCGCGATCGACTTGGACTGCATTACTACAAGCGAACCTTGGAGGCAGAGACTGAGATTCTTGTATATCCTACTTGGAAGGATGTGCGCCGAATGGAAGCTCTAGGAAAGCAGCGTCAGCTGGGCCTGATGTTTGGCGCTCACCGTACGAAGATTGTTGGCATGGGTACCGATTTCACAGGATTTCGGGAATATGTGCCTGGTGACTCCTTTAGGCTGATAGACTGGAAGACAAGTGCAAAGCGCGGAGACCTTGTTGTAAAGCAGTTTGAGCAGGAGAAGAATATCCAAGTCGTCTGTATGGTCGATACAAGCGGGAGCATGGGGAATGGCTATCCAGAGAATACAAAGCTGGAGTACGCGATTCGTGCTGCTGTATTGCTCACACACCTTGGCCTTGAGAGGAAGGACCTTGTTGGTACTTGTGTTTTCAGCGAGATTGTGCACTCCTATGTACCTCCCTCAACCTCGCCCAATCACATGTACAATGTCCTTGAGTCGTTGGCACTTGCCAGTCCCTCCGGGTGGAGCGATTATGAATCCGCAGTCTCCTATGTTGTTGAACAGACCAGGAAACGGTCTCTCTTCATATTCTTTACAGACCTGGAAGAAAGTCCAGTTCCGCTACTAAACGCCATGAAGACGATTGTAGCCAATGGGCATCGCGCACAGGTAATTAGCCCCTTTGGACCTTGGTTCGAGGCGCCGGTTGGGCAATTTGGACCTGTGGAGAAAGTGCTTTCTGAGGCTGTATCTGAAGAGCTATGGGAGCGCAGAAGAAAGATCTCCCGAGCACTTGCCAAATTCAATATCTCTGTGGTCAATGTAGGACCTGAGGACTTTCTGCCAACAATCATAAAAACCTACGAGGAAGCAAAGCAAAGGGGGGTGGCAATGTTTTGAGAATTGTAACCTGGATTCTGAGAGTGGCATCCGTGGCTGCTTTTGCCGCCATGGCATGGCTTGTCTACATTGCTATGGATGTCAACGATGTCTGGCACTGGGCAGCTCCCTACGAGTTCGTGGTTACCGTATTTCGGCTTCTCTCGTTGATATTCTTCTTCACTTCGATTCTAGTCATGTCTGGGCTTGTCATTGCGCTAACCGGAGCAAACCCTGGCGCCTTGGTCACTGGTCTCTATAACACGCTTGTTCTGAGAATGTGGTATATGCAACCCTATGGCGTATCCGGACCCCTGACCGATATCAATCAGGTGATTGCTCAATTCACAGGTGACTTACAACGAATACTCCTGAGCCTATGGAACAACACCTTTCTCTTTCTCTACTTCCTCTGTGCTGGAGTAAGCATTGCTCTGTTCCTCCAAAGCCTGTTTAGAATGGAACACAAGTATGTTGGAGGTGCTTTCGTTTCGATGCAGCTCATTCTAATCTTGGCTGCTTTTCGTGGACATCTTGTCCCTGATTTCGTTGTATTCCCTGCGGACTTTCTGGTGTTTCTATTTCATCCGATACAGATACTTGCACTGATTTCGTTTGCTTATCTTGAAATAAGCTACCAAATGATTTACAGCCACTCCGTGGGCAAGCCTGTCGAGGAGCGTGAAGAAACGCTTAGGAAACAGCTCTTGGCACTTAGACAGGCCACTCGAAAAGTAGACGCTATTGAACGTGGCGAGAAAGTGAGCATAACCGGCATGAGCAGATCATCAGGGGCCACTGCCTTTTCCTTCCTTAGAGAGGCAATAGAACGAAAGTTTGTTGGAAGCAAGGATGCCCTTGAGAACTTGGATGCAATTTCTGATGTTCGTCGGCTGCAGAACTATGTTGATGATATTCTCGCATCCGACTCGAAGGCAAGAGATGAACTAACCGCAAAGGCTGCAGCTCCCTCATCCAGCTATATTATTGGCTCGACCCTCATGGGGTCTGCAATTAGGTTCCTCGGCGTTGTTGCAGTGTCCTTTCTGCTTCTTAGCCCATCAGTTCTTACTACGCTGCTGAATCTGCCATTAGGAATACAGAATAGTGTTGAAATCCTTCAACCAGAGATGGCTCTTCTCCTTCTGGTTCCTATAGCCTTACTCTTCCCCTTTGCAGCCATGGTGATAAGCTGGTTTTCAAAACGCGAGGCTGTGGAAGAGCCGGAACTTACCGAAGAAGAAAAGCAGGAACTTGAGCTCCGAAAGAAGAAACTTGAGCAATTCAAGAAGGACACGAAGAGGAAGCGTAAGGAACGCGAAAAAGCTCGAAAAGAAGCACGCAAGCGACGTGAACGGGGCGAAGAGAAGGATGAATGGGACAAAGCTCTTGAAGAAACCTATAGGTAGGTTTACTCACTGAGGTGGTTCTAAAATGGCAAATGTGGTACTGACCCATGGAGACCTCGATGGGATAACATCAGGCGCAATTGCACTTCTAGCATTTCCGGGGGCTGATTTCTACTTCACAAAGCCTTCTCAGATTCACCAGGATTTGTACCGGGTCGCAAAGGACCGACCTGAGAAGGTCCACATTAGCGATATAGCAATAAACAGCAGAAGATTCGATGAAATCCTCCGAGCACTCGACAAGTTTCCAGATTCCACAAGAATCCACTGGGCTGATCATCATCCCCTAATCCCTAGTCAAAAGAAGAAACTATCCACACGAGTCGAATTGGTTCATGAAGTTGGACCTTGCGCAGCCGAGCTGGTCTACAGGAGGTTTTCGAAAGAGCTTCCAGAACACGCTCTTCGCTTGGCACTCTATGGCGCAATTGGGGATTATTGTGATAACACCCCCTTTGCAAGAAGACATTTCGATGACTATGATAAAAGAACACTCTATCTTGAGGCCGGGATTCTGGTTCAAGCACTTCAGGAGATTGACTATCGAAGAGAATCCAAGGACTTGGTTCGTCAATTGACCATTGGAATTGAACCAAGCTCGATGAATGACATTGTCGATTTGGCCCTGAAAGCAACACGAATCGAACATGAAGTCTTTCGCTATGTCCAGAAGAACGCACGAAAGTTGAGCCAAGTTGGCTATGTCCTTGATATGCCTGTTAATGGATATAGGGGGAAAAGCGCGAAATTCGCAGCCTATGTGACCAACTCCATGATTGGAATTAGTGCAAGATCTTCAGAAGAGGACGTCGACTGTAGCCTCCGACGGCGGCAATGCGAAGTAGACCTTAACAAGGCTATGAACACAATACTTTCTGAAATTGATGGAGGTCAGGGTGGAGGTCATCCTGCTGCAGCAGGAGCCTCGATAAATAAGAACGATTTTCCCAAGTTTCTCCAGCGTCTTGCCGAGTATCTTGACGAAATCACTTAGACTAGCATGCTGAAGGCAGCCGTTAGGACAAGAAATACTGTGACAATGGCCTCTCCCGCCACAACTCCACTCAAAATCCTGCTCGTTCTCTCTTCTGACTCCTCGCAGATCATGATTTCTTCGGAGTCCAAGTCTTTTCCTCTTCTTTGCTTTTCAATACGATAGTTCAGTGCTCCCCCGAAGAGCATAGTCACTGATGTGGCCGGAGGAATGAGCAAGCCGACTGCCAGACTGATGGCACTAAATCCTCTCCTGTTAAGCTCCCTCCCTGTCAAGTATCCAATTATCGCAAAAACCATGAGATATAGAAATGCAAGAAGGAATGGCATGTCAGGAAGCTGATCAACTCCTGGTAACTGAAAATTGCCAATATGTGAGATACTAATGACGAGAAAGCCGAATAACTGTGAAACAGGAGCGGGGAATTCTGCCCCGCCAAAACCATAGGTTCGATATAGCAGATATGTTATCATAGAGCCAATTAGAGTTCCTAGCACCATTCCAATTGCCACAGCCTTGAGAATGCTTCTACCCCTCACTCCTGTAATCCGGCCCAGCTTCAAGTGTACTAGGAGCGCAATTGCAGCATCTTGAAGTCCCCCAAGCATTGCCATGAATGTGGTTATCGCTTGAAATGTTGTTCTAAATAAAAGAATGGCAGGGATGGCGATTATATCCGAAATGTAGCCCGCAAGCATACCCGTTTCACTGATTGCTCGCGCAGTAAAATAGGCCGAGATTAGTGCCAAAGGCGTTCCAATTACAAAAAGCAGCCATGGAATTTCGATGCCGAGGAATGGCTTAACTAGTGAGAAAATAAAGATGCCAACAATTATGAATGACACCAGAGAAGTGAACGCAATCCAAGGTGGCATTTTCCCCCTCTTACTTTTCATATACCCCCTTGGGTCTTTTACCATCCACCGAATTTCTTCTTTAAGCGCCTCAATGCTGAAGAGTTCCGTTCTAACTCGGAGTAGTTTTGGTAACTCCTCTGTCTTGTGTGGTTTTTCAATTAGATGATAGTCCCGTTCCTTGCCGTTGAGCGTATTCTTGTGGTTTCTTGCTTGTTCTTCAAACTCCTCAGGAGTCAACTCCTTTGTTCTGCTGGAAACTAAATCATTGAGAATGACGGCAACAAAAACTCCCAGAACCAGATAGATTATCTCAGGACGATGTAGATGATCCCCATACTCAATAGGCGCTGCACCCTCTATGAGTATCCAAATCATTACAGTTACCAATGTGCCGACAGCCATTATCAGAGTCCTTTTCCAACCGACGAAGTACCCAACTCCCGCAAGCAATGGTGAGTTTGTTACTCCAATCCAGTTGGGTATATTTCCTGCCTCAGGAATAATCGGTGTCAGTGCTTGAGGGAGTGAAGACAGGGTTGATCCAGTGGCACCTTCCAGAAATCGAGTAGTTCCCATCCATGACGCGCCAGTGACCATCCCTCCAACTACGTTCTCTTTTGATTTTGGATCTGCAGCTAACGAAACAATGCAGTTCGCTTGAGGAGTAACTTGCGGCCAGGGGTCCGTTTCAAACTGCTCTCGGAATGGCAGGAGGAGAATTAGACCGAAGACCGCACTAAGGCCTGTTACAAGCACAATGAAAGGATACGTAATTATTGCGCTAGCATAGCTAGATGGAGTGAAAATGGCAATTGCAGGGAAGGTGACCAAGACGCCAACTGAGATATACGCTGAACTGTTTGCTATTGCGACAACAACTGTGTTCTCTTCAGGTGTATACCGACCGTAAGCACTAAGAATCAAAGCCCCCAGAAGCTCTGCTCCAATGAAGTAGACAACTCCAATCTTTAGTGCAAGATAGATGCCCAAGAAGGTCATGATCACGCCAATGACGATTCCCGAAGTCAATGCCCTCTTTGTCAAGGGGAATTTTGGCCTGCTCATCACAGCTGCGTAAATTGCCAATCCGCCCGACACCATGACAGTGGCTTCAGTGAAAATACCCATCAAGGCAGAAATGACTGGCAGGAGGATGGTAGCTAGTGACAAGGCAAAAATTTCGGGGATTTCAGGGGGCTCTCGAAACAGGACTCCTAAAAGAAGTCCAAACTCAACAACAATTGCAATGAGTACGCTTGGGTCATTCCATCTTCCCTGAAATGCCACAAAGACAGCAAAAAATGTACCAGCTCCAAAGATGCCCAAGAGAAGTGCTCTAGTTGTTCTTGGGATTTGGTCCAACGGTTAGCCTCCTGGCTGGGCGAGGGTACATTCACTGGTATCAAACGGATACCACGGAGCGATAGGGAAACTCTCGTAAGGCAAATCTGAACGGTTTCGGTTATTTATCGTTTGTGACCAGCTTCATGAATTGCTCTTTTCGAAATCCAATCACTTTGACGGTCTTCTCTCGTGATTTGTGACCTGATACCAAGACCAGATCACCCGTCGATACACCGAGGAATTTTGATAGTTGCTTGAGCAGCTCCATGTTTGCCTTTCCTTCTCTTGCTGGCGACTTAATGTTCAGTACTAGATACTCGTCCGAAAGCTCAGAAATCAAATTCCGTTCTTTAGATCTGGGTCTAACCAGGATCTTCACCAATACCCCATCATCGCTCTCCCAGATTGGTCCATCACTCATAATTGATGATACGGCATCAAAGCATAAGAGTGTGTTTCCCTTTTCCGATTTTGCAGAGCATTTCAGCCTTGAATGCGGGTTAAGATACTTTTAGAAGGCTATCAAGAATTCCTTTTTATGGTAACACTGTTTCTTACTTTCCAGAAACCGTGTATAACATGGGGTGAATGACATTGTCAGATCCAGTTATGGATGCATATACACAAGCCTACAATGATAGTGGAAACATGGTTCAAGCCTTTGGAGTAATCACCACCGCCGGTCAGGTCCTATGGCAGTCAAACAATTGGGATCTTACAGCCGACGCTGCTCAGCTTGGTAGGGCAGTTGGCAGTAGTGCTGCTAGCGTTATACAGAATCAAGTAAAATACAGCACAATTCGAACAACCCCGGATAGTCTCGTAGCTCGAAACGTTCAGGGGAGTGGTATCTTGGTTCTAGCGAAAATTGAGGGCGACAAGTTCGTTGTTGCTTGGGCTGCAGCAGAAGCTGCTCCAGATGGCATCTATGTAGATGTTGACCGTGCTGCAAAATCGCTAAAAGGCAAGATTTAGCAGAGTATTCTAGGATGGACTGAGCGTCAGGTTAATTACAGTCTGACTTGTCCATCTATTGAATTACGGTTATCCAAAGGCATAGCTACGTTCTGGTGAAGCTGAAATGGACACGACAATCGACAACGAATGGAAACTTCTCTATTCTCATAATCCAAAGATTCAGGCCTTCGCAATTATGAAGAATGGCGAAATCATTTGGGTTACTAGCAATTGGGGTAACCTTGTTGACGCTACCGAATCCTTAGCTACTGCATCATCATCAGGGGCCCCTGCCATTTCAGCAGGGGGCGTTACCTATAAGTTGGTGGCAGCTGATGATCAATCCTACATCGCTACTGCCGATAGCAACCAAGGACATCTGTTAATGGCGTTGGTGGAGAATGATACTTGGGCGATAGCTTGGGCGACCCCTGACTCCGTCCCAGAGCTCGCAATCGTTGATTTGGCAAAGACTGCAATACAATTGATGAGGCGTCTTTGAGGAATCCAGTGATTATTTTTTTCTCAGTACCTGCAAGCTAATCAGTAAAGGATAAGTGCAGGTCATCCTGTCCAAGGAAGTCGCCTACGAGGTCAATCCAATGACAATCACAGCCTATATCATGATCAAGGTGGAAGGAATGTCCAATCGTGATGTTCTTGACAAGATTATGGCCCTTGATGAAACGGAAGAGGCCTTCATTATATTTGGCGCTTTTGACGTCATTGTCAAGGCCAAGTTCAAATCTAACGATGCTATGAGCACCTATGTTGTGGAGAAGCTCAAAGGAATTGAAGGTGTAGGCGAAACGCAAACCAATGTATGTGCAACCTGCTAAGCTTGTTGAATGGTGGTGGCCCTGCCTACTTGCTTTTGAGGAGGATTTCGCGTATTCTTCTCTGAATGTTCACCCATTCATCGTTACCAAGCGCATGAAGCATGACGAGATCTTCATACAGCGAGAGGACTTCCTTATCTGCAACGTCTCCTTTCACAAGCTTTGCAATCTCGGACCGGCCCTGACTCTCTATCCTCGCGCCTTCGAGTAGGAGGTTGGCTAGCTCTTTCTTCTGTGCCTCAGACAGGTTGATATCAAAGACTGCGAATTTCTCAACATGGCTCTCCACTTTCCTCTTCATCAGTGACTCAGTCATTGCAGATTGGCCGGTGGTAAGGACAAACCCTTTTGCGGTTCTTTGGTAATAGTCCGTTGTTCTCTTCCCGGTGACAACGGTTCCATACTTCACTACAAAGCCACCATCAATAAGCTTTGGGAGATGGTGGTATACTTGATTCTTGGTGATATTGTCAATATCTTTGTACTTCTTCGCCATCTTGACAATCTCTACCACTGACATTGCATATCGCTTCACTTCTCTCTGAATCCAAATGGTTCCTCCCGTGTCAGGGTCCTTGGTTTCAGTGGTCAGTTTGTCATCAATTCCGCGCTTCAGGACTTGGATGATAAAGTACCTCACTTGGTCATCAATAATTTCTGCACGCTTCTCATCGTGAATAAACACGATGTCACGCATCTCCTGCTTGCCCTCTTCTGTGAGTTCAATCCCCTCAAGGGCGTCTGTCACTTCATACTTCGTCAATCTATCACCCAAATTCGTTCTTTATCTACCGAATTTTATGGACAATACTGCCTAAAAGGTTTATTGTAGGAACCATGTTAGAGATAAAAAGTAAGTTGCGAAATGGTTTGTAAAACAAATGGTTTGGTGTGCAAACCTTTATATGCTTAAGCTGCTCGCTTGTACCCAAGCGAGTCTAACTGCTTCGCAGAAAGATTGGTGAACAAGAATGACTCAAGAAACAGGTACTCGGACAGCGGAACTGCATCGTGTAGCTAATTCGAGCTACCACTGGAATGAGGCACTCTACTACGCATATGTATCACAGGGTAGATGAAGAATGACTCACGAAAAGCATGATCTGTTTGGAATTGGAACGAAGAACTCGAAGATGGCAAAGGCTCTTTCGACCGATGCCATTGGGTACGCATTTGCATATAGGAGGTAGACTCTATGGCTCTAGCTAGGAAAGAACACGATTGGCGTGTCAGGAAGCACCTTTCAACTAAGGCGCTTGCATATTCATATCTTTACAGAGAGGTATAGCTTGCGATGAATGACAGAAGGGAATCCATCCGAACCACCTCTCCTCATCCTCCCAGCAGAGACAAAGCGGAACGTCGCTGCGTTACTTGTGAAGAAGTGCTCTTGTGGGACGCCACCTGAGCACCTTTTTTTTCAATATGCTATGATCCCGATTACTTTCTGAAGACCACTTCATAAAAAGTGTCATTCATGATGTAGTTCACTTCCACGTCCTTTGCCTTCTCAGGCATGTACTCGATTGGAGGGCGCGATGCAAACAGAGCGTTCGCCTTCATGATTTCCTTCCCCCTCTCACATTCTCGCATTCTTGGGGACAAGCCCTCATCAATGATAACGACAAAACCTCCCGATTCTGTAACTCTAAGCATCTCACTCAATGAACGTCCAATGTCTGAAAATGTGTTGATCCCTCCGCTATGACACACAATATCGAATGAATTGCTCTTGTACGGAATGTTGAAGACACTTCCATGAACAAGACTAACTTCAAGGTTTCTCTCTTCCATCTTCTTCTTCGCTACTCTAAGCATGGCACGGGAGAGGTCCAGCCCATGCAGGTTGAATTGGCCTGTCTGTTTTCCATGAAATGCATTATACAAGGCCACAAAATTGGCTGCGGTACCAACACTAACATCCAATATCTTTGCTGGTGCTTCTATTGGGGCGAAACGTAGAAGTCTCTCTCGTTCTTTCATCATGTCTATGTCAAGCCAATCATCGTACTGCTTTAGGAGCTCATCGTAGTTCTCAGCCATTTCGTCATATTCCGCAATCCATTTTGCATCCTCGGAGCTTGGTGACGGAAAAACGAGAAGAGGTATGCCATCCTTTACATCCCAGGTATGGCCCTTCTCACAAGCCAAGGTAGACCTCTCGATGGGTTCTTGGTTTGATTCATTCTCCGATACGAATAGGCTCTTGTAGCACTTGGGACACCTGAGAATCTTCAGGAGTGGTTTCCTCATTTCTTACTCTCCGCTGGTCAAACGACATGGCAAATCAAGAAGCCACCTAAATATCAATTTAATCTCTCGCACGCAGTAGGATATGTTGTCCTATGGCGTGCTTGAATTTCCTTCCAAAAACCGCAGTAATTGGGCAAGCACAGCTGATATGACCTGCCTCTGCAATATTGCGATTAGCGGAACCCGAACGATTAATGCCCAAGGATTCGTTTGAGCCTGGTAACCTCCGAACAATGCAATGCTCTCTGTATTGTCTGCAATTAATATCCCCATTTGAGTTGGATTCCATCCCGTATCAAGAATCGACTCGTTTTGGATAACTACACTCATCTGCTCCATAATTCCCGGTGGACTAAAACCTGCTAGATCTGTCATATCCACGTAGTGCTTGAACTCTGGCCATTCTTCCATGAATGCTCGGGAAGTAACCAGCTTGATGTCAACCCCCTGTTTCTTTGCATTTGCCAAAGCAGGTCTTGCAAGACTGAGCATGGCCGGATTCAACGTTGCCATAAACACCTCCGTCTTGGCGTTGCCTATGATGGTTCGAATCTCGATTTTTATCTGATCCATGCCTTCAACTGTGTATACATACTCTCTTCCTTCCATAGCCCTTTCATTCTCTATGTTCTCTAATGACTTCTGTACAGAAGCGCCTGATTGCTGTATCTTTTCGAGAAGCAAAGGAATTGCTTCCTTGGGAGGATAGGGCCTGAATTCCGTGGGGTCAGTGCCAAGGATTCTTCTAACAAGTCCTTTGTTCTCGAGAGAATACAAAACGTCGTACACCTTGCTCCTAGGAATGCCCGAATTGGAGGCAACGGCTCTCGCAGTGCTCTGTCCAACCATGACGAGTGATTTGTACGCCTTCGCTTCATTTAGGTGCAGTCCAAGGCTCATCATTTGCAGTACAACCTCGTCAACTGACATTATTACACCAAACGATAATTGACCTACCCCCTTTTCAAAACCTTGTCACCTTTGAGGTGACACCCTCACCTATCCGCTATTCTCGTGATTAAGAATCTCTTCCGTTTCTATGAGTTTTCCTACAACCAGCTGACCTTTGTAGGTCAGTGATAGATATAGGCTACCTGCTCCACCTTTTAGTTCGAGGATTAGCCCTCTCTTCAGAAGTTCACTCTTAATTTCAGCCAAACTCTCAGGTCCATTTCTCACTGACGATAGCTTTACCTGAAGGTCGCTCTCAAATCGGTCTCCCCAATTCAGTTCCTTCAATATTGCCCAAACCTTGGGCTTCAATAGGAATTCGAATGTCAAGGTCGTTCCTTTTTGAAATATGTCCCTCTAGATATGAACTCCTCGCTGTTACCTCTATGGTGACACGAATTTCATATTCGGGATTGCTCATAGGTATCTTGGTGGTTAGTTGCCTTCAATAATAGAGATTTCAAACCTTACCCATGTCTACAGCGGAGGAAGGAAGGCTCTAGATGACCTATCCTTCTCGGTTGAAAAAGGAGAGATAGTAGGTCTCCTCGGCCCCAATGGGGCAGGAAAGTCAACAACAGTCAAGATGATTACGGGAATTCTCAGGCCGACTTCAGGCAGTGTTAGGGTCCAGGGCTATGAGGTTTCAGAGAATCTTTCCAAGGTCCGACAGCTAATTGGATTTATGCCACAAGAAACCGCATTGTATCAAGACCTTACTGCAAAGGAGGCTCTCGAGTACCATGCAGACCTCTATGGAGTACCCATTGCTGAAGTTTCATCCCGTGTTGCCTCGATGCTCGAGCTTTCGGGCTTAACAAATCGCAAGGACGACTTGATACGGACGTACTCAGGAGGGATGAAACGTCGACTCGCTTTGGTGCGTTCCATACTGCATGACTCCGAACTCGTCATTCTAGATGAGATGTCGCTTGGGGTAGATGTGCAGAGTCGAAATCTGATTTGGAACCAAGTGCGCAAGATGCGTGATGAAGGGCGCACGGTTTTGTTTTGCACAAATTACATGGATGAAACAGAGGCCTTGGCCGATCGCGTGATCATTATAGACAATGGAAGGCTCGTTGCTGAGGGAACACCAGGGGATTTGAAGCGCAAATACGTGGGGGACTACCTGATTGAGGTCCTTGTCGAGAACTTGGACTCCACCCACGGTGCCAAATGGCTTGCTGAAGAAATTAGGATGAACGTTGAGAAGGTTAGCGAACCACTTGATGGGGGACCTCGGACGGCGTGGATTCGGAGTCAAGCAGGTCATTCCGACCTTCCGATTGTAATCGAGCGACTCACAAAGCGCAATTTGAAGGTTAAGCAGGCATCTCTAAGAGAGCCCTCCCTTGGTGATGTATTTCTGACTATAACCGGCTCAAAGCTGAGGGATTGAAGTTGCTTCGAGAGATTGCTGCTATTGTACGGAAGGACCTAAAGCAGGCGAAACGAGACCCACGTTTTATCGCCCCCAGTCTAATCGTTCCCTTCATACTCGCCCTAGTTTACACAATAATGTGGGTGCAGGTAGGCGGAGGTGAGTCCTTTGCCTGTGGTCTGGTGATACAAGACTCATCCTCACAGGCTGAGGATATGGCTCAAATCCTCGAGAACATGGTTTCTACAACGAATCATACATGGTTCAAAATGGATCGCTATGACTCTGAAACGGCTGCAGCTCTATTTCAGGATGGACAACTCGCGGCATATGTTCTCATCCCTGAAGGATTTGGGGCCAATGTGTCTTTAGGCATCAAGGCGGCAGTTATCATCTACATAGCAAATCTGAATGATGACGTTGTCAAGAACTACGTGCATCGAATCGAGGCCGCAGTTCTTCTTTACAATCAAGGTGCAGTCTATCCCGAATTTAGTCAGTCTGGGGCACGAGTTGCTCTTGATGAAACTCTCAACCTGAGTAAAACGCCATCTAATATTGCCTACATGTATGCAGTTGGAGTGATTCTCTCCATAATTGTATGTTCAGTTACTGGGCAAGCGCTTGCAACTGCATCCGATTTTGAAACCGAGGCCATTTATGACACATTAAATTCGCCAACAAGCAGACTAGCAATTGTCGCAGGTCATACTATCGCAGCAATACCAAGGTCTCTATTTGTTCTATTAATCACTGTGCCAGTTATTTTGCTTGCCACTGGGACACTCCCTGTCGGCAATTTAGCGATCCTGGGACTAATAATCCTACTCTCAATTCTGGCTCTTGTACCAATAGGTGAGATTATTGGGCTTCGAACAAAGAAGAGAGAAAATGCAATCCTCTTCTCTGTCTTATTCAGTGTGGTCTGTTTCTTGGCTGGTGGGGGTCTTGCCCCAATTGGCCTAATACCCCAAGAAATGAGACTCCTTGTGATGTTGCTTCCCACAACCCATTCAATTGGCATGTGGGCCCGCGTCTTCTTTCTTGATACTGTATCAGGCCTTCTTTTTGGAATGATTTCACTCATTTGCATGTGGGTGCTGCTCTCCCTAATAGCGGTCCAACTTATGAAACGGGAGGTGGAGCGGGCATGAGCCAAACTACTCGTGTGTTCCGCGCGTCTTTTGTTAAGGAGGCGAGGACTTGGCTGCGCAACAAGGAGCGATTGGGATTTGTCATTCTATTTCCTCTGCTGTATTATTCTGCCTTCGTTCTTTTGATGGGTGGAGTGTATGCGGGACCTGGTGTTGAAACAGCTCTTGTGGTTGAGGAACAGAACCCAGGCATCTACACAAACGGATTGATTGAGATATTAGGAGAGCATGATCCAATTCCTCCTAGCCTTAGGTTAATGGAGATGGATGCGGATGCCGCAAATCGTCTCTTTGAGAATGGAGAGATATTGCTCGTAATCACAATCCCCAATGGGTTTGAGCAGGCTCTGCAAACCAATCAATCAACCAGTATTCACATCAGGGTTAACAACGCCCATGAGGATATGACGAAGAACCTGCGGATGCCCATAATAAGGAAGCTTGACATTTTCTATCAAACATACTTGTCGGATGATGCGTCAGTAGTTTTCAATGTGGAACTGCTGAATGAGTACACTCCACCAAGACTGGCATATATGGCATGGACCGTTATCGTCTATGGCGTATCCTTTGGAGGCATGTTTCTTGCGGCATCGGCCGTAGCTCAAGAATATGAACAGAATACACTTGAGGAATTAGCTCTCTCCAATCAGTCTCCTTTCGGCATCTATGCTGGAAAGATGCTAAGTGGAGCGGCTCTAAGCTACATCTGTGTTCCAGCAGTGCTTCTTCTGGGTTGGGGTTTGTACGGCGTTTTGCCTAAGGGCGACCTATTCACTTTCCTTATGATGACATTTCCATTGGCGATATTTACCGCAGGTCTGGGAGTCATCTTGGGATCACTTGTAAGAAACTCAGTGTATGTCGTTCCAATCTGTGCCCTAGTCGCTCTCTTTTACTGGATTACCGGAGGTGGAATCGCACCATTGTCTCTGGCCGGGATGGGCTTCGCTGTCCTGAACGAATATGTGCCATTCGCCAATGCCTATCGTACTATGATTGAGATGTTTGTACAAGGAACCTACAGCTATGTTGTAATCGATATGTCAATACTATGGATTCTTGCCATCCTCTTTCTTGTACTATCCCCTGTTGTAGCAAGTCGCCTTGAAGGCATCGATTTTGGCGCACGGCTCAATCAAGCAAGAAACAGAAGAAGGAAACAGACTACCCTCGCATAGGGGAACCTATTGCATATACTCCATTCGATGGCAGCACCTCTCTTGGTGACACCCCGAGAACCATTCTAATGGAGTAGCTCTTCAGATAGAATGCATGTGCTTTCATAACTTTCACGGCATGAATATTGGCCTCAAGAACACCGAGTCTGATCTGCTTTCCTGCTGCTCTCACTGCAAAATCACGGAGCATTTCGTTAGCAAGTTCTGGATGTCCTGAGATTATCCACGGTGCTAGTCTAACAAAACCATGTCTCCTGCTGCCCATGATATACCCGGCTATTCTTCCTCCGACTTCAATCACGCGTGCCAAATCTGGGTCTCTTGATAGACTGCCTCCTAAGAAAAGGAACCTGTTGGCTCCGAAGTGTTTTCTATCGATTGCAAGGATATGCATCATGTCCTTGTCTTCCATATCCCGGGACTTTCCTGAAACCTCTGGCTCAACGCGTCCTTCATACCTGAGCGATCTACAGACCTCTTTGAATCCAAGCTTCTTGTACAGTGAGGATGCGGTAGGTACTGCATCAAGAAATATAGTATTGGTCCCCTTCCCTCTGAGATAATCAATGGAATGCTTCATCAGAGTTGTTCCATGCCCATTCTTCCGGTATTCCGGCTGAACTATGAGGTTTCCGATGAACCCAAAGGGACCATAGGAGATTGCACAGACCAATCCAATTGGGTCACCAGCCACTTCTGCAACAAAAGATCCTTCCGGGTCAAATAGCAGGAGTTCCTGGAAGTCCTCTCTGATACTGTCCCAGCCCTCTTTTGCAGTCATGCCTATGGCGAAATCAAAATCCTTCGTGGTCATCTTTCGAATTTTCATACTATTCAATCATCCTCAACAGAGAGACCCTTCGATTCATTCTGGGATACATTTGAAACACTAGGACAAGAACCTTCCCCCGTTTCACCGATTTCCACTTGGTTTCTGTACTATCATTCATATATCCGATTGTGCACAGCAGAATTCCGGTAAATGCTTGTCAGTCTACTTTCCTTCGGAAGGAGTGGTGCAAGTTGACGTACGAGGATGAAAACGAATCTGTAAGAAAAGATGAAGTTGGCGCGTCCGATGCAGATCAAGGGGCAAAGATGAGGTGGCTCTATGTCCTTGCCATCGGACTCGGATTCTTTACTACAGGCGTTAGCTGGAGTGTATATAATAGCTACCTGCCTGCAGACTTTCTCCCAACTTTCATCTCAGGTAGTCTCGAGAATACCATTATCGGTGCGATAATGGTTCTTGATAATATTCTTGCTCTATTCTTGCAACCGTACATAGGTGCCCGTTCCGATAAGACGCGTACGAGATGGGGCAGACGAATGCCTTACATTCTGGTTGGAACACCAATTGCTGCAATTTACTTCTCGCTTATTGCGTATGGCTGGGCGGCTTCCATGTTCTGGGTCATGTTCGGAATGATCACCATATTCAATGTGGCAATGGCATTCTATCGTGCACCAGTCGTAGCTCTTATGCCGGATCTCGTGGCCTCGGAGCATCGTTCAAAGGCAAATGGCGTTATCAATCTCATGGGCGGCATTGGAGCAATCTATGCATTTGCGGTGGCATCTCAAATTTACAAAATACGGGACTCGAACTTGGCTAATCTCTTCCGTGTCCAGCCCTGGCAAATTGGGCCAATACTTGCCTTTCTGACTACTTCTGTAATCATGATTATCGCCGTCATTATCCTCTTTGTAGTCATCAAAGAAGAAAAGCTTCCCAAGGAGGAGGAAGATGAAAAGGAAGATGAAATTGGAATACTCGAGGCTATGCGACAGGTTTCCTTTTCTGAGGATAAATCAGCAATAGCGGTCCTCGGTGCTATTTTCTTCTGGTTCCTTGGCTATAATGCCATAGAAACATGGTTCACCAAGTATGGGAAAGAGGTACTGGGCTTCGCAACAGCTGATGCCTCATTCCTTCTCAACGGCATTGCACTGGCCTTTGTGATATTTGCAGTTCCAGCTGGTTTCATGGCAGGACGAATCGGAAGAAAGAAGACAATTCTTGGTGGCCTTGTGATAATGCTTGCTGCCTTGGCAACTCTCTGGGTTGTGAGCGACTACTATACCATCCTAGGCATTCTGGCAGTTGCCGGTGTGGGCTGGGCAATGGTGAACGTCAACAGCATAGTTATAGTCTGGCAGTTGCTGGGACAGAAACGACTTGGCGCGGGAACTGGTCTATACTATTTCGCAAGCATGAGTGCTGCGATTTGTGGCCCCTTCTTGACCGGAGTGATTTTTGATTTAACAAGCATAAGTCTGATGTACCCTGTATCTATCGCCTTCTTTATTGTAGCTTTGGTGCTTACTCTGGCAATTAGAACAGGCGAAGTCGGAGACCAAGCCATCGGAAGTTCCTAGAACTGGGAGAGGGGTCTTACCCCTCTTCTCTCTCCTTTTTCCTTTACTCACAAAACCGGTTCCGGAGGCGGTACTCCCAGACTCTCTTCCTTTACTACTAGATTCAATTCCTCGCCACGAGTGCTGGCTCTAAAGATTATGAAACCAACGACCGACATTATTGTTGCATAGATCATAATTGGCGTATAGTCTGGCCATATGGAATACAGAATTGCTGCGATTACTGGTCCGATTACCAAGGAAAGCGACAGAGTGGACTGAAGCAACCCGGATGCAGTGGATCTCTCTTCATTTCTTTCAGTGACATACTTCAGAGCACCTACATAGAGGAGTCCCCACGCAATCCCAAGCAGAATTTGCGATGGAAGTACTTCCCAGATGGTTCTGGCCAAAGTGAACCAGAAAAACGTGAACGCCGAAGCTATCATCCCTGCAGAAACAAGAAACCGACAATTGTATCGATCAGTCAAGGCCACCATAACACCCACTTGTGAGATAGAGTTTGTCGCTTGGACAACTGCAATCATAAATGGGTCACCGCCCAAGTCGTAGAGAAATAACGGCCATAGAGTCCAGATTGCCGAAGCGCTACTATGACGAATCAGCACCGCTGTGTAGACCGGCCAGTTTCGTTTGAGGGTGTCAATGGGAAACAATGGAACATTGATTCTACGTCTTTTCACAGGAGGCAACGTCAATGCAGTTGCAAAACCGAGCGCCAAAAAAACTGTGGAGAACAGGAATGCGTAGTAAATATCGAACATTGCTGCATATCCTGCCAAAAGGGTCCCAACTGCCCAACCTGCAGCTCCGAAGGAGGCGAATCTTCCCATCTTCATTTCGGATTCATAGGCGTATGCAGCTAGCGCCCCCGGATAGATTCCAACACAAAAACCACCCAGAATTCGTGTTACGAGAAGTATCTCCGGTGTTCTAGCTAGAAGAAGCAGCCCGAAACAGATCATGGCTGCTAGAAGGCCAATTCGAACTACTAGCCTGCGTCCATAGATGTCTCCAGCCCTTCCAAAAATGTAGCTGGCAATGAAAGCTGCCGCAGCATATCCACCAACCAAGACTGTGACAAAGAACTCGTCTGCATTCAAATGCTCTCTCGCCAGTATTGGAACATAAGTGAAAGCAGACAGCAGAGCTGCTCCAGCCATGGTTTGGATTGCTTCGGTCTTCAAGAGGTTCACTGAATACAAGGCCCGCCTGATTCAACTATTTAACGCTGCGGTAGAACACACGCGGCGCTTTATTGCGCCCTTCGCAAATCCTTTTCTGCTAAGAAATCAATAGAACCCCGAGAGCAATGGTATCACCGAAAGTTAAGTTCATTGTTATAACAGTAGATGAGCTGATTCTAGTTCCCATAGCGATTGTCCTTGTATACTACTTCATGCCCGATTTTCTCCTTATCGCCTCCATTGCCCTAATTCTTGGAGCCATTGTCTTTGTTGCGGCGAAATACTACTTGGTGTATCCCTCGCTTCAAGAGGGTAGCTATATGCTTTACGATCTACAGGGGATGGTGGGAAGAGTCATTGAGCCGGTTTCCAGAGATGCTGGCAAAATCAAGGTTGGAGCAGAGATTTGGGATGCCAGATGTGATGAAGGCGAGATTGCCGCTGGCTTGGAAGTGAAAGTTGTTGGTAGAGATCGCATGCGAGTCCGTGTCGTTCCGGCAGCGTTTGGGAATGAATAGAACTACTTCGAAACTGTCAGGAAATCAAGAAGCAACTTGATGGTGTTTACCACATCCTCTAGCATTACTGTTTCAAAACTGCTGTGCGAGTACCTGCATGGAACACCAACGGCCGAAACGGTGTGACCCTGAGCTACCATTTGAACGCCATCTGTCATATAGTTATGATAAACAGCTCTCTGGAAGGGGATTTCGTTCTTTTCCGCGACAGAAACAAGCTCCTGATTCTGCTTGTGTGAATAGTGCAACTGCGTATCCTTCACCACGATGACAGGGCCTTTACCCAACGATATTCCTGCTTCTGCAGAAGTTCCAGGATGGTCGTCAGCAAGACCAATCTCAAGTATTATCACGCCGTTCACTTCTAATTCCTTTGCGACAGCAGCTGCCCCCTTGGCGCCCATCTCCTCCATGACAGTGGATACAAAGGTTATCGTTGGACGGTCAATGCTGCTCCGAATTGCCATCTCCTTGGCAACGGCAATTAGTATTGCTAGGCCAACCCTATCATCGAGCGACTTGCCTACCACATTCCTGCCAATCATCTGAAGTTGTGTGTCATAGATTACAGGGGTTCCCACATGGACTCCCATCTGCGAAACCTCCTCAGTGGATGTTGCACCAATATCGAGGAACACCTCTTCCTGAGTTGGAATTCTAGCTTTTCCTCTGGCTCCTGCAATGTGAGCTGTCTTAACACAGAAGCAGCCTGGAACAGTCCCTTTTTCCGTTAATAGTAGAACACGCTGCCCCGGGAGAAGCCTGAGATCAGGGAGATGCCCTTGTGTATTCCATTTTACTCTGAGAAAGCCCTGCTCCTCAATGTAGCTGACCAGAAAACCTACTTCATCTGCATGCGCTACAAGAGCAAAATGGCTGTCCGTTCCATTTAGAGTTGCTATTAGGTTACCAATCCCATCTCTCCTAATTGCGATGCCAAGCTCCTGCAAGTGGGCAGCAACTAAATCCTGAACGGCCTCCTCACGTCCGACAGGACCAGGCGAGTCTGATAGCTCCTTAAGTAGCGCAAAGATGTTATCTATCATAGCAGGTCATTCTGATTCTTGAGGCGCCTACACTTAAGCAATACTCAGACACCGAACGCATGCCTGTCGGAACGCTTTAGTGTTGGTTTAGGTTGCGAAGAATCGTAGAAGTGATGTCCAATGATTGTAACTGTGACAACAGTTGTGGTTCTTGTCATTGGTATATTGTCACTAGCACTGGCGCTATATGGAGGCTATGTCTCCTCTGAAATCGTAGAGGACATTGCCGGAGATAGTGAACAGCAGCTCCATGCCGAGCAACGGTACTACCTTCTTGGAATGATTGGCATAATTGTGCTCGTGGCTCGACTACTTAACGCACCCGTGTTCTTCTGGATGCTACAGTCACTAGTGCCCTATTGCCCGGGGGCTATGTGCTCATACGGGGTTGTCAACGTTGGCAATCCTTGGTCCACAATTGCCTTGGTTCTAAAGATTACACTCCCTTTTGCATACGGCAGTTGGCTAGTTCTGGAAATTGGAAATCGACGCGAACCCCACCTGGTCTTTATGCGCGATCTTGCACGCTCTTTTTTGGTTGTTCTTGTTCCACTCATTCTCTTGGATAGTGCCATGGATGTACTTCTGGTAGCATCAATCAGACCAGTTTATGCTCCCTGCTGCTCCAGCGTTTATGATGTTGACCCTCCGTTCTCTCCCTCCGCAATCCTTGGCCCAGAGGTCGGATGGATCATCCTGACTACTACAATCGTGCTGACCCTTCTTCTCATTGCTATCCAATGGGTAGAAGTCCAATTCAAGCCACTTCGACGAGTTGTGGCAGTTTTGGCCGTAGTTGTTTCAATATTGTACCTGGTCACTCTTCATGACACCTACGCGCCGGTTGTTCTTGGACTCTCAAGTCATCACTGCCCTTACTGCCTTTTCCAAGAGTTCCCTGATACTGCACTATTTGCGGGTCTATTCTGGGTAGGTGTGGCTAGCGCCGGCTGGAGGGTTCTCCTCGAGTCAGTCTGGATGAGGAAGAGCCAGTCTGGCCAAAACATAAGTTCCATCATACATCTTCTGCGAAAGATATCTTCGATAGCGCTCTTATTCAGTATGGTATCGATGGTCTCACATCTGCTTCTGGTGCTATGATTACCCAAAACCGGCTCTTCGATTCCAATAGACTACTCCAAGGCCAATGAATGTGGCCAATCCGCCAATTATGATGACCCACCTTGCTACTTGCACGATCAGTAATTCCCCTTCGCTGGTGGTACTTGTCGCGGTCGTCCAAGTGTAAGTGCTGTTCGTAGTTCGAGTCGAGGTTGTTGGTGTGTAGTCTGGATAATCCGGCACTCCATATGCATAGTAAATATCCAATGCTCCAGTTCGACCATCAGTCCAAACCACATGCGGAATATCATCGCTATCGAGCTTGATGCAGAAGTATTCGCCTGGCCTAGTGAATGATAAGTCAGTGCCTGCTGAAGCGGCAGGCATTTCATCCCCAAATTCCGGAATATCTCGCGATGGCCCAGTGAACTTCAGAGTTTTGTAGAATGGCCGATACCCACCAATGTATCTGTCTTCATAGTATACGATGTGGAGCTTCCCACTTGAATCAATAGCAAACTCAGGATTCCATTGATTGCCGTCAGTGTGTCTATTTATCCTCAGGCGTGGACTCCAAGTGAGTCCGTAGTTGTCTGAATATCTCAGAAAAACATCAAATGTATCATGAAGCCCTTCGTACATATCGGCCCAGAGGACATATAGTCTGTCATTCTGGTCGAACCGAATGACGGGCAGTGTCACTTTTGCTGGTTTTCCCCCGGAAGTGGTCCAAGCGGAAAAGTTACCATCTTGGTTGATGAATTTCTCCACACCAAAGGTTTCTCCATCATTCAGACTTCTGTCAAGTAGGATATTTCCACCAAATTCATCAAACCACGACCATGCGCAGTATACATCCCCTGCTGAGCTCAGAGCTAAATACGGGCCTACATGTCCGTCTGATTTTTCTACCATCGTTCCTGCTGCTCTGAACAAATCGCCTTCATTGGTTGACTTGGACAACTCTACGGTTACACCATCATCCTCTACATCATCATATGCAACATACACTGTCCCGTCGCTTCCAACCAGCATAGTTTCCTTATCCGCAAATCCCCGACCAAAAGATGCTGTGACGGGAGACCAAGACTGCCCATAATCAGTGCTTTTTGCTACGGTGATCTGTGTGAAATCCTCCTCTGAAAACTCAAGATATGAATAGTACAGTGCCCCATTATGCCATGCCATCCACGGGTCTGATTGTCTTGTTGAGTTGAAGTCGCCAAACATTGGCATGTCGTAAGGCCAGCTCCAGGTCGTTCCGTAATCCAATGACTTGACGAAGCTCACACGCGCCCCACCTCCATTATGGGTTTCTGAGTTCTTCCATCCGACAAACATGATATCATCCTCCGTTATGGCCATGGTGACCTCAACATGATGGGGGTATATCATATCCGTGGTCGAGAGAAGAATATTCTTCGAGAAGTATCTGATTGGCAATGGCACTTCTTGTGCTGGAATTGGTGTGAGTTTCATTTGCATCGAGTTTTGGGACGAACTTGTATCCACAGCAGGACATGAAGCACTCAGAATGAGTATGAACGCGATTAAGGCGATGCAGAGTCTTTCGGTGCGAGCCATTCATAAGTGGACTCCATTAAATCTAGAGCTATAATTCTAAACCATGGATGATACTATTAGCGTTTCTGTTTACGTAGGCTTACAAGTTACAATCAGCCCTTTATTATCTCACCAGAGCGCATTTTGTGGACCGTGTCCGCCCAGTCCAGTACCAAGGGGTCGTGTGATGCAACAATCACTGTCAGTTTGTCTTCATCTACCATCTTTCGAAGCTGTGAGAGTAGGTCCTTAGTAAGGGCCTCATCTATGGATGAACTGGGCTCATCTGCGATTAGTATGGTTGGTGAGTTCATCATGGAACGAGCGATACTCACACGCTGGGCTTCGCCTCCACTTAGTTCTGCTACACGAAAATCAAGCCTATGGTCCATCCCAAGTTCGGTAAGCTTCTTCCTTGCAAGATTCTCTGCGTCCTTTGGCGAGGTGTCGGTGCACATCTTGGGCAAGGCGACATTTTCAAGGGCCGTCAGCTGAGGTATTAGATACTGTGCCTGAAATACAAAGCCAATGCGCTCTCTCCTAATCTTGGTCCTATAGACCTCGGATACCGCTGAGAGTTCATCTTGACCATGAAAGAGCTTGCCCTTTGTTGGTTTTGTCAACAAACCTATCATGCTCAACAAGGTCGTTTTTCCAGATCCCGATGGGCCCCCAAAGGCGGTTACCATCCCGCTCTCAATCTCAACATTAGCCTCTCTTACTGCATCGACTTGTCGAGGTCCTCCAACACCATAGCTCTTCCATAATCCTTCTGTTCTTATTGCCTGCCCCATCTCATACACCTCGCAGTACGACATCAGGTTCAGTAATCGCGTTCCTCCAAGCCGGAACGACCGTCCCCACTAAGATGGGGACAACAGCTACCGCGTATAGAATGAAGATAGTGGGCCCTGAGATTGCCAGAGGGATGCCTGCATTAAGCAGCAAAATATTCCATCCCAGCAGATAGCCTGAAAGAATTGGTGCTCCTAGATAAAAATCGAAAATGATGGCCAAAGATACTCCTAGGCTGGCTCCTATAAGACTAAGGGTCAAGCTTTCAATCATTCGTATCTCCAAGACATCCACGGTGTCGAACCCTAATGCCTTGAGGAGTCCTACTTCTCTACGCGCCTCATCAGAACCTGCACTGGACACTGTGAAGGTCAATAGCAGGGCGGTCATCAGGACAACAATCCAGATTAGGGCAATTATCCCTGCTCTGCCTCCGTAGGTCTTCATCATCATATCACTCATAGCATTTCGTGTCAAAACCCTTGTTTCGGGCATTTGAGTATCGATGCGAAAGGCCACATCATTCAGGTTGGCACCATAGTCTATCCAGACTACAAGGTCTGTAAATCCTCCTTCTTCGATGCCTAGGACCTCTTGTGAGCTCTGTAAGTCGGTAATTATCATGTCATAGCTGTAAATCGACGCATCGGTGCTGAAAACACCAACGACTTCAAACTGCAATAGTGATCCATTTTGAGCTATTATCCACATAACCGATCCAACGGAAATTGCTACCCTCGCAGCACCCATTAAGTCAACGATTCCTTGTCCTACCACAATCTTATGTCTATCAGTTTCTTCGAGAAATCTTCCGCCCGGCACTATATCGGTACCAGTGGCTCCTACAATGCTCCCATAGTCTGTTGCATTGACTCCCATTATCGTCAAAAGGTTACCAGTCCCGATGTCAAAGTAGCCCCATACTCGAGGAGTTGCAATTCTAACACCAGTAATTGAACTCAGGTTATTTCGCCATGAACTCGGGACTTCTGCCTGTCGCCCTCCAATAAGTCGCTGCACAACAATATCAGGTCCTTCATCAAGCGATGCTGTAATATCGAGCATCACACCCTCTCTGATGAATTCTGCAGATCCTAGAAGGAATGTGGAGAAGACAAGCGCTGCAACAATCGCAGCACTTCTTGTACGATACTTGAGAATATTCCCGATTGCATAACTTGCTAGGTTACTGTGTTTTCGCAGACCCAAAGCTCTTCCTCCCAAGCAATAGAACCACCCCGAGGGGGACAATTGAAACCAGAAACGCTACCAAGGCCATCCCAATATCCTCTGAGGGTGACTGAAATGCCCAGGAATCTACTGAAGGAATCCAAGGCAACAAGGTATCTGGGGGATTCGGTTGAAGAGGGCATCCTGCGTACAATGAGTATCCCCCTGGAATATCACCAATCATCCCAAATGGGGACTCAAGAGATGGTGCACGATTGCTGTATGAATCCTGCATCAGCCCCGGCCCCAAGTCCAAGAATGGCCATGATGAAGAAGCTGGTGCCACTGAATTGTATAAGACAATGAAAGTCACATTGAAGCTCAACGCGACCGTCAGTGCAAACAATATCAAACGGGCCTTCCTTGCCAACCTCATCTATTCCTCCAGCCATACATATGGATTATCTATTATGCTCCCCCCGTATTCTCCTAGGAAATGTCCTTCGCACATCTCAGTTTGCTCATAGTTCTCACATAGGGGAACAATGGTTGGTTCTAGGGTGGTCGGGTTCACATACTCCGTTGAATAGACCCAAACAATCATCTCGTCATCCCAATCCATCAGCATGCCACACATAGGGCACCTGACCTGAATATTCGCCAGCTGGGCAATCGAGCCAGTGGCTATTAGCCTTTCAAAGGCAAGAAGGGATACATTGACACAGCAGTAATACTCAATGCTGCCGTTATAGTAGGTGAAAGTCACCTCATGTCCAATTCTGTCTTGGATTATCAGGCCCGTCCACTCACATGTATGATTGACGGGCAGGGCAGTAGTATAGGTGTAGATTGCAAAGCAGCCGATGATGACAAGAACTGCCTCAATCAATCGCCGCTGCTCTGGATTCATATGGGCCTCACCAATTCCATTAGGTCTTATCGAAGGCCACGATATGCACCAATGAGTCCGATGATGGCGATTGCAGCGCCAAGGATTGTTTCAACATCCCGCGTAAACCAGCATCGCATCTCAATCATACATACTGGAGCGAATGTATGGGGTGCAATGGCAACAATAATCCCAAGTATCAATACAAGGAGGTTAAGCAATACATCAATCTTCATTTTTCACACTTCGTTTCTAGATTTCTACTGAGAAGACCTGGGTGTCTGCCTCATTCAGATAGGGGGAATTGTCAATTGCTGTTACGAAGAACTGCACCTGATCCCCTTCCCTCACAGGACCGAAATTGGCTACCCACCTGCCACCAGCTATACACAGACACGCGAAGAAATTCATGTCAGTACTTTGCCATTCTTCATCGTTAAATGCACATGATAGTCTTGCTCCCGAGACTCCAGAAGGGTCAATGCAGTATATTATGACACTGATGTAGTCTCCCGGTTGGGGGGAAATGGGCAGTACATCAATCTGATAAATCAGTGGGCCATCAACATCGTCAAACACTGCTAGAATGATGATTCCCGATAGCAGAATCATAAAGGCCGCTCCGATGCAGATTAGCTTGGTCTGAGCCTTCATCTGTCTAAACCATCCCGCAGGGCCTTCTCAGCCAAAATAGGTCACAGCAGGTCGGACTAATATTCTTTCCCCAGAGTAGATGAATACAGCAAGACAACTCAACGAAGCGCCTTCAATGGATTGTCTAGGCACTACTTCCTGTCAGTTTGCCAATCGAGTGTTTCCTCATCGAAAGTCTCTACCCATAGACCATAGAACTCTGAATTTCTGTAATCGATATGGCTGGGACTACCTCAATCTCGAAAACACCCTGTCTTTTTGCCAATTCGGTTATCAGGGCATCCTTAATCGTCCATACAATAATCTGTGGGACGCATTTTGGTCTGCCAGGCCCTTGGTAATTGCCGAACAACCGGAAATCTGTGCGATTATGCTCGACATGTTTGGCGTGCCATTCTATGTGAAGTGAGCGAAATCCCTCCTTCACACACTCTTTTTTTGCAATACCCCAGCAATACTCTGTCATTACCTGAGCATATATTGTAGACGTAGCTAAGAGGTGTATGGCTTTTGAAGAACTCGCCCTAGGTCTTGCTATTGGCCTACTCATTGCGTTCCTTGTCTATCTTGCAATGAATTGGCGTGTGAAGCATCGAATCGCAATTGTAGAGTCTGAATTTCGTAGGATGTGGGCAGAACAGGAAGGAGGCATTCGAAAGGACGCAGCCCAGCGAAGCCGCTACGTGCTGAAGGGGAAGATTGCTGAACATATGGTTCCTTTGTTCCCTGATATGTTTAAGTTCAATCCATCAGATGCGCGGTTCATTGGGTCTCCAATTGACTACCTCATATTCGAAGGCTATACATCTGCCAAAGACGGAGAATCAGATGCTCCAATAACGGTCGTTCTGGCGGATGTAAAGACTGGCGATGCAAGGCTTAATCGGACCGAGCGGATGATAAAAGAGGCCGTTGAAGCTGGCCGAGTCAGATGGGAAACCATACGTGTAGATTTCTAGACCCTGCCATAATGCTTATCCGACATTGCTATTCTCCGCGCATGTTCATACAGCATGCCATCCAGCAAATGGGTGCGGTGGATGACAATGACAGTAGACATCTTTGAATACAAACGTGGCGAGCTCTTCGGGTCTGCTCTCCCTATGTCTGCAAATGACATTGAGGAACTCGAAGAGGCTGGAATTGACTTTGTCATTTCTCTGGAGGAGCGCTTTGGTCTTCCTGAATTCTCTGACCTTGGAATAGAACATGTCAACATCGTTGTTCCAGACTTCAGTATTCCATCGGATGAGAATGTAATCGAGTTCATCCGCACTGTTGATAGGGCTCTGAAGAAAGGAAAGACCGTATTGGTACATTGTCTTGGGGGATGTGGTAGAACTGGGACAATGCTTGCCCTAGCTGAGATTTACATCTACGGAGAGAAGGATGGGAATGCTGCCATCAAAAAAGTCAGATCGGTGCGCCCGTGCGCCATAGAAACCGAGGGACAGGAAGCGGCTATTATAGCCCATGCGAAGAATCCACTAAGAAGACTGGCCGGCATAAACCGCAGGTGAGTCCTGCTAGTATCCAGGACTCTCACAGAAGCAGTCCATCATCAGTGCACGAAGAACGGCGTCAGTGACTTGCCCCTCATCCGGCAAACCCTCGAGCTTCACACTGCAGATTCTGATTGTCGGAAGTCTTGTGATGCTATCATTGCAGCCGCATTCGCCTTCCGAGTCGACGTCAATCTGGCAAATGGCCGAGTCTGATACACCATACTGTGCTATTGCTTCCCCAAGCATCTCCTTTGCCGCATCACAAAAGAAGCAATAGTCGCCAGTATAGACGATTATGCACCCGCATCTGCCACAAGGTGTTTTGCCTAGTCCATTTGACATCTGCACAGCCTTCGTCATCGAGCATTTGCTCCCAAGTATTCATGCATAGTTCCTATTATTACTTATTCTGGTAGGTATCTCCGCCGGTACTTCGTCAATTCGTAGAAGTCTTATTGAGCATTTGTTGCAGTAGGCGCATGGAAGACGTGTATCTTGAGATTCCGAAAGGCGAAATCTCCCATAGAATTCAGAGGCTTCAAAACAGCCTAAGAGAGATGAAACTTGACGGAGCCATTCTTCTTTCCACTACTGAGTTGTACTACTACTCAGGAATTGGAATCCAGGGAGTGGTCTATGTTCCTGCGGATGGTGCGCCGGTGAGACTTGCAGAACGCAACAAGGAGCTAGTCGCTGCCTTCTCGGAATTGATAGACATTCGACCAATGGGTAGGCAGTCTAGGATCTTTGAAACCCTTGGAATTGGAACAGGTACGCGAATTGCAATGGAGTCTGATATTGTTCCCTATTCATACATGGAGTTTCTGCAATCTCGCGCAGAAGGCATTGAGCTTGTTGATGGTAGTCACATATTCAGAGCAATTAGGTCCAAGAAATCCGAGTTCGAGATAGAGCAGATTGCAGCTGCCGCGGAGCTCGTTGATAAATCCCTTGACTATTGCACCGAAATAGCGACCCCTGAGATGACCGAGATCGAGCTATCTATGAATTTGGATACTTGGCTTGTGGAACACGGCCATGCAGGGTATATAACGACCCGCGCCTTCAATTCCTCGATGCAAATCTATTCCTATGTTGTATCCAGCAGTGCATCTACCCTCAACACATTCTTCACTCCAATTTCTGGACAGGGGCTCTCACTCAAGTACCCCTTCGGGCCAACTAGGCGAAGAATTGGTCACAATCGTCCTTTCTTGGTTGACAGTTGTGGCAATAGCAACGGGTACATTTCTGATACCACCAGGACTCTTGTATGCGGCAAATTTGAAGAAGATGCAAGACGGAAATTGGAACTGCTTCAGGAGATAAAACATCATATCTCACAAAGGATGCGACCCGGACAAAATCTTGGTTCTCTGTATGCAGAAATCATGGAGCTGAGCAAGGAATTGGGTGTATACAACCAGTTCATGGGACATGATGCAGACAAAGTTGCATTCATTGGTCATGGCGTGGGGCTTGAGCTTGATGAACTACCCATCTTCTATTCCAAGGGCCCATCTCTTGAAGAAGGCAATGTTTTGGCATCTGAACCAAAGCTGATAGTTCCCGGCTATGAAGTCCTTGGAATTGAGGACACATATGCCATATCGCAAGATGGCTGTAGAATCCTGTCGAGGTCAGAGGATTGGATCGAGATTGCTGAATAAAGGCGAAAGGCAACTCCTGCAGCCATACTAACGGCAATCTGGTTCGATGGGCTTTACCCCTCATCTTGTGTTGTAGGTGCTTGGTAATAATCGTCGTACTCCTGCCTTTCCAATATCGACCTCCACTTGAGACGCGCAAAGACATAGCGTCCAATTAGTCCACCAAGACCAGCCACTCCTAAGGAAATCAAGTAGAATAGCGGTGTGCCAACCAGCATCACAACGAGCATGCCAAAACCAACTACTAGTTCTTCTATAATATTACCCTCATACTCAAAGGCAAATGTGCCTCGGAATGGCCAAATCGCTGCCACCAAGAAGATTCCAATAAGTGTTACATCTTCCGACCAGTCTTCCATGAAAATATAGGGCACGAAGAGGGTTCCTAGTGCTACACCTATAATCAACACAATGGCTGTTCTTTGAATGCCCTTCATCACGCCACCTCCAAGGATTCCAACAATTAGCGCAATTACCCAGACTGATGGAAAGCGTGCAAATATGAACGTCATCCAACCAAAGACGAAATCCGTAGCAAAAAGTGCAATACCAATTAGAATTACCAAGATGGATTCTTTTCCAACCATAGAATATCCCTCCGGGCTCAATACCTAGAAGAATAGCGGATAGCTTTCTTATCAATTAGTACTATGAGATAAAGGCCTGCTGATTACATTCAGCTAGCCTATTCCTTACATACTTCCGTTTCTCCTAGTAATTCCATTCCTATTCTCTTGCCAAATTGAAAAGCCAATTCAATCTCTCCATCTGCAACTGGTCCTTTTCTGTCCTTTACGAGAGCGGAGAATCCTTTGGTAATCAACTCGATTCCGGGCATTTTTGCTCTCAAAATTTCCTCCAGTTTTCCTAGTGCTACTCCTTTATTTCCTCCCGTATAGGTATCAAATGCAGCTCCCAGCGTGCATTTTACATGCACAATTGTAGCCCGATCTAGAAACTTCAGCATATTTCTGGCGGGCTCCTGGTTGTGATTCGGACATCCAAACAGAATTCCGTCAAAGCCCAATAAATCATCGGTGTGGTGTATCTCACTGGTCTTCAGAATATTGCACTCTACAGCTCCCGTTGCGTTCATTCCTTCTGCAATTGCTTCTGCCACTTTCTTTGTATTCCCATAGATGCTCTCGTATAGTATAATGGCTTTCTTCATTCAGCTTCTCCTCATTCGTGCCTTTCATGCGGTCTTATCTGCGTTATTATGCGATTCTCTCTCAGCGATAGTCACCCAAAATACTGAACAATATTACTCTGGTGGTACATTGTATAGGTTTGGAGTCTTCTGGACATCACACTGTCGTTCATTGTTCGGAGGCCTTCCTCAAAAGGCGTCCCCCTCTCTTCTCTCAGAAATTCAAAATGACTTACGAATCCGGCCTTCATCCAATAATCATTCAAAAGCTCTCAATGCGAAATGCTGGTTTGCAGAAAATACTGCAAAAAGGAAAACGAATTGAGGTCCTCTAATGGAAGGCTCTTGCAGCGATGATGCAATGGCCCTGTTTCGCAAAGGAGAGAAGTTCAGGCAATTTGGCGAACTGGCAGCTGCGGAAGAGGCGCTTCTAGCTGCGGTTGAGAAAGATGCCATGTTTGCCGAAGCTTGGAACCTCCTTGGATTGGTTCATCAGCAGGCATGGAGTCTTGATAAGGCGCGAAGGTGCTTTGCCAAAGCGGTTAATCTCAAATCCAAATGGATTGAGCCGATTCTTCATCTAGGACTGCTGGAGTTCTCCATGGGGTTATACAAAGAGGCATTTCATACTTTACAGAGATACTCTGACCTGGGGGGAGAGGATATGGAGGCACTTCTTGCATTTGCCAGAACGGCCAATCAATTAGATAAGTGCAAAGTCGTATTGGAAGTTACTTCTAGAATTCTTGATGTAGATGATGATATCTATGAGGCATGGGAGATACGCGGTGTATGCCAGGCGAAGACCTCTCGATACAATGCCGCTTGCGTGAGTCTGAATATGGCTATTGATCTTCACCCTGGTTCTCTTACTGCACTGAACAAGGTAGGAGCCATCTGCTATGAGGCTGGTAATTACGAGCGCGCCTGTGATTTCTATAAGTCGAGTTTGGAGCATAAAGAGAAACAGCCAGAGATCATCTTTCGTTACGGGACTTCGCTCTGGTTTGTTGAACGTTGGGCTGACGCCATCCCCTATCTGGAAACATACACCATCTTGGCCCCTCAAGATCCCCGCGGTTGGAATAATCTTGGTGTTGTCTTGAGAGAAAAGGGTGAGGTGAAACGTGCATTAGAGTGCTACAACCGCGCCTTATCTCTTGATCCCGGGTTGGGAGTTACGCTGAGAAACATGAATACTGCAAAGGACATGCAGATGCTTCTCTAGGTTCGTTCCATGACCAAAATTTAATAGTCTGCAGGGCAAGCACCCTTATGCTTCGGGTTTCTGGGCAGGGGCGATTTCCAAGTTGAATTTCCGACGAGCCGCCTTAACCATTGTGCTGCTATTGCTACTAGTAACAGCCGTTTACATCTACTACATCAACCTGAATGCGCCAGAGAGCGATACAGTCGCACCCGCCATAGCAATATCAAATCCTCTGTCTGGAGAAACCGTTTCTGATACAGTGGAGATATCATTCTCCGCGACCGATGAAAGCTATATTTCTGAGTATGAGATATGGATTGATACTACTCCGACATCCGACATGAATCACTATAGTTGGAATACCACAACCGAGTCAAATGGAAACCATACGATTCGGTGTTCAGCTCGAGACGAGTTTGGTAACCAGGGAGAAGCTAAAATCTGGGTATGGGTTAGCAATCTGCAAGATACTAACACACCTCCCATCGTCACGATTACGGGACCATCCAATGGCTCCATCGTGGTCGAAACCGTCACTATCAGCGTCGATGTTTCGGACGAGGACTCAATCATTCCAACTATTTCTATAGACGGCACTCCAGTTGCTACAGCCTTCCTCTATCATTGGGACACAACCGCTTATCCAAATGGGACACACGCTATTGAAGCAGAAGCAACCGACAGTGAAGGACTTACTGGTTTTGACATCATACATGTGATTGTTGACAACCCCGTTGCAGGGCCGTCGCCAACCTATGCTGATGCCATCAAGGTATTGACTTACAATATCGAAGCTTCAGGAGCCGATCCTAACTGGAAGGAAGTATTCAAGGAGGAGAATCCTGACATAGCCATTCTTGTCGAAACTGGCACTTGGGATGATGCTAGCAATGAAATCCTGAACTCAGTAGTGGATGAGTTCAATGCATATTTCACCGGAGAATACCCTTACGTGGGTTATTGCGCGCAAGGGGTATCGTATAGCACATCCGGAGAAGCAATTCTTAGTAGGTTCCCTATCCTAGAGTTCAACCAGATAGGACTTGTCACATTAGATGATGCTTCGAGCTATGATGTAACTCATGACTTCATCCATGCAGTTGTGAATATATCCGGGACCGAAGTGCACATACTTGGCGCTCACTTGAAGGCTATGGGTGGAGAAACAAACGAGGACCGCCGCGAACGGGAAACCGAAGGCATCATCAACTACATGGATAATCTTGGTGAGGTGCCAATTATGTATATGGGCGATTTGAACTCCTTCTCGCCTGATGATACTGGTGACCTCGCACCTCTTGGTGATTTAGGCTATGGGCCTCTAACCATGATGCTCTATCCTGACGACCTTGTATATGGACAGTATGCATCAACATTGCACAATTTCACGGATGTGTTTCGCACGCTCAACCCCGCGGACCCAGGGTACACCTACGGTCATCAGGATCCATCCTATCTTTCGAGGATTGATTTCATAATTGCAAATTCATACTTCGACAACTACATTCTAAATTCAACATGTGGCGATTCCCCGACCGCAGACCTTGGCTCTGACCATTATGCTGTCGATGTATTTATCCACTGGAATCTTACTTCGGATGCTGTTTCTCCATCTCAGGTTGCAGGGCTTGAAGCCACTGTCATTAGTAGTTCTCAAATTGGCTTAGTATGGAGTGCCAATCCTGAGCCTGATATAGCTCATTATGTCGTGTATAGAAATGATTCAATCCTGACAACTACATCAAACATCTTCTATATTGACGCAGGATTGAATTCAAGTACTGCTTATAGTTACGAGGTTGCCGCCAAGGACTTCTCTGGCAATGAAGGTCCAAGGTCCGCTCCAGCTAACGCCACGACATTGGAGGCCACACCTGCTGAAGCTGTTGTACTTAACGAGTTTCTCCCGGATCCCGATGTGCTATACTCTGAAGAGTGGATTGAGCTCTACAACCCCTCTGACGAGGAAGCAAATCTAACTGGATACATTCTGGACGATCTGGTTGGCGGCGGAGGAAGTCCATATACAATCCCTCTGGGCGTAATAATTCCTGCTGGAGGTTTTCTTGTGTTCAATCAGAGCACTGTGGTCTTCATGATGAATAATGATGGCGATACAGTGAATCTCATCATGCCTGATGGTATTACCGTGCAAGATTCGCATACCTATAGCTCATCTAGCAACGATGTTAGCTATGGACGGAACCCCGATGGGGCTGGCGCTTGGACAACCTTTGCCGCTCCAACCCCCGGTGCTAGCAATACTGGCTTGCTACTCCATCCTCCCGTCAGTGATATTCCTGTTCAACTGGAAACCTTTCTCCTTCCACACTTGCCACTTGTCTCGGGCCTTTCAAAGCGTGAAATGGGATGAATTCAGCAGGCGAAATTATAAGAACCGTAGGTCCCACCTAGTCTGGGGTTCACAAGTGGAAAGAAGCCGATATCACAAACTGCTCTTCACGGCCGGCGCTATTTGGAACTGCGGCTTTGCAATTCTCTTCGGGATAATATCGAGAGCAATTCCAGACGCCTTTGCTCTCTTTGGACTAGAAACGCCGACATCACTTCTATGGTTTGACACATTCTTGGCTTTCATATTCTCCCTAGGACTGGGATTATACTTAGTGAGTCTTGATATGAACGAGAATCATGGATTAATTCGAATGGCAATATTCTGGAAAGTTACAGTCTTCTCTGTCGGTCTTCTTCATACAATTGCCGGTGATGGTTCGCTCTGGGTTATACTCATAGTAGCTGTAGATCTTCTCTTTGGTATTTTGTTTGCCGAGGATTTAGTGGTCATAAACAAATAGTAGGACCAGTAAGCCCTCTGTTTCAAGGGGTTGTGATGGGCTCGTATTCCATATACTACTTGGAATAGTACATCTCTTCTTGAATCGAAAAACCTATGGCATATCTTGGTTTTAATATCTACGAGAGTTTGTATAAGGGGAGAGAAGAATGAATCGACAGGTCTTCTTTGAAACACTGGCGCACTACATACAAGATAGGGAAGGTGTGTACGAGGATATCAAGAATGAACGCAATATGCTGAACCATGTGATCACTTCAACATTGGCCACCGTTCTCTTCGGTGCTCTTTATGGTGCAGTTATGGGGACATATGCTGGTGGAGTCCAGATACTATACGACGCCATTAAGATTCCATTATTGCTACTTGTTGCAGTCTATGTTTCTCTTCCAACCTTCTTTGTACTAAATGGAATTCTGGGTGGAGAACTTAGCTTTCGACAGATGGCAGTCCTCTTTGCCGTTTCAATAACCGTAATGGCAACGCTGCTGATTGCCTTTCTTCCAGTAACCCTCTTCTTTATGCTAACCACACCCGAGCGAACCTTTTCCACATATGCCTTCACAGTTCTCCTGAATGTGTTCTTTTTCGCTATATCTGGCTTGACTGCAGTTGCCTATTTGCTACAAGGATTCAGCCGAATCCATGGCGAGAACAAGAAATGGGTGCCTGCTATGGTAATAGGAACTGGCGTTCTTGCCTTTGTGGGAACACAGTTGGCCTGGGTACTTCGTCCTTACTTCCACCTATCACTTGAATTCATAGCTCCTCCAAGCGGGAATTTCTATATTGCCCTCTTCGGGCTAATTGCACGGCTCTTGCTAGGAGGCTAATTTGAAACCGGAAGTTGCTCTTTGAGCATGTCACAATAGAAGACACTGCAGCTCGAGTTACCGTGTTGGTTCCCAATCACTAGCGATTTGGCTTGCCTCGAAGGGGGTTCGAAAGGGATTTCCCAACCTGATTTCTAGCAGTATATGAGACTCAGCGGGACGAGCATCTCGTCCTCTGAAACGCCGCCATGATGTCCCGGAAAGACTGGTCTTTCTTGGCCGGGAAAGGAATTCATGAAGCAGTATCCCTCTTTTGCAGTCAAAATATAGTCGCCAACTCTGCTCTGAAGCCTTGGATTCGGGTCGAACTTCCCGAACCACCCCTCTCTGATCATCGTGGCACTAGAATGAAGGTCGCATACATGATCGAGCTTTTCTGAAACATACTTCTCAAAGGAATTAGTCATTGACGGACGGACATAGCAGTAGGCGGCACGTGTGTCACCGCCAAACGGCAATACAAGGCAATCCATTAGGTCTGGGTGGTCTGCCGCATGTACAATGTTTTCTACTGGGACATCCTGAAAACCATGGTCACTCGTAATGATAATCATTGTGTCAGTTCCCTCAAGCGTCTCGCTGAACAGCTCCAGTGCATGATCAAACTCGAGTAGATGCTCCTGAGCCTCTTCGCTCCCAGATCCAAACGTGTGACTAATACTATCATAAGCAGGCCAGTAGGCATATAGGAAACAGCCTTCAAGACTCTCCTCCACAGCCTTCTGTGATCTCTGAAAGAAGTCAGTGAGCCCTTCATATCCGATAATTTTTGCTTCGCCTCGCAAATTCAGGGTGAATTTCGAGTTACTGATGTTGTGACCCGTTAGTATAAGGTGACTGCGATCTATCTGATTGAATACTGATTCCGTTTCGACAACATCGGAGATTGGGGTATCAATGACATTCCAGTCGATGCATGTGGTGAACGGTAGAATCCTGGACATTATCCCGTATTCCCTCAGATAGACATACCATCCAGTTACCGCATGCTGCTGCGGTGCCAAACCCGTCATAAACGAAGTAACTGCAGACCCGGTTGAGGGTGGGAATACTGATGTTATTGACCGGTTTAGTGACCTGCGTATCAGCGTTTTGCCACCTTGATTTTGCAGGTAATTGAATCCTATACCATCAGCGACCAAAAGAAGAATGTTGCTCACCTTATCAAAATCAGAAATCCCCATTTCAAGAGGAGCGTACGGGCTTGTGGTTCCAACTGCTTCAGCAATAGTGCTCATAAGATTCACAATGCTTCCATTCTCATAATTTGGCTTTACTGACATGCTGGCATTTCCCACTCCATACTATGAATACCGTTCTATTGCTTTAATGCACTCATCAACAGGAATAATCCATCGGTTCTTTTCCTCATCGAAGAGATTGAAGACATCGGCGTATGTTGACTCAACCTTATCTGGTAGATGGAACTGAAATGCCCAAGAATCCAAATTCGGGGCCAGAAGTCTGAATCCTTCCAGAAACTCGCTGAGTTCAGAGGCTGTAAATCCGAAACTTATGCAATAGCTGTTCTTACTCTCCATAAGAATAGCGCCGGGATGTGGCAGTGCATAGAACATGCTAAGGACTCCAGGAATGTTCTCTCTAATTTTGATAAAGCATGAGAACCAGAGCGTCTTCTCCGAAAACCCATATGCACGTCGATAGCTCTTGATCACACCTTTGTTTCTCAGACGCTGCACTTTGTCTCTAACGCTGGAAATCGAAATACCAGTTATCGATGCAAGCGCAGTCATGGATGTTTCCGATGTGATTTTTAGCTCTTTCAATATTCTAATTTCGTTCGCGTCACATTCTATGATTCCATCATCTCCGCTCATAGTATGGGGCATTTCAGTTATGTCTGCTAGCCCTTTTTCTATCTCTTTCTTCCATTGGTTCCAATCCCAGAGCCACTTCCCACGGGGCCCGTACTTGGAAAAGTCAATTCTCTTAGATTCATAATCTAGGATGTCGAAGAAGAAGTAGTCATCAACCATCGCCACATCTTTCAACTTACTTGCAATTCTCGTTAGCTTCTCAGGCTCCCTGACATCATAGACAGAATGGATCAGGTAGCCATTATGTTTGCCATAGGTTGGTATATACCAATAGAATATGGGCAGCTCTTCTATGCATCGCTGCAAGGCGTCCTCTTTTCCAGGATGCTGTTGGACCACCAATATCTTCTCACCAAGTCCAACTCTTCTCTCCCTCGTCTGATAGTAGGATGGCAGTAACACTCCTCTCTCCATCATTACTGAGAGCCTGTATCTGACTGTTCTGGCCGGGATGTCCAAGGCATCGCCTATCTCTTGTGCTGATGCATTCCCGCCCATCTTGTCGATTGCAGCCAGTATGCGCCTGGCTGTCTTGTCGAGGGTTGATTGCTTTTTCAGACTCTCACTTCCTTCTTTGTTGGCGGATCACTACACCTAATCCCTTAAATCCTGCACATATGCCTCTTGATTGCCGACGGCAAAATAAACTTAAGCGATTTGCCGTATATACTTAGCAGTGCTGCGGCAATATTAGCGGCGATAATTTGCCGATGGGACATAGAAGAACTCAGCACGAAAATCTCATGGGGCTTCGAATAATGGCTGAACTGACTCCGACAGCATTGGTCGTTCTACAAGAGCTAGCTGCAAAGGGGCCAATGACACCGCTCGAGATTCGTGAGCAGATGGGACTACCGTCAAGAACAATATCTACTGCTCTGCACAGACTAACAGAGAAAAGGCTCTGCCTGAAAATTCCCAATCTGTTAGACATGCGTCAATCGCTCTATGCCGTGGATCCTGTTCGAATGAAAGAGATGCAGATTGACTTCTACGTAAATCGTACTGCAATAGGGTCTCGAATGAAGGTCCTCTAGTCCTTCAGCAAAGCCGCCAGGTCTCTTATCTGTATCCAATCAAAGGACAACACAAGTCAAATGGATTATTCTGGGTTGCTAAATTCTCTCCTTGATGAAACCCAACCCTCGAAGACCCCGATATCGCGTTGAGTAGTTGCTACCTAATTCCAGCAGGTCTTGCGTGTATCACAGGGAGAACATAACAGCTCAAGTTCTCTGTAGTCTCATTTTTCCCCTTGTGCAATAGTAATAATTGCCCAGCGAGGGAAACTACATGCTAATGAGATGTGGAGCCTGTGGGTCGACAAAGAACGTCCACGCGGTATACGACGAATACTCCGAGGGAAACGAGTGGCGATGTACGGCCTGCATCAACCAACGTTTTCCCCCTGGGACCCGAGTTGTCAAGTTCACGGACACTGCACATCCGTTGCATCCGGCATTTTACATGAGCGTAGAAACCGAGGACGATCTCGACCTGGTTTTGACTGTGGGCGAAAGGGCACAAAGAATGAAGGCAAAGGGATTCAAGGCTTTCTTTTACACCGCCCATACGAAGGGGCTGCACATCAACTCCGGTGAGTTGTCTCTGGGCCATGCCGACAGCATCATCCAGCTCCGGAGTCAAGTGGACAAGATGCGCATGTGGATGGAGACCTCTCGAGTCATACCGACCATTCGGAAGTGTCCTCAAGATGATTGCGATGATGAGGATACGCCTCCTTTGTTCTCCCCAATCGAACGACCTCTTCCCTCCAAGACTGCATAGGAGTAGCATAATTCTCCATATTCTATTATTCACTGATTCCAATCAGCGCCAGTGCAAGGCTATAATTACACCTAGATGTTAGTGCGGAAATACTCGGGGATAATACAGTGTCACGTGAAACCTTGCGACTGCAGTACGTCGACAAGCTGCGACTCATTGGTCGTGATGCACGGCTGACCATTCTGTCTTGGATGGGAGGGGCCTTTGCCTATGGCATCAATGATGTCGTCTTCAACCTCTACCTCACTGATGCAGGCTTTGGAGAGGACTTCTTGGGTCTTCTTCTTTCGGTGTCAGCCTTTTCTGGGGGCCTTCTGGCAATTCTTGCAGGTATGATTACCGACCGGGTTTCCAGGAAGAGGGTCTTGCTTGCAGGAAATCTCGCGATTTTTGTTTCATTTGTTGTGACCTATTCCACCTTGTCTCCCACTCTGCTCCTAATGGCGCAAGTTGTGAACGGTGTTGGAGCTGCATTCAATGGCGTTTCATGGCAGCCATATACGACAAGCGTGACCACAAAGGAAGAGCGGGTCCATGTTTTCAGCCTTCGCTTTGCATTCTATCTCTGCTCAAGCCTATTCGGTTCTCTCATCGGCGGCTTCCTACCAGGCATTTGGATTAGTCTGGGTCTGGCTGCGAGCCTTCTTTCTGCCTATCAGCTGACCCTCTGGATGGCGCTCATCCCTATGGCATTCGGGGTACTGACGATTATTCCAATGTCTGTGGATAGGCCCGAGAACAAGAAACGACTTGGCATTGGCAATGTGCGCAGTCACGGCTTCATTGGCAAGTATGCTCTAGCTTGGACCATTTCCGGTTTTGGTGCAGGTCTCTTTGTGCAATACTACAATATCTTCTTCAATCGTGCCTTCAATGCTGATAGCGCAACCATTGGTGTCATTTTTGCCCTAAACACAATCATCCTTGCAGTAGGCAATTTCATCTCACCTGCAATCGTTGATAGATATGGAAAGTTCTGGACGATTGTCTGGTGTCAGGTCCTCTCTGTCCCCTTCCTTCTGGTATTATCCTGGTCTCCCATCTTATCAATCGCCTTTCTAGGTTACATCTCAAGAAACCTGTGCATGAATGTCGCATGGCCAGTGATGGAGGTGTTCTATATGGAACGGTTGGACAAGGATGAGCAGTCCACAGCTATGGGCGTTATCAATATGGGTGATTCTCTGGTCCGTGGGTTTGGCCTGAATATTGGTGGCACATTGCTCTTTGTTGGATTGGTTCGCGCTCCTTTTGCACTCGCGAGTGTGTTCTATCTTCTGAGCGTCATGCTGTTTTACTACTTCTTTAGAGATGATAATACAGATGAATTGAATAAAGCACCACCAAGGTGATTCAATTGGGCAATGTTGAGGAGCCATTAGCTGGGCATCGTATGACCTTGGGTTAAAGCGGAAACTAGGCAATGAATTCCCAAGGTTCTAATAGGGGATTGAAGCAACCATATGGACCTTGGATAACTCACTCCTTTAGTCCAGGAAAGAGGCACAGCATCTATGAAGGACCCCCTCTGGACCCCCTCTGAGGAAAGAATTCGCAGTGCAAACGTAACGAGATTCATAGACTCGGTAAACATGGAGCATCATCTTTCCATCCGAAACTATGATGAGTTATACAAATGGTCCGTCAATAACATAGACCTATTTTGGGCTGCTGTGTGGAATTTTGGGGAGATACTGGCGTCCCAAAAACATGAAGCTGTCATAGAAGACTCCGCAAAGTTCCAGAATGCGGAATGGTTCTTCGGAGCGCGATTAAATTTTGCTGAGAACCTTCTTAGATACAGGGATAGATCACACGCACTAATCTTCAAAGGAGAATCAGGTATCAGTAGCAGACTGACTTATTCCGAATTATACGATCATGTAGCATCCTTATCTGAAGCTTTGCGCAGAACTGGCATCCTCCCAGGAGACCGCGTCGTTGCATATATGCCGAACATTCCTGAAACCGTCATAGCCATGTTGGCAGTCACCAGTACAGGTGCAGTATGGTCATCATGCGGTACCGGACTAGGACCTGAGGCAGTCCTTGACCGATTTGAGCAGATTGAACCAAGAATCCTATTCACGGTTGACAGCTATTCCTACAAGGGAAAACCCTTCAATGTATTGTCAAAAGCTGAAGAAATCGCAAGAGGCATTCCATCACTTGAGAAGGCAGTTGTTGTTCCTTATCTTCAGCATGAATTCGATATCAGTCCTCTACCACATTCAACATACTACGGCGATTTCATAAAGGCTGACACAAAATCCGAAATGCACTTCGAGCAGTTACCATTCGGCCATCCCGTTTACATCATGTTTTCATCCGGTACTACTGGTAAGCCAAAATGCATGGTTCAGAGCGCTGGAGGAATCCTCATCAAACATCTTTGCGAGCTGCTCCTTCACACAGATCTCAAACGCGAAGATCGGATGTTTTACACCACAACCCCAAGCTGGATGATGTGGAACTGGATGTTAAGTTCCTTAGCTGTGGGGGCTTCAGTTTTGCTCTATGACGGAAATCCAAATTATCCAGATTGGCGAGCAATGTGGCAGATAGTTCAGGACGAGAAGGTCACTATCTTTGGCTGCAGTGCAACGTATCTCAATTATCTGAGGGGTTTGAATGCGAGGCCGAGAGAAGAATTTGACCTGACCTCGCTAAGAGAAGTATCTCAGACCGGCTCCGCATTATCTGCTGAGGGTTTTCAATATGTATACAAAGAAATCAAGGCAGACTTGCATCTAAACTCAATTAGTGGGGGGACTGATATCAACGGTTGCTTTGCTGCAGGAACGCCTATCCAACCTGTGTATGCTGGTGAACTCCAAGGTCCATGTCTAGCAATGAAGATTCAGGCCTATGATGAAAATGGCAATCGTGTCCTCGACCAAGAGGGAGAGCTCGTCTGTGAGGCGCCAGCTCCCTCCATGCCGCTGTATTTCTGGAATGACCCTGATGGAACAAGGTACAGAGAAGCATACTTCAATGCCTTTCCAGGGGTGTGGCGTCACGGGGATTGGGTCATTATCCACAGTGATACAGGGGGCCTGACCTTTCTGGGACGATCCGACTTCACATTAAAGCCGTCTGGGGTACGTATTGGCCCATCAGAGATATACAATGTTGTCGAGGAATTCGAAGAGATTGCGGACAGCGTTGTTGTGGGACAGAGTTGGAAAGGCGATCAGCGCATTGTGTTGTTCGTCAAGCTGGCAAATGAACTTGAGCTGACTGAGGAGCTGAAACAAAGGATTAGACAAGAGCTGCGTGTAAAGGCTGGGCCCAGACACGTTCCTGAACTGATTCTTCCTGTGTCGGACATCCCCTATACCTTCAGCATGAAAAAGGTCGAGAGCTCGATCTGGAACATCGTAAACAATCGACCAGTGACAAATAGAGATGCGTTGCGGAATCCCGAATCCTTGGAGTGTTTTAGGAAGCTTGCGGATGCACTATCGAAATAGGTGACAATTGTTGTTTCTGACTGCGTAATCTGCACTTGCATAGAACATCCCATGAGAACGAACTAACCATGCCGATGCACTACCCCTCTGCCTTCCATGCATAGCACACGAGACCCCACTTCCTCTGAAAGCCAAGGCTGCGATATAGTTCATAAGCCGAGGTATTCCCGACGTCCACATTAAGGCTCATTGATTCGAATTCGAGTTCATTGAGCCTTTCGCAGACTATCTTCAGGAGGGCTTTTGCCAATCCCCTCCCTCGATGGTCCGGATGAACCCCAAATTGCCAGAGGTGCGCATTATTCCTCCCATGAGTAGGTCGAACAAGGGCAAAGGCAATTGGAGTATCCTCAGAAGCAAACACCAGGGATGCTTCGTCCGTCCACTCCCGAGAAAGGTCGAATCCTTCTTCAAAGAAACCTCTTCTCTCCTCCTCGCTTCGATTAAGGACGCTACGGTCCTCACCCGTGAGAAATGTTCTGTGCCAGCAATTGAAGAGCCGTTCTCTATCAATCTTAGAGAGCTTCACCACACTAACTCCGAACGGAAAATCAGCTGCAGAAATCGCAAGTTCATGAAGAGGACTACGGAGATGTTCCATCTCTTCAACCAAACTCATTCCTTGGTCTTTGAACATAGACTTCGTATACTGCGTATGTGCATCCTGCGCGAAAAAGGCTTCAACTCTGGTTAAGCCGTGGCTCTTGGCATATTGAATCGCTCTTTCCAATAGCGCGGATGCGACTTTGTTGGAGTCTTTTGTACCCTTGGGAATGAGAGGCAGACCACCCAAGAACCAGGGATTAATCTCTGCGGTGCCGTCCTTGTTCGACTTCAATAGAACAATTCCACGAATGTTCCCATTTTCTTCTGCTGCTATCACCCTGCAATTGAGGTCATCGAAGGTTTCTGAGAGAATCTCCTTCACTCGGGCAACATCCATGGAAGCGTCCCAGTATCCATCATCTTGCCTCGCTTGAAGTATTGTCTTTGCCAACCTCTGAAGGTTCATTTCATTGAATGCGTTTTCCGCTATTCTCATTGATTCATCAATTCCACTGCGAACGGTAGTATGCTTGAATTCGAACTGCTATTGATTCTTGCGCATCGCATCATCAATCGGATGGAATCCGATTGACACTGCCCTATGCAGTTTGTCCTCTGTCCATTTTTGGTGCTGGTTGGCGCTCATTCTCACCTCTATGTGTGGTCTGAGACCGTGTAACTTCCACGCTTGGCATGTCCGAGAAACCTGCCTTACTACTTCTTCTTGAGGAGTACTACAACTAACATTAGAACTGCTGCTCCCCCGATTCCTGCTCCTAGTGCCAAGGTCAGCACCGGACTAGCACCTTCTGAAGTTTGGCTTGTGGTTGTAGTAGTCGTAATTGTGGTCGTGGAGCTTGTTGTAGTGGTTGTGGTGGTCGTAGTAGTCGTTGGCGCTTCAAGAACAGTCACAACTAGAATGGCTAAGCAGTAATTGTCGTACGGGTCATACGCTCTGACCTCAATACTGTAAACTCCTGTGACCAGAGTTGTAGCATTTCTTATGACTCCCAATTCATCTATCGTGAAGTGAGTTGTATCATTGAGCCACCAATGGTCAATGCCTGATTCATCCCATGCCTCCAAAACCACATCCATCCCTTCCCCATGCTGGATGGTCTGATAGATATAGAGGGTCACCCAGACAGGCGGTGTCGTGTCCTGTTTTGGTGATTCTATTGTGACTGAGAAGATAACGGAGAGGCTGTTTTCAAATGGGTCGCTTGCAGTGATGTTCAGCACATATGGCCCTGGTCCTAGAGCAGAATTGTTTGTAATCCGTACAACGCTGCCCAGTTCATAGTAGATGGCACTCAGTGCAAAGTGTATAGTGTCATTAAGAGTCCAGTGGTCGATTCCTGAGAGATCAAGAGCTGCAATTTGTAGGTCCACTCCTTCACCATAGTCAACCGCCAAGTCTTGAGGTGCGATGATCCAGCCCGGCGGTGTTGTATCAGCTACATGCACGCTAAACCTGGCGAATACTCTAACTCCATAAATGTTGGCAACTGATACTTGCACCGGGTAGTTTCCAAGAGAGAGAATTCCATTCGACTCCAAGACACCTTGGCTGTCGATAGTAAAGTGAGCTGTATCATTCACAGACCAGAAAATGGGTGCTGGTGCCGTTGCGTTGAGGTCATAACGGACAGAGGACATCCATTCAACATTCTGGTCATAAGGTACTTGCGTCCACCTGGGGGGTGTCGGCAGAAACATCAACGGATGCTCATCATAAAAGGGCCCCACTGCGTAGGGATCATCACCAAAACCATCCCCGTTGGCATCAACGCCATCATATTCCCAGTAGTAGTTGCAGTCGAAGGAAGTGCTGGTTCCACTAGCCTCGACCATCATGAAGAAATCTAGAAAAACATTCCATAGTACGACATTGCTCAAGCCCGCTATTGAGATACCGATGAAATTGTTGAACGTGTTGTTGATGACAATGTTGTTGGACGCCATCTCCATTCTAATGCCCTTTTCGTTGCCGCTGCAGGTGTTGTTGACTATTGTATTGAACTGTGGCTGTGCAAAGGTGTGTTGAAACAAGGGTTCGTAGACGTAGATACCATGCTGATTGTTGCTAACGGTGTTGTCAGCCACTAAATTGGAGCTTGAGCTCTGAAGGGCTATGCCATGCAGATTGCTTACAAATGTGTTATTTCGAATTGTATGACCATTCCCATAATTGGCAAGTATTCCCTCTCCACAATTGCTGCAATCATTGTCCTGTACAAGTTGAGCGAATGAGGTATCGAGCTGGATTCCAGATACCGAATTGAACACACAGGTATTGTTGATTAGTGTACAGTTTGCACTCGAATCACTTGTGAGAATCCCAAACCTGTTGTTGCTGCATAGATTGCTGCTGATTTCACCGTTTGTCACACTTTGTAGCCTCACTCCAGAACCATACCCACCTGTGGCATTTTGAAGATTACAATTCCGTATAATGAAGTGGAGCTGAGTATTTGCGATATGGATGCACGGTGTTGCAGTGCCTCCAGAATCTATATCCAGATTTTCGATGATAAATGGCTCAGCTAGTGAACCATTGCCTTCCCATCCCTCTAACAAAGCTGTATCAGTGAAATTGGCATCACCATCAATATGAATTGGGTCATGTGGGATGCCTGCAAGAGCCACGTTCCCCTTCTGACCAATGTCGATAGCGGCTGACTGGAACCTGCTGCCATCACAATCACTTATTGGCATGCTATACCCTAGAAGCAAAACGAACCACAAAGCAACAGCAAGCCAACAGATTCTCTTGTTCCTTCGCATTTCCTTTCTCTCCTCTGTTGCGATGATAGTAATCGAAGTCTAATCAAACCTCTAAGTTTGGAAACCACGAATCTATTAACTTCAAACTCCCTCGCAACATTCCTTTGAATTAGCTCTGTTCACTTATTAATTAGAAGCCTGATTGCCAGCAACATCCTGCTATTGACTCACTCGGAAAATCCGAAAAGAGAAAGTCTTCATTGATAGAGAATGCAACTACATCCCCCTAAGTCGGATGGGTCCAATTTCCAAGCAGTAATCGATTAAAGGCCTCTAAAACTACTTCAGAGGCACGTAAGCGCTGCTCTTGGTGGCACCTATTCCCGGACTTCCGTGCTTGACTGGCCTTCCCGTTGGACTAAACTCCCCCAATAGGTGTCCAATCATCTGTGGCAGAATCTTGACACGCGTGAATTCCTTGCCATTGTGAACAGCAATAGTAAGATCGACCATCTCCGGAAGAATGACCATGTCGCGGCAATGGGTCTTGACAATGATGTCCTTGCCTCTTTTCTTGGCCTTTCGAGCGGCTCTGAGTTTCATGAGGAGCTTCTTCTGACGTGGCGGAAGGCCTCGCCTGAGGGTCCTTCTCCTGCGTGAAGGAAGTAGCTCGATCAGTGTGTCCATATTCATCTGGACGAGGTCAGAGAGCTTGTGGCCGCGATACATTGGTTCGCTCTTCGAGGACATGTTATCACCTAAGATGGTATACGGTGTGGCCAATGACCACACTAAACTGTGCTGTTTCGAGGTGGATGTCATTTAAACCTTGTGAAGTGTGTTAGCCCTCCCTAGACCCAGTTTCTCCAGTCAATTATCTCTTCGTCCTTCCACGGGGCATTGATGACATTTCCCTCCTCATCAAGATACCCAGCTTTCTTCATGGCTGTGGGTACCCAGTCCAAAGAACTTTCAAGAGCAGGGTCTCGAATCAAGGCGAGACGTGCCAGCATCACTGCATTCTCCCACCGCTCCAGTTCATAGTTCAATTCTGCCATGTGCAAGATTGCAATGGGAAATCGCTCTTGGAGGGAGAGCGCGGCAATCGAGCGCCTCTTCCAACATGCCCAGACTCCTGAGGCACACCCCCTTGTTGAATCGAGGTACCGGATCCTTGGGCTTCATCTCAGTGACCCTGTCCAACAAGGCCAACGCTTCAATTGTTTCCGGAGCATCTTTCTCGGGCTTGTCTTGAGCTTGTATTAGGGCTACAGCAAGAGTGACCATGGCATTAGTATGCTTTGAATTCTTTTCCAGAAATGCCCGTAGACGTGCAATCGCTTTCTGAGTTTGTCCTTCAGCCAGTATCTTGGCTATCTCCTGATACTCCTTGTCTTTCTGTCCGAAGATAGGCATGTCTATGACCCTCGCTTGTCCAAGAGTCAATACTCTTAAGTCAATAGCTATCGCATGCTTGTGGAGTGAAGCCTAATGGGACGCCTCTTTGGAACGAATGGAGTTCGTGGAACCATAAATGATAGCCTCACTGTTGAGATGGTTTTAGATATTGTACGAGCCGCCTGTACAGTTCTTGGACCCGGTGCTGTCATTGTTTCACGTGACTCGCGAAAAGGCGGAGTAATGTACCTGAATGCCACGGTATCTGGTATTCTGTCAACTGGTTGTGATGCGATTGACATTGGACTTGCTCCCACTCCTACGCTACAGTTCATGATTCCGCGTCTAAAGGCTATAGCAGGAATCATGATCACAGCCTCTCATAATCCGGGGGAGTTTAATGGCATCAAGGTCATGGGTGCCAATGGAATTGAGGTCTCTCGTGAAGTGGAGCTTGAAATCGAGGATTGTTTTTTCCGAAGGAATTTCACGGCGGCTGCATGGGATGAAGTTGGCTCCTACCAGACCTATGATACCGCTATTCGGGAGTATATGGCGGCCATCAAGTCCCATATCGATGAAGATGCAATTCGTAAGCGTCAGTTGACGGTAGTCGTGGATAGTGCCAATAGCGTTGGTGGTCTAGTCACACCCGAACTCATGAGGGCTCTTGGCTGCAAAGTAATTTCCCTCAACTCTCAGCTAGATGGAGCGTTTCCAGGACGTCCTCCAGAGCCAACTCCAAAGAACCTTTCGACACTAAGCGAGACCGTCAAGGCGGTTGGCGCAGACCTTGGAATTGCCCATGATGGAGATGCTGACAGGGCCGCCTTTGTGGACGAGAATGGGACTGTGCTCTGGGGTGATCAGTCCTTTGCCATAATCGCTTCACGTGTTCTTCGTAAGAAACCTAATTCCATACTGGTAACGCCCGTCAGTAGTGGCCGCCTTATTGAGGAAGTTGCAAAGGCGGCAGGGGCAAAAATCGAATGGACCGTTGTGGGCAGTGTGGTTGTTTCCCACAAATTGGAGGAAATTGGCGCTGACCTAGGAGGCGAGGAAAACGGGGGCGTCTTCTACCCTCCACATCAGTCTGTACGTGATGGTGCAATGACAGCCGCGCAAGTTGTGGAAATCATGGCTATCGAGAGGAAGCCCCTTTCGGAGCTTGTGGCCGAGCTCCCGTCCTACTTCAGTAGTAAAACAAAGGTCCAAGTTCCTTCAGAGAAAAAGGACGGAATTTTGAATGCACTTCTTACACTTACTGAAAATCAAGAGCGTATCACGCTGGATGGAGTGAAGCTGATATACAAGGAAGGCTGGGTTCTAATGAGGCCATCTGGGACTGAGCCTCTTTGGAGGTGCTTTGCTGAGGGCAAGACCCAGCTGGAAGCTGAACGCCTTAGCAAACTAGGCGAGGATTACATTCGCCAAGCCACCGACCTAGCATGAATTGCTTAATTAGGATGCTTATTTTATGAGGGTTGGCACTGCTTAACTATGCTTGAAACTCCTCTTGAGGGACCCTCTGAAGAAGCTGTTCAATCCGAGCGGCGCAACTATTTTGCAATTGATGCGTTGAAGGCATTTGCAATCGCTTTGGTGATACTGGACCACAGTCTCACCTGGGACTTGAAGCATGCTATTGGAGGCCCTTTCTGGGAGCGTACTTCCATCCCCTTCTTTCTGATTATTATGGGATTCAATATGGGGCTCTCCTTTAGAAGAAGTGGAGCTACAACTCTTCGCGAGTTGTACTCAAGAGCCTATTTCAGAAAGAAATTCCTCAGATACGTCGCACCTTTCATTGTTCTGTATGCAGGATTAACCATACTCGGCCTGTTATTTGACTCGGTGGTTCTTAGTCAGTATGTTCTTCTCTTATTGCCACCCTTTTCAGGACCTGGCGACTGGTTCATTCCTGTTCTCATCACCTCTATCTTTGTGTTCCCTCTGGTGTACAAAGGATACACTACTCATCCAAAGATTACGGTGAGTCTTTGCTTCATCAGTGAGCTTCTCTTTGGCGTCTTCTTGTTTTTCAACGCTCCTCTTGTTTGGAATGGACTATCTTATGCTTATCCAAGCCCTGAGGTAGCATTTTTAGTCAGTGCAGTTCGGCTGAATATTCTCTTCTATTTGCCTGCAGTTGGCTTAGGTCTCTGGTTCTCTAGTGATTATGATATCAAGAGCAAACACAATCGCTTCATGTGGATTGCCTTCCCTCTCAGTCTGGCTTTCACCTTTGCCTATCAGTTTCTCGATCTTCGTGTTCAGATTGCCGATTCAACTACCATTCATCGGCTCATTTGGGGCGATTACACATTATTGATGTATCCCTACGTTGCTCTCTTCTTCCTATTGGCAATGAAGTATCTCCCAGATATGGCCAAGGGGCGAACTTCCAAAATCATCGCTCAAATTGGCAAGGCATCATACCACATTCTTCTCTTCCAAATTTTCTATTTCTCCATCTGGTATCATTTTTATGATATTCAGAATGTCGGATTTGTAACGCCGGCGCACCACCTCGTGTTCTATCTTGTTAATGTAACAATCTGTTTTGCAGGAGGGCTTGGGTGGTATTATTTAGAAAGAAGAGCAACCACGGAGAAGCATTCTTGGTGGGACCATCCTTGGATGTTGAGAGCTCGATACCTTGGCATGGCTGGGCTGTCTCTGATATTGATGACCGCGCTGATTGAGCTTGTCGGTATCATTTCTGGCATTGCTGGGTGGGCTGAGCATAATCTCCCTGTTTGGGTTCTCAACGAACGTACTGGTCCAATAGTGATACTGGACTTCGTCATCATCCTCTTCTTTCTGGGTCTTTGCATTCTGTTTCTGTGGAAGGCATTTGAATCCGGTGAAGAAGAAATCCCCGAATGACAACCTGGAGCATATTCATCTCACACGTCCTGAATGAACTAAGATGAAAGAACTAGGAAGAAGGGCCCTAAGGGCCCAACTCTGTTGATTTTGATTTGGGTGCTATCCCTTCATTCTGGCTTTGATTCTGCGACTTCTTCTTCATCAAAGTCGAAGTCCTCAAGTGGCTCTGGAGCTGGAGTGGTTAGCATGGTCCAACCAATCCACATAGCTATAACCATGATCAGCACAGCAGCTGCCCAGATTGGTAGAATGATTAGGAACATTCTGTCAGGGAGCAGGATATCATGAAGTATTCCCTCAGTTCCAACCAGCTGTTCCACCCAGGCAGTTAGGCCAGGGCCGGTTAAGCCATTTTCAAGTAGAACAAGTGCCCAGGTGTAGTATATGAGCACTAAAAATGCGAAGATGAATATCAATGCACCAAGTATTTTTTCCTTGCCCATCGAAAACTACCTCTAGTGGTTTCTTATGGTACTAGGACGTTTAGCGAATGCCCCCTCATAAAAGGATTGTGCAGAAGCAATCTGCATTAATTGATCGCTTCCTGTCCGGATTTCTCGGCGTTGTTTTTCGATTCTTCAGGCTGGAGAAATCCCTTTTCAACAAGTGGGCACAAAATATCCTTGAAGCCAGGGCATCTGCTCCATCGCATCTTATGCTCGCATTCACTACACACTTTTTCAATCTCGGCTACCCTACGAATCGCCATAACAAATACTATGAATAGGTAGAGGGAAAGGATCAACGTGACTTTGATTTCAATGTAGGATTCAAACCCTTCTGCAAGGAGTATTGCCCAGCCCACGCATGCAAATGATGAGCCCAGAATGAGTTTGGATAGAACCTTCAAAGACTTGTTCTCAGTCAAGCCAAAGACGCTCATGGCAAACGAAACCAGAGTGAAGGCAGCCCCTCCCCAAAAGAGATAGAACCGATTCAAGGCAAGGGGGAGTACAAGCCAAGCCACAGCCAGGAGTCCTAATGCCATGAAGAAGGAGAGGGAGTTAAAGAAACAGCCAATGCACCATTGTCTTCCTCTGAATGTGAAGAGATGGTCTTCGTATTCTGAGCAATAGGGATGATGAGCTGTTAGGAGGGGACCAAGGCTTCTAGCGAATGTGATTGGATGCCTGAGGATGGCCCCCCGGTTGAAGACCAGCCGACCTCGTTCCTCGTCTAGAAGAACTTCTTCACAGGGGGTCATTCCTTCTTCAGTATCCTCGTCCATTCTATCCCCCACTATACTGTGAGGCAGTAGTGATATCCTATGGCAGAAACGGTATCAACACCAGAATTGCCGCCAAACCACCAAAGAATAGGAATGCGACTGCAATATATGCTGCTAAGGCAATTATGCCGGTGAGCAATATGGCAATTATTGCTCCTCCCCAGCTGATGTTGTGGCGAAGCTTGAGAAGATATAGCGCAATGATGCAACCTAAACATGGAATGAAGACAGTCAAAATAACCATCAGAATTGCCGATACTAGTGACGAAAAGAAATCAGTGTTTTTTCCGCCAACATACCTCAGGGCGATGCCTAGCGACATGATGCTGACTACCATGAAGATAAGCGCGAATATCAGGACATAACCAATCGCGGCCTCAATGAATGCTATAATCCAACCTAACTGCATGATCTCGTTTCTCCTTCTAGGGATTTGCACCTCACCCTGCAATCCAAGATAAAAGCATAATGTATTGCCTGAAGAAGTACTTGGTATGAGAATATCAAAAATTGGCTATGAGCAGTGTTCTGACATATTCCGTGAGAGAGATTCCTGGTTTAGTGGATTCAGTTGCGCAACTATCGCAACGCACATCATTGTCCCCTTGCAGTTAGTGTAAATCAAATGTTTCGAATTCTAGTTACCTAGAAAGACTCGTTGTCATCAGAACACTGCTACTCGGTTTAGCTAATCGTCTATTTAATAAACTGTGAGGAAGGGGAATTGCAGCCGATACGCTCCCTATTCATCAAAGTCATAGGTCACTTCATCGAGTTTCCTGTCAAGTCTCTTTCGAATGGGATAGGCACACAATCCCGCGAAAACGCCCAAGAGGATTGTAGAACCCATGCGGAACGCAAAGAAGGTCCATCCAAGATAGTGAAGCTCAAGGGGTATTCTCATCGGTCCCATAAGGGTCTGCCCTGTCAAGTATGCAATAAGATAATGTGATCCGATTCCCTTCTTTCTGAGAACCCATACTATTGGGAAGATGCTGTAGATTGGGCCTGGCGTAGCTATCCCAAGGCAGGTTATCACAATCAGAGAAGTGAACAAATTTCGTTCTTCGAAGAGCCGAGCAACTATGTCTTTGTCTACAAAAGCGTCTACCCATCCTGCTAACAAACTGGCCACAATGAAGATTGGTATCGTTTCCAAAAGGTTGTCAACAGAGAATTGAATAGCCTCTCCTGTTCTTTCAGGTGCAGAAATCAACACCCAGAGCGCGAAGATCAACAGAAGAACGAAAAGCATTCCTTCGACCATTATGGCATCCAAGTATCGTCTTAACCTTGATTTTCCATCGGACTCGCTCTGGATCTCTGGGGGCTGGCTGTCTGCCTCCGATTTCCTTTTCTCTGTCATCAATCAGGGCCCCCACAGTGGTATGAAGCTGTTCACAATCATTGCAAGATAGCCAGCTGCAAAAGTCGTAAGAATGGCAATAACCAATCTCGCAAGGAAGAACCAACTGCCTAGATACTTAATTTCAATGAAGCATCCTTCCGGAACGTCAATCAGTTGCTGGCTTGCAATTAGTGCCATCACAGCGCCTATGCTACCTCCAACTACTAGTATCTCCTTTGCCAGAGGATAGATTGCGTATCTTGGACCGGGAAGAAGGAATCCAAGCAGAGTGGCCCAAAGAATACCAAGGTCTGCGTTCCCAAAGGCATCAAGAATGACTTGATTATTTGGCAGAAGTATTATTTTCATGAATCCAATAAGCAGCACAGCCAAAAAGAAGAGGGGGAGCGCCTTGATTACGAATCTCCCAGATTTGCGAATGGCCTTGGCAGTTCGATCCCTGTTCTTCCTTACTCCCCAAATGTACATGACTAGCACTACCAATCCAACAATCGGCCAGCTTGCATCAAGTAACCAATCGAACTGCATCTCGAGTCCCGGTGGTCAACTTGAAGTTGGGATAAAAGGCTTCACCTTGCAGGGGCCAATCATCAAACTTGAGCTTCTTCCGGGTGCGTATGCCTTATAACGGACCTAGGTCACAGGCCGGCTACCTAATCCCCATGACCCGAGGTGCTCACATGAAGATTATAGTTCCAGTGAAGCAGGTTCCTGAGGTTGCTGAAGTCAAAGTCAACGAGGAAACTGGGACACTAATCCGCGAGGGCGTACCCAGTATCCTGAATCCATTCGATGAATATGCTGTTGAAGAGGCAATCAAGCTAAGGGACCAATATGGAGGCGAAGTTGTCATTGTCACTATGGGGCCGCCCCAAGCCAAGGAGGCTCTCTGGAAGGCCCTAGCTATGGGTGCAGACCGTGCACTACTCATGACTGATCGCATATTTGCAGGTGCTGACACGTGGGCGACTGCATTCACCCTAGCGCACCAAATCAAGAAAATGGAGTACGATTTAATCATCTGCGGCAAGCAAGCTATCGATGGAGATACTGCACAGGTTGGTCCAGAGATGGCTGAACTGCTTGGTATTCCTCAGATATGCTATGTTCGTCATCTTGAGATAGATGAGAGTGGAAAGCATGTCATTGCCCATCGAGAAACGGATGATGGGTATGACGTAATCAAGGCCAGAATGCCAGTTCTGCTCACGGCGACAAAAGGCCTCAATGAACCAAGGCTACCCAATATCATGGGCATAATGAAGGCCAAGAAGAAACCACTAGAGGAAGTAGATGCAGCTACGCTCGGCGTTCCTGAGGACAATCTGGGCCTGAAGGGGTCTCCAACCACCGTTCGAAAGGTCTTTCCTCCAGAGCGGAAGAGTGGAGGCGTTAAGCTTGAAGATGTTGATTCAAAAGACGCCGCCAAGCAGCTTGTGGAGTTTCTTGCAAAGAAGGGGGCAATCTAAGAGATGGGGCTAATATATGACAAAGACAAATGCACTGGATGCATGCTCTGCCCGAAGGTCTGCAACTTCGGCGCTATTGAGAAGGATGGTGACAAGGTAAAGTTCGACCTTGACAAGTGCGTTCTTTGCGGGTCCTGCGAAGAAATCTGCCCTGAAGATGCAATCAAAATCGAACGTAAGACCGTTGACAAGGACAAAATTGCCGAATACAAGGATGTTTGGGTCTGGTGTGAGACAGCCGAAGGGAAACTGAGAGGCGTTGCTTTCGAGCTGGTCACAAAGGCTCGGGAGCTTGCTGACAAGCTGAGCGAAAAGGTGGTTGCCGTCTTGATCGGACATAATGTGCAAGCCCTAGCTGAGCCTCTGATTCATCAGGGGGCAGACAAGGTCTTGCTTGTTGATGACAAGATATTCGCGGACTACACGACTGATGCATTCACCATCGCAATGGTCACTTTGATAGCTCCGCGGAAACCATCAATTGTCTTGTATGGCGCAACAAGCAATGGACGGGACTTGGCACCGCGAGTGGCTGCAAGAATGGCCCTGGGGCTCACAGCCGACTGCACCGGTCTCGATATTGATGATGAACGTCAGTTGGTCCAGACAAGGCCCGCCTTTGGAGGGAACATCATGGCCGAGATTCTCTGCCCATACACGCGGCCTCAGATGTCAACTGTTCGTCCGAACGTGTTCAAGCCCACTGACCGAGATAAATCTCGTACAGGAGAGATAGAAAAGGTCGAAGTCAAGATTGGGGCCAACCAAGTCAGAACAAGGGTCTTGGATCATGTCAAGGAAGTAGTTGCTGGGATGAAGGCCGTCGAAGAGGCTGATATTGTTGTGTGCAGCGGCCGCGGGATAAAGGACCCCTCCAATCTTACGCTTCCGCAAGAGCTTGCGAATCTTCTCGATGCTGCCGTCGGTGGGTCCCGTCCTATTGTCGATGCAGGCTGGCTTCCGCCTACTCAGCAAGTAGGACAATCAGGTCGTACAATCTCTCCGAGTCTCTATTTTGCTCTTGGAATCTCTGGAGCTATTCAGCACTGCGCAGGCATGTCCAGTTCGGATATCATCGTCGCAATAAACAAGGACCCTGAAGCTCCAATCTTTGAGATTGCAGACTTCGGAATCGTGGGTGACATCTTCGAGATTGTTCCTGCATTGATTGAGGAAATCAAGAAGCTGAAATCGGAAAGATAGAGGTGCAGAAGTACCCTACGAAGGGGTCCTGCTCGGACCTCCTTCCTGGACTAATGCGAGCAAACACAAGAGTTATAGGGCGTAATGAACTATAGTTAATTAACATGTTGCCTGCCATCCTAACACTCGGAGCTATCATTACCATCGCCTTCTATTTGTATAGTCATTACATAGAGAAGAGCCCTCACAGAGGAAGAGCCAATCGTATTCTCTATCGGGGCCGCGACATGTGGAAGGCTTCTCTTTTGGATTGTGATTATGAACCGACAAAGTATGTCTTTGGTCCAGGAAAAGCAATCCCTGCAGAACGCAGTCTTAGTCGACTATCATCCGACACTCCATTTTACATCCACAAAGAACATAGCTAGAACCGATACTAGTAGAAGATCCTATCATCTTCTGTAGGATTCATGACCTCATCTTCGAAAGGCTCGCCATGATAGTGAAACTGAAAGAGGGGTCTGCCCTTGAATTCTAATCCACAACTGAGAATGGGTAAGATGACAACAGCTAGCATCAGAAGGGCCCACGGCAATGCCTGCAGTCCTGTGAATGTTAACGGATAGAGGATAATGAAACATAGTGGTGAGAGGAGCACCAATATGCAGGCGTAGTACCCAGTCGGACGTTCTTCGGTATCGCCATTAAGCCTCATTATAACCGTTCAAATTCTATGGGCTTGTTTCTCTATAATACTAGTTTTCTCAGCATGACCTTCACAAAAAATGAACGTTGGTGAAATAAAAACAGAAATCTGGCGGGGCAACCAAAGGCTGCCCCCCAGTCTAAACTACCACTTGAGTACCTACAGATCGTAGGCCTTCAAGGTCTTCCTCTTGTTCTCTTTGCATCTACCAGCAGCAGCTTCAAGCAAATTGCCAATCTGCAAATTGATTGCATCATAAGCATCAGAGCCGACCATCATATCGTTCTGCTTGGCGAACTCCTTCACTGCTGACTTCACAAAAAAGGTTGGATATTTTTTCTTCGGTTTAGCCAATTCTTTACACATCCCTTCAAAGTTGCCCAGAACGCACCTAGAGCGCGTCTGACACACACCTCCTTAAAGGTGGCTAGAATGCGTCTAGGTTGCTTAAAAGGCTATCCTGCGTAAGCTTTTCAAAACCTGTATTTCGCGCGCGTTCTTGCGGTTCCTTACCGTTTTTCATACTATTAACTATAATAAACCTATCGGAAATGTACTTTAACCGAATTATTTATAACTAAAACTGTACATTAGTACAGTTAGTGGACAGACAATGACCGATGATATTGAAAGAATCAAGGACGAGCTCGAGGAGATTCGAAGAATCAAAGCGGACCTCGCGAAGGAGCTTGAAGATGTCCGAGAGGAGCGGGCACGACTGCGGAGACCTTCGAGGCCTGTAAGACCCCCACCGGTGCCGAGGATAAAGCGTACAGCAAGCATTGACCTTGACCCCTTAGTGGAGAGTCTTGATGTGATGATGGAAGATTTGGGCGAGCAGATTCGACTCTCAATGAGCGGTATTGAAGATATCGGCGCTCAAATTGGCGATGCATTCTCTGAACCTTTCTGCAAGGGAATTCGGATAGGTCACAAATCCGGCAAGCGGAAAGAAAGGCAGTATAAGGAAGTTGAAGCAATATCTCCAGAACGAGTGGCTCGAATCGTAGGGCCTCTTGGAAGTGAGGAACGTCTTAGTATTCTTGATTTTCTCAGGGCGGGCGGCAAGACCTTCAACGAACTCGAAACCCACACAGGGAAGACTGGTAGTTCTCTGACGCATCATCTAAACCCTCTTGTCGAGGCTGGCTACGTTATCAAGGGCGAAGTGCGTGGAACCTACTATGTGACGGTGGAAGGTCGTCTGGCTTATCGTCTTGCCCAGTGGCTCACGAGTCAAGTTGAACGAGAACGCTCCAAGGCGGGAGAAAACGGTGAGAGTAGGATCGTCCAGGTCGTTAGAGATGAGGAAGACGACTCTCCTAGTGCGGATGCTGACATCGACCTGGACGCTGATGATTTTGATATTGATGTTGACCAAGTAGATGAACCAGATGAACTTGATGAATTGGATGAGGAGGATGATTGGTAATGAAAAAGTTTGAAGTTGATGGTCCTATTAGGGTGTTGAAGGACACCTGCAATCTAATCTCTCACAAGAAGGCCATTCTTACCCTTGAGAGAGGATGTGCTTTCGTGTACCTTAAACAAAACGGAGATCGGGTTGGACTGGCTTTTGATGGACCATCTGCGCTCGTCATAGATGCAATTGCAGAAACAGAGCAAGGCGCTGTTGGACAATCTGTGAAGCCTTCACTAAAGGGAATTCAACTCTACATAGGAGATATGAATGTCGAGAACATATCAGAGGAGGCTAGCGGTCAAGAAACTATCGAGCTCGGCTACAACGGCAATGATGCCTTCCTTGAGGCTGTCAGAAACGCAATTCATGATCAGGTCAATGGCGGCCAGAAGACGCAGATTGAGGCTGCCAAGGGTAGTATCTTTCTGGGCAAGGACATTGATGAGAAATCAATCGTTCTTGTTGCTAAAGGCGACAAGGATTTTGTCTTTGTATACGGGAAGAGCGTGTTTGCAGTCGGTGATGACAATATGGTATCAGTTGACAAATCCGGTGTAAGAATTCGAGGTAAGCGCGGAAAGGACCTTACAATTACGAAGGAAGGGATTGTAGGACTGGAAGGCTTAGCCGAAATAGGTCCAGCAATAGGGCGGGCAGTAGGCGAAGCTATGAAAGGTTTGACAACTCTGGACCCATGGATGTCCTTTAGCGCAGTGAGAAGAGCGAAGTATGCTTACGATAACGTTGATGACTTCGACTGGGATGACTGATCTGAGTCAGACATGGTTTCTGGCTGGGCCTCCGCACAACTGCGGAGGTCATGTTTCCTTTTTACTCTCTCGCCTTGGCCGACGCTTTCATAGCTCTGGGATGAATCTGCAATTCATAGAGTGAGTAGTACTTCCCTTTGCGAGTCATCAGTTCCGAGTGTTTACCAATCTCTACAATTTTCCCGTTTTCCAGAACCACAATTCGTTCTGCATTAACAATGGTTGACAGACGATGGGCAACCACTATAGATGTTCTATTCTTGAGAAGTTTCCTCATTCCTCGTTGTATGGCATGCTCAGTATAGACATCTACAGAGCTTGTCGCCTCGTCGAGAACCAATATGCTTGGGTCTGCGAGGAGTGCACGGGCAAAGCTAACAAGCTGACGTTCACCCTCAGAGAGTCTAGCTCCTCGCTCACCAACCTCTGTATCAAGACCATTCTCGAGATTATTCAGAACCCTTCGGGCACCTATGGCTTCAACTGCCTCGAGCACCTCCTCTTCTGATGCATGAGGTTTCCCGTACCTAATGTTGTCTCGAACAGTTCCCATGAAGAGGAAAGGATTCTGAAGCACGATTCCTATCCGGGATCGAAGCGACTCAAGTGTTACATCTCTCACGTCAAATCCATCAATAACCACCGATCCACTCCAGACGTCATAGAATCTATTGAGTAGGTTGATGACTGTGGTCTTTCCCGCCCCTGTATCACCAACAAGGGCAATTGTTTCTCCGGCCTGAATGGCAAGGTTGAAGTCCTTGAGGATTACTGTGTCTTCGAGATATCCGAAGTCCACATGGTCAAAGACGATGTTTCCCTTAACAGGCGGTAGCGGTACTGCACTGGGGCTGTCCTTTACAGTTGGCTCAGTGTCAAGCACCGTGAACACACGTTCTGCACCTGCAAACGCGCTTTGCACTGAGGTATAGAAGTTTGCAATTGTTAGAATTGGGCGGAAGAATCGATCACTAAACTGAATAAACATAACAACAGTTCCCAGTGTGATGGTTCCCTGGATTAATCGACCGCCTCCAATTAGAAGTATGAGAAATACGCCAAGTCCACTGATGAACCTGATTGAGGGGAAGAAGGTTGCATTCGCTTTGCCGGCATCCACGTTAGACTGGTAATCCTCCCGGTTTATTTCAGCAAAGCGATCAACGCTTCTTTTCTCTCTTGCAAAGCTCTTAGTTTCTTTTGCTCCCGAAATACTTTCGGCGAAGTTGGAAGTGACACCTGAAATGGTCTTTCGCGTCCTTCGATATGCCTCCCTTAGATGTCTTCTGAAGTAGATTGTCGTTATTAATAGGACAGGGACAATTCCAAGAGTGACGAGTGCGAGCTGAAGGTCAACGGAAAAGATAACGACACCTATAGCAAGTACTATGAAAATCTGAGCGAATGTGCTGAATAGCCCCTCACTAAGAAGCTCGCTCATTCTTTCCACGTCGTTAATCAGACGCGAGATTATTCTTCCGGATGATGATTTATCGTAGAAATCCTGCGACATTCCTTGGAGATGCTCATAGAGTTCTTGTCGCATGGTGTATATGGCATGCTGACCCATGGTTGCCATAATGTATTCATAACCATAGCTTGTAAGCCATGCTGCAATCTGGAGCACAGTATAGAGAAGGGACGTGAAGAGCAATGCCTGAGCATTTCCGCCGCTAAAATCGACGTCGATAGCCTGACGAAGCACAAAAGGAATGCAAACATCGACCCCGATGCTAAATGCCACTAGGACAGACACGACTACAAATCTTCGTCTATAAGCCAGGAGATAAGCTATCATTCTTTTCAGTAAGTCGCCATCAGAGTAGACATAGGTCCTCTCTTCCTCATCGGCAACCATCTGTCCACTCATTCTCTGACATCTCCCTCCGCAGTTCTAGCACCAATATATGAGGCTGCCAATTCCATCTCGGCAAGGGTCTGAAAGATAGATGAGTACAGACCCTCCTGAGCCATGAGTTCTTCATGAGTCCCCATTTCCACAATCTGGCCTCTTTCCATCATTACGATAAGGTCTGCATTCCTAATCGTGCTTAGTCGGTGTGTGATAATAAACGTCGTTCGCCCTGCCATCAGGTTCTCCAACGCTTTCTGAATCATCATCTCCGTCTTTGCATCAACTGAGCTCGTGGAGTCATCAAGAATCAATATCCTTGGATTTGCGAGAAGTGCCCGTGCAATTGCCACTCTTTGCTTCTGTCCTCCGGACAAGGTTATGCCTCTCTCACCTATGACCGTATCATATTCCTTCTCCAAGGTCATAACAAAGTCATGAATCATTGCAGCTTTTGCCGCAGATTGCACTTCTTCAAGGGTGGCTTCTGGCCTTCCAAAGGCTATGTTTTCACGTATAGTATCAGTGAAGAGGAAGGGGTCTTGGTGAACAATACCAATGTGTCTTCGGATATCTTCGATTCTATAGGACCTTACGTCTACGCCATCAACCAGTACCCTTCCAGGCTCGCTAATGGTTATCTCTTGATCGCCAATCTGTACCTTTCCATCGACGACCTTCAGTTTCTTATCTCCAATTTCAACGCAGTTCTCATCACTGACTCTGTATGCCTTTCCGTCGTAGGCGAAAGCCCTCTCATCATCCACATCGTAGAATCTCGGAATCAGGCTAATCAAGCTGGTCTTTCCCGAGCCTGTTCCTCCAAGCAATGCCACTACTTGTCCAGGTTTGACATGCAGATCAACGCCTCGAAGAATGAAGTTGCTGCCCCGATAGCTGAAGTATACATTCTCAAAATCGACGGCTCCCTCTATTTCATCGACGCAAACCGGCTCATCTGGATTCATTAGCTCATCCCGAACATCCAATATGTAGAACGTTCTCTCTCCAGACGCAGATGCTCTCTGATACATTCCCACTCCCCAACTGAGGAATCTACCTGGCAACACAAGCATGCTAACAAGTGTTACAAAGCCAACGAATTCGCCAAATGACAAGTTTCCTGTATCATAAACTGCACCTCCAAAGTAAATCAGTGCTCCGACTGCAATCCCAAGTATTGCTGGTAAAAGGGGTCTATAGAATGATAAAAGGCGAAGCGCTTCAACCCTAAGCCTCAGGAAACCTCTATTCTCCTCATCCACTCTGGCGTATTCTCTATCAGCAGACGCAAAGGACTGGACAACTCTCATTCCTACTACATTCTCGGCAAGAACAGAACTGAGGACACCATACTGACTTCTTGCAGCATAGAACACGGGCCTCACTTTCTTGGCAAAAACGATAACAAAGACAAAAATGAAAGGAACTAGCGTCAGCATGATTCCAGTTAGATCTGGGCTGACTGTCCACATGACGGCATAGGTTCCTATGAGCGTCACAATGCCTATGAAAATTACACGATAGCCCCAGAAAAGAAATTCGCGCATTGTTGTGACATCTGTAGTCACACGAGCAAGTATCTGTCCGGTTTCGTTTTGATCATAAAATGCCAGGTCCTTTTCCATTAGTGAATCATACAATTCGCTGCGTAGGTCGTAGATTACGTGTTGTGCCATCAATGCCGCTACATATCTTCCAGCAGTGTCAAAAATCATGTAGAGCGCAGTCAGGGCCAGATAGAGCAGCGAATAGCCCACAAGGAGTTCATAGTCACGCAATACAATTACTGAGTCGATTATCTCAACTAGCACTAAAGGTGATATGACATTGAATACTGTGCCGATGCCTGCGGCAGTAAGGAAGCCGAAGAAATGACCTTTGTATTTCAAGGCATACCGAGTTAGTCGACCTACGTACCCCATATTCAGAACACATTCTTGATGCCCTTGAACCCAAATGATAAGAGTTGCGTAGAGTGCACTCGTGGATTTCTAGGATCCATAACTAGTGACATGCTTCTGCAAGACTCCGACCTAACATCCGACATTTTTCGAGGTCGTCCTCTCTGGGAAAATCCTTGACTCGTAGAGGCTGTCCTTGGACCATCTTGGCTCCTAGTTCTTTCAGTTGCTTTGAAATGAAATCTGGTGCTTCACCACTCCATCCGTAGGAACCAAATCCTGCCGCTGGCAAGTTTCCAATTCCCTTCAACTCATCAAGGATTTGCCTTGTTTTTGGAAGAGTCCTTTTCATTCGCGTTGAACTGCCGATTGCCAAAGCACATGCGTCACCAACTTCAGTGAAATCAAGCGCAGAAATGAGATCACAGTCTGCTCCAGCATTCCTCACCCCTTCACATATTGCCTCGGCCATTGCCTTGGTTCGTCCTCTTGTGCTTTCGTAGACAACAATTACTCTCATTGTGAGTCACTTTCTGAATATGCCGTTTGGAACAAAAGCCTTCGGTATTGACAAGGCAAAGCGCCTCAAGTGATGCTTTCATATATTATGATTCTCATGCATGATTGTGCATGCATTTGAATTCAGCATATTCATCAGCAAGAGATAAAGCAAAAGCAGTATGCGCCATATTGATTGACGAATATGGTAGTAATGTGTCTGACCGTGTGATGGACTCAATTGCAGAACTTGTGTTCACCATTCTCTCACAAAATACTGCTGATATTAACACAGAACGGGCGTTTAGGGCCCTCACGTCTACCTACTCCTCGTGGGATGCAGTTCTAGCGGCTCCACAAGATGCTTTGGCTTCGGTTATAAGGTCCTCTGGTCCTTTTAGAATTAAAGCCAAACGGATTAAAGCTGCACTTGGCGAAATTAAGAATCGTGTTGGCACTCTAGATCTCAGTTTGCTTGAGAAAATGGACCCTAATGATGCCATGGATTGGCTCACTTCTCTTCATGGAGTCGGACCAAAGACTGCATCTATTGTTCTTCTATTCTGTTTTGATATGCCTCTGCTTCCAGTTGACACCCATGTATGGCGGATAAGCAAGAGACTTGGGCTGGTGCCAAACAACGTCACTAGGGAAGAGGCGCAAAAAATGCTTCAGGAATTTGTACCGAAAGAGTGTGTAAAATCCATGAATCATAATATGATTAATCATGGAAGAAATGTCTGCAGGTCCCGAAAGCCATTGTGTGATGTTTGTTTTCTTGGTTCATTTTGTGACTACTACTCCGCGAGAGCCAGAGCCTAGAAGTAATAGGCAGGCAAACTATTCCTTTAATTGATTTACCTTCCAGTAGATACAAAAGGGCATTGCATCGTTTCATCAATTGACAATCGATACTAAAACTTCCTGGAGCGAATCACAATCTTGCAGGCAGCGTTTGAACCAACCACACTGCTTCTCATTGGTACAGCACTTTTTCTTGCAGCTGTTGGTGCTGCCATAATGAAGAGATTCGGCGTTCCGCAGATTCTTGGTTTCATGCTTGCGGGTCTCTTCCTAGGTTCATCAGGCCTCCTAGACGATGCTGCTAGAATGGCTCTGTATCCACTTGTGGACCTCGCACTGGGGCTAATTGGCTATAATATCGGATTGGAATTAAGGAAGGAGGTCTTTAGGGGTCAGACTAGGCGCATGTCCGTCATTCTCTTAGCAGAATCAATACTTACCTTCGTAGTCGTCACATTCTTGGCTTATCTAGTATTGAATCAATTACACATTGCGATTGTCTTTGGTGCTTTGGCCAGTGCAACAGATCCCGCATCTACGGTGATGGTTATTTGGGAACGGAAATGCAAGGGCAATTTAACGGACACCTTAATGTTCGTCCTTGCAATGGATGATGTAATCGCCATATTGCTGGCTAACTTCTCCATTTCCATTGCTGTCTTCTACTACTCAGCGCCTGGAGTTTTTACTCTCATTGACGCGCTCCTCCTGCCCCTCTATGAGATTGCTGCTTCCTCTATTGCAGGTGCGATAATTGGATTTGCCATGGTCTACTTCATCAACCGAGAAAGCGACCGACGGCAGCTGCTTGAGTTGGAGCTAGGAGTAATAATCCTCCTAGTTGGAATGATGTCTTTCCTGCATCTGAGTTCAATTCTAGCATGCATGGTATTTGGCTTCGTTGTTGGCAACTATGTGAAACCGGAAAAGGACCCGGTGAGTCACACTCTAAATGTTGTAATGTCTCCAATCGTCATGATTTTCTTCGTCATAGTTGGAGCGTCAATTGACATCTCAGTTGTCATGGAGATAACTGTCCTTCTTCTGGCCGGGCTCTATGTAATAGGTCGCACATTTTCAAAATACTTTGGAGCATTTGCAGGTGCCAGAGTAACTGATACGCCTCCTCTGACAAGGAAGTATCTTGGATTATGTCTAATGTCCCAAGCAGGTGTGGCTGTGGGCCTGTCACTTGTTGTGGAACAGAGTCTTATTGGTATTGGAACATCAGAAGCCATCTATTTCGGGACTCTAATCCTCAATGTGCTAATACTGACTACAATGATTCTCCAGGTGTTTGGACCAATTACCGCTGATGTAGGGCTCAGGCGCGCAAGAGAATTTCCGCCTGATACATACGATTCTCACCATGAAGCTCTCTTTGTGACTGAACTGCGGGGCGTGCGTGACGATGACAGTAACGTAAACGAATTCTCAAAGTGCCCTCCCGACGCAAAAGGTGAGGACGAATTAGAATGATGCTTATCAAGCGAAATACACAAACTGCCTTCTATGACCGCTGATACATGCATTCGAAGCGAACCTTGGAATATTCTCCGTCGAGTTCGTAGTCAAAAGGGCCGCTGTGCAGAAGGATATGAGGAAGGAGATGAGATACTATTTACTTCTAATGAAATCAAAGGCCGAATTTGTATCAGTGCATTATACTCCATAATCCCGAAAGTGTATGCCATGATGTACAATTCGCGATTCCCTTGGTTGAAGAATCAATGCATTGCTACTCATGCATGTCCCGATGCATCCAACCCCGTGGTATTCGAACTGAGAGAGTGGAGCCGTAGCTGATTGACTAGAGCTCCTCTGGAGGAGCATCATCATAGTTGCCTAGAGCCTCATCCCTATATGATGGAAAAGCCTCTTTCATATCCTCTAGGACGGCATCATTTTCTGGGCGATTGGTCATAATTGGTGCAATTCTTCCATACCATCCGCAGTCAAGGCAGTAGTAGGCCGGCTGAAAACTACCAAGAAAGCCAAGATCGTGATAAGATGTCAGGTCAACTACCCTATGGCTTTTGCAAACAGGACACACAACGATATCAGTATCAATCCCTCTTTTCTTGAACTCATCGAGTGCCTCTTTCACAACCCTCAGTCTTCTGAGCTCTGCAAGTTCCTTCCTGGTGAGTTGTCCTGTTGCCCATTGCGCCATAGCGGTTACCTCTTCTCTCTGGCAATAACCTCACAATATACCTCTTTTGATATCGATTTAGTTGTACTATGACCAAAATGCTGCATATGCAACTACTCCAAAGCCAAAATGCATTTATCCACAGTGTCAAGATGAGTATCATTACAGGTCTGGTGCGCTTAAGCAGCTGCAAAGGCATATCTCTTCGCACGAGAAACATCAGTGAAACCGGAATACTCAAGGCCGCAGTGATAATCCTAGTCGTATCATGAACAATCTGATGGAGCCTCAGAATAGGGGCGTTGAAGTATCCTCCACTGGCGAGGGATACTACTAGTGGAATCGAAAGTTCTTATTTGCGAATAGATAAATCAAAGCAATCTATGGTGGTGGTCATGAGAACGAACGTGGCTGACTTCATCGAGGCGATGATGAATCGAACCAAGGCTTGGCGCAAGCGAGCGGTGGAAGACATCGAAAAGACGAAACATGCTGCCCTCTCTTATCGCCCCAAATCTGGAATGTCATCAGTTGGTTGGCTGCTAGCGCATCAAGGGGCAATATATGATTTCTCACTGAATGTTGTTATACTAGGAAGCAGTCCCAGAAGACCCGAGCTCTTCAGTCAGTACATACCTGGAACATCTGGTGATTGGACTGGACTGCCAAAGGACGAAATCGAGGAATACTACGAAAGCGGCGAAAAGGATTTGCATGCCTGGGTGTGTAGTGCCAGTGATGACGACCTCAAAAGAGTAATTACGGGGGAGGGAATCCCTTTGACATTTCATGGAATGAAGGTTATCGACTTTATCGCAAACATGTTTGTGCATCTGAACCATCACAATGGTCACCTGAATGCAATACTAATTGAACTAAGGGGAGAATCGGAGTAGTGAGTTTGAAAAGCAGAATTGGCTTGTGAAGGATGAGATGATTGTATGAGCAAAGCCGAACAGCCAAGCAATCGCATTGACATCCTCTTGGTTGCTTCGTCAATCATCATTCTCATCGCAGCACTCTGGATTTGGATCTCTGCTCTTCCGATAGCCAGAGAGGTAGTTGCCATTGCAACTACCATTGCTCTAATTATTGCCTTGGTTCTCACAGTTAATGTATCAATCCTAGTCATCCTCAGACTCCAACATCGTGTGTCGAAACTTGAGGATGAATTGGCAACACAAAGCGTAACGGATGAATCCACACTGGAACCCTCTGTCATTGTCGTCACGCTCAACAATACAGAAAGGCGCATCATCAATCGGCTTGAGGAAAATGATGGTCAAATGGACCAAGACGAGCTGCGAAAAGCAACCGGCATTAGCAAGTCGACGCTCAGTGTCACTCTTCAAACACTGGAAGGGAAGGCGTTGATTGAGCGAACTAGCACTGGACGAACAAAGACAATCCGCCTGATTAAGAAGGTCAATCGTTAGTTATAATCGCTTTGGAACGGTTCCAAGATTTATGGGGCCGTTTTAGCGCTTTTGAAACAATAATACTGGCTATTGATATCCTATTCTGAACGGTTCACTGAAAACTCCTATTATAGAACGTTGGACCAATATGGACTACCATCAAATTGAGGTATCGCTAGATGAGTGCCAAGAAACCAAGATTCATTGCCATGGGAATCGTTGTCGCCCTGTTGCTTCTAGCAGTCTTCTCTTCTCCCGCTAATGCTGAAACAACAAACACTGAGGTACCAACCACTACAACTCCTGTCACAGGTCCAAGAGTGGAATTGCCTTTCAATGAGCTGTTACCAGGAATTCATGTAGCATGTGACTGGTGGAATGAAACTGGCCAGGACCAGGGCTACTATATCACCCCTGCATATCCTGACATGCCTCCAATCACTCCAAATGATACTACAGTCATCACCTGGACTAATCCGGCGGAGGAGAGTGGTCCATGGGGCTATCCACTGTTTCAACCATTCTACTATGCAGAAGATATCCACGGAAATCCTTACTGGATTCATGAAACATGCGAGTATCAATTCTCCTCCAATTGGTCTCTATCGAACTTGCTTGTAATCATCATCCTAGACCCGGATGGCTCCTACATGTCTTGGTTATCACATACTAGCTATCAAACAGAGCCAGCGGTCGCTGACTACTTTGGGTACTTCACGAGTCCAGACAACTCAGTACTGACCGGAGATGAGGTCTTCATCTATTCCACTTTCTACTTATCCCAGTTTGAATCGTACAACTTCTACCGGGCAAACTACACTTGGTATGATGAATCTTTGACCGCAATTGACCCGGATGCAGTGATTCCTATTCTGGCTGAGGAGTATCAATGGGTTTCATGGATGAACGAGTCCTATGAATTCGAATACGAGGATTCATTCACAGGGTATGGCTTTGATGTTAATGAGATGTTCTTTGAGGGTGAAACCGTTCAATGGATGGACCACTATTTCGATGGGCTGACTGCTTTCAATGACACAAACCATAATGGTATCATGGACGTGGTCTTCGATCCGGTGAGCGTTGACTACAACGAAGATGACATTCCAGACTTAGTCTACTATGAATTGAATGAAACGGCATCGGAGATTGTTTACAATTTCTATCCTGATGATGCAGAAATTGGAACTATTCAGCTCCCACAACTAAACTCCAATGGACAGATTGAATGGAGTGCCGAGGTGACCGGCATCAGTGGCAGGCTCGTGGAGAACTACCTCAACCCGATTGCACATGTGTACGGTCCTGAGGATGATCCTTTCGTATATGCCGAGCCTGAAAGCATACCGGTGATGGTTGATCGACTTGAAATGGTATATAGATTCGAAGTAACAGATGATGCTGCTGTGATGAAGATTGATCAGCACTTTGGCGATTTTACTGAGCCTAGCACTGACGTTATTCATCCTGCACTGGAGGGGCTCAGTCTTGCTGCTAAATACTCTAGCTATTTCTCCGGATACACACTATATGACAACTACTACGGCGCTACCGTGACAGAGGGATTTGTGATGCCAACTGGAGAAACAGGTGTTGATGTGCAACCACAGGTGGTTGAGTCTGCTGAAGTGCTCGATGGCATTCTTGAATTTGGTGAAGCGATGTCGGATAGAAGCAGAACAAGTGTTGAATTCGGTGGTCTCTACATCTGGGGAAAGGATAATCAGAATTATGAGGTTGGCACCGCCATAATACCCAACTATTATTACGTCCTGCCCGTCGAGATGGGCGCCCCTTCAGCGGAATTGGTATACGATACGGGTGCCCTCATATCGTCATCCTTCTACTATGCCTCCTGCTATGCGAAATGGGACGGCTATGCCATAACTCATGATCCCATCTTTACAGTATTTCCGCTTTATGCACCGGGTTCAATTAGCTGGTTGATAACAGCATTGACAAATTACTCCGTGTTGATTGGTGCTGTTGGCATTGTTGCAATAGCAGCTGTGTGCGTTCGAGTCAATGCTGAAAGAAAGCGCGTCTAGGAGCGGTTCAGGCCGCTCCTCCTACACTTTTTCAATAAAGGTCCATAAGAATCGATTCGATAGTCTGTTTTGCAGTGACAATAGCCTCCTTATCTTTGTGAGAAACCTCAATAGTAATTGGTCCTTTGTATCCTGCATCGTGAAGGCGTCCAAGTACCATCGGGAAATCAATACTTCCTTCCCCAGGTAACAGATACTTCCGGCTTCCAGTTTTGTCCACAAGACTGCCATCACTATCACGACAATGAACATTCAACAACCTTGGGCCAAAGGTCTCGATGAGGTTCTGCAAATCAGATGAATTGACATGAGTGTACTCAAGGTCCAAGGTGATCCCAATAGCCCGGTCTTCAAAAAACCTTAGATGGTTCTTCAAGTAGTCATCGATGCCATCAACATAAGGAACATTCTCAAGCGTTAGAACGCACCCAGTGTCTTCTGACAACTCCAGCAAGGCTAACATCTTCTCTCGCCAAGACTCGCTTTCGTGTATAGTCTTCTTTGGTGGATGCAAGACTGCCACCTTGATGCCAAGTCTTTCTATGAACGGGAATACGACACTGGTGACACGTGCAAAGTCTTCATGATCATAGGTAACAAGGAACTTGGGAAGATGTATTGAGAATACTACCGAATCCACCACCCACGGAGCCCTGTCGTTCATGAACATCTCAATATGACTATATCCAGCATTTCGCACTCTAACAAGGGTTTCAATCTGATCCACCAAGAATCTCTCATCCTTTGATGTTGATCTAAGCCCTCCCAGTGTAGAGCACGATAGAAACATACCTTACCTAGGAATCGTTTCTTCTTAATGCAGCTTGTTCGTGCATTCACTGTAAATGCTCATTTCACAAGAAGACCTGATTCGCTGCTTCTACTCAAAGTGGCCAGTTTCAACCCCTCTTTTGCAACAAGTTCAACTGGGACCAATTCGTATTCGTTCCTGATTGTAGTCCAGGAATCCAACAAGGAATTCATTTGAACGGGCGAGGCCAAAACCACCCAAATAGGTCACAAAGTTGTCTTCAGTCGTATCAACTTCTAGGAATACCTTTCGTGCGGCCATGACGACCAAGTCGTGTGTGATGTGAATATGCAAACTCTGTTCGGGGGCACTCATCATTCTACCAATAGTTCTATCCACTAGTCTTCGAGCGAAATCTCCAATTGGTTCAATAATCTCGATGGGTATCCGGTCTCTTGCCCACGAATCAAAGAAGGTCACAAATCCCATCTCATTCGCCATTGCCACGTACTTTGGTGCATCCCATCCTGGCCCCAGAAGCGTTCGATTCGGGCCCCTAAGATGAATGAGTCCTTCCTTTTCCATAACTCCCCGGACAATGGCCTCTGCTGTTTGTTGGGCCCTTATATGATGGCTATGCCATACTGATATTATTTTGTTGCAATCTAGCCTTCTGCCAAACTCCTCAGCCATTTGGATGCCTAGAGGAGTGAGGGGCTCAGTGAGTATCTTTTCGACTTCCTTAGGCTCCAGTCGTTGCGAGTGTCTGATTAGAAGTAGCGCAGGACCTTTTTCCAAGTCATTTGCCCATTTTAGCAGGTTTCTTGCGTTCGCTAACCAGTCCTCAGACTCCCACATTATCTTTGCATCCCGGCAGGCTATCTTTACCAAAGCACACCGTGGTAATTAGCAATTCCGGTAAACTCGATAATGTTTCCACAAAGATAATTAGCTCTAGCCAAGCCTGGGCTCTACTGGAGATTTGAATATGTCACGACTCGCCGCCGCCTCAGTAGCCTTGATGCTGATTCTATTTGCACCTCTATTCGCCAGTCCCCTTGAACGGGTGCAAGGCCGCAATAATGAAGTCCTTCCTGCGGTCTGGCCTGGCGGCTTAATCATCGATCATACATGCATTGATTTGAATTCGATCCCGGATCAGTGGATTGATGCAGCAAAGGCCAATGTCAAGGTCCATTATGCACATACCAGCCACGGTGAGCAAATCACGGAAGGGCTGGACCGACTTGAAGCTGCAGATGCGAAATACGGCCAAGCGCAAGAATACCTGTCATTGCCTTCAGAATTAGGCGCTCTATGTATCTTTGACGGGAATGGTGAGGACACGTACATCACTCCTGACTTGTACTGGGAAACCCCCTCGGGTTTGGCGTCTACACAAGCAACAATTGATGCCAACCCCGAATTCACCGTGTCTTTGTGGTCTTGGTGCACTCAATTGAACTACTATGATTCTGAACAGGTGCAGGACTACTTGGATGCAATATCTGGCCTTGAAGCAGCCAATCCTGACATCACATTTGTCTATATGACGTGTAATGCACAGGCAACGGGTGCCGATGGCTACAATCGCTATCAGAATAACCAGCTAATTCGAGGGTACTGCTTGGACAACGACAAGGTTCTCTTTGATTTTGCAGACTTGGACTCTTGGAGTAATGGCGGCCATAGCACCTACGATTATGTGGACGGCTCTGTAACCTATCACGTTCCAGTGGAGCATCCTGATTTCAATGGTGATGAGGCCGGACACACGACATTCACAAGTTGCGAACAAAAGGGAAGAGCATTTTGGTGGATGGCAGCAATGGTGGCTGGCTGGAATGCGCCGACAACTACGACAACGATAACCTCGACTGGGATGACATCCACAACGACATCTACCACGACAACAGAGAATCCCGACATGAACCTAATTCTATTCTCGATTGGTGGAATTGTGGCACTTGTGGTTGTAGCTGGGATTCTGAGTCGATGGAGAAAGTAGTTTCTCAAAAAGTCAATAAGCCTTGTAGATGAGTTAATAACAGGGGAAGAAGAAATGTCGCAGAGTCAAGACAGTGATGAGCAACTGGGTCTTGTTATCCCAATCCTAGTACTGGGAATCATCTACTTGATTACAGGTGTTGGATGGCTGGTCATTCCTCTTATTGTATTGATTTGTGTCCTTTTTGGTAATGTGAGAGAGGAGACCCAGATAAGGAAGCGAGAAGAAGAGATCGACTACTGGAGGGCACCAGAACCAGGTACTTATACCTCTGGATACGTGTCCGACCCGATTGAAGCTGATAGAAAACCCCTCTATGACCGAAAGAAACAGAAGCAGCAGGGAACTGACTTCGGGCTAGCGCTGCCCATTCTTATCATCGCCGCAGTGTGGCTCTTTACAGGTGTTGTCTGGATGGCAATCCCTCTCACAGTCTTGCTAATGATTTGTCTATTCAGCTATTCTGGCAGGTCAAAAACCAGTTCGAGAGTTCATGCACAGTTGTATCAGGATGATGTCGAGTCGGTTCAGGATATTGCAGATAGAACCGGAATGCCTGAGGAAAAGGTGCGGCGGTATATAGTCGACCAGAAAAGAAGTGGTGAATCGGGTATTTGGTTCGACCCCTCCACAGGTACCAAGGTATCTTCTCCAGTCAAGGAACCCCCATCTGAGAAGGCTGGACGTGGATGTCCTTATTGTGGCTTCGCCCTCAAAGACGCAGATCGTTTCTGTCCATTCTGCGGCGCTCCAATAAAAACAGGCACTTGAATAGGAGCTTCATTCCTACTCCCTCTGCACTACCAAATGAATTCCGCTACGTGAGGAGCTTCAAGGAATTTCCACTGGCCTTCCACACCATTCACGAGGGCTCCTAGCTCAAAGTGCAGCATTGCGATTCCGCAATCAAGGCGCTTTGAAATTCCAATTCCAGGCGATCTCCCCTTGGTAGAAAGAATCACTTGTCGCTCCTTCACTGCAAATTCCCAGGGTTGACGGTTGGCGGCAGATGGAGCCAAACGAGCTGCTTCCAATGCCTGAGCGACCCATTCCGGAGGTGTTCGGTCTTCCACATTGACAATGCTCTCAATGGGTTTTCTCTTACGTTTTCTCGCAAGCAGTCCTATCCTTCTGCTCTCTTCTTTGGCATATCCTATGGGTGTCACCCCTATTACCTGTTCACAAACTCCCAATTCGACCTGCCCCTCGACAACTTCGGCCCTAAAGAAACCCCCAACCCAGCAGGTATTCATTCCTCTTGAAGTGGCATCCAGGATAATTCCCTCGCCCGTGTATCCACTGGCCTCCTGTACATGCGGCTCTTCCTTATCCGCGACAAAGGCAACATAGTGAGGGGCATCTATCACCTTGATGAAGGATCTAATCAGTCCCCTAAAGACCTTCTCAGCGGGATTGCGAATCAGAACTGCCCTGACTCCTGGGAGCGGCCGATACGCATCGACCGTCATTTCGAATTCATCAAGGGTATCTATGGGAACAGCTCCTCCTGAGTACTTGCGCTGTGAGTACCTCTTGAAAATGGATGAGTACCAGTCCTCGACAGGGATTCTAAACATCTCTTCTCGCCTCTATGCTCGGTCTGCGAAGGAGCACTGGCACGAACATGGGCACGCTTTGCTTATAATCCTCATATTCTTGGCCAAATTCCTTGACCAATTCAATTTCCTCTTTTCTTGAAATTAGATAGTTTGCTAGAAGCACTACTGGGGAAGCCAGAAATGCATATCCTGCGGAGAGCATGATAACGATGCCGAAGTGCGACAATACGCCGCCTAAATACTGAGGATGACGCACAACTGAATATACTCCATCAGTGACTATCTTGCTGGTCCTATGCGTTTCTGCTGCTTTGAGACCTGTCTTGCGAACACCAGCAATCCCCAGCCAGGCGCCAGGCAAAAGAAAGAGTAGGGAGATTGTTAGATGAATGACTGGAATCGTCACTGTGGCAAAGCCATTGAGCGGGATTGCTATCACTACCTGCTCAAGAATCGGGATTGTAAACCTCTCTTGAGGCGCAAGCCAGATGCCTATCCAGAAGCCAAAGAATCCCCATCCTGACAGCATCCCGAGAATCCCGCCTATCCTCTCTCCCATTTCATTTCCATACTTCCTCTCTAGTTTTTCGTGCTCTACTGAAAGAAAGTGAACTGGAACGGCCACTACAAACCCAGTCAAGAAAATGAGAAACCACATTGTATTCACCCGATGTTTGATTCCTCTTCTTATTCTCGAATTTCCATTCTCTACGCCATGTATAAATGGATGCATAGCATTACTACTAATGCCATTTAGTTCGAGGTGATAAAATGTCTGCTAACGACGAAATGTTGGAAGAGCTAAGGGAAATCCGGAAACTGCTAACGCCTCCAGAACCGAAGCCCCCTCCAGAGGGGTTCATTAACGAGTTTACGACATTTCTATCGAAATACAAGGTTCTCGGGCTGGCTGTAGCATTCATTCTCGGCATATACCTTGGTTTGCTTGTTCAGGCCTTGGTGGGTGACCTGATTATGCCGGTGGTGACAATATTCCTTCCTGACATCTCATGGACTGAAATCGCTCTAGGGCCATTTCAAGTGGGCCATTTTGCAGGTGAGCTGCTAACTTTCGTGATAATTGCCTTTGTTGTCTTCTTGCTTGTCAAGTTTGCGGCAAGACTTGGCATTGAATAGCCTGAGGCAAACTGAACTCCCCTGAATCTCCAACCTGGGACAGGGGAGTCCTTCACTTTTTCTTTTGCCTACTCCTCCGAAGAAAACACACCAAGACGCTCCTCTCTATAGACGGCGACTATGCTCTCCTTCTCCAAGGCGTCCCAAATAATCTGATACGCTCTTGCTTCTTCTATGCCGCAAAGAGCCATTCGAGATGCAAGCTTCTGAAGCTCAAATTCGCCTTCTTCTTCGACCTCATTGATGCGCTTTACGAGGCATTTTGGCCCTCGAGCAATTCCTTTTGCCTCAGTAATCTTGTGCATCTTCAGCAGTTTGCCATCCATGAGGTCATCAAAGAGCGCTTCAAACTGACTTGCCGTTCCCGGATCTAGTGCTCGAGCAGGAGGCTCTGTGTACATCCCATCGAAGACAAATCCCACGGCTTCTGCAAACTCAATCATTCTCAGTTCTTGAGCCTTAGATGGTGCAGTTAGACTAATGAAAGCACAGATTAGATTCTCTGTACTGATGGCACGTATGATGTCTGATATTGGAATTATTGATTCCGATTCTTGGTCAATCTCAAACTCCTTTCGAAATGTTGTAATGGCACTGATGAAGCCGCTCACGAGAGTTTCATCAAGTCCACCCTTTACGATGCGTGAGTAAATTGGAATTCCGGTGTGCTTATGAAGCACGATTACTCCGAGAAGACTCTGAACATCATCGAATCTTCGTTTTACTACCATAGCTTCAATGTTGCGTGCCCGGGCTCTCCTGAGGTATGCAGCCCTGCCAGAGTAGCCAACCACGCCCACCACGAGAAGTAGAATAAATGGGAAGTAGGTCTGGACCATTCTTGAAAGCGCAGCCACTTCGCTCACTTGGGGGCTCATTTGAACCTCGTAATAGTCCGTGCTAAGTGCAAAGTTCTCAAGACTGACGAAGATTCTGAGATGGGTGCTGCTAACAGCACTTGGCATTGTCAGTGTCCCCGAGTACAAGCCCGGCTGCCCAGCCACCTCCTCTAGTAGGTCAATGAGACGTGGCCCGGTTTCATCCACAAGCTGAATCTCCACGGCTGCTCCCGAAACCGGTAGTCCGTTATCTGCCCGCACAAGCCTAAGGCTTACTGTAGTTGTTTGTCCCTCAATTCCGTCAATCCCCTGTATTTCAATAACTTGGACGATTACTGGATCCACTATGAACGAGAGATAGGAATTTCTGGTCTGAAATCCCTCTTTGCTGAAGGCGAAGGTTATGTCGTAGTTTCCCACTGCCTCCGGAGTTAGGTTCACGCGATATACTCCTTGAGAGATCTCCTCATACGTAATCCACTGTGCTCCCGACCCTGAAGGAGTAACAGTTGCGCCACTAATTCCTGTCCCATTGAACATGGTGTAGCTGAAATCGAATACATACAACCCCTCATACACCAGAGCCTCCAGCAATGTAAACTCATTGACAGAAGCCGTAATCGAATTTGCTCTTAGGGTGAACTGAGTGATGCTAGTTGCATGAGCTGTTTTATTTGCGGCTATGAAGAGGGTCCATGTGCCGACTGCGTGAGTTCTGATTGAAATATAATAGATATCCCCTATTCGGTATTGACTAACAGTAATACCCTCATAGGGCGTCCAATCGACCGAGATCTGAGCACCAGTAACATTGGCACCTGTATCCGTTCTATAGTAGATGAGCGAGAGAACGTATTCATCTTCGAAAAGGACTGTATCTGATGAAATCCCTTCAAGAATGAGAAGGGCAGTTGGCGCCGGACTGACAATGAGCGTGAAGCCAACAGTTGCGTTCTGGTAGTTCACCAAATATGCTCTGAAGGCAATTAGAAAGGTACCAATCTCTGAGGGTTCAATAGTAATGTTGTAGAATCCGCTTCCCATTTCAATCACGCTATAGAAAATCAGACTTTCAGGAGGATTCAGGACATCAATCACAGCGCCTTCTAGACCGTTCGAATCCTCATCCTCAAACAGAAATTGCACTGTGTGTTGCTGATCCCCCGCAATCTCCGCCTCGTAATCATCAAGAGTTAGTACCGTGGGCGTTTCTCTCACTATGAAGCTGAATGTTACAAACTGCGTGGAGTAGTCGGTCAAATTGGCCTTTATCAGAAGTGTGAAGATTTTGGCTGTGGTAGCATTGAGAACCAGTGAGTAGTATCCGTTTCCTTCGTAAGTAGTTGGTCCGATTTGCAGCCCTGTTGCTGGAATGATATTCACGACTTCAACGTCCGCTCCAGCAAGTCCGAATCCCGATGTATTAGTATAACTCACAACAAGCCTATACGTATCTCCATAAAGCGTGAAATCTGCCGTTCCATTGACGCATACAAATTCTGACCCAAAACCGTTGACAACTAATGTGAAACCGACAGTTGAGTTTAGGTGGTTCAGAAGGCTTGCTCTAAATAGAATCTGAAAGGTTCCTGCAGTCTGAGGCGTTACACCTATGTTGTAATAACCGCTTGTCATATCCACAGGGGTTCCTATTGTGATTCCTGCAGAAAAATCAAGGATTGTGATTGTGGCTCCTTGAAGTCCTGTCGAGTCCTCGTCTTGGAAGAGGAGTTCGATAACATAGTTCTCACCAATCGTTACCGTTGCTCCTGGTACCGTGGCTGTTAGAACTGTTGGGACTTGATTAACCACCAACGTAAATGTTGCATATCCAGTCACATGATTGGTGAGATTTGCCTTGACTAAAATGGTCCAGGTGCTTGCACTAGATGGTGTGAGTTCTATTGAATAGTATCCATTGCCCTCGTCTGTAAAGGCTCCATAGGCAAGCCCTGAAGACGGAGTTACCTGTGCTACTTCGACAGTGGCTGAGTCCAATCCGAAGCCTGTACTATTGGCATAATATACTACTAGCCTATAGCTACGCCCAAAACTCACGAAGCCAGCAGTTCCATTTGTTGCACTGAAACTTGTTTCAACCTCGCCAACTATTAGAGTGAAGGAATCGGTTCCGTTGTAGTGATAATCCTTTGAGCATGTGAACGTGACCGTATAGGTCCCTGACTCGGTAGCAACAATAAACGCCGAATAATCTCCGAGTCCATCATCCGTTGTGGTTTGCAAAGAAAGGCCGCCTTCAGGACCACTAAAGGTCATATAGATGCTGGCACCCTCAATCCCAGTACTGCTCTGAAGCTCATAATGCATATCTACTTCATAGACTTCGTACAATCCTATTTCAGGTGGAATGCCGCCAATTGATGTGAATTCAAAGTCAGTCCGGTGAGTGGAGATTACCGTAAACTGAAGCGAAACATCGTTGTAGTAGGGTTTGGATGCATTAACTGCCACAACAAACCTTCCATTGCCCACAATTGATGTGTCGAAATTGGCTTCCCACCAATTCCTTAGGAGGTTTGCTTCAAAGATGATTTGGGTAACTGACCAATTTGCCACGATTGTGGCGTCATCTTCCATCAAGAAATCACCATTATCTGCATCAGTGTACCTAAGGAAATTGGCTACGGTAAGACCTGAATCAGTTTCAATGGTTTCGTAATCAGTAGATACCAAATCTAATGAGGCACTATGATGCATTGCAAAGGATGTTGAACCATATGCTATCTCTGTTCCATTGGTCCATGCCAAGTGAACGTTCCATTTGCCGGCAGTTGTGTTGAGGCCACCTAGGATTAGGTCTGATGAGTTGACTACCCCATTGATGCCACCTGAGATGCTCTCAATGAACCAAAGTGTGCCATTTGGCAAGACCCAGCTGAAGTTTGCCGGATTACTTAATTCAGGCGTGTTGAAGGCGGTGCCTATGCTTGCCTGAATGCGCGTAATGTTTCCAGTTGCAAATACGCCGGTATCACTCCAGCTTCCCAAACCATCATCCCACTTTTGGGTTGTAATTGATTTCGCGTAATTCGGAGCCTCCAACCTGATTTCCCACCAACCCAAATTATCAAGAATGCTGTTTGGGATTTCAATGCTCCCCGGGGTTATTATGCAGGAGGATGTGACGTCATTCAAGAACGGATTTCTAATAGTCGCATTATTCCAGTCACTGGGGTATGTTACATGCAGTGACAGGTTCTGATACTGCCCGGCTGTTCCAATATACGTGTATAGTGATAGGTCTGCGCTTTGCCCAGGCGATACTGAATAAGCTACTCCTAGTTTCGTTGGGTCTGCAGCCCAGGAAGAATTCGTGTAGCGATGTGAAGCAAGATTGGTTCTGTAATCAAATGATATACTCATGTTCGAGGTTATCTCGACGGTTAGTGGATTCTGTGTCCAAAATGCAGGATTAGATATCGTGCCACTGCCACTTTCACCTGTTCCTGTTATTGGTGCTGATAGTTCGCCTGCATGAAATGTCATCTCCACTTGGTTGGCATTTAGGGGATTTACGCTCACAACCGATATATCATCAATATGAACCTCGATTTTCTCAGCGTTCTCAACGCCATCCGGAATCCCGCTGCCATCGTCATCATAATCTAGGTCGGCATCCACATCAACATTGCTAGTGAAATAAAGGCCTATTTGAAACTCGAAAGTACTGCCAGTTAGTATGTCAGGGTCGACGTAAATGTTGTTTCTTTGATACCAGACGTTTCGAGCGTCCAGTGTTGTCATGTCCCATACCCATCCATTCCATCCCATAACATCTGACCCGAACCATGCAGCCAGATACACCGGCGACAGAAGATCATCTCCAAGTGGGTCCAAAGGGCCGCTAGCATAGAGAAACTTGAAGCTTAGATAGAATTCCTCTGCAAAGGGCAGATTGTCTACAGTCTGAGAAGCAACAACTTCGGAGCCAGCGAAATGAGTGTAGATATTTTGCCCTGTATTGGTTTCAGGGCCGATATTCGTTGTTACGACGAATTCTTCTGTGGAATTGTATGTGACAGTCTGTATTTGCCTTTGCAGGGGATCTGTGTCATGGGTGTAGGCTGTCCACGGGTCTGATCCGTTGGTGAAGGTACCATTCTCAACGTATAACCTTTTAATATTCCAAACATCAATGCCCGTCGCACTCACTGCCCATCCATTCTGTTCGTCAATGGTTAGATTGCTCTCGGCTCTTGTGGCAGTATCAACCCTTGTTGATTTGTTATCGGAGAACAAGACCCCGTTCTGACGGATGAGTACTGGGTCCAAAGTTCCGGTGATAGGTCCCTGCGAAATCGAGAACTGGGTTCCATCTCTGTTGCTGTCACCAATAGCTTCAGGGATTGGTCCTAGTATTCCATTTTGAGCATCCTGTACTGCTGATGGATTCAAAGACGGCCATCCGCTCTGACCAAGCATTGCGATTTGACCTAAAATCAGGATGACAAGCAGTCCAGTGACTGGGAATTTCCAGGACCTCATAGCAATCGACCCGTAGTTTGTCGTCCTCTTGACACAGGTTCCTGGATGGAATCCCCTCACCCGGGCCATTTGGACGTTGATATTGGCACCAGGCGTTTGTTTATGAACGCCTGTAGGTCAGAACCTTGTTGAGTAGCAATATTACCATATTTAGGATGAACTTTGGAGAAAACTGACTGAACAACTCCAATCTTCTCCCCCTTCTCCTCCATTTCCCATCGTCCGATTGTTTCCCCATTTATCCAAATTGAGGGTCGAATCTCTCCAGATACGTTTGTAGCGCCGGTCACCGAGAACTTCTTTGGTGGAGGTGGGGCATCTGGAGGCCAGTAATGTTCTCGAAGCTTGGGGAAGAGCCAAGCTCTCATCTCGTCACTCACATACCATGCTCTTTCGGTGAAAGCCTTTGGGAGATGGTCTTCGTAGGGTAGGAACCATACCACTGGCTCCGGGGGGTACTCCAGTGATTTCGCCTTCTCGTAGTCCTCTGGGGCCATATATGCATGGGTTCCATTAATTTCGACCTTGGAAGCTTTTTCTGTCAGTGTTTCCACTACTCTCCTCGTGTCGGTCTTGGTTAGGGGAATCCACCAAGCTATATCATCAACTGTGACAGGTCCAAAAGCATTGATGTACTTCTCCACAAGCGCCGTAACAGCCTGCTCCTGTGTCATCTCTGGAATTGAGATCCCCTTCGCCCACTTTTCCAGAAGTGCATAGGCTGTCAGTGAACTCCTTGCATGACTTGCCGTGGCCCTCACCACCTTTCCTTGAGCCATGGCTAGTAAGAGAATCCAGCGGAACTCCTTGTCGATTTCCGAGATATCATTCTTCATCTCTCGTGTAGTGGCAATCCCTGATTCCAATCTTTCAATGATCAATGCAATCATGGCACCAATTTCGGCATCAGTATACTTCTTCAGAAATGGATTCTTCCTCACCGCGTTGAACATGTTTGGTCCGGTGGCATTAATGATTAGGGGGACGTTTTCAACGTGAATCACATGAACAGTGCTGCGAAAGGAGTTCAATCGTACAAGTCTATCGCCTTTGTTGAGGGAAGTAAAGACTCCGCCTGCATCAAAGTCTCCGATTCTGGCCCATACTGAAAGGTATGGTGTCCAGTAGTCCGTAGAATGCAGACCAAGCTGCTCCTTGGCAATCTGGTAGAAATCCGGCTTCTTCCGATCTAATGCATACTGCTTTCTAAGATGATTCTGGCGGACTTGGTCAATGGAGAGCCTCAGCTGGTTTTCCTCCTGTTCAAATACAATGATGTTGGCATATTTAGTTCATTCCTTCCTCTCAACTGGCGAAAACAAACAGAGTGTCACTTTATTCTTTTACATGAAGAGAACTTGTGCATCTTGTTTCATAGATACACGCAACACATTCACATTGTACGGACATGCTGGTAAATTCCCGAGCTGATTGTATGATTGACGTAGATAGCAATAGTTTCAAGCAGAAACGTACACGAAATCATTCATCCATTAGTAGGAGCGCAGTCAGTTGAGCTTTATACTTCGGCCCATTGGAAAAGTGGAAAAATTGGAAGGCAAAGCCCCCAGAGTTTTGATCAAAGAGGAGTTTCGTCCAGCAATGCTGAATATTGACAAGTATTCTCATCTTCATATTCTCTGGTGGGCTACCGATCGCGATACGCCCGAAGAACGCCAACATGTTCAAGGAACACCTCCCAGGGAAGGGGCTCCCCTGTCGGGTGTTTTTGCCACTAGATCTCCAGCCAGGCCAAATCCCTTATGTTTGACAATTTCAAGGATTGAGGGATTGGACGAGGCCGAGGGAATCTTGATTCTGGATCATATGGATGCTAGGGATGGGACTCCGGTTTTAGATATCAAGCCATACCTTCCCTCTTCAGATCGTGTTGATGATGCTAGAGTGCCTCCATGGTTTCTAAACCTCGTTCCTAGATATACAACTTAAGAAGTGCTTCCTACTGAATTTATAGGGACGAACCGGAGAGGAATGCACTGGCAATTCACCTCGGACGGAAGAGCTGATGCTCATGGATTTGATAGACAAGGGGATTCTTGGAGACCTATTAGCAAACTGCAGGATTACCTATGAGGAGCTAGCACGGAAGTATGAGCTTTCGGCCAATGCTGTGAAGCGACGTATTCAGAAGCTTGAGGAACGTGGAGTTATAACCAATTATTTGACTAGAGTTTCACTGGCAATGCTCGATGCTGAGTATCTACTCGGACTTGTTCTGGCTGATGGTTCTCAGGATGAGATTCAGTTTGTCAACTTGATTGGCTCAAATCCAAGCGTTCTTGCAGCAGCTGCATATTCTGATGGCACCTACGTCTTTCTTGCAGAGTATACCAACAACATAGAACTTATGGAATTAGGCGCATTTCTACGTCGATTGGGTGGAGTTCAGGCCGTTGAGCTACACACCTTGGTCGCAAGAAAAGGCGGCAAAATCGAGTTCACTGATGACATGCGGAGAATACTGAAGCGTCTCGTTGATGACCCAAGAATGACCGTTGCTGACCTGGCTCGCAATACTGGTTACTCGGCGAGGCGCGTTAGAAGGCTATTGAACGAGATGATTGAGAGTGATGCAGTCTTCTTTTCGGTTGGGTATGAACTTGCAGAAGAGGGCAACCTTCCTTTTCTGGCCAGTGTATTTTGGGACGAGCGAGTTGTCACGCACGAAGCCGTTGTTGAATGGCTTACCCACCAGTATCCAAGGTCTCTTTGGGAGTGGTATGTATCCGTTTCGGAGCCTGCAATTTTCTGTTTATTTAGTGCCAGAGACCCTCGGGCGATGACAGGAATCGTTAGAGAAATCCGGGCAAAGGAGTTCGTTGAACGAGTCAAGGTTACAATTCCTAAATACCATAGGGCCTTCCAAGGGCCAAGATATCGATTTCTACATGAACTAGTAAAGGGAATTGATTGACCTATTCGTCTGAGTAAATCTCCTCCCATACAGACATTACGCTGGGTATTTCTTCGGAATTCTTTCGACCGCGCCAGTTAATTGCATGAGCAATTCTTCCAAGTTCTCCTCCCTTCCAGAGATAGATGATGCCCCATGCAGCCAGAATCCAGAAGTAGACAAACCGAAAGCATAGGAAAACTATCAACGCCATGAAGACTGAGAGTAGGTGGTGCTTTTGGAGTTTGAACGGTGAGGAGTCCTGCAGGTCCAGATTTTTGTAGTCAAAGAGGATGGCGAAAAAGGGACAAAGCGCCAGCAAGTAGAATTTGTAGGCCCCTCTTGGATAGAAGAACTGAACGCAAAGAACAGCAATGAAGGCCCAAAACAGACCCTTTGTGATAATCTTTCGATATTTGCTTCCAATATCATGAGATGCCTCTGGCCTGTACGTGGCATATAGCCCGTATACTACGATGCCGCTGAGAATCAAGAAAACATAATTGATTAGGAGAAATGCAATAACGTCAGTAAGCCACACAGGGGCACCAATCCATAGAAAGAACGAACCAAGATGCACAGTCATCGACAAATCCGGGATGAATACTATCAGTCGCTCATAGACCCCCGTATTCCAGAATATCATCTGGTTTAGAAATTGTTCCGCGCTACCAATGAGAAACGGCAAGGATACAAGCACCACCAAACCTGCATAGATTGATGTACTTCTGAAGAAGGTCTTCATCGCGCGGCTCAGAGAAGGCTGCTCCTCTTTCTTAATATAGGCAATTACAAGCAAGGGGAAGAAAACTACCGCCAGCTGCTTATACAGGGTTGCGATGGCAAGAGCAGCTATTGACAGGTCCGATTTCTCTTCTAATGCAAGATAGAAGGAGCATGCAACGAAGAACACGTATGGCGTAGGGTTTAACCACATAAATGACCCATAGAACAGTGTTAACGGATTGAGAAGATACACCAGCATGGCATAGATGGACCTGCGTTCTTCACCGCTCAAGCTCAAGGTGGTTTTGTATACTAGAACGCCTGTTGCGATATTGAAAACAAACAGAGGAATTCCCGGTAGCCATGAAGGAACGCTTCCAAGAATAGCTACGGTATATATCCAGAGTGGTGGATACAGGTAATAGAACATCTCCATAGAGTAGGGCCATACCCCCTCCAACAGCTTTGGGACCCAAGAGAGGTAGAAAAACTGGTAGTCATTATACAGCTCGACATGAACCAATTCAAGAAATATGTCCGGTAGACCCAAGCTGTATGTCGCTAATGTAAAGGTTCGAAGGAAGAATAGAACCAGATTCACACTGGATCCAGCTAGGAAGTATCGCTTCCAGCCAGTTACCCTCCAGCCAAGGCCGGCCAAGGTGATAAAGACCCCAGAAAAGCCAATTGTAAGGGATAGATAAAACGAGGGTGGCAGAGCAACGTAGTAGTAGCTCCAAATGGCCTCGTTATCATCGAAGTTGAAGATAATGATATAGCGGTTGAAGGTTGAAGTAAAAGGTTCTTCATACCTTGCTCGACTAGCGACATCGAATTGAAGTGCTGTGCCCGCTTCGTCAATAGGCGTTCCGGAGCTCCATTCAGCAAACTGACCCGAATCGAGAAGATACACCGAGAAGTTCTCATTTGCCACTTGGCTGGGGCCTAACAAGTCTATCCCAAAGGAGTACTCGGATGCTCCAAGCTCAAGTCTGATACTCTCCACAGCATGGTCGTGCCCACCCACAAAGATAGGATATCCACTTCGAGTCACACCAGGAACTGAGAGATGAAATCCAAGGCCAATTACCGCGGTGATGAGTCCCGCGATGATTACTGCTTTCTGGAGTCTCTCTCTATCCACGCTGTTCACCTAATTCAAGCACAGCCAAGAGAGATATTATCCTTGGGGTGCAACTTTTGTACTATTTCACTCGCCGTGAGGCAACTCTGTTGCTTTTCTTCTCGAGTTATCTCATCTTGTCTTCATAGTAGATGTTCGGAGCATAGGTTTCAGGCCACTCGGGTTTGTTATTTAGAACCTCTTCAATCTGCTCGACAACTTCTGGTGAAAGCTCGATGTCTGAGGCTGCTGCATTTTCTATCACATGTTCCGGTCTTGTAGCCCCAGTGATGGCTGCTGAAATCTCTGGTCGCCTTAGTATCCAAGCGAGTGCTAATTGACCAGTCTTGATTTGTAGCGAGTCTGCAATTTCTCCCAGTTTCTTTAGCTTGGTTAGATTCTCAGCAGTAAGGTGTTTCTTCATAGACTCTGATTGTTCTCCTCGGCTTCCCGCAGGAATGCCATCGTTGTACTTGCCTGTTAGCAGACCCTGTGCCAGCGGGCTCCATACTGTGAACCCCATGCCGTGAGTTTTCGCCACTGGCATTATCTCAAGCTCTATGTGTCTAAAGAACATGTTATACATTGGCTGTTCGACAATTGGCCCATGTGCACGAAGCTCCTTAGCTATTGCATTCACACGTTCTAGCTGTGCCGCTGTCCAGACAGAGGTTCCCCAGTAGTGAACCATTCCCGATTTTATTACGTCATCTAGTGCCGATACTGTTTCTTTCAGAGGAGTAGTGTAGTCGTACCTATGCATAAAATACAGATCAATGTAGTCCAGACCCAACCTTTCAAGAGACCCTTCTATTGCGTTCATCAGATTCTTTCTATTGAGCCCCCAGTCGTTGATGCCCTCACTAGTGGGCCAAAACACCTTACTTGAGATGACCAGATTCTTGCGGTCCACTATCTCCTCTGCCAACCACTCTGCAATAACCTCCTCGGCCTTGCCACGTGCGTATATCTCTGCCGAGTCGATGAAGTTGATTCCTTGGTCAACAGCTGCATTCATGCAGTCCTTTGCTATCTTATTCTCAACCATTCCACCATAGGTCAACCAAGACCCAAGGGCAATCTCACTAATCTTCAGTCCGCTCTTGCCAACCTTTCGATATTTCATGGCATCTCCTCCATTACTACGCCATTCACACTTAACTATAAATAAGATACTATGGGGCACTTGCCCAAAACCATTATTCAGGAGTTTTGACGTACGGCATTCATGCGGTGAGTCTGGATTTGAGAGAAGAAGTTGACGAGGTAAAAGTAATACGAGCCGGCACCACCATGCGCGACCCTGAGGCGTGGCTGCCCAAATGGGAACGGACACAGCACAGAGAATGGGAATGCCTGTTTGAAACCTATATCCTTGCTACAGTTATCTACGTTCGAATAGGAAATGCAAATATTCTGATAGACACAGGATGGGAGGGTTTTGGCTCAGGCACTGAAAGACCTAACCGTCTTTTAATGGAGCTTGGCTACCATGGTCTTTCACCTTCTGACATCGACGAGGTCTTCATCACGCACTGGCATGGGGACCATTACTACAACCTTCCACTATTCCCTAACGCTCGAGTTTTCTATGCAGGTCTCTCTCCAAGTCAAATCAGGCCAAAACTGAAGCAAATCTCTGCAGATAACGAGATTGTGAAGATGGATGAGGGCGTGGACTGGCACCCTGGACTACGCATCATGGAAACCTCGGGCCATTCAAGCCATGACCACTCCGTCGTGATGAACTTCAAGAAAATGACAGTCGTTGCTGCAGGGGATGCAATAGTCTCCAAAATGTACTATCATCGTCATGAGTTCTTCCCAAACGAGCGAGTGAAAGACCATCTTGAGGAGTTGAACAGGTCTTTCAACAGAATCGTTGATGTGGCAGACATCATAATCCCCGGACATGATGGTCCCTTCTTCAACTACCTGAGCAAAACATGATTCAAGCAATCCTTGGCTTCAGTGGCAAACTATATTGGGTGAAAAGAGCTGCTTCTACCTGAAAAGGAGAAATCTTCAATGGATATAGGTAAATGTCCCAAATGCGAGAATTTCTTAACCAATGATGATATCATGGATGTGAAGTTTCGAGGAATACTCTATACACATTATGCATACGTCTGTAGAATATGTGGCCATATTATAGGCTTTAGTGCAGGACGCCCATGAGGCGTATACTTTCTCTAATGTTTCCATACCATTGGGGCATTTTTCACTAATTGTTCATTTTTTTTGCAAAGGGTAGAGATTGTGAGAGTCTGCTGAACTGAATGATAAAGCCCCCGCTCGTCATTGCTGAGTGACTTGAAGGCGTAATCCGAGTACCTTATCTATTTTGAACACCAGTCGAATTTGGAGGAGCAATAATGACTTGCTATTTTCGCCACATGGGCCAAATCTTTGAAAAGGCCGGTATTGAGGTGACAAAGGAGAACAAGAAGGAAATCGACCAGAGAATCCATGAATTAGTTGGTGTGAAATACAAAGACTGTCCTGCGGCTTGGAAGGCCGTTAAGATGCGGTTGGCCCAAGATGAACCCGGATTTGTTGAGGCACTAAGAAAAGTCACCCTAAGGCTCGCATGAATGCTGCTCTCTTATCCCTTTCATGAAAGCAATCTGGTGCCCTTATTTACGTTTCAAAGAGCATAGACTGTGGTATTGCTATTAAATCGCGGAACCCTCTCTTGCAGGCATTACATATCATTACCTTTAGAAGTGCATCAAAAAAACGAGTTCCTATGACAGAGAAGCCAATTCAGGATATGTGGCCTGAGGTAGCAACACACTGCTGGGGTTGTGGGAAGAACAACCCACATGGTCTCCAGCTAAAGAGCTACTGGAAGGATGAAATCGCCGAAGCAATCTTTGAACCGAAGGAATACCATCTTGCTTTTCCTGGAATCATGAATGGAGGAATCATTGCAACAATTATTGACTGTCACGCAACGGGCACAGCTAATGCAGCTGCGCATCTATTGGCCAATTCCAGTGAGCATTTCATGTATGTCACTGGTTCTCTCTCAGTGAAATACCTGCGCCCAACACCTCTCTCCAGATCTGTTTCTCTTCGAGCTTGGGTCAAGGAGAATTCTGGGAAGCGAATAACGGTGGATTGCGAGCTATACTCGGGCGACCTGAAGTGCGCTATCGGAGAGGTAGTTGCAGTCAAAGTGGATCAAAGCCACTTCCTTGGGTAGATGCAGGAGTTCACTTTTCTTCTTGACGTCTGAAGTCTAATGCCAGAGAATTAATGCAATATCTGAGTCCTGTCGGGTCTGGACCATCATCAAAGACATGACCCAAGTGACCTCCACACTTCTTGCATACCACTTCTATTCTTGTCATTCCATAGCTTCTGTCGGTCTTTGTTTCTACGCTATCCTCTGACAACATATCCCAGAAGGATGGCCATCCACTACCCGAATCAAACTTCGTATCTGATGAGAAGAGCTCATTTCCGCATCCCGCACAAACATACATGCCTGCTTCTTTATTGTAAAGGAGCTTGCCAGTGAATGGTCGTTCAGTCCCACACTCTCTAAGTACCTTGTATTGTTCGTGACTAAGTTCCAGTTTCCAATCTTTCTCTGTCTTTTCCAATCTTATCAACCACATTCACTATTGTTATTTGTCTAAATTACTTCTTCGATGTGTCCACCTTTTTGGCTCGAAGTGAACCCGCACTGATTCGATGCTTTCGCCTAGGACTGGCGGGTCCAAGTGCCCCAGATTGAACTTGCTCGCCTTCATGAGATGGGGAACAGCTTCAGGTTCAAATCCCATTACTCTTGTAAGTGTAGCATCAACCGAAACCGGTTCTTTTCCCATAATGAAAACGCCTATTCTTTGTGTCCCGGGGCCATTCCATCCCTCAACACCAACGCGCGCATCTATTATTGATAGGTCTGGTCGTACTATCCGGTTCATGTCGACTATGACATCATCTATGCGGGGGTGATAGAACGATTGGTCCTTTCTTGGTAGGAGGCCAAATTGATTCTTTAAGGCTCCAGTAAGGACTGCAAGCTCATGTGTTTTGGCAATAGCCACGGTAACAAAATAGCTATTCTCACTGAGGTGATATGGAAGTTCAGGATTTGTGAAGTACAGGCCGCTGAATTCAATTCGCTTGAGCTTCGCCTCACTCAAATTGACAAGCTGAAAGCTATTTCCCCTGCTGACCAGCTCCTTCTCCAAATCCTTGTAGCCGTACTTCTTGTACGCTTCTTCGGCATATTTGCTCTGGCTGTCGGACTCAATGACGCGGATCTCCAAACTATCATTATCCCTGAGTAGGTGCTTAACAATAGCGCCTACAACCCTGGCGTCCGTTACAGACGATCCAGTGCGATCTGATATTGTACAGATATTGGGCTTGACTAAGACGGGTGTTGTAATCTTGCCAAGACCCCCAATTAGCTCGAACCCATTGTTGAGGGCTTGCTCAATGTCCTCCTCAGCTCTAACAATAGCCACAGATTCCATAGAGGTCACTAGGATTCAGTGTTCTAAAGGTGCGCTTTAAATGCTGGTTTTGCTTGTCGGAACCAGTCCCCATTTTGCGGACGACTCTCATCTTATCAAGCTGGTTGAGAAAATGGTTGCAATTGAGGAAGTCAAAATCCTTCTGCTTGCTGACAGCAACGTCAGAGCAAAAGACATGTTAGGTGAGGGCGGCTTCTCAGCATTGGTGGATGTCCTCTATGACAATGATTCCACATATCGTCTTCTTTTTGATACCGGTGGCTTCACCCCGGCTATCAAGCATAATCTTGGAGTTCTGGAGGAAACCCTCTTTTCTGTCGACATGATTGCTCTCAGTCATGGTCATTGGGATCATGTGGGCGGACTACTTGAGGTGCTATCTCTCAGCGAAAAGAAGATTCCGGTAATTTGCCATCCGAATGCGTTGCTGCCCAAGTATTTCATAGACGAGGATGGCAAGAGGCAGAATGCTGGCATTCAGGATTACTTCACGAGGGACCAGCTGGAAGCTGCCACAGCAGTTATCGAGTCTGTTGAGCCCTTCCGTTTGTGCGATGGCATTGTTACTACAGGAGAAGTTCCAAGAAGAAATGACTTTGAGAAGTTAACGGGTAAGCTCACCAACGTTGTAATTGTGGAAAATGGGAAGGAAGTCCCAGATGAGATAAGGGATGATCTTTCCATTGTGTTTCGAATGGCTGACCATTCCTTGGTGATTTTGACGGGCTGCTGTCATTCCGGGATAGTCAACACGGCAGAGCATGCAATGAAGCTGGCTGCCTCGTCATCAGTAAAGGGAATTGTAGGCGGGTTGCACTTGCATGATGCATCGGACTATCGTCTTGAGAGGACAATTGATTATCTGAGCGGTCTTTCTTTCTCCACAATTGCACCTTGTCACTGCACAGGTCTTCGTGGTCGGGCTGCCTTGATGAATGCCTTTGAAGAGCAATTCAAAGATGTTGGTGCCGGATCCGTTCTGACCTTCACAGCCAGTTAGGATAATTCGCCTCCCCGCAGTTACATTCCAATTGAGCAATAGAGTACTGATCCTGAGAAACCTTCAGCCGCTGGGCTGGCCTCGGTTTCTTCGGCTAGGGCTGGCAATCCAATCATGATATTCCCCCAGTACTTGGTTTCCACTATCTCTTTGGGATGTACTTCTCTAAGTCTTGCAAGAAAGAGCGCTGTGTTGACCAACACCATCTTCTTTTCTATGGGCATGCCCCGCGGATTGCAGTACTTCTGGATAAGACTTGAAAGTTGACTGGCCCGGTCCCAGAATGCTTGAATGCATAGGTTCAGGTGCAAAGCTACCACTGTGCCATCAGAATCAAGAACCACACTCCCACAGGTATTGTGTGGGAGCTTCGCAATGAATTCCTTAGCGATTTCGGTCTTTTCCTCTTCGGTCGTGTTTCCATTTTCTCTTCTTGCATCCGTAAAACCAAAGTACATTGCTGTTCTTAGGACCATTTTGGTCGGTACCTTGCGACTCACTGTTTCAAGATAGGAATCTAATAGAGTCTGATCTTTTGTTGCGACAATTGGAACAACTGCAATCCCGTAATGCGTTATAGGTTCAGTCATACTGAGGATTGGCCCTCTCAGAATCTCGTCAGCCACGGTTTTGACGCAATCAACCTCACTCTCCATCATATTCACCTACCGCAGGCAATGTAATACCATTACATATTACACAATACACTATTACTTATAAATTCAGCTGTCGCGCGAATCCATCACCTAGAAACGCTATATTCCTAATCTTGCTACAACTCTACATTGCGAGGATTGATCCATGGGTAGCTGCAAAGCATGCGGCGCCAAGATTGGCGGAAAAGACAGAAGTTGTCCCAAGTGCGGAACGCAAGCTACTAGTCCTGACGAAGGCAAAACCATTCGAATTGAAAATTTGCAAGATGGCTATGTCGTGGAACGAACCAAGGATGATGCTACTTACTTGAGATTTGGGGATGGTAAGGCGGGGGTCCGATTGCCTTTTTGTGGTTCTGTAGGAACAACCTATCGTTTTGGAATGACAGCATCACCTAATATGTACGCCAAGCATATTGAACAGCACTGGGAGCACCTTGACCACCATCTGGATATGGTCCCCATTACCTCCAGCCGTCATGCATCAAAGGGTCTTGGTCAAATCCTGCTAGAATCAATGTCCACTATCGGCAATCTGCTCAGCTGTTATCAGGATGTTGAAACCGACGGAGCCCAGTTCAATACGGAGGAGCAGCAGCGCATCTCAGGGTTGGAATCGAAAATTCAATCGAAACTAAGGACGCTGGTTGCGTTCTGTGACACAACTGATGAGAAGGCACAGAGTGAGCTTGGCCTCACAGAGTCTGATGTTCGAAGGTTGAGAAGCTCTGCTCTTGCTGTTTTGGGGATTATTGCGGGTGTTGAATCAAAATGCCCCGGTTGCGGCACGGAGATCAGTTCGACAAGTGTCAGATGCAGTAATTGCGGTGCTGTGCTGTAGACTTGGCCATGCAAGTCGGTCCAGTATCGAATCTTGTGCGTCTTTGATTAGTATATCCTGTCGATGGCTCAAGTTGGCTGCTTGAGTTCTGATTTCACTGAACGACTTCATTCTTGATGACGGGAAAGCAAAAGGAACGAACCAAGCTATGCGAAAAAAGAAACCTCTCCCCCGAAGGGGAGAGCAGTATTACCAAAGGAGAAACTCGTGAATCAAATCTCCATCATACGCCTCGGGATGATGAGCTCCTATATGGAATGGATAGACTGTCTCTGCCACAGCAAAGGCATCTTCCATTGTAGTTCCTGGGTCTGAGCCAAAGACGCCAATCAAGGTATATTCCAAGAAGAAGTATGTCCACATGCCGTTTTCGTACTCGCCTGCATCCCAGCCCATGCCCCTCTCTGTGCATGTTGCTGCGAAATACACGTTTTCTGCATTTGGCATTGCCATGAAGTCATCACCGAAGCCACCTGCAAAGCAGTGATCAATGAAGACAAAAACATCTCTAGCGACTGCGTGTTCCAAGATATCAGCAAGCTCGTAGTCATAGAAGTATCCATCTTCACCATCTTCGCCAGCGGTGATATCCCACAGGCAGAGCAGGCTTAGGCCTCTGCTATCGCCAGACCCGTGTCCCGACGTGATGAAGGCAATTGTATCCTTCTCGCCAGCATTGGTGACAACATCCATCAATGCTCGCTTAACATTGTATTCAGTGGCAATGCCATCATACTGCAAATAGGGACTCGTGTCGTCTCCCAGGACTACGATGTGTTCATAACCCATGTATGACAAATAGGTGAACCAATCGTTAGCATCTTCGTCACAGAAATTGAGGTCTCCTATCGCCTTATAGTCACTAATACCAACAACAACTGCCCAATGCTGAGGTTTGTCTGACCCTGGTTGCCGAACCACAACATCAACCTCCGCATCCATCGCAGTCCTGATGACATTAGGATCGAAAGAGTTCCTCCCTTCGTATGAGATAGTCTGGTGGATTGCTGTTGCCGGGACCGTTGCTACCAAGAATAAACTCAGGAGCAGCAGCCCCGAAAACAGGTGTTTCAATTTCCTCACTTCAAGCACCTTTGACTATGAAATGACGTCGATTAAACGTCAGTCAGTCCATGAAAGAGCAGAATATAACCATTCCATTCGATTCGTGTTGAGGCCTACTTCGAGAGTACTCGAAGTGGGAATAAATTCGATTAAAGAGGGGGTGTACTCAGAAGGCCATTCACTCGCCAAACCCTACGTCTTCAAAGAGAAACCCTAGATTCTCTTCATCAATCGATTCGTACATCCTTTCAACCATTTCTCTAATTTCGAAATCCGCATCATGAACCATTCGTAGAGCGAAGAAGTTCCCTAATGACCTCGCATTAATCGTCTACTATACTCTGTACGAACAGGATTCCTAACATTGCCCATCCTACACTAATCCCAGCAGAACTCTTCTTTTCAGGCATGGATTGAGGCCTGCTTTAATCTGCTTAATATCCTTCCCAAGGCAGACAGTAGAAGCTGGTTACTAGTACAAGATGTCTCTGCTGATCTTAACCTTCCCGTCCTCGATTGGAACGCCTTCCTTTGCAACCAGGCTCCTCCTGCCGGCTGCTCGTTTCGCGTCACCCCCAAATCCGCCATCACTCTTTACTACTCTATGACATGGAACGACGGGATGTAGAGGGTTCTTGTGCAATGCATTTGCAACAGCTCGATAGGATTTTGGAGCGCCAACTCTTTTTGCGATTCTACCGTAAGTGCTCACTTTCCCTTTTGGTATTTTGGAGGTTGCCACATAGACCTCGGTTTCGAACTTGCTCCAACCGGTAAGAGCCTCTCTGATGTCCTCTTCGGACTTAATTTTTGATAGGTTCATACTATCATCCTTCACCCATTGCAACTTGGCTTTCATGTATTAAATTGCTGAACAGCGCATAATGCATCATTTGCAATCAGGAATGAACAATGACATACACCCCTGCACAGGATGATATGGGCATTACATCTGTTGGATTCGTTGTGCTTGTTTTAGCCTACTTGCTCGCTCGACAACGGAGGCATCGCCCCTCTTAGCTATACGCCCTACGAGGTCTCGGAGTCTGCCAGAGGCAAAGAAGGACCACTGCGATAATAATCCCGACACTGATGAGTCCCAGAGTCAGGGGACCCCCTGGAATTGCCGATGCAACCAGTGGGCTATTAACTGCTCCCGCGAGTATAAGAAGCGCAAGAGAAAGGGCACAGTATATGGTAGTATTCCGGCACTCCTTCCGTGACGCATCATTGCTGTAGTACTGCCTTGGTCGCTCCCCTTCAATAGCTCTATTAAACGGCATCGATATGATTACACCACCCGACAAAGCGCACTCGATAGAGTAAATGTCTTCTCTTTGGCGTAACCCGGATTCTACTTGGTTTGATCCTTCGCTTCTATTTGCCGAATCCAGTCATTAAGAGCGACTTTGACTGACCTGCGCATCTCCGCGGCGAAACCAGAACCTGTTTTTCTCAGGAAAATTCCCTGTCCAATGTTTTGGGCATTCCCAAAGAATCCGCTTGTCTGGCCAAAGTGATTCATCAGCATTGTCTCAAACTCATCGCTGTCCACATGGGAATATTCATCCTTGAAGTAGACAAAGCGCTGTGGAAATCTCTTTGATTTTGGATGAGGCTTCATCCCCTTGGGAGGGTGTCCAAAACAAAGCAGTGCTATTGGGAAGACCCAATTGGGGAGTTTGAACATCTCCCTATGAATCTCAATATTCTCCATTATGTCTCCGATGTAGCAGGAACCTATTCCAAGAGATTCCGCTGCAATCACGGAGTTTTGTGCTGCAATCAGAGCATCACAACAGGCAAGCAGCAAGTCTGACTCCTGTGGCGTTACATAGCCAATTTCCCTCTCCTCACACATGTCTGCGACCTTCGAATGCCGAAAGAGGTCATACCATCTTTGCATGTCAGCAAGAAACAGGAGTACCAAAGGGGCCTTTGCAATGAGCGGTTGATGATCACAGGTTTCCACCAGTCGATCCTTCTTTGCTTGGTCTACAACTTCAATAATCGAATAATGCATCATGCCTCCCGCAGTGGGAGCCCGGAAAGCGCTATGAATAATCAAGTCCTTGTGTTCTTGGCTTATTGGCCTTGAATCGTAGGTTCTCAGGCTTTGCCTATTTTCCAGTACTTTCAGGATTTCATTCATACTTCTCCCATGGTGGCTAGCAGGCATTTAGCAATTCCGAAACTCCTCAAAGTCAGCACTCTGGGATCGTGTACTCGCCACTATCCGTGCATGCTACCAGGCCTTCAGAAACGAGCTGGTTAAGAGCTTCTTGCACCTCTTTGGGTTTAATACATTCAATATCCATTTGAGATACAAGATCCTGCAGACCAAGAGTGTCTGAACATGTTAATACACGAATGATGGCTCCTCGCAGCTGTCTGCTCGAACCCTCGAACTTTGGCTGGCTGGAGGTGGGCGCAATTCCTGTTGCCTTGGTTGTCTGTACTGTTGCTCCAAGGTCCATCAAGGCATTGTGCCAATCGCTAGATCGGCCCCTAGGCAGCAGTTGTTCAGCAATATGTTGTAGCTTGGCTTCAGACATATTCTCAGTTCCAAAGCCATTGGCAATGAGGACACGTCGAATATTGGTGTCAATTGTGACAATATCCTGATTGAAAGCAAAGATGAGAATTGAGCGAGAGGTATAGGGTCCAATTCCCTTTAGCTTTCTAAGATCTTCAATAGTCTGCGGAAACTCGCCAACCTCTATGATCTCGCGTGCCGCCTCGCGTAACCATAATGCGCGTCTATTGTAACCAAGGCCGCTCCAGACCTGTAATAGGCGCCTGGTGTCTGCTTCAGCCAAATCCTTCAGCGTTGGAAATGCCTTCATAAAATCGTGATATTTTGGAATCACACGACTAACTTGAGTCTGTTGCAGCATCACTTCAGAGACAAGGACGCTGTATGGGCTATTGTTGCTTCTCCAAGGCAATTCTCTTGCATTATCCATCCACCAGTCCATGACCCTGTTTTGAAATGCGCATATTGCAGCAGGACTAACTTCAGGAACCAATAGACACCACCCACAATTCAGCTGTTCAAGACTCTTTTTCAGTTGTAAGCAATGTCTTTTTGATTCGCAAATATATGACTTGAGTTGTGGTCTGTGGTAGATTGTATAGTTCAAATACTTTAATCAACCTCACTAATGTGTTCATTTGGTATACGGGTCAGTTTCATTCTAATCCATTAAATGGATATGCCAAATCCAAATAGTGCGTGGAAGTGTAGTCGTGAAACAGAATTCAGACGAAAAATTTGAGGATATTGTTGACAACGCGAATCCTATACCTTTCACGGCACGGCTTATCGCATACTACAGGGCACAAGAAACCAAGAGCAAATCCCCTCTGATTATCGACCCCTTCGCAGAATTGCTTGTCGGTGATTTGTCTTCTTATGCTTCCAAACATAGACGAACTGTAGGTTCACGTGACTATGCAGTAGTTCGCTCTTATCACATTGAGAAGGAAATTCTATCCCCTTGGTGCAACAACCATTCAGAGTCACAAATTGTGCTCCTAGGGTCTGGTTTGGATACTAGGGCATATCGTTTTCAGCCTCTAAAGAAGAATTCTCATTCCATCTTTGAGGTTGACCTCCCCATTGTAAATCAATACAAAGAGAAGCTTCTTCATAATGAACAACCTCTTTGCCCTCTTGTTCGTGTTTCCGCTGATCTTTCAAACCCTGAATGGCCAAATCATTTGCTGGCACATGGCTACTCGAAAGATATCCCAACAATCTGGATATTGGAGGGACTAGTCTATTATATTGAGCAGGATGCGGTTACCACACTTCTTAGCATTGCACATCAGATGAGTGCCGATGGAACCGAGATTTTCCTAGATGTAGCAACCCCTGGACTTACTGATGCACAGTACGGCGCCTTCATGAAGCACTTCAGATGGGGTCTAACTCTGGAAAAAACCCCCTCCTTCTTCAGAAGATTGGGTTGGCACATCGATTGCTCCTTTGCTGATGACCATGACCAAGGTAGGGACGTCGGACAAAGAGCGTTGATATTCGTCCATGGTTGCAAGGGCCTAGTTCAGCATGATGATGAAGACGCATCCAAATCGGAGTTCGAAACAGACTTAGCTCCTCGGGTGTTCGCACAATCCTTTGCTATTGAGCATTTGTCTCGAATTGCAGGAATTGGCAAAACCTATGCGGAAGATTCCAGCCGAGGCTATGAGGACTTCTTGGCTTTTCTAGATGAAATTAGACCAGCCATCACTAAAATCGTGGGCGACCTATCAGACTCAACTCTGGTTCTACGAGTGGCACCAAGACTACAGAGAGTTCCTTTGTACCTCGATTCAAATGTCGAACGAAGTTCTCCTGATGAGGAGGCTTCCTACGTATCGGGGGTGCTCCGTGAGATGCTTGTTCTTCTCTATTATGCTTCACGGAATCTCCAAATCTGGGAGTTGCAGGAGACCACATTCTATGAAGCGGCTGAGAAAAGCCGACCATTGGGGCTCGAAGGTATCGAAGCATTAACGAATCTGCTCAGGACGGAACTGAACGAATCCTAGCATCATGGGCAGACTTTGCGCGGAACTGAAGGTTCTATATACAGTATCGCGCTGTGAACCCTGGATATGAATAGCAGTGGGCGAAATCACACTCGAACCTAGAACGTGGGGGTCATGCTGGGACCATTTTGGTGCGCGCCTTGTTGAGCTGGTTAAACCAAGAGAGGGGTCCATGGTTCTTGATATTGGCACGGGCGGTGGTGCCTCACTATACCCTGCGGCAAAGCGTGTTGGCCCGAAAGGGTATGTCACCGGAATTGAAACGTGTGAAGGTTGCTTCAAGCGCACATCCGGGGAAATTGAGCGATGCAGGATACCTAATGCAGAGGTTAGGTTCATGGATGCCCGTGAGATGTCCTTCGAGGACGAGTCTTTTGATTTTGCTATATCCGGGTTCATTGGATGGGATGACTATTTCGACTTTGAAGAGAACAAGCATGTTACCCCAGATGCCATAATGTCAGAAGTATTTCGTGTCCTCAAGAAAGGCGGAAGGGTTGGATTCAGTGGATGGGCCAAGGCTGATGCCAGTACCATCATGAGAAAGCTGCTTCTTGCCTATCTCCCATCGGATTCTTCACATATACCAAATGTGAAGGGTTGGTCCCACACGGAAACAAGCCGCGGATGGAAAGAAATACTGTCAACCGCAGGGTTTGTCGATATCGTAACCAGCGTGGAGAAATATGACATGGTATATCCATCAAAAGATGAATGGTGGCAGGAAGTTGTCGATCTTGACTGGCAGGAAGTGATGGAAGACCTAGAGAAAATGGGTTTGATCTCTGTTCAGGAATTGAAGAAGCAAGCTTTTGCACAACTCAATGACTACAAGAAACCTGATGGAATACACCAGGCGCGCGATGCCGTCCTGGCAATTGGGACCAAACCATGAACAACGCTGATTCGGAGCGCCCAGACCTACCGAAATGCGTATATTCTCTCCTCAAGTGGGATGAGTCCAACCAAATAGGAGCCTCCTGTGAGACTGACTCACAATGGCAGCTCCTCCAAGAACCAGACTAGTTCGTTTCGGTTTTGTTGCTGATTTCATCTCTGCCGAGGAGGCATGATGTATGGGATTCAATAGCGGACAGGCTAGGAAATCGAGAAAGAAACGGCTCCAACAAAAACGGAAGCACCGTGAATAAGCATGATTGTGAAGCCATGTATATTCAAAGGAACCTCATCTGAGTTAGTGCAGCTCAGCGTTACGACTGAGTAGGCAAACTCCATTTGCACCATCTTGCCTATGCCCGATATCCACATTAATAGAATGGTTTTGCATTCGCATCGAGCCTTGGAAGCAATGTTCTCACAGGTGGTTTCATTGCGATGAATGAACCGAGGATTATATGGGGTATTAGCAAAACATGTATAGAATGAATAGTTGGACTGTATCGGTAGTCCGCTGTTTGGTCTACACTTGATCCACATTGCTCCTCTTTCCGGAGGAAAAAGCTTGACAGTGGAACATCTACGGCGAGTCCCACTGTCTCCGGATGTTAGCCAACGGCTCGAATCTTAGTACTAATGGCAAACGACATGGATAGAGTCAATTCCAAAGAATGTGGCTCCATCTATGTAACTCCCTGTCAGAGTGAAATCAACATTGCCACCGATGCCCTCTGCAATAGCAAGCACGGCCTGCCGATCGAACTTGACCATAAGTTCCTTGATTCCATCAAGGTCATGGTCAACAATTCCAACATGCTCTAAAAGAACGGGCAGACCCTCGAGGCATATTGTTGAAACTTCGATATCAAATGCCGTATATCCATCAGAAGGCGTGATATAGCATGTCACGTACTCTCCTCTGGTGTGGGAGTTCAGTGAATTTGGCCTTATGTCAATTGCAACTTCATATGTGCCAGGTATCTCTCCTGCAGTTGTTATGCTTGGTACAACTGCAGTAATCGATGCCTGTGCTGCAGGAATTACAATCAGCAGTGCAAGCAATCCAATAAATGCCGCAATTCGTTTCAAGACCTTTTTCTCCTCTCATTCCTTGTGGTGGCGTTTACTAAAACGCCAGATACGTGGCTGATAACCGTAGAATATAATCATTCCATTCGCTGAATCTCGAGTTGCAGTTCGACTAAGCCCGAGCTTTTAGGGAAAATCAAATGATGAAGTCATATACCTGCTTTTGGTTTTAGCTTTCGGATGATTAGGTAATCTGAAATTGGAATTACACTGGGCAACCTAGACACCCTATATTTGTTACATACTGATGCTTGATTTGAACCCGCATTTGTCACCCATCTATCAAATACGAACCCGATGCTCTTCGAGAGGTACTGCTTCTGTTGGAAGGTCCAAAAGTAACAAGTGAGTGGAAGAATTGGCAGCTGGGGCTGTGCTTCAAGTGGCGCCTATCTCAGTGTCTTGCTCCAAAGGTAGACATCTTCCTTTGAGAACCCAAGCGAATCATATAGCCTGACTGCTCCTTCCGTGGGAGCTGCGCCAAGGATACAAATGGCCTTGGGATTGTGATTTCTTAATCGTCTCAAGCCTTCACATATCACTGCCTTTGCCAATCCAAGTTTCCTATGTTCGGGATGAGTCCCCACGGGCTCCAACTCAGCTATCCGACTTATTGGGTCCAGTCTGACCGTGCAGAATGCTGCGAAATCTCCATTTGGAGCAACCGCCACGATATCCAGTTCCTCATTGTAGAAGGATGCCGATCGATAAATTCGTGCATGACTAATGGTCATGTGCTTTGCACAATGCGGAAAGACTGAGCCTTGGACTTCCTTGTATTTGGAGAACTCCTGCTCGATTCTTGCATTTCTCACTGAGTAGCTCTCCGGCAGATGAAACTCAGGAATGTGAAGGTTCACTGGGCGAATTCTGTAATGTGAGTAGACTTCTCCCCTGTCGTAGCCATGTCTCTGCAAACATGCAATTCGCTCAGTATTTGACTCTGGCACCTCAAACTCGAGCTTGTTGACTCCACTACGATTTTCGTGCAACTCCATCCATTGACGCTCCAACCAAGGAATCATGGCATCCTCCAGCTCTCGGTACTCCTGGTGGATCTGAATCCAAGCTGATCCAGATGGTTTCAAACAGGTGACCCCTGCTACCACTGAGTGATTCCCATCTTGCGCCTCCCAGATTTTGATGTACTCGTCCTCGTCATCAGAATAGATGGGCCCACACGGACCAAACCTGATATTTTCGAACATCGATGGAATCCAATTAAGAAAGCAACCGGCCTTCTCATTCGAGTCAATTAGAAAGGACCTGACAAGTTCGAAATCATTGGCCCAATGGAAATCTCTTGGCGCTACTTCCATCACAACAACCTTCCTTCGCAAGGTACATTATCACATATTCTTCGCGGTTGGAGCACCGATTGGGGCTCAAACTAGATAAGAGAAGAATCAATGAAGAATCTTGAGGAAATCCATCTCGCAGCTTTGTGGTGATCAATCTGGCAAGAAAGGGACAGCTAATTGCAGTGAATCACACACGAATTGTCTTTCCCGACAAATGCCCTGTCTGTGGAAAACCTGCGACAGACCAGGGGGCCATCCCTGCTGTTCCTAGAGCCGACCGCCTACAGGCCCGGAAGCTGTATGATGGTTCTTTTCCAAGTTCAAGGGTTGTGGCCTCAACTCGTTCAATGCCCACGGTGGGTGCGATTTCATCAATATCAATCCCCACCTGTGAAATGCACGCAATATCATTCGAGGACATAGGTCGAATCAGAGGTCCGCTGTCACTGATAAACGGTCTTCTAATCATGGCTACTCTTCTTCTTAGTCCCTTTACCATTCTCGCGCTTCTTGCCAATATTCCCGTGAATTCGAATCTGTTGGTCATAATCGCCCTAGCGGCATTCCTGTCTGTGGTCACATACTACTTCTCAGGGCCTACCTCGCTTGAACGGACCGTTTCTGTCTTCGACATTAGTTATGGCGTTACGATTCTCAGAATCTCGAATAACGACTATGCGGAAGAGCTACTTCGACTGAATCCGATGACAGCAGACCGGCTTGCACCAAACTGAAACAGCTCTAAAGTAGCAGTTTTTTCTTATCTGTTCTTGAAGAGATTCAATGTTGCTATGGCCTCTTCCTCGTTCTCGAAAAGACCTACTTGTCTCCCTATCTCCACTGCGAACTCAGCAAATGCCTGCCCTCGTGCTGTTATGATTTTCCCATCCACTACTACATCCTTATCCACAAGAACTGAATCCTTGAAAACAACTCGGGCATATTCATCAGAATGCCCATGAGTGATTCTTCTCCCACGAATTATTCCTGCATTTGAAAGAAACTCCGGTCCTCCGCATATCGCTGCTATCTCTTTGTTTGAATTGCTAATCTCTCTGATTAAATCATTAACATCTTGTCTACTCCTGTACTTCCCCGGTTCTCCCCCCGGGATAAGCAAGAGATCTATTTCGGAGGGATTGACATCGTCCAGCATCATGTCTGCCATCACATGAAGCTTTTCGAATGCAGGAACCACTTTGTCGTCTATTGAAAATGTGTGAATCTCAGATTTATCCCTCAGAAGAAGCAGAGCTAGGACGATTTCGAATTGGACGAACTCATCATATAGGAGAACATAGGTCTTCATTGGAAATCAACACGGTGACATCAAAGAACTGAAATAAATGAAGGCCTTGGAGCAATTGGACGATTATGACTGCTGGGAGCAGCTATTCTTGACTACCAATTGGGTATCTCTAAGGGAGGCTCCAAAGGATGCCGGATTTAGAAAATGACGCAGAGAAGGTATCGCTGGAACGAAAGAAGGAACAAGCCAGAAAGCGAGCCAAGGCAGTTCGAGAAAGCGCCATGTTCTCTCGGAAAAAACGCGAGCGAACTCTCACACCTGGAGTCAGAATCATTGGCAGTTCTTTGTTCGAAGATGATAAAGATGCGGTAGAAGAGAATGAAAAACTGGAGGGTGCTGTCGCTTCTTTTGTCCTCAGAAAGGGAGGATTTGCAGTCACTGAAGAAACTTCAGTGGATACTCTGTCCAAGATGCGTGATTGTGAAGACGTGATGAGCATCATGATTGCCAAAATCGTAGGGCTCGACGATCGATGGGGGCTCGATAGAAAGTTCATTTCAAATTCCATACACGCTCATCGCTTCGAGGACGGAGTAGTAATTGAGTATAGTTTGGAGAGCTATGGCGGCTTTGTTAGTCGGACCTACTATGTAGTTGACGGCCTAACCTTTCGTGCCTTTGCACAGCACAACTACCGGAAGGCTGAATGAGTTCTGAACTCCTCTTGTGCTAATCTTCCCGACGGAGCACAACTGCCGCAGCAATGAAATAGGCTACAGATAATGCAATTGACACACTGACCATTGGACTCAGAAATGGATTTGCCTCGATATATGGGCACAGAATTGTGCTATTGGAGTCCAAGGCAATATCCTCAAAATTGCTTCTTGCGGCAGGCTAAGAGTAATTGTATGCACATACATCCAAACCGAATTTGAGTAGCATATAATGGAGGTGAGGATATTGAGTACTATGCAATAAGGTGGCTAGTTCATCACCAGGTTCTACTCGTTGGCCAATTGTTGCACCAATCAGACTGCTTTGAAGCGAGTTGTTTGTATCATCTTGAAACCCCGGTTCTAGAACCAGCTTCACACTCCATCCCCAATTGACTGCTATTGAGATGTCGAAGAGCACATTCCCTGCATATGGGTTGACATTTTCACTTAGTCCTACAATCATACCTTTGACCGGTGATACGATTGTAGCATCATCGGAAATGACCAAATCAATCCCATTGTGGAACACTCCTGGCTCTCCCCAGTCTGGCATGTGGTATGCAGATAGCCGATCGATGTTATCAGATTCCAGAATTGGGAACTCCAGACTGGGCGTATCGAATCCTGGGGCTATTCCCATGATAATTGTATACGCACCTACACTGAGAACGACAAGTATAGGCAGTGTGAGGAGGATTTTCTTCTTTCTGTTCATGCGCAGCTCCTCAAGCAAGCATCTCACTCTGCAACATAAGCTTTCTTTGCCCTTGTATCAACAAGCTGAAGCTTGAAACGACTTATTTATCAGGAGCTGAAATGCAGGTCAATCTTGGGCAAAGGAATTGCCTTCGTTGGTTGGGAGCATGAAGAACTACTTGGCCATAGTACTGCAAGTGGCGGGCTTTCTCATGTTGATTTGGAGCGCTCTTTTTGGATATACCTTGGGAAATCTCACATGGTTCAGCGAACCCAATTTCGTGCTTTCGACCTACCTGCAGTACAATGCTATGGTGATGAATGCCTTTCTCGTGATGCTCGGATCTTTGCTCTTATGCACCGGTCTTCTCTTGCAATGCAAGGAACTCTCGGAATGGGCATTTGTAACTGGCGTGGCATTTTTCGCACTATTTCTGGTCAGTATACTTAGACTTGTACTGTTCCCTCCAAATTGGGGAATTCCAAGAAGCGGCTTTCAGTTGGAGATGCTAGTTGCTTTCGAGATGCTATTCGCAATTGCCACTGGTTTAGCATTGTTTGGGGTGCTATGCTTTGGATTGAGCCTTAGAGCGAATTCCCGAATGGAGGTGTCCCGCTCACTATCCCTTTTCCTTATGATTTCAATTCTATTCGTTGGACTAATGGTCATTCGAGGGTCTCTTTCATTCCCTATAGCTCATGGTATCATTCCATACCCTGTCCTTGGAGATTGTTCGATTCTCCTCCTGCTGCCGTATTCTATTGGATTGATGATGACAATCCTTTGGCTCTATGAAACAAAGAGGGTGTTGTAGAAACTCTGGATGCCATTTGTTCTGTATAATCCATCAGATGACAATTCCACGCCAATCGCAGAGCATTTATTGTGCTACCCCCGGTCAACTACCATGGCTGACCTAGAGCGGTATTTCGAAACGAACCGAGAGATGTGGGACAAGTTTGCAAAGGCCCATCTCACATCGAAGGCCTACAAGACCGAAGAATTCCTCCAAGGCAAAACCACACTGAATTCCATCGAATTAGAAGAGGTGGGTGATGTGAAGGGAAAGACCATGCTCCACCTGCAATGCCACTTTGGACTAGATACCCTCTCATGGGCTCGTGAGGGGGCGATAGTCACAGGTGTTGACTTCTCAGGAGTGGCTATTGACTTAGCTCGGAAGCTAGCTGAGGAAAGCAGTGTGGACGCTCGGTTCATCCAAGCAAACATCTATGATCTTCCCAACTTGCTTGACGAGAAGTTTGACATAGTCTTTACTTCCTATGGGGTACATTGTTGGCTAAACGACCTTAATCGATGGGCTGAGATTGCGGCGTTCTTTCTCAAGTCTGATGGGCTGTTTTACATTGTGGAGAATCACCCGCTTATGTGGGTGTTTGACTGGGATGCCAGAGATGACTTTCGGCTAGCCCGCAGCTATTTCCATAGCCCTGAGCCGTACGAATTCCAAGTGGATGCTTCGTACGCAGGACCCAAGATTGACGCGCAATCCGACTACGAATGGGCACATGGCTTGGGTTCTGTTATCACGGCAATCGTCAATGCCGACCTACGTATAGAGTTTCTACACGAGTTTCCAATTTCGCCCACCCAGCAATTCCCATTTCTAATACAACGCGAAGATGGATACTGGGTTTACAAAAACTCGGAGATACAACTACCCTTGGTGTATTCAATCAGGGCAGTCAAGATCAAAGAATGACTGCCCCTTCATGGACCGCACATGGGCTTGACCAAACATGGCAACTAGCCGAATGATTAATATCCCGCCTAAAGAGGAATCCACTTCCTTACTTCTTTCTTATAGTCTTGGAATGCACTGCCAAATCTCTCTTCCAGTTTCTTCTCTTCGTAATTCGCCAATGTATTATAAAAAGCAAAGGCTGCTATCCATACCACTAAAGATGCAAGCGACAGAGTGAGGACTGAAAGACCAAGATATACAAGAAAGGTTCCGAGGTACATGGGATGTCTAACACGGCCATACACTCCTTCTTTCGCCAAGCCTTCGACATGAGCATCAAAGAGATCCTTGTGAGACGCATTCATGAAATAGACCGATACTCCCAAGATTATCACTCCTAGGGGGACATGCAACCAGAGCAACACGGGAGATGATAGGAATGTGGTGAAGCGAAAGACAAAGGAGTCCAGTATCCAGACAGTAAAGAACACGATCATCAGAATCGTTTGATTGTTGTGACTACCTGGCATCTCTCCAGTCAGGTGGTCATGATTGTACTTGGGCATAGTATTTCGTTAGAAGATTGGCAGAGGCTTCTATTATGATTGACGATTAGCGTCATTGCCCAGGAGTTCAGCAACTCTAACAATCTCGCTCCCATGTCGGTCCCACTCCGTCCAATAGAATGATGTGAAGACTGCTTTGGCAACCGGCTTGCTCAGGTATCCTTGTATCTCTTTGCGATCTTCTCTACTTATTTGTTCCAAGACAGCTCGAAGTCCAGTGAGGATACGTCTCGATGCATTGGCAACAGGAGAAATCTCAGATCCCCAATCAGTCGCGTATTTGAACATGCGTGACCGGTATGCCTCGGCACCTAGATGAGCATTAACAAGTGATTCAATAATTAGGGCAAGGTTTTGAGGATGAAGCTCGCCTTCCATCCTGATTCCTGCTTGAAGGGCTTTCATTACTGGCTCTGCAGCCTGACAGAACTCCCTCTCAATAGGTGTTTCTAGATATCCAAGCATTTCATCATCATTTTCCAAGACCAGTATATCCTTGCCACGGATTGCAGTCTTAATGGCTGCTGAAGCTTCTAGTAGCCTGAGGAATGGTCCACTAGTATCATCCATCTCATGCGGCATCTTCCCCTAAAGTCTGTTCTGCTAATTGATAAGAGTTGATGGTATCCAGAGATTGCGCGAAGAAGGTCCTCGTTTTCGTGTGTTATGTAATCCTATTATTCACCAAAACATTTACCAATTTTGAGCAAAATATTTAATAACATCTGTCCGTTTCTTTTACCAGAGAGAAGATGCCTGCTGAACGAATTGACGACGTCCAGACTGCCGAAACCCTGCTTAGTTACGATGAGGACCTTGTCCGAATCTTGGGTGCCTTTGCAAATGAAACGCGTCTTCGAATTCTATCAATGCTCCTTCATGAAAGGAGGGACTTCAGCGACCTTCAAGCCCAGATAGGGATCAGTAAGACTGCTTTGGCGAAGCATCTCAATGTGCTTGTTTCGGCAGGGGCTATTGAGCGAGTGGAACGCGGAATATATCGAATAAGCCATGATGCAGCAGACTCTCTCAGAAGCATAGGTCAGACCTACCTTCGGTCCAGATCGCGACGGCTATCTGATGTGGCTAGAAGAGCCGAACTCTATTCGTTAGCCCGTAGGAAGGAGGGTGTGAAAATGAAGAAATATGAAGTAAAGAAGAAAGCAGAGTTGCTGCCAACATGGATCTCCTATATAGGAGCAACTACTGGTGTTCTCAACTCACTTGGTGTAGATGTGGATCGGGCAGATGTTGCTGGCTACACAGGATATGCCTTTGTGGTGAATGTGAGCAAGGAGGGTACGTGTCCCTCTGGGCCAACCGCACATGATGCCTTCTTTGAGTTTCCAAGAGGCTTTGAAGCACTCGGGTGGAAGGTTGACTTCAGTCACAAGCAAGTCGATGGATGTGGGTTTGAAGCCGGAAAGGAACTGACTGAAGGGCAGAAACAGCTGGCATTGAATCACTATGAGGACGTTTCAAGAATGCTACATACTACAGAGCGTCCTGTTGTGATTTGGGGGGCTCCAGTTCCGGAATTTGCTGTTGTCAATGGAGTGGATGATGGTAAGTATATTGTCAGTTCGATTAGAGGTCATCTGGGTCAGCCTGACGACCCTCTGAATTATGATCAGTTACAAGCACCCGGAGGTGTCATGCTCATATCCTTCAAGGAACAGCTTGAGAAACCTGGCGTCACGACGGCAGATCTTCAAGCACTTGCTCGAGCCATTGACATCGCCAAAGGCAAGTATGTTGAGGACTTCGGATACGTTATGGGTCCAGATGCGCTTGAGGTATGGGCCAAGAATCTCAAGACCAAAGAGGCGCTGTATGGTGGCAATGCATATGTGGGTGCATGCACTCAGGAAGTGTTTGCCTGGGCTGAGATGTTTCTCTCTAGGATGGCAAAGCGTCACAAGGGCAAAGCACAAACCAAGTTTCTGGAGAGCGCTGCAGCAGACTTTAGCAAGGCGCAAAGAATCATGGATGATTTCACTAAGCTTTTCCCCTTCTCATGGGAACGCGAGTTCCAGAATGGCGATCGAGACTCAGGAGCGAAGATCCTGCTGAAGGCCAAGGAGTATTTCGAACAGGCGATATCCTTTATGGAAACGGCCCATACTGGATGGCAGTAGTATCCTGTAGAGCAAATCCGGGAAGAGGGGGGTCTCTAAAGGACCCCTCCCCAGAAGGTCACTATATATACAGCCTCACTTGGGAAATAGACAAGGGCCACAAAGGGCACTCTAACTACGTTCTTGGGTACTTCATCAAGAGGCATTGATTCGCCCAAATAGTTGTACATTGCATCCGCCCCTCCCAATGACTCCGTTACGACGTTAATTGCATATTCATCGGTTATCCAAGGTGCCCATGCAAGGATGGTCCCAAATACGACCAAGCCAACTACTAGAATGGCCTTGCTCCTGGAAATATACGGTGTCAATTTCCTCTCGCCTTTCAATTTCCGAGTTTTCATTCCATATTGAGGAGCCGTTTCTAATCTGCCTTTTCATTGAGATGGAACCGCACTTCTGACTACAAGATGGCATCCAATTAGCAACGCTTTTACCAAATCCTATAGGAAAGGGACATTATGAAGAGTCATACCAAGTACCTGACATTCAATGTTCCAGCACGAATGGATTTTATTCACATCACCCCGAAGGTTCAGGAAGCGGTAGCCGAGAGTGGCGTGCAAGAAGGGCTATGTCTCGTTAATGCAATGCATATCACAGCTAGCGTATTCATTAACGACAATGAGAGCGGACTTCATGCAGACTACAAGCGATGGCTTGAGGAGCTTGCACCTCATGAACCCATTAGCCGCTATCAACACAATCGTACGGGTGAAGATAATGGGGATGCCCACCACAAACGGCAGATTATGGGTCGCGAAGTTGTTGTTGCGATAACAAGGGGCAGACTAGATCTTGGGCCCTGGGAGGCAATTTTCTATGGAGAGTTTGATGGGCGTCGGCCGAAGCGTGTTTTAGTGAAGATTATTGGGGAATAGCAGCGCTTACACTTGCATTACGCTCTTACATTATCACATACTTATATATGGATAGTATGTAATACTGGAGGGTGTTAGTTTACACGTTTCGTGAATGCACTTCCAACCTGTTGAGAGGCAAGAACTATGTCGAAGAAGAAAAAGGTCGAAGAGGAACAAGAGCAGGACCTTGGCCTAAGGGCTGAGATGCGAAAGAAACTTACTGCCGGAGTTGAAAGAACCGGAACAAGAGATGTCTCTGTAATGACCAGACTTAGTCAAGATCTGGTGGATATCCTTGACAATTTAGTCAAGCTTGGTCTCTTCAAGAGCAGGTCGGATGCAGTAGCAGCAATAGTAGAAAGAACTCTTCTCTCTCAACGTGAGTCATTTGAGCAGCTGAAGAATCAAGTGGAGAAACTGGAGAAGATTCAGGGTGACGCATTAGATATTGCTCTGAGGGCCTTGGAAGGAGGACAGGAATAACTCAGAACCTCTAAGCTTGCAGTTTCTCAAGCCTCCTGACGACTCTTTGATAGAGGGTTCTTGTTGTATCAGAGTACTCATCTAGATTTGCCTCCCTGAGAGTATCAATTGCAGCTTCCTTCAGGCCTTGTGCCACAAGATATTCTGCTTTGAGTAGGGCGTGTAGCATGATAATTCCTGGAAGGTTCTTTTCTCGTGCATGCCCTCCTAGCTTTGACATCCACGTTTCTGAAGCCTCGGAATTTCCGCGGCGCAGATTCACGTCAATCTCTGCCTTTGTAAGTGCTATGAGGAACCGGTTAATGTATATGGCCGCAGCACCGCTTGAAAGAAACTGATATCCGGGTTCCAAGGTATTCAGTGCAGTATCCGGGTCTCCCTGCGCCATTTCTAGGTATGCAGTTGCCAGCTCGCATATGGCTATGTAACCCTCTGCTCCTGCCTGAAGAGAGAGCTTCTTACAGATTTCGAGTTGTTGGGATGCTTCATCAAGCCTCTCCAGAAGTATTAGGGCCTCGGCTCGTTGAGCATAGATGTAGGGCAGTTCTTCTGCACCTTCGCCTCCGAGGACTACCGCGGTGTCAATCCATTCAAGTCCACTCTCTCCATTTTCCAGCTCGCAATACATTCTTGAGAGTCCAAAGCTAGGCGAATCCATTATCTCTCGATAATGCTCCATCGCTGGAAAACCAAAGGTTTCTATGCTGCTTTGATAGCACTCGATGGCCAAATCGTACTCCCCCGAGGCTTCAGAGATACGTCCCATGTCATTCATAGCTTCAGCAATCTTCTGTGGAGCTCCAAAGCTCTTAGCCATTCGATAAGCCTCCTCCTGAAGCTCCATTGCCTTTCCTATATCCCATGTTTTTATCCAGCTTGATCGGGTCCATAGGAGCTGATAGATTTGAAATTGGTCATCGAATTTCTTAGCATTATCTAAACCTGTTATGTGCGAGTCATAGGCTCTTTCATGCATCTGAAAGAGAAAGCTCAGTTCACATCTAACCGTGTGTACCAGTGATGCAAAGCACTTTAGCTCCGGATTTCGCTCAAGAATTGTCATGGCCTTCTCTAGCGGTCCATAGAGTATCTTGTCATCCCCCATGTATCTATACCTCTTGTACCAAGACTTCAGACATAGAAGTTCAATAATCAGCCAGTCCTCATCGGCAAACTCAATTGCCTTGTCAATATCCAAGAATTGCCCGTCGATTCCTAATTTGTGCTGCGACGCAGTCCAGGACAAAATAATCGCGTCATTACCGAATCTTTGAAGCAGCTTTTCTCTCGCCTTCGTGGATGACAAGCGCCAGGCATGCACTGCCGCTAGATAAGCAAGGTGTGTAGGGGTTTCATATTCGCATGCCCTTTCACAAAGCTGTAGCACAAAATCGTAGTAGCTGCAGGCCCGTTTCATTATGGCTTTGACTTCAGAGGTGATTTCTTTGTCAAGGAATTGAAAGTACATGGTGATTGTGCCAAGCGGTTCCATTCCTTAGCAATCTCCAGAGCACAGATGCAGGTGAATGTTACCGCATGAACAAGAATCTAACGGTTGATGGTGCCAAATGAGGGTGGAAGCGGCCAATTCACATTCGGTATTCTAGCCAGCAAGTAGAGGAGAAATCTACATTGGAATGTACTTGCGTTTTTCCATATTCTGTTCAGCTGGCAGTCTAGAATCCCATCAATTGGCCTGCTTCCTTCTCATGATTGATTCCCATTCTCCAGGTGATGAAGGCCAAACCCCAGAAACAAAACATGACTCCTGCGCATGCTGCGATTGCCAGAATCGTTACCGGATCGGTTGAAAACGCAAGCCATGCCTGTGTCTTTGCTGGTTCTCCAGCCATAATCCCCTGCCATAGTGCAACAACCTTCATGATGAGAATCGGACCTGCCAGCAGAATCACGCTCTGCATGACAGCTATGGAGTCCTCTTCTAGTGTCAACTATGCTATCCTCTCCAGAACTACGCGCTTGAGGGATTGAACACCCTCAAGTGCTGCCTTCTTAGGCAGTATACATACGCGTAATTATGTAATAAATATTACGTTATTACATTATCCCGTTCTCGCGGTGCTTGTGTCGGTAAATCCGTGGCGGTTTTCAATACTCTCCTCTAGATTCGTCGTATCGGGGCAGTCATAGCTCGGTTAACATATATGCATGAAATGGTTTAAGATTCAAAAGCGAAGCAGGATGCGGGAGAGAGTCATGAGTTCAAGATTATCCAAAATGGCGGCAATTGCTATAGCTATCATTGTCATAGGCGGTGCGAGTGCATTTGTCTTTCTCCAAATGTATGGTGGAACGACAACCACAACAACCAGTACTACAACGACTACGACTACAACGACTACGACTACAACGACTACGACTACAACGACTACGACTACAACAACTACGACAACTACTACCACAACACGAGTCAATCCGTTCCATGTTGCCATTGTCTTCGCGACGGGCGGCCTTGGTGACAAGTCCTTCAATGATGGAGTTTTTCAAGGAGCGAATGCCGCAAAGAGCGATTTTGGATGGGACTTCACATTCGTGGAACCTTCAACAATTAGCGAGTATGAGGGTTTCTTGCGATCATACGCGGCACACACAGGATATCCTGAGCCATATGAGCTGATAATCTCTATTGGAATTGACCAAGCCACGGCATTGATGACGGTTGCAGAAGACTATCCCGCGCAGCAATTCGCCATTGTTGACATGTACATTGATCCAGTCACTTATCCGAATGTTGCCTCATTGCTCTTTGCAGAGCATGAAGGGTCTGCACTAGTTGGTGCGATTGCAGGACTTATGACCCTGGCTGACGAGATCGGCTTCATTGGGGGTATGGATATTCCACTAATCAACAGGTATGCTGGAG
>RDOF01000040.1 GCA_011365025.1 Candidatus Thorarchaeota archaeon
TGGAAACCAGAATATGTGTTCTCTTGGGCTTGGAACATATTGGTACGGATTGCGTTCCTGAGTTACTTCCTGCGAGGGTGCCCACATGACGAGAACTTTGTCATAGACATATCCTGCAATCAAAAAGAGGACAAACATGACCGCAGTGAAAGCGAAAGGTCCAACAGCACCCATATCGGCGAAAAAGGGGATGTATCCGAAATACGATACTGCTAAAACCAGAATCCCATAGAATAAGCTCCAGATTCCCCTAATCTGGGCAACGCGCCATTGCTGCTTCATAAGCCATTTTCGAATTTTCATTTTACATCATTCCAGACTACTTTGTTGGAAGACCGGCCCATATCTATCTCTAAGAGCACGTGCTTCAGCCATATCTTCATCACGAGAGGCTGTGAGCTTGTCATATTCTTCAAGAAAGTCAATAATCTCGTTGGCCACATCTGTATTCAATTCGAGACGCTTCAGTATCTCTTTCATTGAATAAAACAGAGCGATCATGAAGGGTATAACATAGATGTTCGCTTTCGGAGAAGGTACATAATTGTACGGATTTCTTTGCACCTTCACAATCGAATCAGCAGACCAGACCTTCAGCTTTTTGTCATAAACCCATCCAAGGAGCCCAATCGCCAAGAAGAGAGGCAGAGAAATGGCCAACAATCCAAGAAGCAGGCTTTCGACAGGTATAGTCGCCTCGGATACTGTCCCCCCTGTGATTAGCAGGGTTGTCATGAAAATCCCCAGAATCAGAGCATCTTGAATTATTGCCGTGAGCGATTGGACCCAAGTAAGTCGAAGCATTTGGACTTCTGCATGAAGTTTCAGTTTCGAACCCCGAGGAACATCCCGGGTGTCCTCCATCTCTCCTTCGGCGAATGGGTGTTGTTTCATGAATAGCTGCCCAGCTTTGTTTGCGTCAATAATGTCCTCTCTCTCTGGTACTCTAGAGAAATAGCCGCCAAAGTACCTCAATGAGTCATCAATAGAAGATGTGTCTTCTCCAACCTTCTCCAACGTGTTCCTCATTGACTCCAGGGTTGCATATAGGAAAGGATAGTCTATCGCATAGCCCCTGAAATCGGAGAGATAGAAGTATGGATTCCGCTCTGCTGAAGCCTGCATCTGCTGGCTCCACATCTTTGCCTTCTCGTCGTATAGCCATCCCACGAACATGAAAAAGAGGACAAGAACTGAGCCCAAGACTAGAGCTCCTAGTAGACCCCAATCTGAGATTACTGGGATGTATATGTAGTAGTATCTTCCCAAGACAAACATACTCATGGCAAGACTAAGCAACACACGGATTGTTCCAACACGCCAGTATTGCTTCATAATCCACACGGAGATATTCAAGTCAGTTATGCCTCTTTACAGTCGGAAGGGAGTTCAAGTTGCATGCTATTTAACATTATACTTGGAGTTAACTTTGTACCATTTCCCTTCTTCGGTTAATTACTAATCTCCTATGCATACGCTTTTTCGCAAAGGCAATCCTCATCTGGAAGCTGAGCCTTTTAAGTCGGCGAACTGGTGATAGCAACATGGTGCGGCTATTTCTGAACAAGCAGGACTTCGAAACCAATACCGCTAGTGCTAGAACAATTGAGAATGTACGTAAGATATCAGAGGAATTTGGCTTTGTGAAGGTCACAACCCATGGCAACGTTGCACGGCAAATCCTAAGGATATTGAAGTACACGTTCAGAAGTGGTGCCGTGCTCCTTGTCTACCCGAAATTCATAAGTCCAACTCATTTTGATTACATAAACCTAAGGCTCTTTGTTCAGCGTCTTCTCAAATACCGAAAGAAGTTCATCTACTATGTGACAGACCTCCCAGTTGAACAACAGATTGCCCTAGAGGTGCCTGTTGGCGAACGAGAGCGTTCGATTGAAAAGAGAATTCTAAGCCTTGCTGATTGCATCATTGTGTTCGACCAGGAAATGCAGGATTTGCTTGTCCGCAATTACGGACTTGATGACAAGTTGTTTGTTCATTCCGAGCTATTGGATTATGTTGTAGACACTACCCCCCAATCGCGACCCAAAACACATTCCAAGGGAATCGGAATAGTCTACGCAGGAGGCTTGGAGCAATATGCTCTAGAGGAGAGCATAAAGTCATTGCCCAGTGATGATGGAATCCCCGTGGAATATCATCTCTTTGGACCTGGTGGCGAATGGACTGAGAATATTCGGAGGGATATATTGTACCACGGGTCGAGAAACTTTACGGAAATTGTAGACGCAATAAAAGAGTACCATTTCGGACTAATACTGGCTGCCCTATCAGAAAGAATGGGTCAATACCTCTCGTTGGGACCTACTAACCGGTTTTCGCTATACATGGCGGCAGGGATTCCTGTCGTTGTTCCAAGGTCTTTTGGCTATGCTGCAAAGATTGTGGAGAAATACAATGTCGGCTTGGTCTTCAATGACATCAAAAAGATACCGTCATTGGTTTCTCAGGGCATGGAGCGATATGAGGAGTATCTTGAGAATGTGCAGCTTCTTCAAAGGCGGACCACAACTGGATACCATTTGAGAACAGCACTATCAAAATGCATGGGCAAGGTCTTTGAATAGCTGAAGGTACGACGCATCAAGCTGTCCGGTTTTTAGCAAACGGTTTAAAACAGCACATTGAAACGAGAGGACAGAGCGAGGCTTCGGATTCTGAATCTGACCTGGAGAGTGATCACTTGAGAGTCCTTCACATTGTCCCATCTTTTCCGCCTAACGATTTTGTCTTGAAGGACATGGCATATTCAGAAAAAATAGGTGGCATTGAAACAATAGTAATTAGCACGGGACAAGGTGACAAAAAGGCAAACATACTAGCAACTCTGCGAAATACTATCCTGACGGCTTTCAGGATACTTCGAATTCGTCCACACGTAATTCATTGCCACTTCATGACATCCACTCTTCCCGCATCCTTGGTTCCAATACCAGCAGTTGTTACAATACACGAGTCTTACAACTGGTATTCCCTTCTTTGGCGGAGTATTCTAAAGATATCAACAAAATCATGCAAGACGATTTTCGTTTCAGAGTACAATCGGGAGTATTGGAATCCCGTCCTAGGTAGGGAGGAAACCGTCATTTATCATGCGATTGACAATAAAGAATACACGCCTGGTGCGCGCGATGCAAAACTTCGGGAGGCCCTCCAGACCGAGATGAATGTGAACTATCTGCTTTTTACAATGGGCGTGGGTGAGCCACGAAGAGGTCTTCATATCACTCTCAAGGCGGCATCAATTCTAAGAGGGCGGGGGGTGAACGTTGGAGTGATAATGAGAGCATATGGCGGCCAGGCTATCTACCGTGACGGGTTGGCCAGAGTGGCCAAGGAACTGGATGTTCCGACAAAGATGCTATCTACGAGACTCACTGATTCCGAGATGGCATCTCTATTTGCATCGGTGGATGCATTCATCCGTCCCACAGTTGTTGAGAGCTTCGGAATTGCAGTCCTTGAGGCTCAGGCGTGCGGCACTCCGGCAGTAGTTACTAACTGCTGTAGTCTGAAGGAAGTATTCGGCGACTCCTCTCTCACCTTCAATCCAGGTGATGCATTGGACCTGGCAAATCAGATCGAAGTAATTCTCACGGACGATGAGGCTAAAGCCAAGATTCGCAAACTCGGGCTCGAAAACGCCAAGCGACTTTCATGGAATCGAAAGATAAAATCCTACCTTCAGGTCTATTTCGATGCGATTGGGTAGGGTCGACGTCCCTATTTCACAACTTCTTCAATGATACGAAGGATGTCTTTTGCGGCTGCTTCTCTTGTGAATCGTTTGAGATGCTTTGTGTAGTCATAGTGATTTCTTCGATACGCTTCCAGTAGTAGCGCAGAGATTTCATCGATTCTATCTGCTCTGACATTGTGCGACAAGCCATATTCCTCCGCAAACCGATAGGAATGCTGGTCATCGCTATCATAGATTTGTAAGGACATTGCTCCGGTCTGCGCATATTCGTAAATCTTCGTCCCTACGGCATTTGCCCCGAACCAGACCAGTACATGACACCGCTTCATTATGTCTATGGCCTCGCTACGCGGAACTATTGGCCTAGCCTCAAACTGCTCAATGTGATGCTTCTTGGCATAGTTGGCTGCAAGAGCAGAGCCTTTCCCCACAAAGAGCAGCATTGAATTCATGCGTATTTCTTCTGGAAGGTTCTTAAACGCCAGAAACAAAGGCTCAATATTCAATTCCTTGTAGACTGACCCCACAAAACCCACGGTGAATTTCTGAAATTTGTCGGGTGCTTGACCAAGGAACTCATTCTCATCATATCCATTTCGTACTAGGGAATAGGAGAGGCCTCGCAACTCCTCAATAATGCAATCATCCACTATGATTCTTCTGTCAAAGTGGGAAAGCAGCTTGTGATAGTATCTTGACCAGAATTCCTTGATCCAAGGATGGAGAAAATCTCGCGTGATATTGTTAATGAATGGGTCTCTTAGATCAGCGATTGAAGGAATCCCATATCGTTCAGCGAGCTTCACACCTACTCGAAGTGAGGAAAATGGAGGTGCGGTCGCCCAAATCACATCGAAAGGCCATTTATTGTGTAAGCGTGCTCCAGCTGCAACAGCTGTCGGTACCCAATCGTACTGGTAATCCATAAATGACCACAAGATACCTTTTCCTTTCAGCGGATACTTTAGCCACCTTGTGAAATAGCTAAATGGGACTCTTATTGCTCTAGTTGCTTTTACTGGACTTCTCACTGAGTAATCTCTCGGGATGGCGTAGTCCGCCTCCACTGATAGGACATTAACATCCCATCCCTGCCGGCTTGCTTCTCTCGCCAAAGTAAGGGGTCTTATGGCACCTACCGTTGCAAGTGGTGGATATGTGTATGCAACAATGAGGAGCTTTCCCATAGTTCAACACCGACATTATCTATCGGCTCTTGCCTCGCATGTAAATCTTAAGGGTTGTTAGTGGGCTCTCTTTGAAATGCTCAACAACATCCTCATCTTCGCAATGCCAAGTGCCTCGAATCCACTCCTTCAGCCAGCCTCTTAGTAGTGCAGTTCCATGTTGTCTGACAATGCTCCTGCGCAAGGACCTCAAAACCTGAGCCCAAAAAGGCCTTCCTGCGTAGTACGCAATTTGACCTAGCCGTTCTGCACCAACTTCAGTCAGTCCCGCTGTTGGCCCTTCATGGTATAATGGGACCCGGAAGACCTTTGTTTTGTATCCAAAAGCTCGAGCCTTAATGTTGTACTGAGTGTCTGGACACGTGTCCCACAGTTTCTTGATTCTTCTAACAATCTTCCAACGGACGAACTTCCCACTGTGCATTGGTTCACTGGCAATCCTCTGGTTCCATTCTCCGACTGGGTAACCTGCAGCAACCCCTAACAATGGATCACTCTCAAGTAGCGAAAGCATTCTACCAAAGTAATTCGGACAAGCGGTTGTATCTACATCAAGATTGGTCATGTACACAATTCCACGTTCTGAGAGAAGACTGCGAACCGTATCGAGGCGTAATTGGTGCCCTTTTCCTAACATCAAGTAGTTGGGTCGTTTCTTCATTTTGTTTCTTACGACAATCACTTCAATAGGGTAGTCTGTTGATGCTTCCAGCATTTCATTGTAGCTTGAATCAGTTGACCCATCGTCGAGCCATACCCAGAGACTAGGTCGAAATGGCTGCTCAAGCACTCGCTTGAAGTGTGGCCTTATAGAGGGCTCTTCATTCCACACATTCGTAAAGAGAACAAAGGAATCCTGTGTTCCCACTGTGCAGGGACAACCGTCTTTGGAGAATTCACAATGCTTTCCAAATTTCTCCATTGCAGATTTACTTGGTTCTCTTGACATGTTTTTCACGATACCAGCTATTGACTAAGATTCTATCATTAATACGGCCAATTAGGATTACGGTATAGTCAGCCAAAACGGACTCCATATCTTCGAAATTGGTTCAACACACGGTGAGATAATTCATCCGCATTTCCTACCAAGGTCCTTGTATCCAGAATGATGAAGAAGGCATCATTTTCCATCAATTTCATTGCATTCTTATCTGCCGTGAGTGCGATGACTGTGTCTCCTTTGTTGAAGTTTTCCTCCTCAAAACTTGATTCAGCGAGCTCGTCAAAATACCAGAGTGCCTTTCCGCCTCTGAAAACCCAACCGTCGCATTTGCGTCCTGTGTTGTCCTCTCCAAAGACATCAAGTAGAATTTTCGCCATCCTGTCCAAGAAGGATTTCATAAGTTCATCCTGTAATGCCCTTTCAGGGGGCGTTGAGAATGCACCAGGACGAATTACTTTCGCAGGAACGCCCCCGGCCAAACTGTATTCTGGCAAATCCTTGTTTACGAGAGAGCCGGTCGCCACGACGGTCCCTTTCCCGATAGTCACATTCGGAAGGACCACTGCCTGAGGTAGCCAGCATTTATCTCCTATCTTCACAGGGCCGAAGGTCACAGGGTATCCATCCAAGAATGACTGGTAGGCTCCATGTGTGAAGATTGCGGATCTCATTCCAATTCCCACTTCATCTCCGATGTGAACTTCCTCAGCAGTGTTTATCATCGAGAATTCGCCCAGATGGCCATCCGTTCCAATCCGAAGTTTCGATTGCGCCTCAAAGCAGCTGCCGCCTCCTATCGATGCCCACGTAAGCATTCTGAAGTTGGACCCAATGTCAATATCACGGCCGGCAATTCGACAGTAAGGATTGATGTTGCTATGGTCCTCCAGATTGAACTTCTTCGTCACGTGAATAGTGGATTGCTCTCTGATGCTTACCGACTCCCCAATCCGAATATCGCCTCCCTTAATCAGAACTTCACGCGCAATCCTAGAGTTGTTTCCAATATGAATTGACCTGCATTTTATTCTAATGCCACCTACGTTTCTGAAGGCTTCCTCATCGTCTTCTGCCCCCAGAGATACACCCTCGCCAATTGTGACTTCTTCCGCCTCAATGACAACATCCTTACCCACCCTGAGGTCTTTTCCAATATGCTGCTTTCCGGCAATAATTGCTGGTTGCAATGACATGGCTTACCACACTCGTTCTTATGCAGGAGAATACAAGCTCTCCTTCACTTAAGGTTCCCGCCTTTCTCGCTTTCAAGCTGTGTTTTTCTAGGTCCACTAGTAATGCCCATTGAAATCGAGAGAACACTTTATGTGGCGCTTTACTGGCTATCATCTCGTGCCTAGTTTGAAATTTGCTGTAGTTCTTGGGCGTGGTGGCCATACTGCTCAAACATTTGCCTTGGTTGATTTGCTGGGAGAGAAGCATGAGTATCTGTATCTTGTCGGAGCACTAGATCGGCTCACTCCGGCAAAGATACGCATACCCGGACGAGTGTTGCCGGTGTTTGCACCCAGATTACTGCCGGGCGATTCACGTGTGATGTCGGTAATCCGAACGCTTGTGACCTTCATGCTCTCCTTCATCTATTTCCTCGTTTTTCGTCCCTTAGTTGTGATCAGCTGTGGTACCGGCCTTACTGTTCCAGTATTTTACTCGGCACGCATTCTGCGTATTAAGACAGTCTTTGTTGAGAGTATGTCACGTGTCAATACCCTATCGATTACTGGAAGGCTTCTGCTTGGGCAAGTTGACCTTTTCATGGTTCAATGGCCGGAGCTTGCTGAGAGAACGGAGGGAGCAGTCTATGGAGGTCAGCTGTTATGATCTTTGTGACTGTTGGAACATCACTATTCGATCAATTGATTGAAGAGATAGATCGGTTAGTTGGTCAGGGAATAATAAAGGAGAGGGTGATTGCCCAAGTTGGGCGAGGTTTCTACAAACCTAAGAACATTCAGTATTTCCGCTTTATGAGAAATCTTGCGAAAGCATACGACGCGGCCGATGTGATTGTGAGTTCTGGCGGTGCTGGAACCACGATGGAGTGTGTTCATCGCGGCCTTCGGCTTGTGGTTGTTGAAAATGAAGGCGTTATGGAAGGCCATCAAGCCCAACTCATAGGCGAAATGGCAAAACGAGGGCATCTTGTTTGGTGCACTGAAATCACTGATCTTGCCAGCTCTATCGAGGAGGCCAAGCATCGTACCTTTGAGAAATTCGTTAGCGACCCTCCAAGGGTCCATCAGCTTATTCTCGACTTGTTGCAGAAGCCCGCAAATATATCTTGAGCACCGGAAGCAGAAGCTCCTACCTCTATTTGGCGCCAATTGTAGAGGGTATTTAGGGGTGTTGTCGCTCTCAAGGTTGGATTTCATACGCAGATGGGTATGCAGGTATTATCCAAGTGTTATCCTGCTATTGTCTGGATTTGATGTTCTGTTTATATTGAAATTATGTGTGTTTCCAATGGAAGCGAAGGTAAGTTACCTTCAGAAACCAAATTGAGTTGAGGCATCTTGAGCACGAAGAAGACAACTGCAAAGAGCTCCTCGAAGAAAACCAAGCTCATACGAACCAGAGGCATGGCGCTCTCGGTGAAGCTCTTCAAACTCTCTGACATGAGCCTCAGTGCAGCGCAGCTCGTGACCGAACTGAAGAAAATTGAATACAGCCCGAAAGCAACAAAGCTTAGTGCCGGCTTCTCAGGTGTAAAGACGACAGGCAAGACCGTTTCAGCCGACATGATTGCCAGTTTCATGGTTCCCGTCTTGGCATATGACAAGGATGGAAACTTGGCACCGAAGCACTACATGAGCGTTGACAAGGGAGAAGTCTTTGTTAAGCTTGACAAAGGCACTGTAGAAATCAGAGGCTCAGAGCGAATTGCACGAAAGTTCCGTCAGACTCTGGATGATATATCCGACGCAAAGCTATCCCCTCTGAACCTCAACGGTGGCACCAAGAAGATCTATGAGAAGGCTGCTGATATCGCATCAGTGATGCTCACTGGCGTTGAGAAAGGCAACCTCACTCAAGCCGAGTTTCGCGGCGTAGGCATTCAGAACGAGGAAGAGATCGGTCTCTATACCAGACGCTACAAAGGTGAAATCACTAGGTTCCGGGGTACGTTCCCATATCCAAGCGGAGCATTTCTCACAACCTCAGTCAATGCAGAGTCAGGCTCTCTGATGATTTATCGCACAGGCGATGGTATCGCAGAGAAGGATCTGAACTGGATTGTTGAGTTGATGGAGGACGCAGCGCTTACTCAGTGAACGTAGGTCGGGCGGGCTTTGAAGCCCCTCCCGATCACAGCTTTAGGCTTATTTTTCACAGCTCAGTTGCCTTCAGGAGAGCTTTATCTTTGGCCATCGGATTTTTCTATGAGAATGCCATGGCTGCTCCCTAGGGTAGGATTCATTGGCATACGAAAACCATCTTGGCTTATTTGAAGGCCTCTTTGAAAAGAAACCACTAACAACGGCAAAAGCTTGCGTTATCCTATTCGTTGGCATGATGTCGTTGTTTGGAGCAACGGCTTTCTACGTAAACGAACTTGATCGCTTTCTAGTTGATTATCCATCAGTGTGTATCGTTCTTGGGTCTCTAATACTAGTATATGCGGAAGCACGGCAGGGTGTTCAAATTCGGAGTGCAACCAAAGAACTCTGCCATAGCTTCGCAATTGACGATGGAAGCAGAAACCGATTCCTCGAAGCAGTGTTCAATAAGAAGGCCCGGTTTGTCGCTGGCATACTTGGAGGATTCGTTCTAATTCTATTGTATGAGGGTTTGGGATTTTGGTACGAATCCGCAGTGCTTCTTCTATTCGGCAGAATATTTGCTGCATTTGTGGGATTCATTGTCGGAGAACTCGCCATCGCCAGTCTATTCTTCATTTTAATGAGTGATTCCATAATCCAACAAATAGAGGACCAAGTCGATATCCTAGATTACAGAAAGCTACGCGCCTTGCAAAGTGTGGGCTCTGTGAGCATCCAGAATGCCATTTCTGGCTGCATTGCTGGCTTTGTGGCCCTTTTCGGTATTGTCGCAGCGCCTTGGAGAACTGGCCTTCCTGCAACAGAAATTGCGTTGGCTATTCTCTGTGCCCTATTCTTGCTTGTGGCAGGCGAACTTGCCATTCCGATAAACAGCATTCACAAAACTATGCAGGGTGCGAAAGAGCGATGCGCGACAAAGCTATCAGGTTTGCTTAATGATGCAAATAAAAAATCCATTCAAGCTCTCGGAACTGGATTCACAAGAAGGCACGAGTACGAGCAGCTCAACATTCTTCTCCAAACCATATTAGTTTTGGACGCTCAAAACCAGAAGTACCCCGAATGGCCTTTCAATTTCAGACAAGTTGTTGGTGTTATCGGTTCCTTAGGCATGGTGGTTGTTGAATCCCTCATTGTTGTGTTGCTTTCTGTCGTATTTGCGTGATAGCCGCCTTTCTTCGTCTTCGAAATTTCATTTACCCTAATCCGAACCGCTTAAAGAAACTCACTAAAGCCATTCCTTTGCCTCTCGTTTTAGTCCTATTACGGTTCTTGTGTTTTCGACATACCACCTGGTCTTATCGCGGAATAAGGGCCAAAACTCAAAGAATGATTGCGGGTTCTTTGTCTCAAGTAGAAGAAATCCATTCCATTCGCTCCCCCAAGCGTGTCTATAGTCTCCGAGAAGGTTGATTTCCTTCGGCCACTCCTCCTTGATGTACTCAGCCCAGAACTCCCTGGCTTTCTTTGCATCTTCTTCCTTCATGAGATGAAATCTATAGAATACGACAAATCCATATGTCATCTTGGAACTCGCCGACTCTGATATCATAGCCAGTGGATTAAAAAGATTGGGCCTGACGTTCTGAGTGAAAACCATGTCAAATGAAGAGCCAGAAATTGCTAGACGCGAATTCAAGCATGGAAATGTTGCGTATGGCTTTCAGTGGAACAAGACTCATCATAAACTTCATGGCTCTTCAGAAGGTGATTTGGCATCGCTTTGGGCACATCTGACGACCATCGCGAGAGGACAGATACCCGAGTCTCCTTTTCGAGATCCTTTCTATTCACGTGCGTCACGTCTACGTTTGAAGAAAATGACTCGGTCTGGAAAGGTCGCATTTCGAAAGAAGCTCATGTCAAGCGGACTCGTGAGGCGGGTCATCGACAGTGAACTCATCGATCTAACAAGGGGTTTCCATCGTCTTAGAAACGACCCATCATACTGCTCTGACCATTCAATATTGAAGGAGTTCATTACCCATGATCCGAAAACAATTGCGATTGAAGTGCCAGTCTGGTCCGATAGGTACCAGCTATCAGGTCATGTTGACTTGGTTCGCTTTCATGAAAAGACAATTGAAGTGTGCGACTACAAGCCGGGGTCTCTGGAAACATTGAAATCGAGATTTCTTGACTCCATCCCACAGGTTGCAGCCTATGGTGAGATGGTCGCACATCATCTATCCTCAACTCTGAGAGAAGCTCTTTCTGCCCCTTTACTACCCAGGGTCAACTGCTGCATATTTGATACACATTCATGCTGGAATTTCGGCGCCGAGATGTTCGTCACTCTACTTGAATCTGGGAGTATGGACGAATTCTATGTCTGACCATTCCTTAGGACGGTCATATGCACAGTTTCATCAAGCTGCAGCGACTCTGAACCAGTAAGTTTCACTTTGAATTGGACTGTGTCTCTTCGAGAAACAAGGCCTTCTCGGATTCGAGAGAAGTAGTTCTCAGTCAGGACGCCGAAATTGCCCAGCGCGGCATCAACTGGAATCCACCCCAGATTTTCCAGGAAGACTTCGCTCCAAGCATGTGGTTCTGGTTCTGGTCCTCCCTTGAAGTAATGGCCTACAACCCGTCTTGAGGGAATTCGTACCGCTCTTGCTAAGGCAATGAAAAGATCAGCATGCTCATCGCAATCGCCTTCTTTCTCCGACGCTGCCCAAGCGGCTCCCTTTCTTTCACCCATAAGCGTCTTGAGTTTTAGTGTGTCTCTGACTACCTGGTAGGCAAGTTTCGCATACTTCGTGTCACTGTCACTTCGCTCGGCGATGCTTTGAGAGAGCTGCTGAATCAACGGGTTATCAATCTCCCAGTACTTCTGCAGAGAGCAATAACGTCCACGGTTTTGTATCTTTACCAAGTTCGTAAAGGACTGCTGTTCAATTAGCCAGTCCCGAGTTGTTGTATCAATACGTAGGATTACGGTGGGTGAGAAGTTCTCTCCTGGACAGAGATCGGGTACCTTGATGACGGCAACCATATTATTCTCTGCCTTTTCAAGAATCTTTGCAGGCGGAAATACATCTATCATTTCCAAGAATTGATTGTCCATGTCAGTCATTAAATGCCAAACCAACCTGCCATTTCTAATCTTAGCTCTGCCTAGGTTTAGCACGTTTGCCTGCATCTCAATTCTTAGTCGCAACACTCTACCTCTTGCTCTATTGGCCAGAACGTTCGACGTGCGAATAGATTTATGTGTTGTTCGACACTCCCTTACCATTGCCTGCTCAGGTATTAGGATGGTGCGTACTCGCATGAGCAAGGAACCCGATGATATTGATGCCCTGAAACGCAGAAGCGATGTGGTTGATGAGCTCCTAGAGGAACTTGGAGTTGACGACAAATTGAAGCAGGAGCTCGTTGAATCCGGCAGACTTCATACAGACCGATTTATGGTCGAATCTGCAGAGCAAGTTCGCCGTCGCATGGAAATAGAGAGTAGCGCAGAGCGCCTGCGTGATAGTCTCCTGCTTCTTGAAAGAAACTTGACCACAGTGGATGGCACAGTCGATCGGATTGAGAGAGACTTGGTTCCCGTTGTGCTATCCTTCTTGGTTGGGCTAAAGGGAAATCTTGTGAATCTCAAAACTACCGTTGTCAGCAGAAGCAAGAGAAGAGCCAAAACAAACTTACAAGCCACATATGTTGATACGGAAGTAAAATCCATTGTAGATGAGGAATTCGCCAAGGTGGAGGAAACCCTTACAACAGGAATGTCGGCTCCCATTATGGACAAGATGCGTGACATCGTTGAGGGGATGCGGTCCACAGTAAAGACGACTTATTCCGAGCTCACTACCCTAAAGGCTGCCATTGATGATTTCACTCAGAGGGCTACAACCGAGGTGGAGTTTCTGGCGAAAGAACTCATTATGAAGCCAAAGGAAGACACCCCAGAATCGGTCAAGAAGCAACTAAAAGAGCTGGAACGCGCCAAGGAGGAACTCGGACGCGACTTGAAGGTTGCAGAAGAGAAGCTGGACAATAGAGAAGAGAAGATAGAATCACTTCAGACAGACCTAGCTAGGGCAAAAGTGAAGGCAGATACACTAGAGGAAAAAATTGCATCAATGAAGTCTACAACAACCGTTGATGCAAGTGTCGTAGCTGAACTCCGGCAAAAAGTGAAGTCTCTTGAAGCTGCTCGCGATTTGCTTGCACAAAAAACGACAGACGCCGAAGGGCGCGCCGACGAGGCCGAATTGAGAATTGGCGAAGCCAAGGACCTTGTTGCAAGAAAGGATTTAGAGATCGGTGACCTGACTAGAAAGGTGCAACTACTCGAGTCCGAGGCTGAAAAGGCACATGCCCAGCTATCTCAAATTGATGAACTAAGGACAAAGCTTAGGTCCTACGAATCTGGTGATAAGATTCGGGAACTGGAGCGAATTACAGCCGAACTTGAGCGTGCAAATGCAACCCTTACGCGAATGCAAGCTGACTATGCCGAGATGAAAGCAAAGCTCCAATACACCGAGAATCGCATTCAGGGCTACCTCGGTCTCATGGAGGCGACAGAGAAGACAAAAGGTTACCTCATGATTGAAGAGACCACGACACTAACATTGCGTGATATTGCTAGATCACTTGGTGTTTCGCCAGCCACCGTGTCCAAATGGGCAGAAGACTACCAGAGGCTCGGAATAGTGAAGATTCACTCTGATGGTCAAACTCTCGAGCTTGCAGTGAAGAAGCCTCAGGAAAGCAGCAAGAAATGAACTACGACTTCTGGACTCTCCCAAGGAATTGGACAGCCTCCAGAAGACTGTCTATTCTAATGGCGCTCTCATAAACCGATTCAACTTCTGCCTTGGATATTTCGTTGGCTAAATAGCCTCTAACTGCGGGCCTCAATACACCATCAAAAAAGGACTGCTTGAAATTCCTGAGCGCTATGACTAATTCTGGTCCCAGTTGTCCCGATTCCAATGCAGTCTTCACAGCGGCCATTTGAAGATTGCACTTCCTTTTTGCTTCATATCTGGCCGCTTGTTCTTCAAGTGTGTATTTGGCAAGGACTATGTACTGGTCTGCTGCCTTCGGATAGTCCGTTATGGCCAAGTACTTTGTTTCAGAGCACTTTTCCAAGAATGGCCTTGAACGGTCGGATGCCTGCTCGAATAAGCCTCCTAGTTTCTCTAGTTCTTTTGGTGCAGGCATAAGACCAACCACTATCCTTTTGCAATAAGACCTTTTAACTCTCACTAGACGTTTTCTTGGTTTCCTACATCTACCGCAAGATGCATATGAATTTCAATCGCTTATGTTGAGCTATGAGAGAGGCGGTTCTCTATTCAAACTTGAAAGAAGGAGTCAGATGCGATTTATGCGCTAGAAGATGCGTAATTCATGAAGGCGAGAGCGGTTTTTGCAGAGTCCGAGTGATGAAGGATGGGAAGCTCTATACAAAGGTCTACGGGCTGCTCGATGGAATGGCCGCCGACCCAATAGAAAAGAAACCTCTCTACCACTTCGCCCCAGGATCACGGACTTTCTCAATCAGTACATCGTCATGCAATTTCCGATGCCAATTCTGTTTGAACTACCACTCATCTCATCGAGAAACACCAGTAGGAAGGCTCCTGTCTCCAGAGCAAATAGTCAAATTGGCTAGGGAATACGAGTGTGAAGGAATCACCTATACATATACTGAGCCTACCATCTTCATGGAATTGGCATACGATACCGCCAAAATTGCCAACGAAAATGAGATGTTCAATACATTCGTGACAAATGGGTATATGACTCCGAAGGCAATCGACTATATCGCTCCTTACCTGGATGCTGCATCAGTCAATCTGAAAGGCAGTGCAAACAAGCAATTCATGCATGATTACATGAGTGTACCCAAACCGGAACCAATCTACTCCTCAATGCTCCAGATGCACAAGCGAGATGTCTTTGTTGAAATCACAAACCTGATCATTCCCGAAATTGGTGACCATGTGGAAGATACAAAGTATCTTGCTGAGTGGATTGTCGAACACCTTGGGCCTGAAACTCCTTTTCATCTATTGGCCTTCTCTCCCACCTTCAAAATAACTCATCTGCCGCGGACTCCAGCCTCGATGCTTGAGAAGCACTTCAAAGTGGCACGTGAAGCAGGTTTGGTGTATGTTTATTCAGGGAACATCCCTGGCCTAGACACAGAGAATACATATTGCCCAAGCTGCGGATTCAAGGCAATAGAACGTTACTCAGTGTATCTAAAAAGGAATAACCTGAACGAGAATGGGAGATGCCCGAAGTGCAATGCGGACCTAAATGTGGCCGGTTCTAAATGGATGGGTCAAGGCGGACCACGAATGGCATTTTTCTGAGGTAATAATCCATGTTAGTAATGGACGTGACTTGGATAGAGCATGACTCTAGAACCTATGAATCTGGTATTTCTGTATGGGTTGAGGGTAAAACAGAGCCCGAGTTCATCCCCCTTCCTCCGGGCAAAAGCATCTCATGGAGTTTCATTGGTCCAAAGAAATGCATCGGAGTACGCGAATCATTCGGCGAAAACGCACCTTGCCCCGAGGGCGCCGCCGTTCGCAAAGGAATGGTTCGATGTGGCCCTTGCGCGGCACTAGACTCAATGGACCCGTGTATTAGGTGCACGGGCAAAGAATGTAGGGCTTCCGAGGAGCGACTGGCTCAATGCCAGAAGACCGAATATGGTGTTTATGTCGTCATCTTCAATGATAGAACACTCAAAGTGGGAGTCTCCTCTAGGAGTAGACTGCGGACAAGGTGGATTGAACAGGGAGCTGACTACGCAGGAGTTCTGGCAAAGGTCACCGGAGGAATGTCAGCAAGGCGATTCGAAGACACTCTTGGAAGAGTGCCTGGGGCAACCAAGCAAGTAAGGGCTGAACGAAAGGCGAAACAGCTTCTCGATACACTTGCCATTGATGAAGCTCAAAGTATTCTTGAGGACTATCTCAACTCTCTGCAGACCATTGACATTAATCGGCCCGTTGAATTAGTTGATTTGTCTACGTACTATAGTTTGGGCGCACTCGCTGCAAAACCCACACCATGGAGAAAGCGGTCTATGCCTGTAGATACTCTTAAACTGGTTGGGGCGGTTGTGGGAATGAAAGGCTCCCTTCTTGTGACAAGACTCGGAAATGCCTACACAGTGACAAACTTGAGAAATCTCATTGGGTATACCATTGATGATTCACAGGAATTGACCATTGCCGCTCAAAGCGGACTCATGGATTTTCTATGAATCCGGACAATCTATATCAAGCTGTATTGCAAGAGTGATGCAGGATGTCTAAAGAATCTAGAGCTGAAGAAAAGGTACGGTATCTCTCGCTCGTACGAAAAGAGGGTGGAGAGCCAATACTAGGCATCCCCTACCGAGAAATGAGTGTAGACCCTGACCTTGTCGCAAGCTTCGTTCTGGCAATCATCATCTTCGAGAACAGGCAGCTCAAGACCTTCACCAAAGAGGGATATGTTGTAGTCATTGAAGAAGGCGACCATGTCGTAGGTCTTCTCATTGTGGACAAAGTGGATGAAGATGATTCCTATCGTAGTGCACTACGCAGAATAATATCGAGCTTTGAGGAGCAATATGATTCTCAGCTTCGTAATTGGAAGGGTGACATAAGGCCATTTCGAGAATTCGCCCTCCATATTCTGGAGGTCTATCCATACCACCGCCTCGACTGGGAGCTTGTTCCTCGTTTGGTGTCGGAGTCGGAAGCCACGCCTGACCACCATGCAAGCATTCCATGGAGCGTGGGTGAGACCGATGAGAAACTCTCTCTGATTTTGGGATTCGTGAATGGAAAGAGAACGATAAATGAAATTGTTGAACAGTCAGGGCTTCCCGACTCTGAAGTAATGGCGCTTATGTCTATGCTTGACCGCTACAAATGGATAAGTACGACTCGCCGACTTGATGATTCAAGCATTCTGGAAAAAGTAATGGACCCACCACTCCTCCTGCTCGGAGTATATGGAGATCAATTAACTAAGCTAGTGGATCTGTGTGATGGCAAACGTTCACTTCAGGAAATTTGCGAGATGCTTCCGTATAATATGGAGGCTGTAAAGACTGTAGCAAAGAACCTGATTGACTCGGGGGTGTTAGGATATGCAGAATAAACGCCGGGATTTCCTTTCTTTTGCGTCACTAGGTCAGGTTCTTCTTGGTGCTATGCCCACATTTCTCAGAGTAAAGGCTTATTACGGCGATTCATCGCAACCTATTGTCCCGAAGCGACTCGCCAAGAATTATCCACTCGGTAGGAGGTGTAACCCAGAATGACAGTCGATGTATCAAAGGTCAGATACATTTCCTTAATCCGGATGGAAGGAGGCGAGTCTGTTCTCAATATTCCCTATGCAGAAATGACTGTTGACCCCGACCTAATAGCTGGTTTCGTTACGGCTGTCATTATATTTGCCCGAACTCCAATTAGAACCATACGCAAGGCTGCGTACGACATTCTTATTGAAGTCGGAGAAACAGTACTGGTCCTATTGGTGGCAGATCCTGTTCCTGATGAAGCTCCATACAGAGAACGGCTAAAGCGAATTCTCGATAAAGTTGAAGAAGAGCATGGGAAGAAACTCAAGAATTTCGAAGGCGATGTCAGGGTCTTTAGAGAATTCTCTTTGAATGTTGTGAAGGAATTTCCATTCATGGAACTCGACCTAGGACTTGTTCCCTACAAGAAGCCCAACGGCGAAAGGATTCGATACCGTGTTGGCGATGTAGACAAGAAGCTTGAGCAAGTTGAAGCTTTTATCAATGGCAAGAGGACACTTGGCGAAATTATGGATTTGATAGGACTTGATGAGGATGAGGTTCTGGCAGCGATTTCGATTCTATACAAGCACAAGTGGATTGATTTCAAGCGACGATTGACCGAAAAAGATGTTCTCAAGGTCAGGGGCTGTCCTGAAGCAGTTCTAGGGCGACTAAGGGGCGATTACGGATCCGCCCTTGACGAGTTGTTGAAAGCGTTCGATGGCACAAAAAGCATAGAGGACGTTCTTGGCTCACTTGCTCTTGATGGAAATGCCCTTTGGTTCTTGGTTAACAAGCTGGTTGAAGTGGGCTGTTTGACACAAGCCTAGACCTTGCCGAGTATCGAATCATGCCCTGGAATTCCAACAGCGTCGCTACGACATTGATAGCAATGATAGAACTGCCGCACGTGTTTGCTGCCCGTCCCTCTTGCATTCTGCAGCACTTCCTTTGTTGGAGGACGAAATCCCCTCATCTTGGCCCATGGCACAAGCGGTACGATATTCTGAAGGTGCACTCCCATCTCACTCAGAGCCCGAGAAATGTCTTCCATTTCACCTTCATTGACAGTTGGAATCAGAATTGTGTTGACCTTGACCCTAATTCCTTCTTCAATGGCTTTTGCAATGCCTTGGAGTTGTTTCTCGATGATTGCCAATCCCATTTCGTCGTCTGTAAGGAGCCTTCCATCTATGGATGCCCATTCATAGATACGCAGTGCAGTCACTGGCGAGATTGTGCTTAGCGACACGCTGATTGTGTCAATTCCAAGCTCCAACAAGTTACGCAATTTGTTAGAAAGAAGGGTGCCGTTCGTACTTAAGCAGAGCCTTAGATTTTGGTGGGTTTCACGAATTAATCCCATGACTTCAAAACTCTCAGGATTTGCCAAAGGCTCGCCAGGCCCTGATATACCAACGATTCTTAGCCTGGGCCTATCCGCTAGTTCCCTCTCTAGGGTTTCCAATGCCTCCTTGGGAGTCATAATTGAAGAGGAGCCGCCAGGCTTTGAACTGTGGCAGCTGTTTCCTTGATTATGGTCGCAGAAGTAGCACTTTACGTTGCAATGGCGGGCTACGGGCAGATGAATCCTTTCCCAAAGGTCAATTCTCAATTCTGACCAGCACGGATGATGGTTGAATGGGTAGGTACTATCCATAAGTATAATCTCTCTGCCCTTTAAACAAGAATTTTGGCCGCTTCTCGAGCAAGCTTCTTAGCATCATTGAAAATCAAGCCCAGTTTCGCGTTTTCGGGGGCAGTCACAGCAAGTAAATATCCAGATGTGATAGAGATGACAAGGGTTGTACCCATCATGCCCTGTACAATTACTGACTTCAGGTCACCCTGCCGAAGTTGCTGAACGGCCTGTTCGCCAGTTCCATATATGCTTGCCACAATTGCCGCTATGATTGCTTCGTCAGTTCCAGCATGAAAATGGCTTACAAGCGGCCGGCCATCATCGGAGAAGATTGCTGAGCCAAGAACTGGGGAATGATTGGACAGGTCTCTTAGTAAGTCTTTCAATTGCGTTGCAATGTTCAGCGCGCTGTGCTCCACATTATGTCTCCTCTGGTTTTGCTGTTAGCCTCCAAGCATTTTTTAAACACTGAGGGAACAAATAAAGGTTGGGAGTCTGCTAAACACATTACTAGCCAATTAGTCTTACAGATGTAACCGAATCACTATGGACCTTTCTTGCTGGAGTTTTCATAATTCGCAGCACATTATCTGCATGCTCATCAAACCCTTCTCCGGTCAGCATCTGGACGAACTCCATTCCAGTCGTTATTGCCAATCCCTTTAGCGGTTTGCCAGCGCGGCAGGATTCCAGGAGTTCCTCTGCCGAAATCAGCTTGCATTTGAGTTCAGCATCCTCGTGCTTCTGCAGATGCGTGAGACCCTTTCTTGCTATTCCTCTGTTCTCCTTCTGCTCTTCTGTATACGCCCTTCTCTTGGCAATTCTGGCGAGTCTTTCCAATCCCTGCTCTACAATTGCTGTCGAATTAAGATTCGGCCCGAAGGTTTCTCGAACGCTCTTGACTGAAGATGTTACAAGCCAAGCTGTTCCATAAGCCTCTTGATACCTCATGCCCTTCAAAACTTCTGATTCGCTAAGGAGTGTAATGGACCTATATCCCTTGTATTCCACAGAAATGGTCCAGTCAGGATTCTGATGATAGACCATCAAATCCGGCGTCAATCCCTCCCCAGTATTTGGAACGTTGGTAGCAACATCAGGAAAGAGATGTGTAACATACGCAAGAAACGCCTCATGGAATATGTTATGTCTAAGATTCCTTGCCTCTTGTGGATGCCGAAGCCCAGCTTCCTGATATAGGACAGGCATCTCCACCCTTTGCCCTGTTCTCTTTTTCACTTCGCTCTTGGTGGTTAAACGGCCTTTTTTGTGGTTGATCTGCACCAACCTGATTGCAGCAGTATACCCCAGAAGATTGAATACTTCTTTGCCAAGGTCTGCATCTTTTGGCTTTGCTTCTGTCTGGATATTTCTCCTCGCCTCTTTCTCAGCCCATTCCACAACTTGCTGCGCATCGGTCCCAAGTAGACTCAAAATTGATGCCAACTTGTCATGCAAGTTGTAACGTTTTACATGTTTTCTCAGAGGGCTACCGTAGTCTATTCTCTTTCCCAACTTATCAACTCGCCTTTGTTGCATAAACTCCCGAGGTTCCCTTCATAGGATTTCCTTGGTCAGTTTTGCCTCTTGGGTTGCTTCATCATATGAAATAAGGTCTGCATTCCTCAGGTCATGAAGTGCTTTCATAACCGCCGTTGGCATGATTCCTGTACTTGCTTCTATATTCTTTCTTGTGATTGCGGCTTTTGTGTTATGAAGCGTGTACAGAACCCTTGCATGAGGCTTACCTCCAAAGATGTTCTCTATGAGCATAATATAGATCGCTAAAAGGTCGCTAACATCCACCTTTTCCTGGAGTTTGTCCTTTTCCTCTGAGACTTCCCGATAGAGTTCCGACACTCGGTTGAGCTTTGAATTGATCTCATCCATTTCTGCTCTGAGTTCATCTCTCTCCTTTGTGAGGTTCTGGATGAATTCATCCTTGGATGTATCACTTCTAACAGATTGGAGTTCCTCCGTGACTCCTGTGAGTTCCTCCTTCATATGAGCCAATTCGGTGCCAACGGACTCAGCCTTCTCCTCGGCCTTCTTTAATGCCTCTTCGGACTCCCATAACTTTTCTTCTACCTCTCGCTTTTCAGCCCTGAGTTCTTCTGCTTGCTTGTTCAGGTCTTCTGCTTCTCCTGCAAGCTTTTCTCTTTCATCTAGCAGCGCTACGGCGGATTTCCGTAAATTGTCTATTTCTTCCAATAGTTGCTCCTTGTCGACTGACATGATAGCTCTCCCATATTGTGTAAAACATGACTGGCTTATATGAGTTTCACGTCATAGTGACTGCTCTTTTTCCGAATGTAATTCAGGTATAGCGATTTCAATTGGTTCAGCGGCAATCCGAAAGCCTTGAAGGCTTCCAATTCACCCTTCTTCTTCTTTCGCAGTAACTGATCATTCTCATATTGCAGGAACGTATTCTGCGATATGGCAGGAATACCACGGTTTTGCTGAGCACACTTGATATCGGATTTTGTCATGCTTTCCAAAGAATGCTCTATGTCAGTGAGCATGCCCTTTTGCTTCCAGAAGTCCTCAGTGGTAAGGCCTAGGAGTTTCGCCTCCGGAGTTGCCAGCCCTCTAATATTCGCCAGTTCTATGGAATTGCTTTGAATTGTGCTAAAAATCCGAAGAGACCATGGCGACATGTCTACCAGAATGAGTACCGGCACTTCATGATCTGCAAGCCTTCTTATCCACGCTCTCATGTTCCTTCCGGGTTGACCAAAGAGAGAACCAACAGCAACACGAAGGACCTCAGGAACTCCTAGCTCTATCAGGTTTCTTGCCATTGCTTCCTTTTCTACAAGCAATGCAGCATCTATGTTCAGGTCATGAATTTTGACATCAAAAGGTTTGGAAGAAATGAACCATCCGTATTCCCCCGCATTTGCACAATTTATTGTCTTTCCCGATAGGTCTGTGAGGGTGACGTCTCCATAGAAGGTTCCTTTCGGGGAACTGACAACACCAAACTCCTCTCTTGGAATTGAAGCCCCCTGCATTCTCAGAATACGTTCGCAGAGGTTAATGAGGCGATTTGTTTCGTTCTGGTCACCAATCCGTAAGGCATCCTGTACGGACTTCACCTTGAATGTGTAGTAGACATCCCTTAGACTCATTGAGAGTCCCTGCATCAAGTGCTCACGGAATCTCGTCAAGCCATAAACAAGTCCAGCAATAGTCTTGGCGCTTTCCACTTTTCGACCGTCTACAAAGGATGGTACCTCATCAACTGGAACATAGCCTTTTGTCGTCCTAAATTCGACGTTTCTTTTTGAAGACCCATAGTATCCAATTTCAGGGAACATCCCATCTTCGATTGTACCGGCAAGAGTATCTAGCACACTATCTATCAATTGCAGAACATCCGAGTTCTCTACCGCGTTCGAAGATTCCATGTTGTTATTCCTCCTCGAAAAGGCTCGAAATGCCAATTTCCCGCCTCAGTGTTTCACTCAACGTATCGGCAATGAATGCATAGTAGTCCCTTAGCCGACTCTCCCTTTTCTTCCTTCTGTGAATACTCTGTCTTTTCCGTACCACTTTTCCAAGTTCTCGAAGACATTCCTTGAATCCTAGATCGATTTCCCGCCGTACAGAGTCAACATTACCAATGTACTCTTTTCCCACAGTCTTGTAGGGTATCTTCGTTGAGCAGATGTGAACGAAGAACGCTAGAGGGTCTTCAGCCCTGAAACCATAATTCTTGAGGTTAAGGTCTCGTAACACCTTCGTTGAAACATCTGAGCCCTCATCATACAGAAGAGGAATCCTATTTGCAAATCGAAATAGCTGTGAGCCTGTGACTAGATTGCCCCCATAGGCAACACCGACTTCGACAATGAAAGGATGCCCTTCATAGACGTTTGGATTCCTTGTTTTTGCCACTACCAATTCAGGATTGAGTCTTTCAATCCCGGCTTTCAAAACATCTTCTCCCGCTGGCGAAAGCGAATCTGCCGAAGGTGCTAGAAACTTGGGGTAACTGGAGAGGGCATTCATTAGCTCCACAAGTTGTTGATTTTCCAATTCACTTGGTATCTCATTCCCATCAAGGCCTGCATATTCAAGAAAGTCTGCCGCTATCTTATCTCCAACTCTCTGGAAACAACTGGTGAGAAAAGACTTGAGTGTCCTTGCTCTCGAACTTCCTGCCATCGTCTTCAGCATCTCAACATCTGTTCCTCTTGGATGTGGTTTCATGCCCCTCGTTGGATTTGGTGTCAGCTCAATTACGCGCGTGTGGTTAATCTGCTCTCCATCTGGTGAACTGAAGTGAATTGAAGCGTAGGGTACAATAACGCTAGTCTGAGCGAAGTAGTCGAGTATCTTCCTCTTACTTCTAATCCAGTCGCCTTGAAGTGCATATGTCACTTCTGTGCCGCTTTCTGAGGGCTCCTTTGAGAATTCATCTTCCTCCAAGATAATCGGAAGGTTGTTCTCAATATCAAGCTGCAATAAGACACGATGCCCTTTAGCCAGGCCACAAATTCCTGTTCTTATCTCAATAGGCTGTTGTGTTGTAATCTGTCCATAAAGGAGCGCTAAACTCCCCCCTAGGCCAAAAGTCCCTCTGCTCTGCCTATGGGCGAATTTTGTGCCGGTAAGCATCCGACCAATGAGTCTTGGGATGTTCTCCCGTGGAATACCAGTACCATTATCGGCGATGCTTAGAGTAAGAAGCTGTGGACCTGAGTTCAGTAGGTCCAGCTCTTCTTTATCCTGCTCCTGATTCTGAAGAATTACGCGTATTTCGGGTAAGATGCGAGCCTCTTCGCAGGCATCAAGGCTATTCTCAACCAATTCTCTTACTGATACATAGAGTGACCTAGCTGGATTGTCAAAGCCCGCGATGGTTCTATTTCGGTAGAACCACGATGAGACCGACAGCTCAACAATTTCTGACTGCGTTTTTTGAGGCGATAGCAATTTGGATACTCCACTGACTTTCTCAGAGATTGGTAACACGCTATCGCTTTGAAGGTGGGTGTTACACTGAGAACATTTTCAGCTGGTCAGAAGAACAGGCTGGGAACAAAGAAGTATCCCATTACCACCATTGCCAGCAGTGCCACAGTAGCAACGATCCATAGGTTCCTATTCCACTTCATAACGATGTAGCCATCAAAGGGGTACAAGGGAACCATATTGAAGAGTCCCAACATTGCGTTGAGAATCATCCCATATTGCAGGATAAGTCCTAGGGGGAATGATAGGCCTCCTTGAATAGCCACGATTATCTCGATAGCTGCAAGGAAAACACCACCCAGCACCAAGTTGGCGATGGGTCCCGCCAGAGTGGACTTCGCCCCTTCCTCTAGGCTCTTTGCCCCTCGTGTGTCAACAACACCTGTCCCGAATATTGGAACGGCAAAAAGGATGGCAATTAGAGAGAGATAGTACCCTTGGGGGATCATTCTGAATTCGGAGTACATCCCGTAATTCTGAGCCACAAACTTGTGAGCCAGTTCGTGCGTAAGAAAGGCAAAAGCAAACAACCCTATCATGCCAACTGGATACCACCAGTATCCACCAGCAATTAGCCCGGGCAAGATTTGAATCGCTCTAATTATCCCCAAAGGTGGGCCTCCAATCAAGGCGAAACCTACAAGCGTGACAAGGAGAACTGCGATTCCGAGGTCACGAATCTCTCGCTTGGAGAATCGGCTTTTCCTGGGTTTTATTGGGCTCCTGGGAGTTTTTGCCTGTCTAATTACTATGTCTTCGTCGTACTCGTCATCTTCATCATACTGCCCACTGAACGATTCGGCCACTCTTCTTCTGGCTTCATCCTTTGCTCTCTGCAAACCTGGACAGCCATGACCCTCAGGCAGCCTGTGCTCTGTGCAGAACACCCCATTGCAATAGGGACATGTGTAACATAGGTCGTCCTTACCACAGAGAGAGCAATGTGCCATAATCATTTCTCCAATTCTATGCTACGAGTTCTTCCTATTGGCTTTCTTAAGCGTATTCCTAGCATCCTATTTTTCATGGACACTTGACAATATTTAATTACGTAAGAAAAGGAATTATGAATGATTGCTTGGAACTCTGCGGGGTCCGGGCACGTTTTGCGAGGGACTTTGCCCTTCAATATCAAATGCCTTTCCGGAGTTCATCCAAGCGGGAGGAAAAGAAGCTCATGATTGATGATGATACATTTGAGAAGTTGTTCCGCGACCTGATTGAAGACTTCCTTAGAAGAGCTGGAATAGGACATAGCGAATCATTCTTCGATTCACAAGAAGGTGACAGCCAGATTGCGACAGATGAAGGAGTACTGAGAATTGACACCCCAGGCCGCCCTGTAATGGAAAGAGTCGACTTTGATGATTATTGTTTGATAGTCATTGAGGGGTGTATGGACAAATCTGGGATAGTCGCCAAGGCTAAAGGTAATCAGCTTCTTCTCGAGGTTGAAAACGGTGAGGAACTGCTTCAAGAAATGCCATTCATCATTGATGCGGAAAAATCAATCATCTCATGCCAAAATGGTGTGGCTGAGATTACCGTCACGAAATCCGATGTTGAGGAATCCG
>RDOF01000041.1 GCA_011365025.1 Candidatus Thorarchaeota archaeon
GGCAGCTGGATCCATCTTTGCGTGGTTCATGCCAGTGGTCAGTTTGGGTATAGCAGTGTCAATGCTTTGGATTGCTGGCGGCAAGAATCTCTTGTTCAGCAGAGAGGGGGCGTCCTTGGCTGCAATTTGCGGTCTCACTGCAGGCGGAATGGCGATTGTATGCAACGTTATCTTTCCATTAACAACCCTCACCAACGTCTTTGCTGGAGCTATGGTCCTTCTAATTCTCTTCCTGTATAACGAATTCAGAAATCGCTCCCTCATTGATAGGAGCGTCCTGAATGAAAAGGATCTAGAAGTCGAAGCTGGAATGAGCCTGAGGCGTGCAAGCATCCCTTGGGTCGTTCTTGTTGTCCTAAGCCTTGCAACAAATCTGGTACCTCCCGTTTTTAACCTGCTATTCAATACACTCGAATTCCCAATAGCTCTTGGTGCGTATCCAAATGTGATTAAAACACGTTTCCTTTGGCAGGCCTATACTCTGATGCTGATTTCTACGCTTGTGGCAATTCCTTTCTTCCAAAGGGACTCGGAAGTAATGAAAAAAACCTGGACGAAGTTCAAAGGCAGAGCACCACGCCCAGTTATTGCAGCTGCGATATTCTTTGCTATGGCCGAAGTTCTCAATTTCAGCGGATACATGCCCGGACCAACAGGTGAGTGGCTTTTCCCAGCTGATCCCACAAACAACATGGTTTATCTATTGGCATCAGTTACTGCTGGACTCGGATTGGCATATCCCCTTATTGCTCCATTCCTTGGACTTCTTGCAGGCTTCATCTCGGGTTCTGAAACATCTGCCATCGCAATGTTCACGAGATATCATGTCGAGACCTCAGCTAACCTCACACTGGCAGCCAACTCCGCGGTTGTAGCCGCATCAAATGGTATTGGTGGGGGTCTTGCCAGCGTCTTAAGCCCAGCGAAGATTCAAAATGCGGCCGCTGTCATCGATGAAATTGGAATAGAAGGACAAGTGATTCGGTATGGCGTTGTAGTTGCTGTGCTAATGACACTGGCCACGGCTATTCTGACATTACTCTGGGCATTCGTATGAAAGCCTACTCAGTACCACGAATAATCCGAGATTTCCAACAAACGGGTAGCACGAGGATCTCCCGAAAAAATCAAAACCAATTGGGTTGTACATATTTCTATTCGTGTCTTGGGAGATTGAATTACATGTCTAATCAGGAAAGCAAAGCTGATATCTCGAGAGTTCTTGCCAGCATTTATGGCTCGATGGTCATTCTTGCTGGAATTCTACTATTTCTCACCTCAACGGGAATTGCGCTAACAACTCTTCTATTGACAACAGATCATCAGGTTCGAGCATTCATGCTCTTTTGGCTTGTTTGCTGGATGCTTTTGGTAACTGGCGTTGAACTTGCACGCAACTTGTACAAGTCTGGGATGAGTTCACTCACATTCCTTTTGTTTCTGCTAGTTAACTTCGTCATGGTCTTGATGATTCAGGTGGTGTTTGCGGATACACTGAATACTGACGCTGCTGGAACTGCCGTCGGAATGGTCGTTGCGTATTTGATTGGTGGAGCAATCTATACACTTCTCATTGTCCTGCTAATGCTCAGAGAATGGCGTTCTAGGCGTTCATAATGTTACCTTCAACATAGCATTTGCACCGCTGAAAGGGATGGTCAACTATATCAGAGAGGCCGCCGTCTACCGCGTATGGCTTTAGAAAAGGTGTCCGGCAGGGTTTACGCTGATACTACAGGGGCAAATGGCGGCAATCACGGCGTAGTTGTTCTGAAAGATGAAATCGTTGCTGTTGATTCCGGCATGTACCATCCCCGAACGGCCGCAATGAAAGCTAAGCTTGATGCTGACTTTGGCCTGCCTATCCTAAAACTCCTTTACACTCATTATCATAGTGATCATGTCTTCGGGGCTCAGGCGTTCGAACAGGCGACCAAGATTAGCTCTAAATCAATGGGAGAAATCTGCGAGCAGCTCATGGAGAAGGAATGGACGCGTGAAGCAATTCTTGAATACGCCTCTGAGATAAAGGATACTCGACCCGAGTATTGGGCGGCTGTTCAGACCCTTGAGATATGTCTTCCGAATATTATATTCGAGTATGAAATCATTATGGGAACTGAGCGCGACATTGCTTTCCGACACGTTGGGGGGCACACTGCGGGTTCTTCAATTGTCATTGTTGAACCCGAACACGTCATCTTCACAGGAGACCTAATTTTCCACCATTCATTTCCTTACGCTGGAGATCCAACCTGCAATCCTGAATTGTGGATAGACGCTCTCGAAGGGATCCTCGCCTCGAACTTTGATGAGGTCATTCCTGGGCATGGCGTTCTTTGCGGAAATACCGGAGTTAAGGAACAGCTTGATTTCCTGCTTGAATTCAAGAGCAGGATTACGAAGTGCCTTTCTGAAGGACTCGATGAGGAGGAATTCATTCAGGAGGGTATGGTTCCTCAGTACTTCGTTGAGGGTGCTGAACACAGGATAGAATCGAGTGTTAGCAAATGGTTTGAGTTCTACAGGCAGGCTTGAAAAGTGAAGTTACTCGAATCCATTCGGATTTCCAACTTAGAACTCTCGAATAGGCTAGTCTTTCTTGCAACTCACTTGGGATATTGTGCTGAGAATGGCAATGTAACGGAAAGACTTCTCAATTTCTACAGAGAACGCGCCAAGTACAGACCCGGTCTTATCATAATAGGTGGTTGCTACACGGAAAGACACGGCTCCAGTGGACCGACAATGATTGGTATAAGCAGGGATGAGCACATCAAGGGACTTCGAAAGCTAACCAGTTTAGTCCATTCTCATGAAGTGCCTGTTGCAGCTCAGCTGTATCATGCAGGCAGATATGTCCACTCACTGATTCTAGGAGAGCAGGCTGTTTCGGCATCAGCAATTCCCTGCCGTTTGACCAGAGAAACCCCTCGGGCCCTTTCAATTGATGAAATTCATGATACAGCTGCGAATTTTGGTAGAGCAGCAAAAAGAGCCAAGGATGCCGGATTCGATGCAGTTGAAATTCTTGGTTCTGCGGGCTATGTCATCAACCAGTTTCTGGCCGCTGCAACAAACAAGCGTAAAGATGAATATGGGGGAGGCCTCAAGTCACGTGCCAAATTTGTACTTGAGGTGATTGAGTCAGTACGTCAGAGCGTGGGTTCCGACTATCCCATAATCTACAGAATGGGAGGAGAGGACTTCGTTCCAGAGGGCAATACGCTTGAAGACAACAGAGAATTGGCTCCAATGTTGGAGAAAGCTGGCATAGACTGCTTCAACGTTACTGGAGGCTGGCATGAAACTAGGGTCCCACAAATCACCATGGATGTTCCTCGAGGTCATTATGCATACTTAGCTGAGGGCATTGCGGAAGTTGTCAGTGTTCCTGTTATTGCATGTAACCGAATCAACAGCCCTACTGTTGCAGAGAAGATTCTGTCTAGGGGGAAGGCTCAACTCATAGGAATGTCAAGGGGCTTTATAACAGATCCAGAGATTCCAGAAAAGACTCGATCCGGCAGGATAGGCGAAATTCGTCCATGCATCGGCTGCAATATTGGGTGCTTGGACAAGGTGTTCCTCCTACAGCCGGTCACATGTGCAATTAATCCCCTGGCAAGCTTCGAGGGCAGACGTAAGATTGGACCTGCCCTTGAGGGTCATGTTGTCGTTGTAGGTGCAGGTCCAGCAGGTCTCGAGGCTGCACGTGTTCTTGCGACACGTGGCGCGAATGTTACTCTGTTCGACGAAAACGAACGCCCCGGAGGTCTCCTTAATCTCGCATCGAGGGTTCCTGGTCGAGGTGAGTTTGCTTCTTATGTCACGCATATGTGGAGAGAGCTAAAGCGACTTGGTGTTGAAGTGAATCTCAAGACGAAGATTGCCGCTGAGGATTTGGAGAAAACCTCCTATGACAGGATTGTTCTAGCAACTGGGACTCTGTCAGCCTCTCCTCCAATTGAGGGCGTAGAATCACCTCATGTGCTGCATGCGCGAGATGTCCTTTCAACGTCCCAGGGAAATTTCGGAAAAGCAGCCATAATTGGGGGCAACAGCCTTGGATGTCATACAGCAATTTGGCTGAGTTCTAAAGCAGATTCTGTGACCGTGTTTGAGCAAGATGCCCTCGGCGCCGACATTGGTCGTTCAACGCGATGGGTTATTCTGAAGTCAATGAAGGAGCGTGGTGTTGTGGCTTTGACCAATGTGGAGATTGCTCAGGTTACAAAGGACTATGTACAGGTGAGCTCGGAGGACGAGCTGAATCTACTGTCATTCGACACCATTATTGTTTCGGGAAGAGCTAGTCCAAGAACACGGCTTCACGATCAGCTGAAGGAATTCGGAATGGAGGCCGATTTGATTGGAAGCGCGGATGGGGACGAAGGGCTGCTGGAGGCTGTCCATGGTGCCTTTGCCTTTGCCAGTAGATTGGAACTCTAATTCGACTTGTATTCTCCCAAGGTGGATATGCCCAAGCGCATAGTCTTAATAGCAATCTTCTTCGAGTTTGCTTACTGTTGACTAGTTGGAGCATGAAGAATTGGCTTTAGACGATGACTATCAGAGCTCAGTACTTAGCTATCCGACACACGCTGAACTTTATGATGTTCTTATGGAGCACTTCGAGGTTCTTGATGAGAAATTGGTCTACGGATTGCCAACTTTCATTGTCAAATGGAGAACGGATTATCTCCCTGAGCACGAAGTACAGGAACGCGTTTTCAAGCAAGTGGCTGAGAGGGCGGAAAGCCTCAGGGTTTGGCCATTGGTGAGATGGAGAAACAAAGCAAGTCGCACGTATATAATCAGGTTTGTTCCAATAGAGAAACCTGCAAAGTCCGATGTCAGAATCAACTACGCCCTGTTTATCGCTACTTTGGGAACCATTGCTTTAGCCGGGTTCTGGCAGGCAACTAGTCCAATCTTTCTTACACTCTTCTATCCGCATGGCTACACCGTTTGGGATATAGCTTTTGTGACGCTCTTCTTCATGGCGGCTCTAATGGGAATCATTGGGACACATGAAGCCGGGCACTATTTCGCAGCAAAAAGGCGCGGAATTGAAGCGACACCACCGTACTTCATTCCGGGATTGCCGTATATTGGCGGCACCTTTGGAGCTTTCATACAGCAAAAGAGCCCACCGATGAACAGAGAAGACCTCTATGACCTCGGTGTTGCAGGACCACTCGCTGGATTTGTCGTAACTGTGGTAGTGCTGATTGCTGGCTTCCTGCTATCGGTTCCAGTGACAGCTGAGCAACTCGCGGCTATTGAAGCAACATACCCGGGTCAATCCGGTGAGCTAGGTGTGCCCTATCTTTTCACACTCATGGAGTACCTCTTTGCGGGATTCATTCCACCAGGCGGAACACTCTACATGCACCCCTTGGCATTTGCCAGCTGGATTGGCATGCTTGTAACTGCTCTCAATCTCTTCCCAATTTCGCAACTTGATGGCGGCCATGCACTCCGTGCAATCGTGGAGGGCAACAAGCACAAGTATGTCGGATGGGCAGGTATTGCGATCATGCTTCTCCTCGGATATTATATGATGGCAATATTGATACTAGTCATTTCGCAAGGGGGAGAGCATCCCGGACCGCTGAATGACACTATAGAAATTTCTGCTTGGCGAAAGATTCTCTTCATCTTCGTGATGATTATCCTTGTGCTATGCATTCCTCCGCTATGGCAAATGATAGGCATCTTCTAGTAAGTTCTAGCCGTTGTTCCTAAGCACTACTATTATGTGAGATGATGCGTCAATCGCACCAGGTTCGCGACTGAATTCAAGCTCCCATCGGAGAAAGGCATTCCACACCTCAAGGTTTTGCATCGCTTGCTCTAGACTCCTCTGAATGTATTTGTTGTTGGCGAGGAATGAGCAAGCAGAAACTTCCAGTATTTCACAGGAATGCTCTTCGATCAAACTGCGCAATTCGCTCCATCTGAACATGTGACAGTGATGTGTTCCTTTCGCGGCCAGTCTGCCAGTCACATCTCCATCTTCGAACAACTTCTGGTATCTTAGAAGTCCAAATTCCTGAATTTCATCAAGAACTGATTCTGTGTAAAACCTCCACGTTCCCAAGCTAGACATGACGCCAAGAAAGACATATCCGCCCGGTCTTGTGACCCGAAGAAGTTCAGCCAACGCATCACTTGCCAAGTCAAATACGTAACTTAGAGGCCCACCGTAGGCAATAGCCGCATCAAAGCTATTGTCTGGGACACTGCTGAGGTCTATAATATCCAGTTTTCTTCGCCAAAGAACAGCTTCTTCGCACCCACTCTCCTCCATCTTTGCTTTGTGCAGTTTGAGCATCTCAGAGGATATATCTGCAACGGCTATCTTAGCGCCGAGCCTTGCCAGTTCAATTGTGTATTTGCCAGGCCCAGAGCCAATGTCGATGACTTTGTCTCCTGGCTTGATATATTCCTTCAAGTAGTGCTTATGAATGTGAAAAGATACGAGGTTTCGCGGATGCTTCTCCATTCTCTCCCATTCGCTGAGAGTCTCTCCATCGAAGTGTCCCTCAATTAGCTTCGGGTCGTATCTATAAGACATGATAATCCCCATCACGCGGATTACATGAAATTGCGGAAGTTGCTCTTAATGTGTTTGGTCAACTAGATTGACCTACTAGCATGCTGCAATCTTGTGTATTCAGTAAGAAATAGTGCCCAAAGGCGGGCTATGTAGCCCCCCTCGGACGTTAGGTGAAAGCAGAACTAGTCCTCATCAAGGTCCCATTCTTCTGGAACCCTCATTACGCCAAGCTCAAGAAGTCTGTCCATGACCTTCTCAGCAGCTTCGTCGATTTGTGGCTCGAACTTCGCTCCTGTAATAACAAGCTTCCCGCTACCAAAAAGCAGAATGACAACCTTGGGATCGCGCATTCTGTAAATGAGACCTGGGAACTGCTCAGGCTCGTAGAGTGTGTTCTCAAGTTTCATTGCCGCAAGCTCGAGGTTCAATTCAGCTCCCAGGCTGGCGCTGGCTACAATGTTCTGAACAACAATGATTGGCTTGCCCGTGATCTCAATTCCGGCTTCCTTGATATTCTTCACAATCTTGTGTACTGCACGCTTCGCCTCTTTCTCAGACTTAGCACCGGTGCATACCATTTTGCCTGAGTTGAATATCAGGGTGGCAGTCTTTGGTTTCTTGAGTCGATAAACAAGACCTGGAAACTGCTCTGGGTCGAACTCGACGTTCGGCATCGTTGCAGCTATCTCATCCAGATCAAGTCGTTGATTAAGAATGACTGATGCGACGACATTTTCTATTTTGGTCTTCGGCTGTGGTCTGGGCATAGAAAATCCTCTCTCTTATAAAGTATTTAAGGAACTGGTTCAATTTCATATATAGGCCTTATAAAGCTGATGTACTATGATGTACACCTTAAACGTACCAAAGAGAACCTAGATGACGAACACACCAACCTGCAAATCGCGACTTGGTTTCTTTTGTTACCAATCGTCATATTGTACCTTGGTACAAATGCAACCACCAAACTATAATTGCTCCATTGTATCAAGTACAATTGGATTTCATGCTTAAGATGAGGTAACCCCAAAGATGCGAAGCTCTCTTCTGGCTGTCATGTTGGTGCTTGTCTTTTCGATTTCTTTTCTTTCACAACCAGTAGAAGCACAAACTGAAGAGATTCAAATTACAATCGTGTACACTCATGATATACATAGCCATATGCTTCCAAGGTGGACCACATTGGGATGTTCCGGTGGAATGGCTCTGGTTTCTGCCAAGGTCAATGAACTACGCGAGCTGGGCCCGATCCTTCTCTTGGATTGTGGAGATATACTAAGCGGGGGTGCGATCAATGACCTCAATAACGGCCTTCCTATGATAGAGGTTATGAACGCAATTGGATACGATGCTATGACCTTGGATAACCATGAGTTTGATCTTGATGTGCCTGTTCTACAGGGGATGATTAGTGCTGCCAATTTTGAAGTATTGAGTGCAAACGTTGATTGGCCCGGCACTCCAAAGGCAGCTCCGTATTCCGTGGAAACAATAGAAGACTATCAGATAGGCGTTATCGGTCTAACGCCTTCCTTCTGGTACGCACCTGAGAGCGTTTCATTTACCAACATGGCGACTGCAGCAAATCTGGCTGCTGCCGAATTGGGCGCGCTAGGAGTCAATTTCATCATCGTACTGGGGTGTGTATCATCGAATTTGGCAAACAGCCTATCAGGAGTAGATCTCATTGTGATGGGTGGCGGCCCCGAATATGTGAACGGCATTCTCTCTGTTCCCTCGGCTGGCTCATATGCTTCGGCAGTAGGTGTGCTGGATCTCACAATCGACACCAATGCAGGTACCATTAAAGACTACAGCTTTTCGGACCATTCGCTAGATTCGTCGCTTGAACCTGATGATGACATTACTGCAATCATCGATAGGTGGGATGAGCCACTTGCAGAAGAATTGGATGCGCCTATTGGATACTTCACCGGTCACCAAGGGGTTAGCGAAATGGCCTATCATCTTGCCGAATCAATTCTTGATTATACTGGAGCGGATATAGCTACCTACAACTATGGTGGTGTGCGAGATTCTTTGGATGCCGGTTTCATCACTTTGAGAGATTTGTATCATGTAGAACCCTTCTTCAATCACATTTCAACACTTGATTTGCCAGGTAGTACAATTCAGTCAATCATGGGCGGCAATTACTATGTCACGGATGTATCATCGTTTGACCCCGAAACTTACTATACTGTTGGTAGCGCCAATTTTTCCATAGTTTCTTTCGAGAGAGACTACCCAGGTGATGGAAGAAATAGACAAGATTTCACATCGCAGACTGTGGTTTCTACTCTAGCCGATTATCTCTCAAAGGAATACCCAATCACCGACTCACACATTCTATTGGCAATAGACAAGGTGCAAGATACGATTGGTGGACTATCCGATTCGGTTTTCAGCGGGGGATTGCCATCCGTTCTACGCACAGCTATTGCCAATGAACTCGTACAAGCAAAATCGTTTCTCACTGAAGAGAATTATGAAGCATCTTCATCCAGTATTCAAGATGCCGCTGATACAGTTTCAAATCATATCATCTCTTCTTGTGCAAGAAGGTGGCTCCTAAGAGATCTCAATGCCATATTCATTTACCTCAACGGCTTGAGTGGAACGAGCACAGCAACCTCAAGTTCAACAACATCTGAAACGCCAACAACCACAGTAACATACACCACAACCGATGGCGCGAATCCAATACTGTCAAGTACTTGGGCACTGGTGATAGTCTTGGAAGTTACTGCACTTGCCGTAATTCTTCTGATTGATAGATTGGTGCCAAGGCACAAGTGACTCGAAGCCGCATCAGGCCGAGAAGGCATATCGTGCTCCAAGAGTGGCTTCACGATTGGCATAGGTGCACTGAAGCCAGAGTATATGAGCTTAGGATTCTCTTAGTAGCAGGATTCAGAGAATTCTCACTTGGAGTGATGCAGCTCGATTTCAAGGAGGATCGTCATCTGTTGAATGGACTGGAGCTGGAAACCTATCTCAAAAAGACACTCCCGAAGCATATTGATCTCCAGGTCTTGAACTTTCGTGAGATAACAGATGGTTGGGAAACCGACATCTACTCCTTCGACCTAGGAAAAAGGGACGGTGCCAAACGGGACACAGAGAAGTTGATTCTCCGTATGTACGCGGGACCGTGGGCAAAGCACAAAGCTATCAAGGAGTTCAATCTTCTCAAGCGTCTCAGAAACATTGGCTATCCTGTCCCAATTGCCCATTTGATTGAAGAAAATTTGGCTCCTCTTGGCCGCCCATTTATCATCATGGAGAGAATTGACGGGAGCAAACTCTGGGATCTTATGGAGGGTGAAAAGGAAGAGTCAGATTGGTTTACCCTGTTCTCAAGGCTCTTCTATGAGCTTCATAAATTGGACTGGCATAAGCTCGAAGAAGACCCTGAAGAATTCAAGGGGTTGAACTCAAAAATGGCGTTACTACGCTGGATTGAGAAATGCGAGAATCGTGCAAAGGAAATTGGTAGACTGGAACTCCTCCAAATCGTTGACTGGCTCAAAGGAAGAGTCGATGGAGTAATCCTTGGGAAAATCTCTGCCACTCACAACGACTTCCACCCAAATAACATACTCATTGACAGAAGTGGAGTTCCCTTTGTTATAGATTGGACAGCTGCCGATATTCTAGACTATAGAGTCGACATTGCTTGGACCCTGCTCTTGGCGAAAATCTACGGCGGTGATTCAATGCGCGATGCGATTCTCAAGGGATACGAGAGAGTGAGTCAAAAGAAAGTTGAGGGTCTCTCATTCTTCGAGGTTGTTGGTTCTTTGAGAAGGCTAACAGATATTCTAGTATCATTTGATGCGGATTCGGAGAACATAGGCTTGAGAGCGGGAGCTGATGAAATGATGCGTGAACAAATGGCTCAAAACATGGTCCTTCTGGAAATTGTTAAGAACCACACTGGGTTGGAATTTCCTGAGATTCTCAAATTCATGGAAGGAAAGAAGACCTAGTTCTCGATGACTACTCTCTGTATGCATCTGCCCAGACCGGTCCCCTTGTGACGGCAGGTATTTCCTCTAATGAGCGAAAGATAACCTTACCTTCATCTTTTGCCCTCTTCAGCTCAATGAGCGCTCCCTTAGATTCAGCGAGCAAGAGCAAAGCGTCACAGGCATCGAGCCATGGGGCATCCCAGAGGATATAGTCTTCCCAGTCCATGGGAACATTCAATTCTGTAGCACGAATGTCAACCCAGTGAAGAAGATGGGGAATGTACGGGAAGTGACCCTTCTTCCAAATGTGAATGCCAGCATCAATTGCTCTTTGGATATTTGCATTTATCTCTCTCAATGTATTGGCAGTGTACGGACCTGCAACGTAAATCTTCATGCTTTGCATTTTACTTCACCAAGTATTCCTCGAATGATCAGCCAAATATGAACAAGAAACTCATCGATATAATGTAGCCTAGAGCCCCACCCACAACGATTCCTGTTGTTATTTCTCGGTCCGGCGTTTCTTTCAAATATAGAAACAGACCAAGTGTTATTCCCAAGCAGATGAGTGCAGGTCTGAATCACGCACAATCAAAGGATTAGAAACAGATAGAGCCTGTGAGTTTCGCACAGGCTCATCACTCTCGAATATTCCAGGTCATCGTCTTTTTCCGTTAATGTAAAGAGCAGGTACTGTATCTTTTGCCATAGTGGTAAAGATGATGTCTGAAGAAGGCGAATACACTGGCTACGATGGAAAGAAGATGTTCATGTGTGGGTGGCTGCCTGATGGCGATTCAAAGGCACTTGTCGTAGGTATCCCGGGTTTAGGCAATCACGGTAGTGCTCTGTTCTTTCTTGGAGAATCTTTTGCTCGTAATGGCTATGCCTTTATGACGCACGACACTAGAGGATTTGGTCACTATGATGGTGTCAAGGGGCACGTTGATTCATTTAGTGAGATAATTGATGACCTGGACTGCTTTGTTACACAAATGCAGGAACGGTTTCCAAATAAGAAGACCTTCATTTTTGGTCATTCATTTGGCGGTTTAGTGGCAATACTCTATGTTCTTGAACATTCTGAGAAGATTGATGGTATTATGATTCCAGGACCCTCAGTTACAGAGCGTCTTGAAATTGGAGGCGTTACTCGAGCAATTATGAAAATGCTGGCGAAGTTTAACGTGAAAAAGACATTCAGCATGGGTCTGAATCTTGATTTACTATCTCCAAACCCTGAAGTTGTGAAACGACATAAAGAGGATCCGCTACGTGTTCATGAATGCACACCAAGATTCGGTGCTGAAGGATTGAAGGCTCGCGAGATAGGCTTCAACTCCGGCGCCAAAATAACCTTGCCCGTTATTATTCAACAACCTAGGGATGACAAGATTCTCGTCCCTGAGGGCAACAAGAAGTTCTTTGACAGCATTGCCTCCGAGGATAAGACGTTCAAGATGTATCCAGGACTCTGGCATGAACCCTTTGAGGCTCCTGGCGGCGAAGAGTTTATGGCTGACACATTTGCATGGCTTGAAGCGAGAGTATAGATTAGGAATTCGGCAACGCCTCAATCAGAGCCAAGTCCCTTCCCAGGACATGAGAGTGAATTCCGCAACTGTCTTGGAGTATTCACTCAACTTCAGAATCTTGGTGATCCATCCTGCCAGTGTCACCCCGACGTTGACCTTCAGCTTTAGGGCTATTGCCCAAGTGCCTGATATGCCTGCTTGGCTAGCAGATACCTCAATTCCAATTGGTGCAAGTGCCACAGCCTCAACAAATGGTCCTCCTACATCGTAAAGCAAGAAGGCAAGCCTGCACTTCGCGTAAGGGGTGATAACTACTCCTGCGGCAGCAGTAATAGTTGGCTTCCCATATGAAGCACCGCTTCCTCTATCCCAAATTGTACTCCAACCATCTTGCCATCGGACACCTGCCTTGTACCAAGCGTTAGCCTCTGCCCAAGTTGATATGGATAGTTGGCCGTAGGCGTCAAGCACTACACCAACACTAACAGTGAGTTTCAAATTGGCCCAAACAACAACCGCTCCAGCCCAGAAGGTGAATCTGGTAGACCATGTCCAGAGAACATATTCTTTGTTGAAAGTGTAGCCTGCTGAAACGCCTGCAGAAGCCTCAACTCTGATAGAAGGAGCTATTTTCATCCACGATTCAAACCATTGCAGTTTGTAGCCTGTCCTAGTCCATTTCCGTTCCCACCCCATGAACCAATTTACATTAAGGGTGGGTTTTGCAGACAGCGTTACCCAAAAAGGTCCTGCGCTTATTGCCTTCTGGAAACCCCCTGGCGCAATCGCATAGGACCAGGTCTTTGACCAGTCGTTGCCAATTTGAATACAATCCCGTTGTGCCTGATATACTGGACCTGAATAGGTGTAGTTTATCGAGAACATCCGGTAATTGCCAAAAGATGCCGTAAGATATTCCTCAGAGGCTGTGATGTTTCCTTCGGTCACAACAAGTAACTCGTTGACAATGACCCTTCCAGAGCCAACTGTTACATTTGCATTCAAGATGGTTCCTTCACCAAAATCAATGGTCCAATTCAGATTCTCAAGAATCGCTTGGTCCTGAAGCATACTTCCACCAGGCAACTCGAAGGCAATCTGCCACTCTGATGTGTAAATCTGTTTGCCAGGAATAGACTGAAGCAATAGCATCATGTATTGTATTTTAGTGAAAATGAATTCTGCTGCGGAAGATGTAGTGTTTTCATCTGTTGGTCCAAGCTTAATCTGCCAATCAGGATAGCTAATAATCTCGGCAATCAGAGGAGAGTAACCTACAAGTGAAATTTCGGTACCGTTGTCTACGCTCAATGGTGTTATTCCAGAATCAGTAATGCCTATGTCAAAACCAAGCAGAATCAGTTGCTCCATTGAAACTCCCTCGTAAAATGGTTCCCTTACTGGAGCCTGGTTCTGTTGTACTGGGGGCGGTGGAGCACCACCAAAATCCAGCTGCGCATATGTCACCTGTTTTGCCCCTATTGAAGCTACAATGCTCTTCTCAATCCCATTGTATGTGCCAAAGATAGTATAGGTTCCTGGCAAAAGGTGATACCATGCGTATCCCGATTCTGAAACATTTATTCTTGGCGACCCTTCTGGTCCACGGTAGTACACTTCCGTGAGATTGACAAGTATTCCGTCATAGTAGCCTGTGACGAATAGTGTTCCGGTATTATTCTCTGTCTTGTCTAGGTTATGCGCGGCGATGGCAAGGTCCTTCATATCGATTTTCCCATCATGATTCAAATCAAAAGTTGAATTCCAATTCGAATCTCCAACGGCAATTCCAATATGATCAGCAATTAGATTGAGATCGTCCATCTCCACCTGACCGTCAGCATCACCTACATCTCCCAGAAGAACAACATCCTTGATAGCTTCCTCCCTGCTTGTTTCCGGTTTGAACGCTATGTTCTCTGGGATTTCATACTCAATTCCTTGCTCAAGAGTCAAAGGGTCCTCAAAGAACGATTCCCGAAAGATTTCCGCCAAGGGTGACTCCGGAATAGTGATTGTAAACTGCACCGATGCACTGCCATTTGGGAGAATAGTGACATTCTGAACCATGGACATCTTCACTTGTGTAGTTACGCTCTCAACATCTGACGCTATCAGAACCTTGCCAATTGAAGAGGCTTGGGCGGCTTCGAACGAATAGCTGTCGTCCAGAAGCACAGGGCCCAGAGGGTAATGCTCAGTTGGGTAGTAGCCGTTGTCAACCACATGAATTGTTTCGTTGCTGCCGCTCACTGTTGTGAGGCCTTCTGCTATTCCCATTTCATCAGTCTGCGTCGTAGATACAGTGATGAACGGTACATGAGATTCTACAACATTGGTTGGGTCATAGCCAAATCTGTTCCAATATATGACCAAGTCAATGCCTTCATAGTAATCCGAATTGAATTCCTCAATATTAGCTGAGGTCTGGTACTCAATTTTGTCCGATAGGTATCCTCCTGAAACAAGCCAGTCACTGACAAATGCAGCATAGGAGTCTCCAGATTCGCTAAAGAACACGATATCCACATCTTCAGGACTCGCATAGCTTGATGCCCACAGCACTGTTCTGTTCAGGATATTCAATATCTCAACGCTAAACTGCGTAGGCCGATACCATCCAAAGAATGCATACTTGCGTGGGTCGTTTATTATCAGAATGCCTTTGCCATTCGCCAAGGAAGAGATCTCATGGTCCTCTAAAGGCTCAATGTTCAATGAACCAATGCCAAGATGTATGCCTGCTGCAGTGGATGCGAGCAGAACCACCAATATAAGAACTGATTTGGATTTTTTACTGGCCATTCTTCTCAGACCTCCTTCTTTTGACCACTATTAGGCCCACCGCAGTCAGACCCAAAATGGCCACAATGATTAGCAAGTCTCTAAGGAGTGTATCTTGAGCCAATTGCTGAAACCCAATAACAATCCCCGCTGAGTAGTCCAGCGCGATAACTTCAAGATACGGACTTGAAACGAATGTATCATCGCCGTAAGGCACAGAAAATGAAACGAGCGACTGCGCCACACTAGGCACCTCGGTAAGGTTCAATTCTATCCAAACCAGACTGCCGCAGCCTGGGCTTCTCCGATCTCCCCCAAGCAAAGTTTCTCCAATGATGACATACCCTTCAGTATTGTTCAGGATTGGGCTGATTGAAATAGTCGAATGATTGCAGAAGAAATCGCTTCTATTGCCTGCTGTATATCCGACTCCTGAAACATTGAAGTAGGTTGAATTGAAGAGAATTCTCAGTTGCCACACGAAGACCTCCTCGGACATATTGACCCACACTGTCAGATTGATTCTGTCCCCAAGTTCTACAACATCCATATTTGACGATTCAATCCACAATGCGTTAGCCTGATGCGATTGAGCGGAATTGGTTACAGCCGCACTATCGAAGCAGCATCCGGTCAAGAGAAGTAGGAGAGATATGCCAGCAGCAACTTGTATTCCCTGCCTTTTTAAGCTCGCGAATACCATGCCCGCATAATTATCAAAATGCTCTATTAAGAATTTGTGGGGGCGAATCACTTGGTGTAGCAAATCCCCCCTCTTCTAACTTAGAGTGGGTGGTAAACGCCTACACCAAGTCCACGTCAATTCTCGGTCCGAATACTTAGTTTCTACTTGTACTCCACCGTCACCAGATGAGCACTGCAGCTGATGCATGGGTCATATGCTCTTGCAATCATTTCGAACTGCAATTCTAAGTTGTCTGTCGTCCCCCTAGACAGAAGTTCTTCTCCGCCCTTGCGAATGAATGCTTCAATGTCATCAAGAAACATCGCGGTAGGAGTAATGTAGTCAGCCGCGGCTGTTCTTCCATCCTTTATTTCGTAATGGTGAATCAGAGTTCCACGCGGCGCCTCCACGGCTCCCGTGGCGATGCCACTATTTCTTCCTCGTTTTGCAACACCAGGCTTCTCCATTTTGAGGACTTCGTCTATTGTTTCGATTAGGCCCTCGAGAGAGAAGACCTGTTCGACCGCCTGAGCAAAGTTGTTGTAGAGCGGATTGCGGTGCCATCTTTCGTTGTAGAGCTTCTCATACGCCTTTCTTGCTTCTCCGCGCAGTCTATCTCCAAGCAGCAGTACGCGAGCTAGAGCCCCTACCGAAAAGGGCGCACCCTCGTAAGAACTGCGTTTTGCAAAGCTATGACTCACAACGCGTTCTTGAATGGCTTTCTTGTATTCTTTCGCTGAATGCACCTTGCCATCTGAGGTGACAAGTTCGTCTCCAAAGTAGTCATACCCATCATGAGGCGGTTTGCAACAAAGGAATGTCGTATCCCTCTCCATATGGCTAGGAATTTCAAGCCCTGCTAAGATGTCAATAGTGGCAATCGCAAAAGGTAGTAGTTCCCTGGCTTCTTCTTGAATTGCTCTCAAGTCCTTCTCATCAGGAAGCTTCCCAAATCCTCCTAGGATTGGGTTCTCTCCATGAATCATCCGTCCTCCCATCATCCGCATTACCTTGTTTCCAAATGCCTTCAGTTGGAGAGCTTTTGCAACGACATCGCCGTGCTCAGCAGCCATTGCCACCGCATTGTCGTAACCAAAGAAGTCAGGTAACGCCAAAAAGTAGAGATGAAGACTATGGCTCTCAAGCATCTCTCCATGATGCATGATGTGACGGTATGCATCAGTGGCCTCTGGGATATTGACATCGAGCGCCTTCTCCAATGCCCGCAAGCTCGCGTATTTGTGAGAGAGATTGCAAATAGCACATATGCGGGGAACAAGGTTCAAGTCCTCTTCCGGAGTCTTGCCTATAACCAGAGTTTCAAAGAGTCGCGGCCCTTCAAGAATCTGGACCTCCACGTTGGTGAGCTTTCCATTTGCTATCTCAACTTTGATTGCACCATTGCCCTCAACTCTTGCTAGTGGTTTGATGCTAATTTGCTTTGCCTTAGTCATTTGTCACACCTCTGTATCCTTAATATCTTCTAGGAATTTCAGTATCTTATGTCCTCCAAAGTTTCGGATTCTTCTCTTGATGTCGTCAAAGGTAAAACCAAAGCTCTTCAAAAGCTTGAAATGCTCCTTGAAGTTACCATCAACATTCGGCCCCCAACACCCAACGCAGGGCAGTCCATGATTGGGGCAAACGGATCCGCACCCAACTTTTGTTAAGGGGCCCAAACAGAATTTCTTGTCCAGCAGTAGACATCTGTTTTCGTTTAGCTTGCATTCATGGCAAACTGGATGGACGATATCGTCAGGGTCTACGCCATGAATCAACTTTCCAATTAGAGCCATGGTCTGAGGCTGACTAATGGGGCACCCGGGAAGATAGTAATCCACAGTGATTACTTCATCGACCGGTGTGGCCTCGATAGGATTGGTGATGAATTTGACGTTTCCGTATACCTTTCGGATTCGCTCTGCAAAGCCACCATCATTTGCGAACATTGCTTGCGGCCCACCGGCTACCGCGCAGTTTCCAATTGCCACAACTATCTTTGCGCGCTTTCGTATTTCCTGAATGTGTTCTTTCTCCTCTTCAGTACTGATGCTTCCTTCAACAAAAGCTACATCCAGCTCTTCCTCAGTCGGATTGGAGGAAGCCATCACGAATGATCGAATATCTGCTGCATCGAAAAGATTCAGAATTTGATCTTCGGTATGAATGATTAGCAGCTGGTCACCTGCACAGCCGGTGAACCCATAGATTCCGATTCGGGGCTTTGATATTTGCGTTTCAGTCTTTGTAGGCATTTAGATCAACTCCCTGAAATGCAGAGTGTCCCAATATGTGAATACTGGGCCATCCATGCAAGTATAGATGTGATCCAGTGCGCAGTGGCCACATTTGCCCACACCACACTTCATTCTACGTTCCAACGTCATCTGTATCATATTCTTAGGTATCTTTAGCTTCAGCAGTTCTTGGATCGCGTATTTGTAAATGACCGGAGGTCCGCAGACTACCGCTGTGGTGGTATTGGGGTCAATCTTCGGAACCTTTTGGAAGAGCTTTGTAACTACTCCTATGTCTTCCGTCCATTTGCCAGTTGTATCCTTATCCACCGTGTAGAAGCAGTCAATATCATCACGGTCCTTAATCTGGAAAAATTCGTGTTTGAAGAGGAATTCATTGGGGCTTCTGGCACCATAGAGGAAATAAAGCTCATCGAACTGGTCCCGGTTGTCGAGGACGTAGTACAGGATTGACCGCAGTGGAATAACGCCAAGGCCTCCCGCCACAATAATTATATCACGCCCCACCATCTGATCAATTTTGAAGCCATTTCCATAGGGTCCTCTAAGGAAGATAATATCGTTGTCCTTCTTTTTGAAAAGGGCTTCAGTCAGCTTGCCAGTTCGTCTGATTCCCATTTCAAGAATCCCAGGCCTACTTGGAGTTGACGATATGGAGAAGGGAGCTTCTCCCACTCCCGGTAGCGAAAGCATGGCAAATTGTCCTGGGGTATATCTAAAAGCCATGGCTTTCTTCATGTCTGTGAACCTAATCTGGAAAAAGCGATGGTCATCAATCAAATCATATTGGCGAACAATTCTTGCCGGTTCCGGCTGAAATGGATTATCTACTTTGTTTGTGACAGTCATTCTCTTGGCACCTCACACCTCGTAAGAGCTTCAGATACTGTAAGCACATTGATATCTACTGGACAGGTTTCCACACAGCGGCCGCAGCCGACACACCCCGGCTTTCCATACTCGTGGGCAAACGCCTTGAGCTTGTGAGTATACCAAAGCTTGAGCCGGTCTGCTCTGGCTCCCCTGAAGTTATGCCCTCCCGCAACGAGGCTGTAATCAACGAACATGCAACTATCCCACATTCTCTCTCGCCTTCCTGATATCTTGCTAGAGATGTCGAACACGTCAGTGACACTATAACAATTGCAGGTTGGGCAAACCATTGAGCATTGACCGCATGACAGACATTTGTCCGCAAAGTAATCCCAAACATCACTACCATAGCTGAGTTCCATAATATCTGGCATTGCGGGAAAATTGAAGGCCTTCTTGAACATGCCATTGCGATGCTCCCGCCAGTCGATATATGTCTGAATATCATCATGTGTAACTTTCTCATCGAAGAATTCCTCTTCTGCAAGAATCATGTCATGTCCAAGGCTTGAGCCAATCCAGACGAGGTAGAACTCATCAAGGTCAACGAAGAAGAGGTCGAACCCTTCTTCAACAATGTCTGTGCCCGTCGACTTGCATAGCGAATTCTCGTCTGGTGTACAGGAGAACCCTATAATTGCTGAATTGCGCCGAAGGCCTTCATAATAGGGATCTGGAGGATCTGCAAGAAAAACATCATCAAGCCTTAGGATTCCATGAATTTCACACGGATGAACCCCCAAGATGACTCTTTTCTCAAAGATGGAATAGTCCGGTTTGAATCCCTTCTCATCAAACCGAAACATATCGAATTTCTTGGGGTGAAAGAGCTTCTTTAGGGGAATCAAGGGTCTTGCACCATTCAGAACAAGTTCTTCCATATTCTCAATAGGAGCATAGGAAAGAACACTGTCCATCTGCTTGGGACCGTATAACCTCCCAAACTTCTCCAGGCTTATTAGGAAGTCCTTAAGGTATTCTGACTTCATTTTCAATATACGCATATGCGACACCTCTTCCACATGAACTGTGAAAACCCGAAAGGAATGTGGCTAAAACGATTTGAGATTGCAAATGACCCTCCTGAAAAAGCTTCAGGTTGCACCCAACAGGTCCGGCCTCCATTGGCATGTAATCGGACCACAATGGTGCGCAAAAGGAACCATGGTAATCCTTTTTCAAGAAAAGGCTGCATTGGAGTAGACGGCAGTGTCGATGAGGTCTCGATGAGCATCTGAGCCAATGGCGATGACGAGCTAAGAGCCGACCGAGACCTGCCATTCTTTGAAAAGCTGAGTTACCCCATTCATAGTACAATTGCTAGACAATGGAAGGGAACAATAGACTACTCCCATGATTAGTGAAGACGGCTAAGAATGCCAAAGGCAAACCGCAGGTGTTCAAAGTCATCCCATGAAAACCCTTATATCGCCCCTGAAGGTTCGGCGCCGCCAACCCATGAGATGGCACTGGATGTGCCATTTCGAGACTTCAGAGAGTGACATTAGATGAGCAACCAAAGAAGAACCATTGCACTCTTCATCTTATTGGCATTTGCCTTCAGTTTGGCCATGCCTGCATCGATGTATTCAATCAGTCCTTTGAATCAGGCAAATTCAATTGGACAGGCAACGCCGGCTGATTCGGTCATTGTTGTCGAGTATGAGATACTGAATCTGCTCGATGCCTACAATGACGACGATTTCAAGTTCACTATCTACAATGCCACGGCTCATCCTGATAACATAATTGCACTGGCGAATGTTTCAATCTACTATTCAAATGGCACTCTCTATTCGTCACAAGATACGGCACCAGAGGATGGTACTGTGGTATTTCCCAACATTCCCCAAGGGACATTTGTTTACAATGTCACTCTGGAACATGCTACAGGCGGACATAATCCGGATGTCTTTAAGACAGGTGTCATTGTATCCGACGGTCCGGACGCCGATGTTCAGTATGAACTGGGCAACCTGGACTGGGAGAATGATGATGATGACTTCATTGTCACCGTATATGACGTTGAAGGAAATCTGGCGACGAATCTCAATTTCACCATCGAGTTCCAAGGAAACGGTACCATCTACAATCAAACTACGCTCAGCGGGGCTGTTTACGAGGTTTGGGATATTCCAGAGGGCGATTACACGTGGAAAGCAGTTGTCCGGGCTGGTTCGTATCTTGGTTACATAATAGATCAAGGCGATTTCAGTACGAATGGAACACAAAAATACACCTATCGGAAACTTGGACCAATTGCCGGAGATTCGTCCTATTATGATTATGAGGTAATTGCATACTACGAAACAAGCCTAGCACCAATCCCTGGCGTGCTAGTGAATGTGACGTATAAGAATGGAACAGTGATTGACGCAAGAACAACTCCTTCAAATGGAAGCTTGCTCTTCTTGGACCTGCCTGTGGCTTTCATCAACGTAAGCATAACCTATGCAGGTGTGCCAATCGAGCTTGGCTACTACTGGTACAATCTCACAACATCTTCAACTGACCTTAGACCTCCAACAATCCTTGGGCCTTCGAACATCAGCGTGTTCAACACTGACACAAATGTCACTTTAGCATGGCATCTTGAGGATGACTACCCTGACGAGATCGAGGTTTTCGTGGATGGTGCGTTGAATCTAACCGTGGGTTGGACCGAATCTTCCTATGACTTCCTATTCAACGTTTCAGACGCATTCATAGATTTCACAATTGGTGTTTACGAACTTGAACTAGTTGCCAGTGACCAGAACGGGAACGACATGAGTGACTTTGTAATGGTCACAATTTACGAGAATTCTACTCCTGTGATTACTGGGCCCGAAGATATCGAGTTTTATTTCTCAGAAACTGGATTTTCAATTGTCTGGAACGTCAGCGATGACTATCTGAACAGGTACATTGTTGAACGTGACGGAACGGAGATTGCTTCTGGCGGTTTCGCACCCGAGACGCCCTTTGTTAGCGTAAATCTTGACGGTCTTGCTATAGGCACATATTCCTACACTCTACTAGTCAACGATACGAGCGGCAATGAGGCAACTGACACCGTTGTGGTTACAGTGAATCGTGATGATGTCAACCCAATCATAACCTATTCACCTTCAACCATTTCATACCCACAGGGTGCCGGAAGTGTCCTGAGGAACTGGACTGCAACAGATGACTTCAAGGACAGATGGACCATCACCGTTGATGGAGTGTTGGTGGCTCAGGGCGATTGGATTTCTGAGAAGATCGAATTCGATTTCGGAGGACTGAAGGAAGGAGCGCATACCGTCATCCTTACCGTATATGACCTCGGTGGGAACTCGGCTTCCAGTTCAGTTGCAGTCATTGTTGGTTCGCCAATATTACAGCTGGCTCTGATTATTGCAGGCATAGGCGTCCTGGCTTTCGCACTCGTGGCGGCTGTCGTATGGTTCGTTAGATACCGCTAGCTGGAGCCGGCGACGGAAGTCCATTTACATTGGCTGATAGCTGAAAACAGCGGAGGTTACTCAGAGTACTGAATGGTTTCAGCTATACTCGTCTTTAGACAGCGACTAATAACGAAATAGGTGCCTATGAGGGAGAATAAGAAGGCCAAGACAAGTATCATCCCAATGAGATTTCCAGGAATAGTGAGTACCAACGGAAGTCCCTCCCAAGCCACATCTGTTGAGAGACCAAGGTAAGTTATTGGCACCTGCATTAGAATCATTGTCAGAATGAAACCAGCAATTGATCCCATAACCAAGCCCAATGTAATGCCCAAAACCGTATCCACTATCATTGACTTTGTAATAGACTCTGGTCTGACTCCTAACGCTCGAAGTAGCGAGAAATGCTTGGATATTGTCCTCACCTTCACTGTCACAACAATTGTTACTCCAGCACTCAGGAACAAGATTGAGAATAGAATATTGAGCGTATATGCCCCGTAAATGGCTTGCCCTGCACGAGACCCGAGTATGCCATCAATGTAGTAATAGGGAGAATCAATGTCCTCGAAGCTATATGGGGCAATTCCTGCAATATCTTCAATGACTCTTTGGTAGTCCGCTTTGTCCTCCAGACTTACGTAGATTCTGGTCAATCGCGTGCTATCTATGCACTGCTGAATGTAGTTCAAGTCCATAACAACGAATGCAAAATCCTCCGACTCACCAGGGAAGTATGAATTGCCCATCCACTGGCTCCACATGTGCATCCCCAGGGTGAACCCATCCGTCCGGTCAGCCATAACATCCACGATTGTTGCATTAAGGTAGTGCGTTTCGTCTGCTCCTCTTATTCGGGTGCGAATCTGATCGCTGTGAATTGGATATGACTGTCGAAGGAAGTCCCTGTCATATCCAATTATTGGCAGGAACGATGCTAGGACATTTGAATGGTTCTCCTCAATCCTTGGGATAGAAATCGAAGGGTCATTGAAAAATGTGAAGTAGGGTTCGAAGTATGCTGAACTAGTCCAATCTTCCCCCTGCACTCCGAAAATAGTCATACTGATATTTAGATATACCATTCTTCCTTCCCAACTCACCCAGAACTGGACGTGGCCGCTGGTTCTCAGTATTCCCGTTGCGTGTGACACCCCGTCAATAGCCCTTATCTCCTCCACAAAATCGTTTGTGACATTCTGGAGGTTTGGGTTCACATTGAGCACCACGTCACCTCCTACCTTGTACATGTATAGCCCTCTCATGTGGGCATTCCCTGTGGTTGCAGTCAGCGCTGAGAGTATTCCAGCAGTGAAAACAAGGCCAATGAACATGGCAGAATACATTTCACTTCGTTTGTACGTTACTGCTGTTTTTCCTAGGATTCTGCTAACAACTGCAAATGATGTCCCGGATAGTGCTAGATGAACCTTTGACTTAATGGATGCGGTTGGTCTCGCGAGCAACAATGAAAGGCTCACAAGAAAAATGGATAGGAGGACAACAAGGATAATTGAAAACAGCCAAGAACTCAGCATGCCAAGACTGGCTTCCGACAGAATTCCGAGTATCGGAATTAGCAATACTCCTGAAATTGTGATTCCTGCAATCTGAACAGCAGCATTGCTCTGCTTTTCGTCCTTTACGGACTCGTCTTTGGCTATGGCACGGTGTGCATCTGCTGCTTTCATTAGATATGCTCTAATGGCAGTAGGTATACCTATTGCCAGTCCTACAGAGAATGAATATGCAATTAAACCCAGAAGAGATGTGGGGCTAGCGATTATCCGATAACTCTGAAGCTGAGTTAGGTCAAACACCATTAATTCCCTAATCGACCCAGAAAGCAGAGCAGCAACCACTCCTGTCACAATCGCGCCAAGACAACCTATTGCCGTCGTTAGAACTACTATCTGC
>RDOF01000042.1 GCA_011365025.1 Candidatus Thorarchaeota archaeon
CTGATGAGATAAGCATCCCTGCTACTCCTACTAAGCTGTCTTCGAGATTCCGTAGGTCACTGAGTTGTGAAGAACTCAATGAGAACCCTTGGAAATATACTATCTCGTCGAGGTATTTCCCTAGCAGCTGGAGTGCTTGGCCATTATTAATCAAATCTTCATCTAGACGGTCAAAATGTGGGTCGCGGGTATATGCAGCCATGACAGATGTGGTCGTTGAGGCCATAATCCACCCAAATGAATTGTGAATGTCAGTCTGGCCAATGCAATGACAAACCTCGTGAAGTATCGTACCGGTGATTGGAAAACGGATTTTGGAGGGGTCGCCACCAAAAAAGAGAGATGTCAAAGTTAAGCTGCTAATAGTCCATGAACTTATCTCATCATATGCTGACTGAATTCTTCCCAATCCACGAATAATGTGCTGTGACCAGACAGAGTACAATGGGTATTCCTGAAACAGAATCAGCGATGGAAGTACAAAGTCGCTCTCATAATACTGAGGACTCTCTACTATAATATCATGCAAGATTGTGTCACAGCGGTCAAGGAAGTCAAAGTCTATATTGACGCTATCATCAAAGGTCTTCTCCTCGACCAGTTCGAACAAAGCAGTAGCGTCCTCATTGACATCATCAAACCAGAAGAGCTCAACAATCCAGTCAATTAGAGGAAATGATTCATTCAGGGTTTCTTCTATAAGAGAGGGGTGGATTGCCCACTCATCCATGTCCGTTTCTTCATATGAACTGTTAAGGTCGAACATGACGATGAGTGGAATGTATACCTCAAAAGATCCCTCCAAGTCTTTCACATAGTCTAATGCTGGAATTGGATCATATTCTGGCTCTGCTAATCTGGCAGTCATCAATTCAAAAAGATACTCAAGTTGGTCACTTGTGTGTGTTTCATTGATACCTTTCTCATTTGGAGGGAGTTCAACTCCGTAATATTCAACATAATCTGATAACCAGTCTAGAGCCCCAAGGTCGATGAAATAGGTTCTACTATGTGAGTTATATCCCCTGAGTGGGAGCGAGTAGGGGACATCAATATCCGGAAGTGGGAGCCAATCATCATCCGGATTCAAATCGAATACATCAGATGCAGTATACCAGTGCGGAATAGATACTTGACCACTGGGAAAATTAGTTTGTCCCGCTCCTGAGATACTTGCCATGCAGAGAACAATAAGGAACGTCCAGACTCGTATTCTTCGCGGCATCCTTATCGAGAACAAAACTGTCATTTTGATATATAACACAGAGGTTTCTAGCAACTGAACTGCTCTGGATGGATATACCGAGTGCTTGTGATAGTTAGTAGTTGTGTTGCTGATGGAGTGACAAGCTTGGGTGGTAAGCTTGGAAACTCTGGAGCTTCAGCGGCTCCACATCTTCATTTCCAAATAATGAATGGACCAGATTTCTTGACTGCAAGAGGATTACCATGCTACTTCAGTAATATCGTCAATTTCTTAGGAAAGAAAATCTCACTGATTCAAGATAATCTGACAATTGTGCATACAGTAGATTCTTAGCATTCTCTTTGGTCGGAAACAGGCGACGTCTTATAGTCATTTTTGTCATTATTCTCAAACCTCGGTAGAAGGACGTGGATAATCTTCACTCGGAGTAGATGAGTGGAACTGCCAAATAGCAGTAAAGCAGGGATTATGGCTATCGGTTTTCAGAGGCTGTGTAAAATGAAGTATGGTATATACCCATATTGTTTCCTTTATGGAAATGGAAGCAAGGGAATAGATTTTCATGTAGACCTTGCACTAGCAGCAGAAGATGCAGGGTGGGATGGATTCTTTATATGGGACCACATCTGGGCATGCTGGGAAGGTACTATGGGAGTTGTAGATCCGTGGATCGTGTTGGCTGCTGTGGCTGCTAAGACGGAGGACATTAAGATAGGACCAATGGTTACTCCGATTCCGCGAAGACGACCTTCCAAGCTGGCACGGGAAACTGTCTCGCTAGACCATCTCTCAAACGGTCGATTGATCATGGGGGTAGGCCTTGGAGCTACACAGGAATTAGGTCACTTTGGCGAAACCTCTGATCTAGAAGTTCGAGCAAGGATGTTAGACGAAGGGCTCGAAGTCCTTACAGGGCTCTGGAGTGGTGAACCATTCTCTTTTGAGGGAGAGTACTACCAGCAGAAGGAAGTGACATTTCTCCCAAAGCCGGTCCAGAAAAAGATACCAATCTGGGTTGCAGGCACTTGGCCAAAGAAAGCACCTTTCAAGAGAGCAGCACGATATGATGGCGTATTTCCTCTTGGAGAGGGGGAAGATGGGTTGAGCATTGAGGGATATAGAGAAGCAGTTTCAATCATAGAGAAGGAACGAGGTAATCTCATGGACTATGATATTGTGGTCTCAGGTGATACTACAGGCGATGACAAGAAAGCAGACTCTGAGAAGCTTCAGTTATGCGCTGAGACAGGAATGACTTGGTGGCTAGAGTATCTCATAGATTGGGGAGAGACTCCCAGAGATTTGATGAAACGAGTCAAGCAGGGACCACCTGAACTCTAGCTGAATACGAGCAGAACTGGCAGAATCGAGTATCCACTCAATCCTATTGCTGTGATATTTATCAGTACGTGGATAAGTCCTACGGGCCACATGCTCTTTGCTTTTCTATATAGAAAGATGTATCCGATTGCTATCGCTGTCTGAATGGGAACAAACAATTCACTGAATGGGAAAACATATTGCCCCTCGGGAAGGACCAAGATCCAGAATAGTAGATGAATCAGACTGATGAGAGCAATGTATAGTAGGCCCCCGAGTGCAATCATTATTTTCCTCTTCAGCCCGCCTTTGAAGAACTCTGCATAGGAATCGAAGGTGTAGATCCAGACCAGCTGTTCTGAAAATGCATTCACGGGAGCCCAGATTACAAGTGTGAGTATGAACCCCAGAAGATTGAAGTCTGCCACTCGCTGAACAGTGATGAATTCAAATCCGACTAGAACTAGCTGAAGAATCAGTATGACCAAGAAGACTGAACTTACGTAACTAGCAAACTGCTTTCCAATTTCTGCGCGGTTTATCTCATACCCAACTGCTCCTCGTCGCCATCTCACGATTGCCCAGCAGAACACACCATAGTAAAGGATCAATGGAATCAGTGCCCCTGTTGCATTGAAAATAAAAGCAGCAGCGAATGGCAAGCCAATTGCAGCCAAAGTAGCCAATACTAGGTCCAAGTAAGTTGGCTGGAAATTATCTGGAACATTAGGGAGAATTGTCATATTGATTCAATCGTTTCGGACCGTTCAAGCTATATCACATTTTGGAAAAGGCATTTTCCTACATGGTTTTCTCGATAGAATATTAGTTGGTTTGGGTTTTAGCAGCGTGTTTCTTGTGACTACCTTTTCCTATCAGAAAAGAATACTGCAAGATTTCTAGGTCATCACCACGATTCAATGGTGCCGCATGAAGCACTAAAGAAATCTGCAAAATTCGCCTAGAGTTCCTCTAGATAATAATCATAGATCTCTTCTTACACCTTGCAACTCCATGTCTTTAGCAATCTCTAAATAAATCTCACTTAACGCTTCAATATTCTTGACATACATAGATTTGGTCGGGGTTTCTCTCCTTCCTTTTTTATTGCAAGAAGTCATTCAATATAGGTTGTTAATAACCTCGATACATCTTCAACATATTTCAAACACTTGTCGAATGCCCCGCTCTCGAATGCTTTCATCATATCCACAGCATCTGTGCTCCCGTCATATTGAATCAGGTCTTGACATAGGATTGACCCATTGATTGCCTTGAATTCTTCAAGTAATCGAGTAGAGATTTCAGCTACCTTTGGGTTCATTGGGTTCCCATCACCAAATTCTAAGCCAATTGCCATTAGAGCGCCTGTCAAAGCCCCGCAGACATTACCGGTGAGATTTATTCCCCCACCGAAGGCAGATGCGATCTTCATACAGGTTTCGACGTCAACTCCTTTTTCTCCCATGTAGGGACCAAACGTAGCGAAGATTGCCTGCGAACAACTTGCCTTCATGCCATTCATTAGCTCCCTTGCAGCGCATGTATTCTTAGATGAATCACTCATTGAATCACTTCCTCTGGGTACACTGAAATCGCAACACTACCCACTTTATGTCCTTTATCCGCATAAGCATGAGCTTCTGCAATCTGTTCAAAGGGATAGGTCCTATCAATAACTACACGCAATTCATTTGACTCTATAAGTTCTTTGAGAAAATGCAAATTGTTCGGACCACTTGCTATTGCAAATATCGCCTTCTTCTTTCCAATCTTTGAAGTCCAAAGCATTTGCAAAAGGAGCCGATATGAGGGTACAGTTGATAGATAGATACCATCTTCTCGAAGTAGCTTCTTGCATTTTGAGAAAGAACTCCTCCCCACGGCGTCAAATATTATGTCGTATACTTCTTCTTCTTTGGTAAAATCGGTCTTAGTATAATCAATTACTCTATCTGCGCCTAATGATTCTACCAATTCAATGTTCTTTGTGCTGCAGACTCCTGTCACCTCAGCCCCAAAATACTTCGCTAGCTGCACAGCATATACACCAACCCCTCCGGATGCACCATTGATGAGTACCCGTTGTCCTTTCTGGATATTTGCAAGTGATCTGAGGAAGTATAATGATGTTATTCCCCCAAATCCAATAGATGCTCCTTCTTCATAACTCATGCCAGGTGGCATTGTTGTTATCGTTGCATTTTCTGTGCAGACGACATATTCTGCATACGATCTATGAACACAACCGAATATCCTATCTCCTTTCTTGAACTTGGTCACATTACTACCAACTTCAACTATTTCTCCTGCTACTTCGTTACCCAAAATTTCCTCTTTTGATGGTTTTAGACCCATCATTAATCTTCCAAAAGGCCAAATTGGCGCGTCTGCGCTCCTCGTTCTATAATCCATTGCGTTTACAGACGTAGCATGAACTTTCACCAACACTTGATTATCCTGTATACTTGGTTTTTCTATTTCTTCTAAGATTAGCACATTTGGTGGTCCGAATTTTCTGATAATTGCTGCTTTCATTCTTCAATTCCTCCTAATCTAATTCGTATCGTTCATAACTCATGATTTTATCAAGATTAATTAGAGATGCAATTTCCTTTGAGCTCTTGTTGAGGTCTTTGTGGAAGAAGGAATAATGTCCGACAATATTCATGAATGTGTCTAAATCAATCTTCGATTTGTATAGATGGGGGTACTTTGCTTCAATCCATGAGATAACCCTGCTATAGAAGTCAACTAATGATGATAGATTATCGTCCACAAGTTGATTGATATGATCGAATCCTAAGTCTGGATTCATGGCTTGTATCACTCTCTTCAAAGGGTCAAAGAAAGCTCGACCTATTTTTGATTGAAGAGGTGCATCATACTGATCAAGAAATGCAATTGAAGTTCGCCCATAATATGTTACATAATGTCGACCTTCTAGGATTGTAGCAACTTCCCTAAGTAATCCATGTTCTACTAGATCTTTTATATGAAAATGGAAATTGGAAAGAGAACATTTCTCACCTGTAGAGCTCTTGATGTAAGCATCATGAAGTTCCTTGGCAGAAAATGCATGTCTGCGAGAGAGATTGTTTTCCTTGCCAAATTCGTCCTCAATCCCGTCACGAATGAATTTGATTATGAACCACTTTATTTCTGACTGACGTACTTGTCCAATATATGTGGACGCCTTTTCAGTAAAGAAATCTAGTTCATGCCAGTATGTGTAAAGGGTCTTCCTAACTTCATCCATTGTAGTTTTCTCAGACTTCATCTCTCATTCCTACCATTTAGTATTGACTGAACGGTACGATTTAGTATTAACTGAATCGTAAAATACTTCTATATATGTGTATCTGTTAAGAATCCATTAGTGTTCAAGGAGCCTTAGGAAGACCCAGAAACTTATCATAGAGGAATCCAGTCTACTTCTTTAGAGGAGCCTATTAGATTGGCAGTAGAACTAATCGTCAAGAAGTATCGCGAACTATACACTTTTGCAATTGTAATCGGACTTTTTCTCTTGATAGGACTTTTCTACATCAATTCATGGGATTTATTCAGCCTCATTTCTACAGACTACATGGTTTTTCTGTTTTCTATGTCCAGTGTAACAATGAAGCTGCTTAGTGGAATTGGGATAATGCTGACTTATGCTTCTTTGTGCAGGTTTGCTTTCAGAGTGCTTTCAGATGGAATGAAAGGAAATCCAACTTTCGCTCGAAGAACAAAACTAGCGCTATTGGTACCTGTCGCAGTCATTGCTGTATATGGAGCATCCAAGATTGTTGGAGTGGCCTTCTCAGGTGGAGATACAATTCTTGATTTGCTAATCACAATCTATGGTATCTGGTCATTTATGCTATCTATCTATGTGGTTCCTGTTATCCAAGGAAGATATCAACCTGAATACAAGAGATCTAGGAAAGACGAAATTAAGAAACGATTTGGTGATGCCAAGTTCTCACTCTGGAGTGGCTACCAAACCCGATTACGCAAGGATTATGGCAAGGTATATGCAAAGGAGTTTGAAAGGTATGGAGAGAGAATGGACTACCTTCGAGCTCAACTCAGCGGAGTAATGCTGTTTCCATTAGGTATCGCATTGATCGTACTTCCTCCAATCGTTTTGCCTCTAATTGTGCTTTGGCTGCGTACCTTCACATTGCATAAGAAGCCGCTGACCCTATTTGAGAGGATATTCCTTGCCACAATGGCGATTGGAATAATGATTTTGAGTACACTTATAATCGTGATACTGGACGTGGCAGTAACACAGATACTCCTTGATACGGTCTATGGTCTGGGAATTCTTACTAGCATCATTGCCCTTGGATATATTGTGATATCTTCCTGATTGCTAGCTATGCCTACGCCCTTCGTGTTAACCTCAAGGGTAGAAAGCTCACATTGGAATGTTATCCTCGCAAGGAATGTGTCCGTTAAGCAGAGACTGAGCAAGGTGAGTTGCTCCCAGCATCGCCAAAGCACGAATATGCCTACAAATTGTGGCGAGCAATCTTGGCAATTCATGCAACAGGAAGTTTTGAAAGCAAGTCAAATGATTCGCATGAATTGCTTGAGGTTGATCTTTATGTCAAATTTGAAATTAATACCACTTTGTGACGATATTGATAAGCCTCAAGAAGCCAATACAGGATGATGCAACGACCGAATTCAATATTGTTGCTGAACATAGTATAGGTTCGAATAATGCTCACATATCAGATGAGAGATATCAAGATTACTTGTTCTCGATTTCTTTTCTCTCATTTGTGCTTTCACTCCAGCTTGATTGGCAGTTTAATCGCGAAAGTGGAACCCTTTCTAGGTGATGAATGATTAGGGATTGAACTGCATAGCAGTCCCATTATGCAATGAAGATACTTCGACCTGAAGAATTCGCTGACGCTGTTTCAAGCAACACCATTATATATGTCGTTAACGACATAGTTAAGTACGTATCAAACGATATATCTGAGTTGAAAGAATTGGCACAGAAGCAAATGAAGAAGTGGGTCAAGCATACGGCACGAGTCCCAAGGGGCTTTCTTCGTTTCCAATTCATGCGCCTCCTCAAGGAAGGTCCAATGTCAGGCTCTGAGTTGGCAGACCAGATTGAGCAAGAAACAGATGGCGAATATAGACCCGGCTCAGGTTCCATTTATCCAGTTCTGAAGAAATTGCGCAGAAGTGGATTCATAGAGAAGCTACCAATTGAGGAAGGCGTGCAACGATACCGTCTTACTGAGAGAGGCGGCTCATTCTTCGAGGAAAACAGAGATGTCATGGAACAAGTCCGGGAACGATTGGATGCGGTAGATTCACATTTCTTGGCGCTCTTCCATGTCAATCCAAAGTTTCGAGATTATTTCATGAGAATATCAAGTATGATGATGTCCATCAGCGACCTTTCAAAACGGAATTGGACTTCAGAATTGAATCTCAGAATTGAGAGAATTTTGAAAACAACTGCTGAGGGACTTGAGGATATTCTAAGGGATTTCCAAACAAGGCGAACATGAGAATCAGCACAATGACAACTACACGTGAAACAAAACCAGTAGAAGAGAAGGAAGTTTCTAACCCCTTTTACTCGAAAAGGGAAAGAGAGTATCTAAGATGGGCAGCAGAACATCCAGAGCAGGTCCATTCCGCCCACGCTGATTCCCTGCAGGAAGGGTTTGAGTACTTCTTCACAACGCGTTCGGATACGATGCCAGATGGTGGACCATCAATTAGGCGAGTAGGAATGCTGGGTGAAAGAGGCATGCCAAAGCGTGTCATGCCCGCATTGGTGAGAACCATGCTAACAGTAATGAGAGGAATGAATTCCAGCTGGAAGGAAACCAGCAAGTATCTTGAAGATATGACCCCTACACCTTTCAAACCCAGACCCAAACTTTGGGATGAGTTGACTGCATTTGTAGATAGCAAATGGGATGATGTGATCATTGCATTTACGGAACTCCCAGAGCAGATGATCTTCAAAGGGAAGTACACGCTCTTCAAGCATGCAATAGTCGTTGGGCAAGAGATGAAGAAGAAGGAGATGGACCACGCACCTGAGTATCGGGCAGGAAAGGAAGTAATGAGGGTCTATGGAAGTCTTGGATTAGTGGTGAACGATATCGCAAAATGGCTGAGAAAGAAAGGCGTACGGTGCCAGAGCAATCATCCGCTGGGCGGACTCACCAATACGACTTCTCTTGCTGCAAAGGCAGGTATGGGTTGGCAGGGCCGAAATGGTCTGTTGATTACGCCCGAGTATGGTCAACGCATACGTCTGGCACCGGTATTCATTGAGCACAAGTACTTCGAATACACTGACAAACGAGAGCACGATTGGATCGAGGAATACTGTGAGATGTGTAAGAGGTGCGAGCGAGAATGCCCTCAACAGGCAATCTATAGTCAGAAGATAGTACGAATGACTGATGTGCCAGGGATAGATACCTGGCGAACATGTATTGATAGAGACCTATGCTTCGACTACTTCTGGAAGACCATGGGCTGCTCTGTTTGTGTAAAGGTGTGTCCATTTTCACAAGCTGGAGATACTTACGAGAGGCTAAGAGCAATTGCAAATAGGAGAATATGATATTTCGGGAATTAAGAGAAGAATCCTGTTCCAGTTCATGGATAGGATTGGTGAAACTAGCTTGTACCATCATCATTTGTCGCCCCCTCGAGGTCAGGCGTCGTTCCGCTTTGTGTCGTGTACGATATCTTGGTTACCGCATTCTCCTCGGGGATTTGGATTGTAGCCAATCAAAAGCGCACGCCGAGTTTCGCATGAGGCCTGCTGTTTGTCTAAACGTTCATTGGTCTTGTGGGATTACTATTTCCAATGGACCCAAATGTGACAGCAACGGCATCATTCTGAATGATTTGGGAAAACCCGGTTTGTCTGAAATAGCATTGACGCTCGAGAAAACACATAAAATGGATACAACTGTGACATTCTAAGATTAGGAAGGCAATCAAATGAAAGCGATTGTGGCAACAAAATACGGTCCGCCAGAAGTTCTCCAGCTCACAGAGATAGAAAACCCAAAACCAAAACCCAATGAGATACTGATAAGGAATTATGCAACGACTGTATCCGCGGGGGATGTGAGAATGCGAAGTTTCAATGTACCACGCTCCCAGTGGCTCTTTGCACGATTGTATCTGGGTCTTAGAAAACCAGGCCGAGCCGCCATATTGGGGATGGAGCTATCTGGAGAAGTAGAAGCTATTGGTTCAGATGTGGCAAAATTCGAGGTAGGCGATCAAGTCTTCGCGTCCACCCTATGGTCGGGTTTTGGGGGTTATGCTGAATACAAGTGCATGCCTGAAGATGGAATGGTGACTGTAAAACCATCGAATATGAGTTTTGAAGAAGCCGCTCCTGTGCTTGGAGGAGGACTTACAGCAGCCAAGATTCTAAGAGAAAACAACATCCGGGAAGGGCAGGATGTGCTTATTTATGGAGCCTCCGGGAGCGTAGGCACATATGCTATTCAGATTGCGAAGCACTTTGGGGCAAGTGTCACTGCGGTGTGCAGCACCACCAATCTGGAGCTAATGAAATCTTTGGGCGCCGACAACGTAGTAGATTACACCCAGGAGGACTTCACTAGAAGCGGTGCAACTTATGATGTGATTTTTGACGCAGTGGACAAGCTTTCGCTTTCAGATAGTAGGGGATCGCTGAAGGATGCAGGAACCTACCTCAACGTTGATTCCTCATCAGGTGGCATGGGCAAGAGTGAAGACCATATTGAATATCTTACCTTCCTCAAAGGCCTTACTGAAGCAGGAGATATGGTGTCAGTCATTGACAGAACATACCCTCTTGAACAGATTGTCGAGGCTCACAGGTATGTTGAAACAGGCCACAAGAAAGGAAATGTGGTAATAATCCTTGGAACCACTTAGTGGAAGCCGATTCGAGTATAGGCGATGCAATATCATGAAAGCAGTTCTGTGGACCAAGTACGGGCCTCCTGAAGTTCTCCAGCTTAAGGAAATAGAAAAGCCAAGCCCCAAAGCCAATGAACTCCTAATCAAAATCCATGCAACCACGGTCACGAGCGGCGACTGTGAAATGCGTAGCATGAAGCCGGCCATCCTCTACCGAATTCCGATGCGGTTGTACATTGGCCTCAGAAGACCATCGAGAATCAACATACTTGGAATGGAGCTTGCAGGAGAGGTTGAAGAAGTAGGGGCGGCGGTTGGCAGATTCAAGCCAGGAGACCAAGTCTTTGCAGCTACTGGTATTGTTACCATAGGAACATATACCGAATACATTTGCTTCCCAGAAGAATCCGAAGACTGCGTTGTGGCACAAAAGCCGAAAAACATGACATTTGAAGAGGCGGCTCCCGTACCCATGGGGGGACTCGAAGCACTAAATTATCTTAGGCAAGGAAATGTCAGTAGAGGGGACAAAGTTCTCATCAATGGAGCTGGTGGAACAATAGGCACCTACGCCGTTCAGCTTGCCAAATACTTCGGAGCTGACGTGACGGCCGTAGATAGTGCAGAGAAACTGGAAATGCTGCGTACCATTGGTGCAGACCAAGTAGTTGATTTCGCTCAAGATGACTTCACGAAGACCGGCGAAACCTATGATTTCATTCTGGACCTGGTGGGCAAGAGCCGATTCGCAGATGTTATGAGCTCGCTACAACAAAATGGAAGATATCTTACTGCAAATCCTAGCCTATCAACTATGATACGTGGACGATGGATGTCACTAAAGAGTGACAAGAAAGCAATGAGCGGGAGGGCTTCTGCAAGGACGGAGGATTTGCTTTACCTTAAGGGACTCATTGAGGCGGGAGAATTGAAGTCGGTTATAGACAGAATATATCCATTGGAGGATATTGCTGAAGCTCACCGGTATGTTGAAACAGGACACAAGAAGGGTAATGTAGTCGTAACCATAGTTGACAGCAAATAGAGAGGGATAGAAAAAATGAACACAGATGAAACCAAGCAAATGGATCCACTTACTAACAGCGGTCTAGCCTTAGTCGCTACACAGCTCTTCCGTCTTATCTTTGGTGGGTTCTTGATGGGAAAGGACCTGTATGAATTTCATGACTTTGAAAGCGCGGTCACAGTCCTATTGATATATGGCCTAATAGCTGTCCTCACAGTTCTATTCCTGCAGGGTAGAAGAAATGGACTAATCGGACTAGTAGCTCTATCTGCGATTCTCATCTTGCTGCAAACTGCTTACGTCATTGCGTTTCTTGCTCAGCCAACAGTAGACCCAAGCATGCATGACCCTATCGCCAATTGGTGGGCCACCCTGCTGACCTATGTGTTCCCTCTTCTAACGATTGCATTTGCCATGAAGGTTTGCAGGGAAACCTAACGGACATTTACACAAAGCTTCGCAAATAGCACCATATTCCAAGCAGCCCTGTAGGAACACTTATGATATCGTTTTCTGGCAAAGAACTAACCGGTTACAGTATGTAACTTGTAAGAGAGAGATATATGAGCGATTTCAACAAAAATGCAAAGATAGCCGGATTATCGTTTCTGATTAGCTACTTGGGTCTCATTCTGGGCGGATTCTTCTTGGCCCCTATTCTGGAGGCCCCAGATTATCTTGCCAACGTTTATCCAAACGCAACTCAGGTCGGCGTAGGTGTGCTCCTTGAGTCAGTTAATGGCATAGCCGTAATTGGCATAGCCGTGATGTTATTTCCAATCTTAAAGCGATATAATGAGGGCATAGCTCTCGCATACCTCGGGTTCAGGGGCGTCGAAGCCATGCTTTCAATCCTAGGTAGTACTCTGGCGCTGCCACTTATTGAATTGAGCCATGAATACATACAGGCAGGCGCTCCTGCAGACTCCTATTTTGATGTCCTAGGCATCCTTGCCTTGGCACAACGTCATTGGGCCATGGAGATGCTTACAGTGTTCTTCATTTTGGGCGCCCTGATATTCTACTTCCTACTCTATAGAACTGCAGTGGTTCCGCGATTTATTTCAGTCTGGGGGATGATAGCTATCCTGTGTTTGACAGGATTCAATGTCCTACTGTATACGGGCATTGATTTAGGAATCGCTGTGACTTTGATTCTGGTTCTTCCAATAATGGCGAATGAAATCTTCATTGCAGTCTGGTTGATAGTCAAAGGATTCGATTCTTCCACAATCCTCAAGGGAGCTACTTGATGAAAGGGTGAGAAGAGAATGAGAGCGGTTGTATTCGAGAAGTACGGGCCACCCGAGGTCCTTCAAATCAAGGAAATTGAGAAGCCAACTCCAAAGGAAAATGAAGTGTTGGTCAAAATGCATGCGACATCTGTCACAGCTGCTGACTGGCGCATGCGAAAGACGGATCCTTTCCTGGCTAGAATGATGAATGGCTTGTTTAGACCCAAGAAATTCAATATTCTAGGTATTGAGATAGCAGGAGAGGTTGAAGAAGTAGGAGGTGGTGTCACACTCTTCAAGCCAGGAGACCAGATATTTGGGACCATAGGTTTCACTTTCGGCGCGTACGCAGAATATGTCTGTATTCCTGAGGATGGCTCTATTACACATAAACCAATGAATCTGAGCTTTGGAGAATCTGCTGTTGTACCAGTGGGGGCAGATACAGCATTATTCTTCCTTAGAACTCAGGGGAATCTTCAGAGTGGTCAAAAGATTCTCATCTATGGTGCTTCCAGCAGCGTAGGATCCTATGCAGTACAACTTGCCAGATACTACGGGGCAGATATCACTGCTGTATGTAGCATCCGCAACCTAGAGTGGGTGAAGAATCTTGGAGCCAACAAGATGATTGACTATACTAAAGAAGACTTCACCAAAGGCGGAGAAACCTATGATGCGATATTTGACGCAGTGGGCAAGCTCTCGCTGTTCGGTTCTATGAAAGCACTGAAGGAAGGTGGCGTCTTTCTTGATGCGGTCCATATGATGAGACGCAGTGTTCAGGCTAAATTCGCCACAATGAGAAGCAGTAAGAGAATTCTTGGAGGAACAGCAACCGGACTCGTTGAGGACTTGGCCTTCATAAAAGAACTCATTGAGGCCGGAGAGCTCAAGCCAGTCATTGATAGAACCTATCCCATCGAAGAGATTGCCGAAGCTCACAGGTATGTTGAAACGGGGAGAAAGAAAGGCAACGTTGTGGTTACATTTGACCATCCTTAACATAATCCTAAGCTAACGAGGTAAGTTTCATGTTTGTTGAGATATCCGGCTTTCTCTTTCTATTTATTATCGTAGTACTGAATCTTGCAACAGCGAGATATGGGTATGAGATATTCAGCGATTCGAATTCAAATGCTAAATTGCAGAAGATCAATGAGGATCCAAAGAAGTTCAAAAAAGGTGTACTGCTGGTAGTTACTGAGCACATCGCCATAGTTCTACTTGCTATTACACTCTTCATCGCGTTTAGTCCCTACAACATATTGCTTGGAGTCGTTTGGGGCATCAGTCGAGCAGTGGAAGGACTTGTTCAAATTAACAACAAGAAAAACTACCTGAGCCTGACGAGTATAGCAGTACAGTACTCAAGCTCTACCGGCACCGATAAGGAGAAGTTGAGTAATCAAGCACTAGTGATTCTCAAGACAAAGAACTCTACTTTCATAGTTGCGCAAATTCTATTCTCCATTGGAACACTCGCCTACTCAATTGTGTTCGCGTTCTATGAAGTTGTGCCAGTAATAATCGGATGGTTTGGGATTATCGCCAGCATCATCTATGGCTTGGGTAATGGTGTATACCGTGTGAGGCCGGATTCGAAAGCCCTATGGAATTTAGGAGGTCTTCTCATTTTCGTCTTCGAATTAGTACTGGGAGGGTGGCTCCTGTTTTCCTCACTCGTCGTTTTGTAGTTGGAGAATCTCTTTCAGTCTGATGGCTCTCTGCGGAGTCTCTGATAGACCTTCGATATTTTCCCCTCTCTTCGAAGACCTTCAATGTATTCCTTTTCTTTTTGTATGTGTTTTCTTCCCAGTTCTTCCTTCTTTGCCAGCCACTCCTTTCCTTCAAGTCCGTACCATTTCCAAAGAGCGGCGGCACCGATCATGAATGCTATTGCAGGAATCAATGCATACGCCAACTGTATTCCTAGGAGTGCAGAGTCGGATTGCACAGTCTGGGTGTTATCAAAGCCAAATGCACTGATGATCAGTAGGAAAAGTGCATTAGCAATCGAAACTGCGGGTTTCGTGATCAATGCGTTCATTCCCGCATAGGTTGTTTCTCGCCTTTTACCGGTCAGCATCTCATCATAGTCCATAACATCGGCCAGTAAGGGTGACCATATCAAGAGAACAGGAGCCAAGCCAACTCCAACCACTACAAGACATATTATCACAGCAATGAGCAAGCTTCCAGAAAGTGACAATAATAGAAGACCCGCACTGGATATGAGCAATCCCATGATATAGACCTGCTTCAATCCTCGCCGGGTCACCATTTTGTTTGCTGGGAAGACAAAGACCAATACTACAACAAAAGTTGCTGCCATTGGTATAGAAGCCAAAGCGCCCTGCAATTGCAGTACAAACTGTACAAAGTATATCATCGAACCAGTCACTGTTGTAATGGCCATCTCTCGGAAGAAATTCATGGATTCGAATGCAAGAAATTCCCGATTCTTAAGGGATTGGACCACTGACTCCTTGAACCCTAGTGTTTCTTCAACCCTTGCATACTCATTTTCAGTCAGAGCATAGCTTGAAAGAAACAGGATAATTCCAGCAGCCACACCCACCAATACAATTACTGGTTTGAAAAGCGGGTTGAGCTGAGTTGTCGTTTCATCCGTTAGCAGTATTAATGGAACCACCATCCCCAAGAAACCACCCAGAGATCCCAGAATCACATTGTACAAACTGAGATGGGACCTAGCCTCTTGAGTAATGCACATTTCAGCAGGGAGTGCAGTCTGTACTAATCCGACCATGGTGAACATGGAATCGAAAAGGAAGAGGACAAGCAACAGGTTCCAGAATAGGGCAATCTGAGTGCTTCCCATGAAAGGCATCCAGCATATTATGAATGTAAGAGTGTAGAGTGGCGCTCCAAGGCGCAAAACCGGAATGCGCCTTCCGCTTTCAGTATCAATCCTTTCTTGGAGAATCCCAAATAGAGGGTCGTTGACTGCGTTCCATACTGCAAACAGGAGCCATGCAAGAGAGATCAGCTCCTCACTTAAGCCAAGCTTAACATTATAGTAGAAAGTGATTGCCGACCCAAGAGCTATGACTTGGAGAAGATTGATGGAAGCTTGAGATAAACCAAATGCCAATTTCGATTTGAATGGTAAACGCTCATCGAAGTCAGAAGCCTGTTCATGCTTCGTACTTTCTTCAGTGCCTTCCATCGCGGGCCTTCCCCAAAGTAGGAATTGCAGCCGCCGGCTGTTATAAACTTGGCTGATTTACATTAGGGAAAGCCCTGATTCTAGCAAAGCCATCGAATATGACGAAGTGTGGTCTTCCGTTTCTGAGCTAATCGTCAGAATTCTTCCATTTCCATGCATAGAACACGATTAGCACACAGAACACGACATATCCAATTCCCATGATGTTCTCGTAAGCTGGCCTTGGTATGACGAATCCAATGCCATCTATCATGATGAATACAACAGCAACGATAATGTTTGCCCATCGATTAGTCTTGTATGGCAACTCCAAGGACAGGAACACCATAAAGATTGGAATCAACATCATTGCTCCCATTGCCGCCAATATCTCTTGAGTCATTGGGACCGCAGTGGTTCCTGCTATAATATTCTCCAACGTTTCCGGGTCCATGATTCGGATGACATCTCCCTGAAGCCCTGTTAGCATCCGGGCCACCCACAATAGTGAGAGTGTCTTTTTCACATCCTCCAAATTCAGTTCAACCTCTAATCTTTGCCAGTTAGAAGCCCTGTATATAGAGGCTATGTTCTAGTTCATCTCTAGGGGGATTCTCCCTTCCAATCTGCAAGGGGTATGAAGTCATCGAGCATAGCCAGTACGCCAACTCGCTCTGACTCCTCTAGCTCGAAATTTGCGAGATCAATCACGCTTTGAACACTGATTGCCTCACTCAAATACGACAATCGCAAATCGTCGAGCCCAGCATCAAGGACAAGAACCTTCTCTTTGCCTTTGGCATTGTCCCAAGCAGGCCAATGAGGCAGGTCTGCTCCGTTAGGATTCCCAGTCTTCGCGAAATTAGAAAGATAGGACATGCATAGGTCAGTCAGTCTTTCCCGACCTGGCTGATTGAGCTTTGTGTGAGTCCTGCCCGTCAACATCGCTAATTCAGACACACCCATCCCGAGAAAGAAAGGTATCTCTGCAGCATGGTGTGCGCCCAGCGCGCGGCCTTTGTTACCTGGCAGAACGCTCACTCCGTTGTCATCAACACTCCCCCAGTCAAACCTGTACGCATAAATAGGCACATCGGTATGGGCGGCCATTTTGCTGGCGACTCCATCTACACCATTTGCGCGCCATAATAACGAATTATACTTCCAAACTAAATCATATTCCGGCGTGTTTAATGGGGGATTCTTCCTGAAAAGGCCAAAGAGCTTCATTTCGTCCTTTGTGCACCCAATAATCACCGGAACTTTGTTTGCCCATTTTCCAGTTGAAAAAACGGAGTACCCTTCTGCTGCTAGTACCGTTCCATCAGCGAAGAGTGCACGCCACTCGGCCATTCCGAAATCTCTGGAGGGAATGCTTCTCGTTATTGCGAATGCCGATTTAGAATGTAAATAGGTGTTAATCTCGTCCTCCTTCATTATGCCTATGAGTTGTTCAGCTTCTTCGTCATTCGAAACTATCCGATCTTTTACAAGAAGGGCCATGAGGAGCTTGTGACTCTGGGCTACTGCGTCCTGAGTGGTCCAGATAAGTGCGAGACCGCTTTCAACAACTGCCCGGTGGAAGATTCCCTTTGCCACTGGTGAAACCAGAAGTGATAGTACGTTGAAAGCTCCTGCAGATTCGCCCGCAATGGTAACATTGCTTGGATCACCACCAAAAGCTTTGATGTTGTCCCTTACCCATTGCAGGGCCTTGATTAGGTCAAGAGTTCCATAGTTTCCGCTCTGGTCTTCTGGAGAGCCACTGCTTGTCACTGCAGGATGCATGAACCAGCCCATAGCACCAAGACGATAATTAACAGATACGTAAAGCATGTTCGACCTTTCAGCCACAGCATTGCCAAAGTAAGCAGACGTGGCAGCTGTGCCAATCGAATTCCCACCTCCGTGAATGTACAGGTAAACGGGCAGTTCCGTCTCTGCGCTCTTCGGTCGCCAGATATTCAGGTAGAGACAGTCCTCTGAGCCTGTTGAACCGAGAAAGGGCATCACCTGCGCCGCAGAATTCCCGAATTTCCTAGTCTTACGTGTTCCGAGCCAAGAGACAGGATCGAGAGGCGCCTTCCACCTAAGTTGTCCCACTGGGGGAGTTGCATACGGGATCCCCTTCCAGCACCATGTGTTTCTGTCGGAATACCCAACAACCAGACCATACTTCGTTCCGACCGAGGGGTCATTGTTCCACGTGCCAAGTTCATACGTGTGGTCAGATGGTTTCGGTTCAAAATACCTCTTGATTCGAGAAGAAACGGTTCGTTTTATCCAGTTGTTAAGTCTAAGAAAAGGAGAGAAGAGCAAGGCTAATTTCATCAGAAGGGACATGACTCACACCAGCAATGGGGCTTTCAGAGGCTATAGAGAAACAGACTCTCCCAGTGATATCTGTTTTTCCCAATTCCAAACCTGACAAATGCCTTATATGACACTACAGTTGAAACCAACATTTGGCTGGTACCAATATGAAGTCCGACTCTGACAAAGAGGCAAGCACAATTCAGTCCACTATGATAGGACCATTGTGGGCTCGAGCGAAATACTCCGAAATCTACCCAGAATTGCTTAAGGATGACCAGGCTATAGGTCTAATGGAGCGTGTGAAATCACTTCATCCCGAGTCTGAAGATAACCTCAGAATTATGGAGAAAATAGTGGATGAACTCCTTGGACTTGCGTTTATCATCCGAGCTCGGACATTCGATGACAAAATAAAGTCCTTCATTGAGCAGAAACCTAAGGCGTCAATAATCAATCTTGGATGCGGGTTGGACACAACCTTCTCTCGGGTTGACAATGGGACTATTCTCTGGTATAATCTTGACCTCCCAGATGCAATCGAATATCGTCGGCGGCTCATTCCGGAAACTGAAAGAAGCAAATGCATTGCCAAATCCATTTTCGATTATAGCTGGATGGAGGAAGTGAAATTCGACTCTGCAACCGGTTTATTCATGATTGCTGGCGGTCTCTTTGCATATTTCGAGGCAATTGACATCGCCAATCTCTTTTCACAAATGGCATCAAGATTTTCAGGCGGGGAGATATTCTTCGACAGCAGTTCTCAAAGAGGAAATTGGGTCGTGAATAGACGTTTCAAGAAATATGGCATAACAGGAATCGACCACAAGTTTGATCTTAGAAAGCCCAAGGAGATTGAAGGATGGTCGAATCAGATCCAGGTGATAGATTGGTTCCCGTACTTCTCACGGGTTGAGAAGAACCCGAAGTGGTCCAAACGCACGCACCTGACGATGAAGATAAACTCATGGTTCAGCCTTGCAAAATTCATTCACGTAAAGTTTGTTAACGCCAATGGGCAATGAATGTGCTGTAGGTCACCACCATCCAAACAAATAAATATAGTTAACTGGCTTACTCTGGTTTGGCAAAAGGCATGATTCTGGGGGGTTTGCCAACATCAACACGGAACAACAGAGGAGGACTTCGCAATTTTGGACATCTTCAAGACAGTGGAAGAGAGCTACGATCGAATGGGAGAAATGTATCACAGTTTTAGAGATAATAAGAAATTCAATAGACAACTAGAGGAGTTCTCTCGATTGCTTCCACCCTCAGGCAAGGTACTGGATGCAGGTTGCGGAGTTGGGAGACCGACATCGGAATTCCTTGCAGAGAAGGGATTTGAGGTAATAGGAGTAGATATTTCCAAGAAGATGATTGAACTAGCAAGAGGGAATGTTCCTCAAGCTGAGTTTCATCAGAAGAACATCCTCAAATTGAATTTTCTAGATGGTTCATTTGACGGCATCATCTGTGTATACACTCTATGGCACATCCCAAAGGTCAGCCATCCAGAGGCTATTCGGAACTTCCATCGTATGCTGAAGAATGACGGAATCTTGGTGCTTAATACAGGCATCCATGAATCAGAAGGGATGAGCGACTTCTTCGGAGAGCCAATGCTATGGAGTACTAATGATCCTAGAAAGACATTGTCAGAAGTCAGAAACCTCGGATTTGATGTAGTGTTTGAGGGGATAATGAAACTGGGAGGAGAGAGGCAATACTGGATATTTGCTAGGAAAGCATCTTAAGGCGGAGCTTTGGTGATGGATTCATGGAAGATGTACAGATAATCCTTTCAGCATTATGGATTGCACTAATGCTAACCTACCTTCTGGGCGATGTGCTTCGTATCTTCAGTGGTGATTTCGTCGTAGGAGAAATGGCAGGTCAGAAGGCCACTCAGGGAATGTGGATGGCTGCTGCAGCATTGATGTTGATTCCAATTGTCATGGTCTTTCTATCTGTAGCCTTTACGAATCCTTTGAATGGCTGGCTGAACATCATCTTTGCAGTTTTTCTTTTCCTCTTCAACCTCGCCGGATTGCGTACATACCCTTCGCATTACGATAGGTTCCTTATAGCTGTAAGTTTGCTGTTCAATATTCTAACGGTTTGGTATGCTTGGAATTGGCTTCTTGTTCCGGCTTAACAAACACGCCGGGAAAAGCTTGCTAATGGCATGCAGTAGAAAGTTGAAATTAGGTCACGACGTGGGCCTATTTTCCAGTTATTCTACCTATTGATAAAAGTACTTCGAAAAAAAAGAGAGAGAAGAGACCGACTTGCGGTCCCTTGCCAAATGGCTTATTGCTCTTCCATAAGAAGTCCTGGAAGGAGGATCAGCAGTCCCACCAAGTTGAAACCTATCAGCAGTTGGATGATACCAAGAATGGTGAATCCTGTCCTGTGTGCCATCGGGTCTTTTCGCCACATGTAGATGATAGCGAGATAGATGATTCCCAATAAAGCTAAGACAAGAATCATACCTGGGATAAGTAGAGGATATGTTTCGATGATAGATAGGACGGTTGGGTCAGTAATGAAAGATCCCAAGTCCACAAATTCGATAGCAAGAGCAAATCCAATCGCTGCTCCAATTACCGCTATAATGGTTAGGATGATGAAAATCATCGCAAACCACAGTATTCTTTGAGCTGTTTCAGTCTTCATTAGCTATAGCTCCTAGCAAAAGGCAAGACTCCGCATTATTAACTATTGTTATCTGTACTAGTATGCAGTATGATAAACTCGAATACGGCTATGCAATAATCCCAGTTCTAAAGAAGAATAATCATTCTCCCGAATTTGCTCACGTTTAGCTGCAATTCACCCCGGAACGATGTCACATACCCCGGCTCGATAAGAACATGCTCACCTTTATTGACTTGCCTTATCATATCGTCCCAAAGGACCAACTTAACGGTATTATGTCCATCAGAGAGGACAGCATCAACCACCCTATGGGACTTGCCATCTTTCTTTGAAACCACTTCGCGAAAAGGAGGAACAGAATCTACTACTCCTTGAACAGTCACTCGCTTCATTCCGTCAGAAAGGTCACCGATGACTGTCAATTCCCTTTTGAATTTCGGGTCCAGGAGAAGTTCATAGGCACGGAGCTCGAAGCCGGGCTCCCATCGCATCACTCCATATTGAACAAAGCCAAGCTGTTCGTAGAAGTTCTTTGTACGAATGTTCCAATCAGGCGTATCCAGAGTCCACATTTTAGCATCTGGATACATTTCCTGGACGATTGTGAAAGACCTCTTACCAATTCCCTTTCTATGATAGTCAGGGTCGATAAAGACACCCATAATCTCATAGTGACCAAGGTTCATCTTGTAGACTCGCAAGCCACCGACAATCTTTCCTTTGTAGAGGATTTTGAGATAGTCCAGCCAGTCACTTTTTGCATGTCTTCGATGGACTTCTACTGAGTCATAGCCCATCGGGCCCCCCTTGACAGAAGAACCAACATGAGTATCGCTTTCGAAGGCTCTCTTCGATATTTCTGCTAGGGCTTCCGCATCTTCAGGAGTTGCCTTCACTACCTTGATTGAATCATCCAGCACTCGAACACCTGCCTTTTCTTGATGTGTTGCCCAGGTTTATGCATGGCAATAAGCTCTTTACTCGTGATTTCCGAGGATACTTATTCGGAGAGGCGGAATCGCAGTTGCCAACGTATTGTCAGTGGAGGTAATTCGTTTTTCGTTACAATCATCCTACTTGACACAAATGAAGAACAACTGTGAAGAGGATTCGAAACCAAACCTCTTAGCTCTCTCTCTCAAATGCTCCGCTTCGCGGCCTATATCACGAAAGGAAGAAAGGTCTTTAGCACTCTCCAGGATTCTGTCAATCCCATTCAAACCGAGTTTGATACTCCGTTCGCTTTTCGGATCCTCGCATTCCTTCATGCTTTTGCAGAAGAGGCATTTCAAGGAGTTGGTAGACTCATAGGTTTCAACTTTACTCATGCCTAGGTCATTAACAATATCTATCAGTTTTTGACGTGAGAAGGTTTCAACATGGGGTATTCCATTCATGCGGTCCACTCTGGAGTCCAAATGATGGATGAGGATTTCAGTGCGCTGGGCATCACTTTGGTCACCATCAGAATACTCCTCTTGCACAATCAAATGCCCACCCGGCCTTAGAACACGCAGAATTTCTTCTAGAACCGCCCCTACGCTTTCAAGATGGTGTAGGGAGTAGGAGATGCATACCGTGTCAAAGGAACCATCATCAAATGTCATATCTTCCGCATTCATTACCTCGAACCGGACAGGTTTGCCCTGATAGCTTTCTCTGGCCACCTCAAGATCCTTCGCAGAGATGTCGATTCCCACGAACTCCTTGTAGTCCTTCAGTGATTTCATTAGAGTCCCAATGAAATCGCCTTGCCAAGTTCCAACGTCAAGGATACATCCACCTGAAATCTGCCCCATTCTCTGCCGAATCTCAAGAACTCCAGAGTCCTTTACTTTCTTTGTGAGCTCCTGCAAATAGCGTTCTCCCTCCATTTCGCCATATGCACTTTGCCTTAAAGTTTGTCTTATGAAAGCAATGAGTGGAATTTACTAGCGGTTGGGAATGTGACTCTGTCATTCCATTTCTTTTGGATCTGGCGGTACACTCGGAAATTCTGAGAGAAGCTTTGATAATCCAGCCGCCATTTCGCCAAAGAAGCGTGGTCATGATGAGAGGTATAGGATCAGTCACGATTCAACGTGCGAAGGCGGAGGATGCAGCAATTCTAACCAGCACCTGCAAAAGCGCGTTTGATTCTGACTCGGAAGTGGGATCGCCTGGTCCCGGTGGGCCTCCGGGCTATGATTCGCTCGAATGGAATGCAGATAAAATCAGGAATCGATACTTGCAGTACTACAAGATTCTCATAGGAAACGACATCGTGGGAGGATTCATCGTAGGCGACAGAGGTCCCGGATATCAGGTGTGTGAACGGATTTGGATAGACCCGGACTACATGAGGAGGGGCATAGGGAAAAAGGCCTTTGAACTCATTTGGGAGAAATATCCTTCAGCTGACTTGTGGACACTAGGAAC
>RDOF01000043.1 GCA_011365025.1 Candidatus Thorarchaeota archaeon
CACACTTCGGATTCTACGGTGACTACCAGTGCGGCTTGGATAATGTTGAGGTCTATGAGTACGTGGCGCCAACTACAACTACAACTCCTACAACGAATACAACTACAACCACTACTACAACCACTACTACCACAACGACAACCACAACTGAACCACCTCCGATTCCAATGGAGTATGTCCTGATAGGCGGCGGCGCAGTTGCAGTACTTGTAATTGTACTGATCATCTGGAAGATGAGGTCGTAGACTGAGTAGCCGTCAGGTATGAATGTGAGAAATGAAGTTGCCTTGGCAATTTCCTCCCTGTGATGATTATTGGAGAATCCTCCTCCTCTCAAGATGTGTCGGGATGCAAAACAATGGTATTCGCAGGACGTGGTTGAAAACAGAAATGATGAGAGCATGGATTGAATGAAAATTCCGGCTCTCATCATCTTTTTTTTTGGGGAATCTTTGTGGCTATGGTTATCCTACTCAGACCTTCTGGTTTTGCTGGTGGCACTCGCTGGCAGAACACCATCAAGAATCCATGCCTGTCTTACCTTTAAGGCGATTTCATGAATTGGCCGCAGGGCTGTATTGTCTGTGATTTCCAAAACCATCGCCATAATTTCTTCAGCTTCCTTTGTACGACTCTGCATAGTACGAAGCTCGGCTTCCAGCAGCAAGTACTCCGCTGTTAATCCTGGAATTTGGAGTTCATCCACCACGTCCCTGAATCTTGACATCCATGGACCGGATGTTTCATCATCCCGGTTTTCTTTTGTTGGACTAAATAGCATGAGTTCAGTTTCCGTGAGATTCAAAAGTCCGCGCCGCAGACGACTTTGACGCCTTGTTCTTTCGTGAACCTCATACGCCTGCTCGAATGAGTACATAGCTGACTCCGGATCTCCCATTCTCCTCTCAAGCAAACCGTTGGTACCATACCAATCTCCAAGAGCCATCTCCAATCCGGCACCAAAGACCAATTCTCGGCTGCGGTCGAGGTGCTCTTTTGCTTCCTCCAGACGGCCTAGCTGAATCAATGCATTGGCCATTGCAAGATGTGCGTAGGGTGCGCTACTGCGAAGGTGCCCCCACCTCTCAAGTGCCAGTTTTGCCCATTCCAGGGCCTCCCTGCCCTGACAAAGGTCTGCAAAGTGTCGAGAGAGGTTGTATGCCCCAACCGAGGTGTTATGGCCTATTGATTCCTTGATTCGAAGAGCCTCAATTTGTGCTTTGATAGCTTCTTCCATCTCTCTTCGTCCAGCTGAAATGACAGCTACATTGGTGAGAATCATCGCCTCGCCATCTCGGTCACCAAGCGACCTCACGATTCCTTGAGCCTCAAGCAGATACTCTTTCGCTTCTTCGTAGGACTCACGGCTACTGGAGAAAGTGCCCAGTATTTCAGCAATCAGGTGAAGCATTCGCGATTGGTACCACTTTTCATCATGTTCTATCGAAAGCTGCAGTGCTCGTCGAAATAGCTTCAGCGCCTCTTCTGGATTTCCTTCGAATCGACTACGTCTGCCCATGTGACCATAATAATACACACTATGAGGTTGCAGCTTCTTGTTCTTCTTGATTAGCTTCTCTATCTTCTTCTGAGCATTGGCTTCCTCTTTGCTACCCAGTGCCGATGATCTGAGAATTCTCATGTAAAGAGAAAATGCAACCAAGTCACTTGGTTTTGTTCTGATTATCTCTTCTACAGCTTCAATTAGCGTATCCAGTCCTTCTCCTTCGGTTGAAATTGAGTAGGACCGGATTGCCAGATTCTCGCGATGAACTTCTTCAATTTGTGCAATTTTATTTGGCAAATCAAGGTTTAGAGCATGGAAATAGGCGACGAAAACTAGGTCCTGCGGACTACCTGGCTCACTTATTGCCTCTGTCAGTTGTTTCGTGAAGTCCGCGTAATCCGAAGCTTTCTTGAGAACCGTCCGGAGAATTGTGAGGCTCTTTTCTTCCAAGAATGGATAGTCCTTTGTTATAGTCCCGATGGGCTCCAAACCTCTAACCAACATCTGCAGTTTCCATAGGCCTAGATTTGTGTTTCGATGCATCTTTTGTGGGCTGTTTACTTAGTTCCTGCTAGTTTCGGTATCATGATTCCCAGAGGGATTTATTAGATACGCCGCATTTGGTAAAACTTCGGATATGGCGTTTGATTTGGCCACGAATGTCAACTGCTGTTATTGGGATGCAGGCTTTCCTTTCAATATTGGTGAGATGATTGGCCATTAGGGAGTTTGGTGGTGGTTCGGGATGGACTTCATCGACAAGCAAATCCTGGCCGAGCTGACTTCAAATTGTCGTGTCACGTATCGAAGTCTGGGTACGAAGATAGGACTCTCAGCCACCGCCGCACGCAATCGAGTCATGAAGCTCAGAAAATCCGGATTGGTTAGTAGAGGGTATGTGATTCTTCCTCTTTACATGTTAAACGCAAATTATGCCTATGCTTCCATTTCCACAATTGAAACAGAAACGGATCCGACATTTATGGATGAATTAGGGTCTCATCCCGCAATAGTATGCATCTCTAGAGCCAATTCCGGAACATTGCTTGTTGGAGCTCAAGTTATGGGCCAAGAAGGCTTGAGGGACTTGGAGGAATTCATAGAAAGATTTCATTGCGTTATGGATGTGGATGCGCAAGTAATGTACTCGGTAAATTCCAAATCAAAACCACAAAGCCCTCAATACTCAACACATGAGCATGTAGTACCTTTTGCCAAGAATGAATTGCAGATATTAAAACACCTTTGGCATGATGCTAGGATGCCTGCAACAGCAATTGCCGAAAAGACCGAGTATACACCACGTAGGGTTCAACAGATAATAGGGGGCCTTCGCTATAACCGGAGATTAGACTTCACAGTTGTTGCTGGATGGAGTTCAGCTGGATTGACTAGTTTTGTCATGCATGTAGATTATAATAGCCGAAAAGAAACGCCACGTGAGGAGCTAAATTGGCTTCAACAGAACCTTGAGAATGAGATTTGGAATGCGTGGTATCTTCCAAATCGGAGTAGGATGCTTCTTTCTTGCACTGCCTTTTCTATGAAGGAAATCGAGAGAGCCACAGCTATTGTTAAAGAGGCTCCCTTTGCACGTCATGTGGCATGTTTAGTACTTCACCCAGAGCGACTCTTTGTTGGTCCCTGCCATATTGCTCTTGGGAAGCTACTTGGAGAAGAAAGCATCAACAGAGGCATAGACTATTACAATAGTGAGGGGAACAACTGGTACTAGTAATCTTTCCTAAGCTATTGGACTGGAGCGTTTAGTAGGTCATTTCGTTTTGCAAAGCTCACCCTTCACGCCGTTTTTTATTTTGCCACTGCATAAAAGCTGATTCGCGTTCGGGAGAGTAGGAATAAATGAGTAGGAATAAAACTAATGGGCTCAAACCGATTTGCTACGTTCTCTTTGGTGTCTTGTTGCTGCTCTTGCCTCAGCTTGTAGCTGCAGACACTCTGGTGTGGTCCGACAACTTCGATGATGGCAACTACGATGACTGGACTGTACAGACAGGAAGCTTTGCTGTGACGGATGGTGTTCTGGTCACAACGCAGGACCCACAGTCCTCAGCAATCTTCAATTACATCACCCATGCCTCAGCGGTCGAACTGGGGACCTGGAACTTTGATGTGATTCTGGCGGACAATCAATTGAGCGGCGTCATGTTCATGGCGGCGGGAGGCACTAGCGAAGTTGCTGCTGTGAATTGCGTGTCCCTAGATTTTGTCTATGGCGGAATCGAGCTTAACAAGTACAGCGGTGATGGCTTGGGCGCTTATAACAACATAGATGAATGGGAAGGATCAGTTCCTATAACAAGTCTATGCCATATGAGCGTGGTACATAACGCATCGTATGACTTCTATGTCTATCTCAATGACACCTTGATTATGGATGCAGTAGGTATTCCCTGGACAGATACCTATACCCACTTCGGCTTCTTTGGCGACTACCAGTGCGGCCTGGATAATGTAGAGGTTTATGAGTACGAGGCAACAACGACTACTACAACGACATCCACAACCACAACAACGACTACTACCACAACTACTACAACCACCACAACGACAACCACTACTGAACCCCCACCAATACCAATGGAGCTACTGCTTGTCGGCGCCGGAGTTGGCGTAGTCGTCATAGTTTTAGTAGTCTATTTCCTGAAGCGCTAGGGATGCAACTTGACAGGGTCTCTCAGACTCCTGTCGTTGCTTCTTTTCATATTCTATGTACTCAAGCAGGCCCCGCCTGCATCCCTGCCAAGATCGAAGGCTTTTGAGTTAGCATCAACAGTCTTAGGCGGCACCAGAGCCAGAACTGCTTTTCGAACCTCCTCTGCTTGTATGGGGAAATCAGGGCAGGACGCAGTTGCTCCAATTAGTACCGAATTCTCGGTTCGCGCATTTCCAGCTTGAATAGCTAGGTCAAGCGAGTCCAGAAGAATCAGGTTTTTAGTGACTTCTCGAATTTTCTTCTCCACCTGTTCAACGGTCAGGTACTTTGTCTTCTTTGTCTTGTCCAGGGCAACCGCTCCCGTTTCAATGACAGAGGGCATTACACGATTGCTCATAATGACGACGCCATCAGGCTTAAGATACTCGATGTACCTCAAGGCTTCAGTTGCCTCCATTGACATCATCATGTCCGCCTTGCCGTATGGAATCAGGGGTGAAATGGGGTCTCCAATTCTGAAGTGAACATAGATAGAACCTTGGCGTTGCGAGAGACCGTGCTGCTCTCCTGTCATCACCTTTAGGCCGGAATCAACGGCCGCCTTTCCAAGGATTGCTGAGAGAAGCATTAGCCCCTGACCACCGACTCCGCAGAACATGATGTTGTAGGTCTTACCTGCTTCCATCACTTATTCACCTCCATGTGCTTGGGTGCATCTACTGGACACACCTGTCGACATTCCAGACACCCATCACACAGATCCGCCTGAATGGTCATCTTATGGTCTGACTCGTCAATGACAATTGCTGGGCAATAGAACTCCTTAATGCATGCATAGATAGCTCGACAGGTCTCCCTGTCGTTCTCGCTGGGAGTTATCTTCTGACCTGCTTGCTTCTTGAGGCGGTCTCCGTATAATGCGCACTCTCTGCGTGAGATGATGACATTGAAGCCGTCTCTCTCAATGGCATCCACGATGGATCCTATGCAATCCTTGGTTTCGTAAGGATCAATGACTGTGACGCTATCTGCTCCAAATGCCTCGAACATCTTCTCCATGTTGATCTTCTTCGCCGGATGTCCCCCTGCATTATATGGGCTGTTGGGATTGAACTGCTGGCCGGTCATTGCCGTGACCGAGTTGTCAAGAACGAAGAGCGTCACGTTGGAGTTGTGGTGAATCAAATTGACAATTCCCGGGAGTGCCGCATGATACAGCGTCGAGTCGCCAACCATCGCTATTACCTTATCCTCGAGAGCCATCTCCATGCCAGCTGATACACCAAGTGATGCTCCCATCGCCAGCATTGAGTCACTGAACTCGTTGGGAGGGAGAAAGGCCATTGAGTAACAGCCAATGTCATTGTTGAATACTATCTTATCCCTAATTCGAAGACGGGAGAGCGCCTGTCTGAAGGCCCAAAGGGTTCCTCGATGCGGGCATCCTGGGCAGAAGATTGGTGCCCTCGCCGGAAGTCCTATCTTCAATTCACCAGCCTTCTCAAGAATGGCATTGTAGTCTATGCTAGTGCTCATGCCCAAAACCTTGGCAATTACTTCTTCCACGATAGGAACGTTATACTCCAGCATCTCTGAGAAGTGGCCGGATTTCTTGCCAATTATCTCGAGATAAGGGTTCGTCTCCTTTGCAAGTGCCATGATTTGGGTTTCGAGATATGGAGTGAGCTCTTCGACAATGACGAGTTTTTTCAATTTCCTCAGAAACTTCATGATCTTCTTCTCGGGGAGCGGAAAGAGTGTGCCTAGCTTGAATATTGGTAGATGGACACCAAGATTTCTCATTGCCTCCTTTGAATGTAGATAGCATACGCCGGCCGTGAATATTCCAACATCTCCTTCGCCCTCCTCGATTCTGTTGAACTCCGTCTTCTCGAAGTCCTCCCTAACAGCCTTCGCCTTCTCAAGTAGCTTTGCCTTGAGAGCTCTAGCGACGGACCCAACTGTAAAATACTGTCCCTTAACATCTGTCCATTTATTCTTCTTGAAGGGAGTGCGCTTTAATTCACCGAGATTGACCATTCCTCGTTGGTGGTTGACTCGAGTGGTCGTTCTCATAATAACAAGCGTCTTGTGTTTCTCAGAGACCTCGAAGGCCCATTTCGTCATGTCAAGAGCTTCCTGTGCCGTTGCCGGCTCAATCATGGGAACATAAGCCGTCATGCCGAAGTACCGGCCATCCTGCTCCGACTGGGATGAATGGGCATAAGGGTCATCTGCAATAAGGCAAACACAACCTGCATTTAATCCAGTATATCCAATACTATACATCGAGTCACTGGCTACATTCATTCCAACGCTCTTCATAGATGTAAATGAGCGGAGTCCAGCCATAGAAGCTCCTGCGACCGTTTCCAGTGCCACTTTCTCGTTCGATGCAATGTGCATCTTATAATCGCCGAAGTGATCCAAGACTTCGCCAAATGTATCCAAAATCTCTGAGGTTGGTGACCCGGGGTAGAAGGCCACAATCTTCACATTGGCCTCCAAGGCACCTCTGACCACCGCCTCATTGGCCAACATTAGTGCTGGGCCATGGTCGGTCCTCTTTACGTCCTCAGCAGTCATTCTCTTTGATTCTCCTGTTCGTCCTTATGGGTAGGTCCCCCCTTTTCGCTGTTCAACATAAGGATTCGGCTATGTCGTTTTATTCTGGAATAGGCAGACGCTAAAGGTCACTAAGGAAATTCATTCAGTGCTGCTGTCAAATATGGTTCCAAGCCGTTTCCCCAGCAACTCCAGAAACATCGTATCCCGCTTCAAGGATTTTTCATTTTCGGAAGTCTGGTTGTAGGCAATAGTGTAAAGCGTCTTGACATTACTCACATTACTTCGTATTCGACCTAGGCTTTGCTCGTATCTCTCAAGAGAAGCAGTAGTTCCATAGTAGAAACCAACATCGGCCTCTGGCAAGTCAGTTCCCTTTTCTATGAGCCTCTCAGAGGCGAATAGGACCTTCACCCGTCCTTCCTTGAAATCCCTTATCTGCTTGAATTGGGTGGCTCCATCCATGGCTCCATGAACGAAGGTGGCAGAGATGCCATTTGCCTCAGCTAGTGCCGCCAAATGCTTTGTTGTTTCCACAAAACGGCACATGACGAGCGATTTCTTGTCTTCCTTCTCCATCATACCCAACCAGAATAGAAGTCGCTTCTCCTTTTCGCTCGTATATCCTTCGGCAGCAAGATACTCCTTCATTCTCTCTCGCACCTGATTCCTTATCAAGAGGAAATCGCCATTCGTCAATAGGACCTTGTTCTCGATATCTTCAATGAACTTCGAGAACGATTTTAGCGTGCTCTCCAGAAGGCGCTGCCGTGCCACAGTCATCAGCAAATATGCGCTGGCATGCGATAGATAGGAATTCATTCTCTCCGTGTTGTTTCCCAGTTTCCCAAGCAGGTTGTTCTGAAGCTTCTTCTTGCTCAGCAAATCAGAAACGAACAAAAGAATCCTGTCATTTGGAATTCGGTCTTTTCCAGTAAGCAGTTTGTATGCCTTGGACAGCTGAGAAAATGAACCATGTCGCACCTTACCTATGACCGAATCCATTTCCGAAACCCAGTCATCAAAGACACGAATCTGCTTCAGCTGATATTCTGGTCTAAAGAACTCGAAATCATCGCCTGCCGGGTGTATTTCAGCGACTCTGCTCTCCCCAAGCGTCGTCTTCAGGAGGTCTATCTTTGTTTCTTGGGAAACGGATGCCGTTAATCCTACCACAATCTTCTTTGAGTCGGATGACAGGATGCCAAGTAGATTCAGGATTGGCTCGAACTTCTTGTTCATTCGGAAATTCTTCGATTCAAACTCACGAATTAGCAGGTCGGCAATGCCTTTCTCATTATACTCCCTTCCTGCTGCCTCTTCTCTGTTCTCCAACTCCTCCTTTAGGTTTCTCACAATCTGGTTGAAATCTCGCCCTCCCCCGAATCTTCGTTCTACATAGCTGATTGTTTCTTCTCTGGGTCTCTTTGCCCCATAACTCTGGGCGAATACATCAAAGATTTCATCGATTATGACCACACTCACCGCATTAAGGGCATCTCTGTCGATTCGCGGATTCTTACCGACAACAGAATTCATCAGAAGAATTGGAGTTGCGAAGATAAACTTGGAAAGCGCGATATGCTTTCGGGTCATATAGGCAGGAACTCCTTTTTGCTCATCGAGCAGATACAAGTGCCCATGCTTTGAGAGACCGTATTGATTCATCATGTCGTGAAGCTGGTGTTTCAATTTGCGGTCTTGGACCAAGAAGAGTACCTTTCCGTCTGGGGCGACAAAATCTCTTTCAATGAGCATCTCAACAATGAGCGCCGCAATCAGTGTCTTTCCCATTCCCGTGGGAAGTAACACTAGGAACGCGTTCTTGTGCTCATTCTCCAAGTTGTGTATTACCTGGTCTCTTGCATTGATTTGATAGAACCTTGGTTCAAATGGCATTTCGCTACCCATGGCTTTCCGAGAGTAGTATTCTCTTTATAAACAATTGAAATAACTGCAAAACGGTGCCCTTTACAATTAGGGACCTCGCTTATGGAGATCAAGAGCAGGCCAATGACCTCTGCTCAACCACACGGGCGGTGAGGACTATGTTCCAGAGGCTTACATGCACTACAGTCACACCACATACAGGTAGAGAGATGCCTCTTTGTCAACCTTTCTTGGTACCCAGCCATCGAGCACAAAGCGATATGAAACCACGCGTGTGCCAGGCTTGAGTTCACTGGATAGTTTTTCTCTAATCTTCTTGTTTATTTCGTATCCTTGGTACAAAGTAACCACGGTGGCGTCCTCCAGAGTAGTCTTGAAGAAATTCTGCCGAATGATTTTGGCCTTTCCTTGAAGTTTCCGTTTCCATATCGAGAACCGCGACCATGCTGCCCGAAAAGGGTCTGCTTCAATACCGACTGATTTTGCCCCGAACTCTTCAGCTGCCATTATCACAATGCGTCCGTCACCGGAACCCATGTCGTACAACAGATCCTCTTTGCCAACCCCGGCAAACTCTAGCATTCTGCGCACTTTGCTTTTTGGAGTTGGAACCCATGGAGCACCAATAACCGAGGACCATGCAATCCAAATGACGACAGCCATCACAGACATCTCTATTATGAAGATTAACAGTAGGTCAGTCAATGTATTCCCTCCTACATGATTAATTGTAAATAGAAATACTATTCGATATTGGTTCGAAGAGAGTATTGTCAGCAATCCATTTTCTTACTCAGAATTCCTCCGGAGCGGAGCAGTCTTCAGCACTATCTTTGGTTTGCTGTTCTGCTAAGCTTTCGTCGGTTCCTGAGTTTTCAGAGGCATATGTTCTGAGCTCAGGCGTGGCTAGGTCGTCTTGATCTGATGGTGATTGACCCTTTTCTCTCAATATTGCGTGGTCTTCAATCCGCATAAGAGATGGTACGAAGAAGGCCGCTAGACTCAGTATCGTTGTTCCAACGCCGGATACAATAAACCAAAACGGAACCCCAGTTATATCTGCAACAGGTCCAGCAATCGCCAGGCCAATTGGCATCATGGCTGAAGCCCCACTAACAATAATTGCGAATACTCTCCCTTGCTTATCAGGGGGGATTGTTGCCTGAAATATGGCAACTAACACACCATTGATGATTGGATTCAGAAAACTGACTACTGCATAAAACGCGACAGCCATCATGAACGAATCCGCAGGCACAAGACCAATCAAAACGGTTCCAATTCCTTCAAGCGTCAGCGCTGCCAATGCAGTTACAATCTTCCGTTTTCCGCCACCCCAAATGGTTAGCAAGACCGCGCCAATGACCGTTCCCGCTGCTCCGAAGGACTGCAGAATGGCCAAATCTATCTCATTGCCAAGGAAATACTTGCTGACCAAGATAGGTGAAAGACTGAAAGCTGGCGCCGAAAGTAGATTCACCATCATAGCTAGGAATACGAGTACGATTCCGCCACTCCACCCTTTGAGGAAAATGAGACCTTCTTTCATGTCACTTAGCACTGAACTATCTTCAAGAGAAATCTCTCGAGCCGGCTGTGGAATTTTGATGATTGCCAGGCAAAACACGGCAAAGGCCGCTGTGGTAACGTCGACAAGAAGGATACTCTGCATAGGTAAGAGCGCATAAAGAACTGCACCTATTGGTGGTGCGACAACATTGGACGCGCCATTCAGACCCTGATTCATCCCGCCAACTCTGGCCAAGTGCTTTCTTGGAACCATCAGTGTAGTTGATGCTTGCATTGCCGGAAAATGAAAGGCACCGAAGGCGGATCCTAATAGCATAATCAGGACTAGATGCCAGATTTCAACGACATTCAAAGCAAACAAAAACGACAGAGCTAAAATGGTTGCCGCTGTTAATGAATCAGCAACAATCATTGTTTTTCTTCTGCTCCAGCGGTCTACATACGAACCTGCAAAGGGGGCGACCAATACCTGAGGAAGTAGTGCAGCTATCGAGGCAAGAGCGAGAACCGTGGCTGAACCGGTAATATCAGTAATCCACCAGACCAGCGCGAATCTAACAATACGTGTGCCAAAGAGAGAGGCCGCTTGTCCACCCCACATTATTGCAAAGGGGCGAAGCGATTTGACTTCAGGCGCTTCGATAGCGTTCAAGCTCTTCACCGGGTGTGACGCATTTCTCTCACCTTATAATTCGATTTATCTGGGAGAGATATAGTGAGTCGCTCAGAATTCAGTGGAATCTATAAGTGACCAGAACATTACTATAAAATATGAGTCGCCAACTTAGTGTTAAGCTTCCCAAGGACTACAAAATGAAGTTCGAGAGGATAAATCGGGACTATGATTTAGGATATGGTTCTTTCCCGGAGTTCATTAAGGATTGCATGAGGCGACGCTTCGAAGAGGTGGACAATGAATACGGCGATGAAGCAGACCTGAAAAAGCCTGACTAGGATGACAGGCTTGATTTCAGTCCCACTTCTTCAAGCTTGGAAATGAGTGAGTTTGCCTTTGCTTCCCCAATTTCCCCTTCCTCTCTCCAGATTACTTCTCCCTCGGAATCAAGCAAGAAAACATGTATGGACTCCTCGCTTGGAATTTTGAGTGCATCTTTGAACGGAGTCTTGTCTATGTATAGCGTAATGGTTCTTCTTCTCGTTTCAGGTGACGGTATACCAGAACGCATTCCTCCATCAATCATCCTTTGGTATAGCCAGTTCATTCGCCTGATTGTAGGAATCTCAAAGTAATCAAAAGAGCTGTTCTCCTCAGCGATTGATTCAAGAAGTGGAATCCAGCTGTTCACCAATCTTTGGTGCCATTGCTGAAAGGCTAAAATGAGGATTTTATATTTCGATTTGAGGTCGTTTGGCAAAGTCACGTCCTGCTTTAGAAGATTGGATCCAATTACTTCAGGAAATCTCACTACATTCCACCGTAAACATGTTAACAATTGTGAATCAAGATAAGGTTTTGTAAGTGACTTAAAACCGCCCCGATTTCTGCCAAGACTGGCGTTGGTATCAAACAGCTTGACTTTGGGATACGTGAGCTGGTTGACAAATGCCTTGACTTAGACCTGCGAAATGCTACCCACCCGGGCTTCCATGCCAAGGGGTGTCTTTCCAAAGAAGCTCCCAAACATCCTCTTCCGTCAGGGTTTCAGGTTCCACCACTGTCTTGTGAAGCTCTTTCAGAAGCGCATGGTGCTTCAACTCGTCCTCACGAATCATCATTGCAATGGTCTTGACTTGGTCACTGTCACTCTTGTCAGCTAGTTCCTGGTAGGTCTCTATAGCCTTGGCTTCCATCTCGATATGCTTCTTTATTCCTTTCCCAATCTTATCTCTCTCTTTCTCACTAATGAATGGGGTTGGACCTTCCACTGCTCTCCTGAGCGACTTGAGCAAAGCAGCGTGCTTCTTGGAATCCTGAGAGATTGCAAGGAGCAGGTCCTTTATGAAAGCATTTCCCAGTTGTGCTACATTCTCCTCAACAATCTTGACAATCCTCATTTCGAGGTCGATTTGATTATCAATGAACTCAAGAGTTTCATTCTTGTCCACTATTGAACACTCCTCATCTTCAATGGTACTTCTCTGAAAAACTCACTTAAGACTCTTGACCAAGGAACATAGATATGCATACAAGGGTTGCTTCATAACCTATATGAGTGTCCGTTGCATGCCGACAAGCAGCAAAGAGGCTCATCTGCAAGAAAGTCTGGAGGTTTCATGAAGATTGCCCAAAGTATTTGTTTACACGGCCCCAGAGTGTCCTCATTCTGAGAACCTGAAAAAATTCCTTTCAGAACTCGGAGTGGAGGTGGAAGAGAAGTGCATTATAGATAACCCCAATGCGAGGGACGAGATAAAGAAACTAACAGGTCAAATGGGAATTCCTGTTGCAGTTATAGATGGTGAAATATACGTTGGCTTTGACCGAAGGGCGGAACGACGAATAAAAAGAAAACTGGGGGTATAGAGGTTTGTACGATTTGGTAGTTATTGGAGCCGGCGTGACAGGATACAGCGCGGCAATGTATGCTGCCCGTCTTGATATGTCAGTCGCTGTGATTGGCGATGTTGACGGGGGAACAATTACACTCACAGATGACGTTGCCAACTATCCCGGCTTCATTCAGCTTACAGGAAAGGAACTGGCTGAAACCATCAAAGCACATGCATTGGATTATCCGGTGTACATCGAGACTGGAATGGTTGAAGATATCTTTCGGAACAAGCAGGACCTCTTCTATGTTGTAACTAGTAGCAAGACATTCCTTGCGAAATCCATTCTCTTTGCAACCGGCATGAAGGAACGCGAGCTGGAAGTACCCGGCCATAACGAGTTAAGAAACAGAGGGGTTTCTTATTGTGCCCTGTGCGATGCGCCTCTATTCAAGGACAAGATCGTTGCTGTGATTGGCGGGAGTGACAGTGCGGCCAAGGAGGCTCTACTTCTTGCCAAGTATTGTTCCAAGGTCTATATCATCTATCGGCGGGAGAAGATTCGCCCTGAGCCAATCAATGGACGGAGAATCGAGGCTGAGCCGAAAATTGAGATTATAGCAAACACCAATGTGACAGAAATTCTAGGGGAAACGAGAGTCACCGGAGTGAAGCTCGACAATCCATACAATGGGTCAACCGCTTTGAACCTGGACGGTATCTTCGTAGCAATTGGTGGAATCCCCTACTCCGGCCTAGCAAAGAAACTTGGCGTCGAAACCAACAAGAAGGGCGAGATAATGATTGACCGTTCCGGGCGGACGAATATTGAAGGTGTGTATGCGGCTGGCGATGTTGTGGACTCGGAGTTCAAGCAAGCGATAACTGGTGTGGGTGAAGGAGTCCAAGCTGCATATCAGGCGTACAAATATGTGAACGAGCACGACTTCATTCTTACCTGCCAAGAGCAATAGGAACTATTGCAGCGCAATACGCCATTGGTAAAGCTCTGCGTGAAATACGCCTGCTTTTACCGCAGGATCACTATTCATAATCTCGCGGGCACGATCTCCAGAATCAACGCTAACCATAACGAAACCTATCAACACATCCGAGAAACGCCCAGCCATATGTACTTCGCCAGCTTCATGCAGGCTTTGGAGGTATGAGAAGTGCGCGTCTATAGCCTCCTCGGTTCCTTTTTCTCCATAGGCTGGTGCCGGACGTAGCATGATTACATATGTCTTCTTCTCCAACTGACATGTCCCCTTGGCTTGGAAGGATCAATTGTCTATCGCTTCATAGAGCTTCTCGACGAACATCTCTGGGGGTGTAAGTCCTTCAGCTGATACGGTTTCATTGAAAATTGCCTTCGGAACCCCAAAGACTTCGTACTTCTGAGCTAACTCCTGAAACTCCAAGGCTTCAATCATGTCAGCTTCAATGAGGGGATTAAGAACTGCAGCTTGATGTGCCAGCCTTACCATTCCCGGGCAATAGGGACACTGAGGGGTTGTAAATACCAAGATGTGGATGTTCTTGTCTATAGCCTGAATTTCCTCAATAATATCCGGCGAAAGGGGTGGAGCCCCTGTTGAAACATCAACAATCGACCCTATAAGAGCCCCAAATTCATGACCTGCCGGAATACCGTAGTACCGGACTTTGTAGGGTTTTTTGCCATGCAGGACGACAGCCGGATGATGCTTGATTCCGAATTCAGCCGCCTTTCCCTTGCCAATGTCTCCCTTGTGAATCTGAACATCTATTTTATCCGATAACTCCGCCACTTGCTCGACAAGGCTCTGTGTGTCATGGCAGTAAAGGCACTTATGGTCTCCAACAAAAAGATGAATTGTAACATCATCAACCATTGGCTCAAATAGCTCTAGAATCTGGTCTTTCATATCATCACTAAGTTCTACTACCATGAATCAAACCTCAGCCCTTGTTTATTTCTCTAGAATATAAATCGCTTTGCATTTGCCGAATGCTTAGGCTATTCTGATGGTCCTGTCCTCAAACCCAGGTCACCCTATCATCCTCGATTAGCTCATCAATGGCCAGGGGCATGTTCCTCTTCTTCTTAGCCTTCTCTATGGTTACTGCTGTTGATTCAGAGATACCTAGGTCCTCCAAGTCTTTGCATCTGAGGAGGGGAGTCAGGTCGAGGCTTTCAAACTGATTGTCATGTGGATGGCTGCTGAACAGATACAACTCCTCAAGAGAGGTGCATAATTCTAGGGGCGATAGGTCGATCACACTAAGATGATTGCCAGCAATGTCAATAGCTCTGAGTTCAGGACAGGCCGCAAGAGGTGCCAAATCCAAGTTTTCAAGCTGATTAATGGCAAGTTCAAGCCGACGCAAATCAGGGCATTCGCCCAAGGGTTTCAGGTCTATGCTTTCCAGCTGGTTACCCCCAAGTCTAAGAATTCGAAATGATTTGGAGCCGGATAGGGGGGTAAGATCGACATGCTGAATCTGATTATGGTGCAGGTACAGAAACTTGAGTTCAGTTGAGCCTCCAATTGGTGATAGGTCAATGTCGGACAACTCGTTGTACATTACGTTCAGTTGCGCAAGGGAAGTGGCGACTCTTAGCGGTTCTAGATTAAGAGACCTCAATGCATTGGTTTCAAGTTCAAGGCTCTCAAGATTTGGGCAGTTCGAAAGAGGTCCCAGGTCGAGAGTTGAAAGATTGTTGTTGAACAGCCGCAGTCTTCGAAGCTCATTACAGTCAGCAAGCGGTGCTAGGTCTATTCTCGAAAGCGCATTTGCCCCAAGATTAAGCTCGGCCAGAAAAGTACACCCCTGTAACGGGCCAAGATCAATCGCAGAAAGCTGATTTTTGAATAGGTTCAAGCTCTGCAATTCCTTTAGACTGGCCAGTGGTGCCAAGTCAATCTCCGTAAACTCGTTCCGGCTCAAATCGATTTGCTCAAGATCAGGAACGCTACCCAGTTGGTTCAAGTTAAAAGAAACAATGCTTCTTTTGCTCAAATCCAGAATAAGGTCATCCGATTCGACCTCTTCGGTCTTCTCCTCGCCTTTCTTGTCAGTGTACTCGACGACAATTTCGTACATGATTGCACCCCTAGCAGACTATGAGGGCATTTTCTCTCAACTATTCAATGTTACTGCTGTCAAGTGCAATAAATGTGTAATGCCCAATGAAAGACGGTTTGGTCCAAGTCTCCAGTTAAAGGCTGGACCATTACCGAAAGCGGACATTGGCAAGCTAAGAAGCGGCGGTTATGATACATAGTTACATTTTAAAACGAAAATGAAACCTGCTGGCGTTAACAACGGGGTGGTACTCGGTGGAAAAGAAGAATCTTGGAATACTCCTGATGACGTCGCCCTACACCTTTCAGAACAGCCATACTTTCTATGAATTGGCAAAGGCTGCAGTTGAGAAGGGGTATGGCGTTAAAGTGTTCCTTTTTGTAGACGGAGTAAATAATGCGAAACTAAACCAGGACCCTGATCCTGACCGACCAATGAATGACAAGTTGCAAGAGCTAGCTGATGCCGGAGTCGAATTTCAGGCATGCGGCCTCTGCACTTCCGCACGTGGTTTCAGCCAAGTTGGGGAGGATTTCATTGAAGGAGCTGAAGTGTCGGGCCTCACCGAGTTTGCAGAACAGGTGGGCGAGGTGGAGCGCTTCATAACCTTTGGAATCTAGGAGGAATAACTTATGGACTTTACAGAACGATCAGTACTGATTCTGGTGCGAAGCCGGCCCTATGGAAAAATCATCGCCTTTGAGGGCTGGAGAGCCGCGGTTGGTATGTTTGGAATGGATCACTCCTCGACTCTTCTTTTCATGAGTGACGGCGTATATTCCTTATTGAAGAATGCCGATGAAATCCCCTTTAGAATGTTTAAGGCCACGTATTTGGACTTCGACGGGAGAATTCTTGCTAGCAAGAAATCGCTTGAAGAACGCAATATCAAAGCCGAGGAGCTCTTTGATACCGTAGAGATTATCGACGAGACTGCTGTTGCTGCTGCTCTGGCAGACAATGAAATCGTAATTACTTTTTAGGAGGTCTATTGAGAATGAAATTCTTACTCTTCTTGAGCGCCGATTGCACAAGCCTCGATGAGACCGTTTCTGCTTTGAAAGCGGGAGGCCACGAAATTGGAGTGCTTCTGATACAAGATGGTGTCTATCTCCTCGACAAGGGGTGTCCAGAGTCAAAAGATCTGCAGTCCCTTGATGTGAGAATCTTTGCTTCCAAACATCATGTGGAAGAACGCGGTATTGGCGACCGTCTAATCGCCGATGCTGAACTTGTTGATTACTCTGCCATGGTTGACTTGCTCATGGAAGACTATGACAAGGTAATTTCGATGTAGGCTTTACTATGGGTCAATCTAATACCCATAGTTCACCTTCTTTTTCCTATCATTGTTTGTCGAATCTCCTCTTACCCAAGATTAATACATGAATAGGGCTTTATCAAACAGTGGTGACTATAATGGCTTGGAAAAAGGAATCAAAGAAGATATCGGAATTGAAAAAGGCGAATACAGAGATAGACATGAAGGTTCGTTCTCGGCTGGAGGAAATGGTTGGTGAGATGGCAAACAAGGATACTGCAGTGAGTCTGGAGTTTCTCAAGGAATACCTTCATCTTCAGAGAGCAGACAACGACGCCATCCAAGAACTTCAGTTTCACCTTGGTCTTATGGAAGGAGTGAAGCACGGCATAATCTCTGATGATGCCGACCAATCAATTTACGTCTTCTTCGAGAAAGAAGTTAAAAAGTAGAAAAGGTAAACCTTCAAAGAAATCGCGTTGGAGAGAATACCGAGATTGCTCAGTTTCTCTCCCGCATTTAGATTAGAAGAACATGACTCTGTCATGCTTTAGAACTTCATCGACCATTGTGGCCGCACCAGCAATCTCGATGCGTGGGTCTCTCAGGTCCTTCTGCTTGATCTTCCGAAACTCAATAGAGTTCGAACAGACCTGAATTTTGCCGCCAGCCTCTAGAAAGGCATCGATAAGTTCTGGAAGTGGTGGAAATCCAGGGGCTCTGACCTTCTCGGCTGCTCCCTTCTTCATCAGGTATACTGCATCCATCATCAAGAAGATGTTGGCCTGAACATCCTGCGCTTGAGCAGTTGTTCCCGTCACAAATGGACCATAGCAACGTTCAGCTGCCTCAGGTCCCCATTGCCCAATTATGTAAAGACTTGGCATTTTGTTATCATCTCCGCAATCTACACTATGGCGATCAAGTCAGCATAGTAGATGACCATCCCTAGGCTGAGAAAGAGCGTGACGATCAGGTTTGTAATGTGTGAGTTGTGAATCGGTCCGCCCTGCATTGTCTTCATGAAAACAGGTACTGCCTGAATGAACTCCAGCAAGAATGCTAGGAGCACAAAGACGAAGTTGAGTAGCACAAGAAGCTGAAGCAGGTCCATGAAGCCCAGTGAGAAGGTTGGAGCTACCAGTCCTACGACCAATGCACCAAGGCCTATCATCATTCCAAACATGAGCAACATGACTTGAGTCATCAGCAGATATCCCATCCTCATAGCGGCTTGGTAGCCACTGAACATAGTGGCGAAGCCTAGCCCGAAGAGGACAAACAACAATAGCTGGAAAACTGCCATATTGGTTCACCCAAATATATGCTCGAAATCGAAATATTTCATTGATAAGCGTGTCGGATTAGGAACAATTGTTAATCGACTAAGTTACACACTGAAACAATAGTCTTCAAAGAGGTCTCGGGTTTTGGTACAAGCACAATACTTTAAATGGATGCCCAATTGAAGCGGTCGGTAGGTATAGATAATGACCGACTATGACGTAGCACTAGAGTTTGATGCCAGCGGTTTGCGCTGCCCCATGCCAATTCTGAAGACAAAGAAGGAGATTGAAAAGATCGAAGTTGGTCAAATCCTCAAGGTCACTGCAACAGATGTTGGCACTAAGAAGGACTTTCCTGCCTTCGCAGAAAGGACTGGTCACGAAATCCTTGAGTTAGTCGAGGAAGCAGGCAAACTGATATGGTACATCAAGAGAACCAAGTGAACCAAGCTCCTGCTTATATCAACTTCCTTCCAGGAATAGCAGGGATAGGTGCCTTTTTCAGTTTGGCTTTCCACCATGTTGGCTTCTCCGAATGTTAAAAAGGGTTGGACACAATTGACAGAGAACTAAGAACTCCGCACGTGTCGTCGTGGATACCCAACAAAAAGCACGCTGTGGATAGGATTGGAGATGCAATATGAAAGGAAAAACGGCAATTGCTACCCTCTTTCTCATGGTGCTTTTCAGCTCTGCCTTTCTTGTAGGGCTTGATTCAGCAGCTGTGCCCCAGAGGGCAATCGCTTTGGAAAATATGAATTCGTCTTTGGCCGGCATGCCTGCAGTCGATACTTCAACGAGAAGGACGCCTGTATCCATACTGGTCTACACTGAGTTTACTGATCCCGTTCCGGGTTCGTTGAATGAGTTCAGTAATACCATGGAATCAATACGAAATACCTATGGATACAAATTCAGGTATGAGAACCTGACCGATTACACTCAGCTTCCATCCCACCTCAATTCCCATGATGTTCTTCTCATTGTTGAGCAAGAATACGGGTATGTCGATAATATGACAATGGTAGGTGAAGCCTGGGCGCCCACCCTAACTAGCTTTGTCAATGGTGGCGGAATCGTAATCCTGATGGATTACGGCAATCAAGACGCTCTTGGCGGAACAAGCTACATATACAATGCCTCTGGACTCATGACCATCACTGGATTCTATGACCGTTGGGGTGACCCAATGGACCTCCACAATTCTTCCGATGCCTTGGCGCGAGGTGTTGCCTCCTCTTGGACTTCTCCCAATGGTTGTGTTGGCTATGTGACAGATGATGGAACCGACGTGGCCGGTGATGGCCTAAGCACAATTGCAGTGCACAAGATAATGGGCTCTGGGCATATTGTTCTGCTTGGATTCGACTTCTTCAATACCGAAGCCAATTGTGCCCAAATGCTTGCCAATTCAATCAGACTTCACAGGCATGTAGTGTTTGACGAGTCACATGCTCAATACTACGGAATATTGAATAACTTTGGTGATTTTGCAGATGACCTTGTTGCAGAAGGATTTGCAGTTTCTCGTATGACAACATTCGACGAAGACTACCTCGCTGCATGCGAAGTCCTTGTACTAACAACAGGAACGGAGAACTTCACGACTCAAGAGGCAGCTATTGTTGAATCATTTGTTCTATCTGGAAAAGGTCTCTTTGTAGCCACTGACTATGGTCCATACGGTGAAGAACTTGACCCTGTGACCGAGCGGTTCGGGTTCGTTCGAAATAAAACCAGCTATCTAACGGATTCGGATGATACGCTATATGGGGATTCATACAATATGTACAACGGCGATAATATTGTCAACCATTCAATCACCTTGACGGCAACCCGCTTGGAATTAGATCGTCCAGGTGCCTTTGCTAGTATTCCTGGCAATGCAGTAACCTTGGTGACAACTGATTCCGATGGAACCAGCACATGGGCTGGAGATGGCTCAGCAGCCGATGGCGTCATTCTTGCAGCTGCCATGGCAACTGGCGGCAATGGACGTGTTGCAGTGATCATGGACATGAACTTCATGGACGATTCGACAAATCCTGATGCTGATGGCGAAACAACCTACCATGATAGCGGCAATGATGTGTTTCTTGTCAACAACATCCGTTGGCTTGGCGCCGCTGGTCTGGAGGAACAAGTCGTTGTCTTTGACCAGTCACACGGCCCCAATTGGACGGTGGGAATCTCACTGCAATACTTGATTCGGCTTCTAACAGAGAATGGCTACACTGCCAAGTGGATGACTGAGTTCTATACTACCCTTATAGATTACGCGGACATTCTCTTCATTGTAGATGGCTCCTCCAACTACACTGCCGGTGAGATGGATGCCATTGAGTTGTTTGTCGCTAACGGAGGCGGGCTTTACCTCACAGGGGCCTATGGCGAGTTCGGCGAGCAGACCGACTATCTGGCAAATCAATTTGGCTTGGGGCTAAACACCACGGGGACATTGCATGACTCCGATGATTATCTCGGTAGTCTTGATTACATTGTCTACAACCAATCCAACTTCGGTAATCACCCTATCATGAATGGAATCGCCAGGTATGAATCGTATATTGCTTCCTCACTCTCCGATATTGGAGCAGGAACGGCACTTGTGGTAACAGACAGTGACGACACCTGCACGTGGGATGGAGGCGGAATTGCTAACGGCGTTCCTATTGCGAGCGCACTCAAATATGCCAAGGGTCGTATCTACTTCTGCGGCGACTATGTGTCGCTCTCTGGGAATATTGATGCAGACTTGGACGGTGTTGTTAATCTCTTTGATGCAGACAATCCACTTCTGGTTCTGAACGTATTCTATTGGCTCTCGGAGAATCGAGCCCCCATTGTAGAAGTCACCTTTCCAAATGGCGGTGAGATTCTCAATGGCACGCAAATAGTCACCTGGACCTCTGTTGACTACGATGGCGATCCAACTACCTTCGATGTATACTACAGTGACAACAACGGTTCTGATTGGACTGCGCTGGCAACCGGGCTGACTGCTCATCAGTATTCGTGGAACACAACGCAACATGATGATGCCTACGGCTACATGATTCGAATTGTTGCATCAGATGGAAGACTGTCGAGTCATGACGAGTCCGATCAGCCTTTCGAGCTGGACAACTTCGCTGGGACTACGACCACAACGACAGGCATCCCAATCGACCCGATGCTACTGCTTATCATTGCAGCAGTTGCAGGTGTTGTGGTGATTGTCATCATCATTGTGGTGAAGCGTAAAAAGTAGTAAGACAATAGCTTTCAACCGGGGTTTCTTTGCCCCGGTCTTTCCTTCTTTTTTCCTTGTTTGTCGAAAGGCTATGCTTTCTTACCTGGAACCACAAGGACTTGACCAAGAAGATCTCCTTTCATGACTGAGGCTTTCAGCCTTGAGTTAAACATCGCCATATTGGCTGTCCTTTTCTCGGAGTAGGGCTTGAACTCAAGAGCACCTATGCAGGATATATGCCCCATACCATTTGAGCCATAGAATGACTGAAGAACCATTGCAAAGGGCGCTATCTCGACGGGCTGAATCTGAACGATTCTTGTTTCTCCTTCTTGAAATGGCACCTTCTCATCTGCCACCACTGGCATAAGTCTGGCCTTGGACCAATCGAGGGAGAGCATCACTTCGCCTAATCCTTCAACACCAGTTCTGATTCGGTCCATGCCCATACTTGCTAAATCTTGCCTGCAACTGATGACATATATCTTATCGCTCATTGGACTACCTTCTCCGTTACAGTGTAGCCTCATACTTGAGGTGGTACAACAATTTGTAACATACCTGTTTCTCTTAAGTAGTTAGCCGTTGTTCGTAGGATGGCTCAATACTCTCTAAGGCGGACTGTTTCTCTACATAATTTAAAATGGATTCGTCCAGATGATTCAGAAAGCAATGTGATTCATGCGCGCCAATAAATGTGTACGTCTTTTCCTACACGCCAAAGTCAGAGGTACTGGGGCCGCGCTTGGATGCACCTTGGAGATAGGAAAGAATGCTTATGAGAAGAACGAGAATTATGAGCTTTATCCTTGTTGCCCTTTTTGTTAGTTCGGTGTTTACCATTGGACTGGGCAGCATGTCTATTGACAATAATGCTCTAAGTACAGTTGAAGAAATGACGGTTGCTGCAATTCCTACGGGATTGGGTCGCCACATACCGTCGATGCCATCAATCTTGGTCTATACCGAGTTTGCTGACTTGGAACCAGATCCTGGCTACAATGAGTTTACCAACACAATTGCTTCAATTGAAGACACCTATGGGTCCAAGTTCTATTATGAGAATTTGACAGATTATACTAAACTGGGCTCGCGAATTGGAAATTTCGATATTCTGCTGATTGTAGAACAGGAAGATGGGTATGTTGATAACATGACCATGGTTGGTGAGGCTTGGGGCTCAACTCTCCTCAACTTCGTAAACGATGGTGGTATTGTGATTCTCATGGATTATGGGATTAGTGGTCCAGGAGGGCTTGGAGGAACAAGCCACATCTATAATAGCTCGGGCTTGGTGGAGATTACAGGATTC
>RDOF01000044.1 GCA_011365025.1 Candidatus Thorarchaeota archaeon
CAACACCAATTTTGCCTTGGTCAAGACCAGGGTTGGGATATGATGCATAGAAGAAGGCAACAAGGGTGTAGCCTCCATCTAGGTGCGCATCGAAATACCACCATTCGAATTGGTTCTTCTTTCCTACTTCTATGTGAAGTGCATCATCCTCTGGTGTAAGCGGTAGTATCGTTCCATCTCTTCTGCCAGGTCCTGTCCACCCTTCCTTTGCATCTGGATTTATGTAATCAACCATCGATATCATTCCTCCTATTTCTCATGGTCAAACAAGTAGTCTTTCAAGGCCCAAGTCCTTCAATACTTGAATATAGACTGGATGGAGCGGCTTAATCTTCCCAATTAGTCCCAGACCCTTCATCACAGACCCTGTAATCTTGACATCACCTTTCGCCATGGCTACAGAGGTTCTGAGTTTGCCTTGCCAGAACTTGTTAGTTACATCGGATTTACTTAATACTGTGATTTCAGGTTCTGCATCGGAATCGAAACTGAGAATTCCCAGTTTCCCATCCGGTCCAGTACTCTTGAAGTCAATTGTCATCTGCAATTCCGGCTCCTCTACTACAAATCGTGCTACTACTTCTGACTCGCACAATCTCTCATAGACATGAGGGATGACTATTGCTCGTGACCAGAATTCTTCGAACACTTGCATGAATTGTTCCTTGCTCTCAAAGAAAGTCATTTTCGTTTACTCCTTTTTCGATGATATGTAATGAGAAGAATCTGATACGCTGTTGGGATCGAAGGCGGTCTTGATTCTTCTCAGGTACTTTGGATAGTCCATTGTTCTTGATGCATAGTAGTCATGCACCTTGTCTCCAACAATGAAGAATGGCATACCGAGGGCTTGTTGGAGATCCATCTCATTGCATTCATCCTGATATTCAGCATATCCTAAGCAGGACTCTTTTGATGCCCCATCATAGACGGTCGGCACTTCTAGATGCGCCATGTGCCCTCCTTCATATGTAGTTGTCCAAATTCCCTCTCCTTGGTCATCGCCAATAACACCCATCTCGATGTACTTGTTCTTGATTGGCGCATTGACTTGTGCAATCTTTACAGCCATTGCCACTGAGTCCATGCCCCCGTGAGTGCTCTGGAAGCAGTTTGAAAATCTAAAAGCATGTCCTCCAAGCATATTCCGAATTGTTTCTGCATAATGTGATGGACGCGGCGAGATAAGACCTTCCTCTATCAAATCCTCGCCTTCATACTTCTTCATTATTGTTTGGATGAGTTTAACGCGGTAATTGAATTCTCTTTCAGTATGAGCTGCAATCAAGACAATGAAGTAGCGCCTGGTTCGCTCTAATAGACCTCCAAAGATGACTTCGAGAGCCTCCCTCTTCGTATCTGTAAACAACGCCGCAAGACCCTCGGAGGAAGAAGTCGTTGCCATCATCACGGCATCATAATCGCTAACCTCATAGAACGCCGCTTCGTATTGTTCCCATTCCTGAAAGTTCAAGACAAATAATTGCCAAAATGGGGGGACCTCCCAATCATACTTCGGGATAGTCCCTCCGGTCTTCCACTTCCAGTCTTTGGGCGCAGGGAAGGAATAGAGTTTGATGGCAGCTTTTGTGAATACTCCAAGACCTCCATAGGCACCCAGCCATCCTCGGATAACGCCTCTAAGACTAAAACCTGGACCATCACCAGTGAACCATCTATTCGTAGAGTCATACGAACCCAGTCTTAGTATCTCCCCGTTAGGGGCTACCCACTCGGCTCCAAGCAAGTTCCGACCGCTGAATCCTGTATAGGGTGAAGTGAAACCCGGACCTACAAATGAGGTATGGCTTGCAAGGGGTGACGTCTGTGGGCCTGCCCCTTGCGCATGGTGCATTAGACCATGTCGAAAGAGCTCTGCCTGCAGCTCGGCATTTGTGACATAGGGTTCTACAACAGCATAGAGGTTCTGAGGGTCAACTTCAAGAATCCTATTCATTCTTCTAAGATCAATTTGAATTGCCTCTGGCTTAGAAACCCCTGCCCATGGACCCATTCCGGTGCTGAAGGCCTTGAACGTTGTTTTGAAATCATTGCATACCTTTACGATTGCCTGAACTTCCTGGGCTGTGGCTGGAAGGATTACTGCAGCAGGCCTGTGACCGAATCTGGAAGGTGCCTCTCCCCTTTGTGCACTCTCAATCTCGTAGCCCCATTGGAACGCATAGGTGTCGAGAATCGCCGGATTTCGTGTGATGTTGGGCTCTCCAACTATCTCTTGGAGTCTGGTGTAGATTCTATTGTCCATTATCTACTCGCCTCCCTCCAGACTCTTGAGCACAAGCTCTGTCAAGTCGTAATATTCCATTTCCGATTCACGGCTGTTCAAGGCATTCCGCAAGTTGGTAGAGCAGAAGGGACAGACAGATACAAGCCCTTTTGCACCTGTTTCTTCAGCCTCTTGTATGCGTTCCTTTGCGGTCCATAGGGCGAAGTCTGGGAATGCCGCTCGAACCCCTCCCCCAGCACCGCAGCAGTAGCTATACTCACGAATTCGTTCCATCTCGATAAGCTCTACACCTGGGATTTGCTTCAGCACGTTACGGGGAGCATCATACACCCCGCCCGCACCACGTCGTTCTGGTTTTGGCGGATCCCACATGTAGACCTGCGATAGTATCTCTACCTTCTCTCCCTCATAGGGTTCGTATGGTTCAGACATCCTTCCCAAGTGACATGGGTCATGGTACGTCACCTTCATGGGCACCGCGCGGTTCAGTTTCAACCGTCCCTCTGAAAGCATGGTTTCCAGAAGCTGCGAAATATGAATAACCTCGAATGAATGGTCTACATATCGGGGGTATTCGGTCTTGAGCATATTGAAGCACCCCGCGCAACTAGTGACTATTCTCTCAACACCTCTTTCCTTGAACATCTCAACGTTGTTCTTCATTATCTCGATTGCCTTTGCTTTATCACCAACTCTGTATACCGGGCTTCCACAGCAGACTTCATCTGTGCCAAGAATTCGAAACTTCTCCTTGCCAGCATTCAGAACTCGGGCGGTTGATTTCGCTATCTCCTCTCGGCGATATGCAGCAGTACATCCAACGAAATATATGGTGCTTGAATCTTCATCTAGTTCAATATCATCCTCTAACCAGTCTGGTCGCTTCTCAGATGATTCCCCATACGGATTCTGATTTCTATCAACAAGGTCGATGTATCTCTTGTGCTTCGGCAGGGGTCCTGCCCCAGATTCCACCGCCTTCACTCGGAGCTCATGAATCACTTCATTGGGTTCCAAGTCATAGACCCATTTGCAGGAGATTTCACAACCTCCACAGTTAGGGCAGCTATAGAGTACATCAAGCATCTCCGGAGTGAATTCAATTCTTCCTTTCTGGAGCGCATTCGCCATAATCATCCGTCCCCCGCCAGAATAGGCATGGAAATTGAAGTACTCGATAGAAGGACAAATGTGAGAGAAGCGTTTGCTCTTGATTTGAATCTGCGGAACGAATTTGCACTTGGAGCATCGTACGCAATTGTCCATCATTTCTTCGAAATCGTCGAGAGTCATTTTAGCACCTCCTAAAAACACAAATTCCCAGGACTCAAGACGTTGTTAGGGTCGAAGATGCTCTTCACTCGGTTCATAGCACCAAGAATTTCTGGAGATACCTGAGAATATACTACATCTCTCAGAGCATCTGGCGGTCTCGAGAAGAAAGCTCCTGACTCCATTAACTTCTTGGAACCGCTGAAATATAGTATCTTCGCGTTGCGAACATCTGATTCATCTTGTGGGTCATAGTAAATATCGAAACAACAGTGTACGTTGACTCCTTGAACTACTGGCTGTACATAGACGCCTATTCTACTCCTCGCTATTCCAGACTTCTCCGCTTCATTCATGAATATTGAGTGCAGTTCAGGAATCCTGTCCAGTGTTGAAATGAAATAGACCTCTTTACACCCTCCAAATGACTTGACTTTCCAGTAGGGTTCTATACTGGGTGCATTCAAGAGACCGCTAATATCGTCAGCATCGATTTCTCCAATCTTCGCTTCGAGCTTGACTCCAAGTTGTGCAGCAATATCCCTTGTGTCAGTTAGCCGATAATCAAATTCATCTTCTGCAAGGGGTCCATGCCCTGAGAGACCTAAGACAAGAATCCATTCTGGCAGTGAATTTCCAATATCCTTTCCCAGCATCTCGGCAAGACATCGCGAATTTACGGCAAAGTGCTCGTCTACAAGGCGTCGCCTGATGATTGCATGGTTGAACTTCTGCAGCGACTCAAGTGAATCAGAGCCAACGAGAAATACTCTGCGCACATCAGGAGCAACTTCGCACTTCATTGTAATCCAAGTCACAATGCCAATGGTTCCTTGAGACCCTTGCACTAGTCTGAAGGGATCAAATTGAGATGGCCCCATAGGATTCTTCTGCGCCTGTCCAGATTTCCATTGCTCTTCAAGACTTCCAGGTCCAGCAGCAGATCCTGTTCTCAATATCTCCCCGGTCCCGAATATCGTTTCCGTGCAAAGCAGGGGATCAGATGCATCCCAATGGAATCTGGGAATTACTGTTGGTTCTCTATCCAAACAACTTGCCAATACCGATTGAGATGCTTTTGGCAAGAGAGGCATCAGTGGTCGTAATCCGGCTTTTCTCAGTTCAGGAAGGAGCTGAGCATAGGTCACTCCGGGTTCAATCATTACAACCTTATTCTTCGAATCAACACGGATAATCCGCTTCATCTTGCTCAGGTCGAGAATCACCGTCCCCTTAACCTTAGGCGCACAGCTTCCGCTCATCCGTGGCGGGCCCGAGCTAATGGGGACTAGCGGGAAGTGCATCTTGTTGGCCAAATTTACAATATGAGATATCTCCTCAGCTGAGAATGGCCAAACAACCATTGAAGGGAGTTCTGCCTCGTCGGGTCTATGTGTGTTCCTGTATTGTTGAAGCAGTTCTTGATTGTCCGACACCCTATCGGGCCCGACAATCTTTGAGAGTTCATTGTATTTCGATGTATTCACTGAACATTCACCACAGTCTTACCCTTTTTCAAAAACAACTCCCGTGCCACCAGATGGATATCGAAAACTGATGGCCCCTGGCTCGCACACTTGATAGCATGCCCCACATTCCAAGCATTTTGACGTATAGTCGTCAATAATGTAAACACCGTTTCCTTTCCTCTTCCAAAGGTTTGCGACGCAGATGATAAGACATCTTCCGCAGAGTGTGCATTTTTCGTTGTTAATTTCGATGAAGTTGCCGGTGTTTGGGATTCTCTTCACCAAATTGTCTATCTTGATATGCATCGATTACTCCTCCTCCCCCATCGCCATAAGCGCCTGCGTTAGAACTGCTTCCAGCTCCGGCATGGCCTCCAGTAGTTTCTCAGGGTTTGTCACAAGCTCCATTCGCGCTTCTCCCAAACTGACCGTTAGGAGCGGCATAACTTCCTTCAGCAAAATTGGGATTAGTTTGGGCAAGTATCCCTTGATTGCTCTTGCTACCTGCAGAATCCGTTTTGAATGGGGCTGTGACCAGTCGATAATCCCTCCAAGAACCTCTGAAATCAAAGGAACAAGCCAGGTCATGGTTCCTTTTGGATCGAACGGAAGGGTTTTCCATATGCTGTACAGTTGAGGACCGGCTTCGAACTCCGCTCCAACACTTGTCTTCTCCCACTCCGAATCATATTTCGACAGGAATTCCTTCGATGTGTCCCCATCAGAGAGTGCCTCGGCCGCCACCCTTGCTGCAGCTCGTCCGGTAATCATTGCGGGGTAAATGCCTTCAGCTTCAAGTGGGCAAGGAAATCCTCCTGCATCACCGATTAGCATAACATTGTCTGTGTGTGTATTGCGCGGGGTTCCTTGCCAAGGCAATAAGTGAACTTGAAACTCCCGTGGTTTTGCGTCAAGAATTTTGACCAGCCGTTGGAAGTAATTCAGGCCAACACAGCGATTCAAGTAGTGTAGCGGATTCTTGTCCCACCATGACATCCAGTTACCAAGCCCGATGTGAAATCCATCTCTGAAGAACACTTGATAGGCGGCAGGAAAAGTAGCAGACCACCAGACGGCGAGTGCTTCATCGCCCATTATGGCATCAATCTTCTGTGGGTCTGCCTGGAAATCGTATTGTGGCACAATGGTCACTTGGTCTTGTGCCCATTTTGACCGAAGGCCGCTCTCGCGAGCAACCATAGAAATGGCCCCGTCTGCGCCTATGACGATTCCAAGATACTTCTCCCCCCTCTCGTCAATGACTCCGTTTACTTTGCCATCTTCTCTAGTCAATCCGACGACAAGTGTGGATGTCCTCAGTTCGGCGCCGGCATCCGTGGCATATTTTGCTAGCCAAGGATCAAACTCGCTTCGGTATACATTCATGGTAATGAAGCTCTTTGCCGGTTCATAACTAGTAGATTTGGTTGGACGAGTCATAATATAGCTGACAACTTCATCATCAGAGTCAACGAAGTAGTTCCTAGCTGCAGCCCCCGCCCGCATGGATGGACACACTGCGGGAGTGAGTTCTTTCATTATATCGAAGTCTTGCCACATTCGTGGACCAAGACCACACCCCGAAGAATTCTTTTCTCCCGGTCGTCGACCGCGCTCAAAGAGGATAGTCTTTAAACCCTTCTCCGCCGCCTCTTTTGCAGCAATTGAGCCTCCAGGTCCTGCACCAACAATAATCACATCGTATTTGTGTACGCTCAAGTTCTCACTCTCCATCCTTTTCTAGGCCTTCATCTTCGATCAACTGCAACTCGTTTCTAATCAATTTGGATTTGTCAAGCAGAATACGTTTCCTTTGAATAAGTAGGCTCTTTCTGATTTCAGCATCCTGGATTTTCCGAGTCGCTTCAATTATGGCTTGCTCGGGAATTATATCTTCAATTCCCAGCTTGAGGAAGTTGACAAGTATACTCATCGTGAACTCGGTGGGAAGTCGTTCTGCAGCAACCGTCATGAACTGGTAGTTGAATAGAACATAGTCCCTCACAAAATCGGTGGTGTCCTGCACAAACTCCATCCCCTCCTTCGTTAGGCTGTAGTAAGTTGTGTTTTCAACTTCTGCTTCAGAAACGAATCCTTTTCGAACTAGTGTCTTAAGGGCTGGATAGACTGTCCCCGTCTTTGGTACCCAGGTGCCCTCAAAATCATCGCGTAGGTTCATGAGTATCTCATACCCGTACTTCGATCCCTCTAGAAGCTGGATGAAAATCAGAAGCTGCATTGGCGTGATTCGTCCGCCTGTTGGAAGAAAAGGTCTGATGGTCATGTAATCCTCACAGTAGGTAGTTTTCTACTCAGTTGCATTCTACCTAGTTATAAATCAAGAGGGTGGATTTGACTGTGAGTTCGTCGAAACACTATTTCATTGCGAACATTCGGCAATATCAGTCCTAGCAAATTTTGCCGCATTTGTATTGACTGTGCTTTTACTCCCCAGTCTATCCCCCTCTTCGAGAAAACATAGTACACGAGTAGAGGAATCTGACCAATCACTGAAGTGGCTGTCCACAGCTGGGGCATGATTTGGCGTGAGGAGAAATCCCACTCTTTCCGCAGTATGGGCAATCCACAGAGTCCGATGGTACTGTACGAGGTTCAAGCTGAGGCTCCGCTGTTCTTGTGCTATACGTTCGCTTAAGAACATCCAGGCCGGCGATTATTGAAAACACGCCTGCCAGAGCTGCAGGAATGAGTCCGGCAAAAACCAAGCCTCCAGAGGATTCCATGTAGATGAAGCCATTTATCACTACTATGAGAATTGCTCCAAGACCAACCATAAAACCGCAAGTTATTCCATTGGCTGTTTCTACTCCTCTTTGATAGTACCCACCTCCAATGTAACGGTCCGTTGTTGCCGTCACTCCCAAGCCGGTTCTTGCGAAGAAGGCTCCGCCAAGAAAGACCAGTCCAAAGACCAGTACAATCCATAATAAGCCTGACAGACCTTCTATGACCCACTCGAAAGAGGGTGGGATGATTTGCTGAGCTACTACAATTACACCTGCCTGCACAAACATCATCACCGCAGCAGCGACAAAGAGCTTAGCCGCCCTTGTTGACTTAGCAGTCTGCACTGACATTTCTTGTCTCCCTTCCTCATTTGTTGAGGTGACATTTAGCTGAAACAAGCGGTTAGATAAACATAGCGAGCCCAATTCGAGGAATTAGGCAAACGGCGTATACTATTCGACAGCCCCCGAGAACAAAATGCTAACTGACAAAATGAGTCGTAGGCGGCCACCATCAGCAAAATCATCATGGTCCTTTCATACAGCAACAATATAACAGAGTGCCAATGTCCCCAAAATGAGTGACAAGTGCCAATGATCAAAAAGGAGCCTTTTTCTCGCACCACGAAACTAACGGTTGCAAGTGCTTTTGTTCTCTACTCAGCCTACAATTTGGTACTCACTGCACTTCAAGACTACATTCTATTCATGTCAGGCGAAGCCGAGGCTTTAGGAACATCATTCGGTGTCTTTACACTATCAGCAGTCCTGTCAAGATTGGCTTCCGGCTGGATTCTTGAGAAAATCGATGACGCCATCGCACTGATCACAGGAAATTTGGTATTAACAATTGCATTGGGCGTGTATCCTTTGGCTCCGGGGATAGCGGCTGTTTACGCGATAAGGGCAATCCAAGGGTTTGGATGGGCATTGGCAACTGTCACTATTCTTACAATGATAGTAGAAAATACTGATAGTTCAAGAGCAAGTGAAGCACTCGGATATCTCAACGTATTTGGTTCTGCCAGTCTTCTGATGTTCCCTGCAATTGGCAGTTGGATAGTGGCAATAAAATCCATTGAAACCTTCAACGTGTGCTTTTCTTCAGCATTTCTGATCAGCGGATTAAGTACAGTACTATCTATCTACGCTTGGAGAGTAATACCACCTGCCATTTCTCACGAAGTCCCAGTTTCAGGGCTTCCTGAGAGAGCCGTTCTGACGCCTACCTTTTCGGCCTTTCTCTTGTTTGTCACTCTTGGCGTGTTGCTGAGCTATTCACCAGAGATTGCTGCTCTAAATGGAATCCAGAACCCGGGCATCTTCTTTTCCGTCTTTGCCTTTGCTCAGATTCTTGGTTCTGCATTCGGCGGCGCATGGACAGGGAGGTCGCGCTATGGTTTGATTGCAGCTGTGGGAGCTTTGTTGGTCGTAGCCGGAGCCATATTGCTAGCGACTCAGAATGGATTGCTTGGCTATGTTTCATCGGCATTCATAGTGGGTCTTGGATTGGCTGCAGCCAATATTGCATTGAATTCTTACGTGTCGGCTGTGTCTAGATCTTCCGAGGCAAACGGTATGGCAATGTATTCAGCAGGCGCTGATACGGCCATAGCTACTGGTTCTTTTGGAACTGCATTGCTTCTTGCCCTGGGCTGGGATTTGAGCGCTACTATCCTTGTTTTTGCCTTTACAGCGTTGCTCTCATCATTTCATTCGTACCTCACAATAGCAGGGGGGATGAAACGCCCAACACTAAACTCGAACTAGATATGTGCGAAAGAAAGAACTCCATCGATTATGGTATGTTTCAATATCCGCGTGTTTTACCTCTCTCTTCGAACTACAAGTCGTGCGAAGGTTATGTTGCGTCCTCCATCATCCTCTGCAATCTTCTCCGGATACCCTATGATCCGTTCCCAATCAAGATAGGTCTGGTATCCCTCCTTTTCTTCAAAATCATCAGCAACTTCAACAACCACTTGACTGGTTTTCATCCAATGTCTTTTCCACCATAACGCTGAATGCCATGTATAAAGCATGCAAGACTCCCAATACTGCTTAAGGTGTTCTGGAATGCCTTCAGGAGGCCGGTCCTCAAACTCAGTGAAGAATCCTGGCACAACACTGCCAATCTGCCCTCCAACTTTGACTCGTGGAATCAAATGATGTTTGAGGTAAATGTCGTCAGTGGCAAAGAAAAAGAGCGAGTTGACGCAGATTATTGCATCAAAGAAATCCCTTGGAAAGGGAAGTTCGCGGGCATCTGCTCTAAGCGGAAACACCTGCCCGTCCACACCCATTTGTTTGATGCGTTCCCAATTCTCACTCTGGCTTACCGCAATATCAACTGCCCAAACTTGGACACCGAATTCTTTTGCGAGGAATATTGCGCCCGCGACCTTTCCGCACCCAAGGTCCAGAACACGCATTCCAGGCTTCAAGCTCATCTTCTCGCAGAGTCGCTCCATGAGCCAGAGCGTGGGACATCCCATGTCAAGTTCTACCATCCACTTGGCGTCATATTTGCTAGTGCGAGGGAACTTCGAATTGTTGAGCAATTTCTTGGCTAATTCCATGTTGACACTCTTTTCCAACTCTCTCACCCTTTCTTGACTTATCATCTAGGTGGGCATCATTACAAAAAAGGAGCTAGAACGACGCAACTAGGAAAATCCCTTGCACATCAAATGCTGTCGTCATCTGTTCTATGCCGTCTTAGCATAGACAAAATGGCAGGTACAAACCTGAATACTCCCTCCTTGTCCTGTGCAATCGGTTCGGGGCACAGCCTCTGTAATTTTGGAAAATGTCGGACGATCATTCAGTCGCTCGGTCGGAACCAGCTAGGGCCTCATCAAGCAGGTTTTGGAAACGACGCTTTTCACCTCTGTAGTAGGGAACTGACCATACCACAAGTCCCCACAGAGCGGCTCCGAAGATTGTTATTATGACAATCACAATGAGATCCTCAGCCCCCTCAGGGATGAGTGTTGGGAGTGATATGCCTAGCACCCCTGCTGCAGCAATCACGATAAATCCAATGCAATATCCGCATGCCTCTATGCCGTAAGCATCAATGTCGGTTGACGTTTCAATTTCCAGAGTGACTCCTGCTGCTTCGGCTTCTGCAATGACGCGCTTTCTGGCTCTAGACCACAGGAATCCCACAACAATAGCTGCACCGATTCCAAATATAAGACCGGAAACGAAGAACAAGGCGATCCAGAACTCGGGTCTATTTGCCTGTAGCATCAACAGGAGCGGCACAAAATCCTGTGCTGACAATTGTGTTTCCCTCCATTTGCTTGGAAACATATGAGGAGGTTCCTAAAAAGGACTTTGTCTCCTGTCAGGATGAATTGAGAACCCTATGATTCTGACGAATCACGGTCGTGGTCTAAACCTGATCTTCCTGATAATAATGGCTATGCCTACTCCCGCGGCAATTCCGCCGCCAATAACTATGATGTATTCTGGAGGAATCGTTGTCACTGGTGTAGTCGTTGGTTCTGGCGTTTCAAAGACCCTAAGAGATGGGTCTCCAAAAAGGGCTATTTTGGATGGTTGTTGGTACTCAGCAACATCGCCCCAATCGTCCGCATACCAAGAATGTTCGCCCTGTCCAATTGACCTATCTGTGATATACGTTGTCAGAGCGTAATTCCACATATTCCCAAGGATGTTCTCTCCACTTACATAGTCATATATGAAATAGCGGTTAAAATCATTCACATAATCCTGCAGTACCTCGACTCCCCCGAAGTATGCTACTGCGCCCTTTTCATCGTATTGGACCAAGAATCGCTCTGCCATGCATCCTGAATCGAATGGTTGCAATGGGTCCGGGGTAGGCGCGAGCCTTATTTCTACACCATGAAACATGACTAGCGGGAAGAGGTTCCCATCATTGCAGCCAGTCTGGTTTACTCCTGATGTCGCTAGGTAGTCACTCCAAGGCGGGATAATGGCGAATTGGGCGGTGCTGCAAGAGGCAGCGAACAGCACAGGATAGCAGTCCTTGTTATTGAGACCATCAAATGGATCGCCGCCTATGTGTCTGTTGAAGAGGACTATATCATCGCGGCCATCTTCATCAAAGTCACCGACTCCAGGAATTTGGTAATTGGAGCAGAATGAATCATGCCAGACTCCGAATGAATACCACCCATCGCCATCAGAGTTTAGAGCACATACGTCCATTCTCTCCCATTCCTTCTCATCACCTACTGTCCTACTCCCGCCGATTCGTGAGTCTCTTAGGAATAGGACAAGGTCATCGAATCCATCATCGTATAGGTCCGCAGAAAACACCTCAGCTCCATACTCAAGGTCTCCTGGACACAAGCCTGAGTATGAATATGATGAGTTGATTAGAAATACTTGACCAGTAGATTTGAGATAGTTAATGTTTCCCGATGAATAGTCTATGAGAGCCAAATCCTCAACCGAATCGCCATCATAATCGCCGGGCACTATGTAGCTGCTTGGAAGAACCGCATTCAGCATTTCGACCTTCGGATTGAACCCTGTTCCTGTTGATATCGCTGCATAGAATGCTGGCCCGTGCCTATATAGCACGTCATCTCTGGAGTCACCATCAAAATCACCTACTACCCATGGGTAAGTGCCAACGCAGAATGAGCTGCCCCAAACGGACGGGGTTCCAAAGGTGCCACCACCAATTGTAGCAAGTGTGACATATATCTCTCCACTGGTCTTGTTCAGTTGTACAAGGTCCGTTCTCCCATCACCATTGAAATCACCTACTTTCGGGTAGTCTGGGCTGGGCAAGAAGAAGGGGCTTAGATCTGTCTGATACTCCATTGGAGCCACGTAGGTGTAGCCATCGTATGTGTTTGTGAAGGCATATCTTGCAGTTCCATTATCTTGGAAGAAGATAATATCAGAGTCCCCATCTCCATCGAAATCTCCAACTGCTGGCTGTCCAGTTCGTCCAGAACAGAATGCTGCCTTTGCCCTCTCAGAGACATTGAACTGCAACCCGACATTCAAACCAAACCATACTGAAAAGTCGTTGGCTGTGATACCATATTCAGGAAGCCAACTTGGATTCCCATGACCAGCGAAATTCACATAGCCCGTTCCCATATTCAGCTCATAGTTGATTCTCGTGCAATCGGGTCTTTCGGAATACGGACGAGGAGGATTTGAGAGGTCCACATCATAAAACTCTCTTGTGCTAAAGCCAAAGGGAGTCAGCTTCGCATCAATCTCGTCTGAGAGATCATACTGGCCCAAATCGTTTACGCCATTGGCGATAAGAAGGGAATGTACGAACCAGTCCGTCTGTAATGAGGCATGAGTTTCATAGCTGATTACCTTGTCAACGTAGTTTCTAGCCTCCTGCACAGTTGATGCAGGTACTCTTCCTACCGCCACGTCAGGAATCATATCTAGCCTGTCGTAGTTTATTGGCCCCAGTCCGGCCATCTTCCATGCCCCCCAGAGTTCGCCATACATCCTGTTTTTGTCGTAGTCCCAGTCATCGAAATCCTCGCTCGAGTTGAAGAGGTCGGCATAGTAGAGATCAGATACGCTGTAGACAAAATCAGATGCACTCAACTTATCGGGCTCGGGGGTATGTGCGTTCCAATCCATGGCAATATACCGAACCGGGAACATATCTGCATCCCCCATCAAGAGCACATACTTCACACCATGAACGCTATACCAGTGAGCAATCCCTCTCTTTATCCGCTCTGGAGCATCGGCACCTGGAAACTCAGAAACCAAGTCCTGCCAAGTCACAACACTCGACCTCATTTCTGTGCTATTTTTCCACTCAGATAGGCGCAGACATTCCTCTAGGAAGTCCTCATGCGTGATTATGAGAAAATCTATTGAAGGCGAGTACACCTGTCCTTTTGTGACCACGCCCACTTGGGATGCAATAAGAAAGACAACCAAGCAACACAAAAGATGCTTGGCCCTCGAACTGGCATGCAAATTGTAATCCTCCTATACTCCCCTCCAGAACAACTCGAAAAAGGATGTCACATTGATGCGCTCCGAGGAATTATGCAGTATTCTGAAAGGCGGTTTAGACAACTACACCAACGGATATAGTCGTTTCGAGGGGCCTATTTAGAGTGGGTAGGTCTCTGGGTGGAGGGAGAGTCTCTTTGCTCAATCGAATTCGCAGGGAATCATCGGGCTATTAGAATAGCTAATGAATCATGTCACCGCAAATTTACCCTGGCTGATCCTGAAAGATTTCGCCCGTCTATAAATCGTGGCGGTCCTACAGAAGCTATGATTGGAAAGAAGACGTCCTTAGGTATAGACAGCAGTAGGGCGCCGATGACTTCAATTCGGTACGCACTATTCCAGCATGAGTATATCAAACTTCGAACCTATTGTCCGCAATGCCCTGCGCATTGCTATCCTCCAACCTCTTCTCTAGCCAGCCTGCAGTAGCTGTTGCTCTGCTATCAAATCTCGGTACATACGGTTTGATGTCTAGTAGCGGGGTCATATCAAGCATGTCTGCTCCGCGAAAAACGACCACATTCTCCTCGATTCTCACTAGTTCGACGACAGAGATGCCAACTGGGTTCGGTCTGGCCGGAGCCCTGGTCGAGAAGACTCCATGATTCGCATCATCCATGTATGGCTTCACGGTTAATTCAAAGGATTTGGATCTATGGAACCAGTAGATGAGATAGATATGTGAAAAGAGCTCTAGCGAAACTAGTCCCTTACTATACTCTGGTTTCACTATCGCTCTTCCAAAGGCCTCCGAAAACGCAGGTTGAATGGGCATTTCTGAGCTCGATTTAAAGTCAGTTCTTATGATTCCAATGGGCACCAATGGGAAATGTACCGCGTCCATAATGCAGCGCTAATAGATATCATCCAAGAAGAATCTGTCTAATTCTGCTGGCTACCGAGAAGGTCTCCCACTTCCTTCGCGTACTTTCTCATTTGTGTTGTCGCCAGTCCCATAGATGTTAGATCCTTGGCAGCCCCCATAAGCAGGAATTCACCTGCCTGAGATAGAACTGCAAAGCCTTCCTTTCCACGAACAGTAACCTCAAACAACTCGCCAAGGTCCAGCTTTCCTGCAGCCATTTCTCCTGTTGCTAGCAGAGCTGCACTAACTGCCGCCATCAAATCCGGATCAACATCAGATTCCTCTGTGGCGAAGTAAGATAGCTTGACACCTTGCTTGCTTACGACTGCAATGGCGTCAAGGTCAGTAATATCAGTAAGGCCCATAAGTAGCTCGATAAGCTCTTTCTCTTTGGCAGGATCAATGTGTGATGACATCCCTATTCCTCCTTGTTTCTACTTCGCGATAAGTTTCTTCTTTTTCTTGCTGGCAGTTTTCGTGTCTATAGGCTCCGTTTCGGACTGGAAGAAGCTGATGAGATCGCCTAAACGCTCCTTCATCTCTTGCTTTATTGGGCTAAGAATCGCCTCTGGAGTCCCCTTCAACAACTCAATGCCAAGAACTCTTCCATCCTTGACGATGACTCGTGGAATGAATCCTTCGGCCATGAATGTTCCCTCAGGCGGGTCTCTAACTTTCTCAATCTTTCTCTCCACCTTCTCCTGACCGAAGACTGACGTCTTATGCTCTGCAACAGTATAGAGTTCATTGAATACTATCAGCAGCTCGCGTTGGTATCCCTCAGGGGGATCACTGGTTTCCAGTTCGGTTATCATCTCTTGGATTGCTCCAGAGGGCGCCGCTGCAACGGCAGGTGCGGCAGGTCGGGGGGCTGAAGTAGTAGTGCTAGGTGTTGTTGGCGGCCTTGGTGGAGGACTTGTACTTTGCTTTGGTGGAGGTGCAGAGGTGGAAGAAACGGTTTCCGTCGTGGTTATAGTTTCAGGGGCTTTGGTCGCAGGGCTCGGACCCTCTGTTTCGTATACTTTGGGTTGTGGTTCCTCAGCCTTGGGCTTTGGAGGCGATATCGGAGGGGCAGCTTCTCCTGGCTTCAAAACACGGGCCGCGGCTGTTGAGCCATTAAGTGCGGTAAAGAATGTTGGCGGCTCCTCGCCCTCATCAAGAGGTCTTACTTTGAAATGAAACCCATATTCAGTTCTGAGGTTTGTAGCAACCCTTGCACCGATGAATTTCTTCCTTATTCCAGCCTGAGTGCCTTTCCACAAATAGATCGACTTAGTCTCATCGTCAACCACGCAAACGACTTTTGTCGATTCAAGGCTCTCTTTTGTCATTTCGACTTCCTGAAGGGTTCCATCCTCTGATACTTCATAGCCTATGACCATAATGAATCACTACGTTCTTTTTGTCCCATACCGGTTGCTCAGTTAATTGGCCCCTGCAATTAGCGTGGGTATTTCCGATATTGACGATTGGAAGCTAGGGCCGCCCTGAAACAGCTGTTTATCCCAATTTGTGATATATTATACTTGTTGTGCTGGATACTTCAGAACCAAGACGCAGTCAACTCGGTCATAGAGGATGCTTTTGCTAGTAATTGAGTAGCATCAGACCAAAGGTGGCGACAGATTTCAGTAGATTCTCCGGTTTTCCATCGGTCACTTTAGAATGACTGCAGCCTCAGACGCGAATTCAAAACTGACCCTAGCTTCAGAGTGTTCTCTAAGGTCTCTAGCCATTTTCTCATCAGTGACCTGTGCCACAACTTGCTTCCCTGCAAAGTCTACCAGGACTTTAAAGGAGCCAATTTGCGGAGTCACTGAAACAACCTTTGCGAATCCCTCCTCATCTAAGCGGAGCAGAACATCCTCGGGTTTTACCGTGAATCTGATTCTCTCTCCCTTATCCCCCCGGGCCGAGATTGCAAACACCTGGCCCGATACAATCACTATGATTTTCCCCTCCTTTTTCTGTTCCACCATTCCTTCGAATACATTCCCGCTTCCCAGAAAGGATGCTACGAATTCATTATCCGGGGAGTCGTACAACTCCAGAGGCGTTCCAATTTGGCAGACCTCTCCATTATTCAGTATTGCAACTCGATCTGATATTGCGAATGCTTCGTCTTGGCTGTGGGTGACATAAATCGTTGTTATTCCCAGCTGCCTCTGGATTTTTCGAATTTCATTCTGGAGTCTCTCTCTAAGCTGTGGGTCCAAGGCTGAAAGCGGTTCGTCAAGAAGCAGGAGTCTCGGTTCTCTAGCAAGAGCGCGAGCCAATGCAACGCGCTGTGCCTCACCACCGCTGATTTCGTTTATCCGTCGGAAAAGAAGGTCCTTGATTCCGAGCAAATTCGCCAGTTCCTCTACACGAGCGACTGCCTTGTCATGACTCCAGCCTGCCATATCTAGTGCGAATGAAATGTTCTGGTACACAGACATATTGGGGAACAGAGCCACAGATTGGAAGACCATTCCAATGTTGCGTTCCTTCGGGGGCACGAACGTAACATTAACACCATCAAACAGCAGATCGCCTTTCTGCGGCGTAATAAAGCCCGCAATCATTCTTAGTGTAGTTGTCTTGCCAGAACCACTAGGCCCGAGGAGTGTTAGAAGCTCACCATCTTCGACAGAGAGGTTTACAGGACCAATATTAGTGCCATCTCTGAAGTCCCTTTGGAGACCTCTCAATTCCACCTTCACCATTATAGATTCACCCCGACATCTGTTTCAGATACTTTCTCAATAATCAAAAAGGCAACAAAGCAGATGGCCACCAGCATCAATGCCGCTGCTCCTGCTGCAATATAGTTCTTCACCCCTAGATACAAGTAGATAATAACAGAAAGTGTCGTGTTTTGCTCAAGTGCAATGAAATATGTTGCAGACATCTCTCCGATTGCCATCGCGAAGGCAAAGACTGCTCCTGCAAGAATACCTGGTGCCATGAGCGGCAGCTCAAGATACGCCAGTCTTTGCAGCCGACTGGCTCCTAATGCCTCTGCTTGTTCCATGATAGCTGGGTCTATTTTGGCTAGAGCACTCTCAATTGCCCTGGCTGTGAAGGGCAATCCTATAATCGTCTGGGCAATGACAATCAGAATCCACGGATTGGTTGTAAGTCCCAGAGGAACTGCAATCGAAATCATCAGACCATAGGCCATTGTGATTGCTGAAACACCCAATGGAAGCAGAGTCAGTGATGATGCGAGTGATGGTAGGCCTGGTAGATGAGACCGCAGCATATAGGCTATGGGTATTCCAAGGAAAATCGACAAGATGGTAGCCAGAGTGCCGTATAGAAGGGTGTTCATCAAGGGTACTAAACCCCCTCCGGTACCTGTTCTGAAGAGCGCTGCGAATCCAGCCAAGCTATAGGTTCCTGTTGTTGGGTTGTAGAATGCTGCCTGCGCAATAGATGCAATTGGCCCTATCACCAGGAATCCAAGGAGAATGAAGTAGCCAACAACCAATCCTTTTTCGAGCGGAACAAGATGATTGAATTCAACCGTCCGGATGGTCGATGTTTGGGCACCTTCGATTCCATCCGTCTTACTCACCTGCACATAGGAAACGGCCAGCACAACTGTGATGACTATCTGGAGAAGAGCTAACAGACTGGCCTCTCCGAAATCTAATGAGAGGAATGCATACCAAATCCTTACTTCTAATGTCATTAGCCTTCCCTCCCCAAGAGCAAGAACGATTGGGAACGACATGAAGCAGAATAGAAAGGTAAGAATGGAGGCTGCCAACAGGGATCTTCGAATGTGAGGAAAAATGATGTATCTGAGTTTGCTCAGGCGTCCTGCACCAAGAATCTCGGCGCTCTCTTCTATTTCTGGGTTGAGTCTTTCCAATGATGCGGAAACCATCATAATTACCAGTGGTATGTTGTAGAATGTGTGCGCCAACAGAATTCCTGAGATGCCACTCGCCAAATTCGCCACACTCTGCGAACTTCCCATTAGTGCCATCAGTATAGAATCTAGAACTCCATATGACCCGAACACGCGAAGAAATCCCACAACTACAACAATAGGAGGCAATACAAAGGGAATAATCAGCCCAGCTCTAACAAATGATTTACCCCTGAATCTTAGGCGTGCAAGAACGAAAGCTCCTGGAAGTCCTATGACAACGACAAGAAGTGTACTGACCGCAGCCTGAAGCAGAGTGAAATTGAAGGTACCCACTGATTGAGAAAGAATGTAAAGGTAATCGGCATCTGCCAGTTTCGAGAGTCCTATACCAATTGAAACTGCCACAGGATACACCAAGAAGGCAATTAGAAGAAAGAACGGAATCGCAGCTATGACCCATTGTAAAGCGCCCTTGTCGTTCAAATCAAGCCTTCCCTGTTATGTGGTCATTATCGAATCATAGTCTGAAAGCCAAGATGTTAAGTTTGCTGCAATCTCCACACGGCTTAGCAAATGATTGAGAGTCACAACATCGTCGGGGCGCAATGCATATTGAAAGGCTGGAACAAGATTCACTCCATTTCTCACCGGGAGCATCCATTGATTCGTCGCGATCAGGCTTTGAACCGTTGAGTTCAAGCAGTACTCGATGAATAGCTCAGCAAGCTCAGGATTGGGCCCATTCTTGACAATCCCCATGCCCTCGATTTGCATCCACGCGTACTTTGTATTATTATGACACAGGGGAGCGACTGCAGTATCCGGCTCAGCTTGGCTCCAAAAGGCTGAGTATGCAGGGTCCGTGGAGTAGCTGTTCAGAAGCGATTTTGTTGGATCTGTCGACCACACGCCCCAGGCTTCAGACCATCCTGACTGCACATTGATGTCCTCCTTGACCTCTTCCCACCAGTCTCTCCAGTCTTCTTGTTGCAGCTTATTTCTTATGGCAATAGTTGTGAGAAGAAAAGCGAGCCCCGGGCTGCTGAGATTGGGATTCTCTGTTACGAATGACGAAGACAACTCTAGCGAAGATAGGTCTTCGAGGGTGAGATTGAGCAATTCTGGATACGAGTCAGTACTAATTCGAGATGTATTGTATATTAATGTCACAAGTCCGAAGTCGAACGGCGTGATGTAGTGGTCAGGGTCCAAACCATCAATAATTGATTGGTTGACAAAGTCGAGATTTGGTGGCTGAAACGGCTCTAGTAGGTCAGTCACTCCGGGCTGAAGAATCAAAACATTGTCAATGCCAACCACGACATCAGCAACTGGATTTGATTGTTCAGTTCCAAGGCGTGTAACTATTCCCTTTGCATCAGTATGAAGACGTTCTATCTGAACCTCGGCTCCGAATTCGTCTTCAAAGGGTCCAAAGGCGAGTTCATCGATTCCTGAGGGGTCCTCTCCCCACGCTAAGAAGCTATCATAAGTATAAACAATCAGTCTAGGATGATCTCCAGCTGGTGGCATTGAGATGATTATGATTCCAGCAGTCGCAATTACTGCTATTAGGACAACGGCCGCAATTTTCCTTGCAGGGCTTTCCCTAGTCGGATATTCACCCATTGCTTTGACCAGCTTTATATCTTGGTTATACAACAATGTTATAGGAAACAGCCCGATATATAGCTTTTCACGGAGTCGAATATCATGCGTCCCCCTTGCGAGCTTGTACAACGTGAATTTCTGCCACTAGTGCGCGCTAGCCTTGCCAAAAGAATGAGTCAGGAAGGTATCTCCCAGATTGACATAGCACGAAAAATGAATATCACTCAAGCGGCAGTAAGCAAGTATTTGAGGCAACCTCTGGAGCCTTCGGCATTATCAAAGGAAGCCGAAGTGCTATCAGAGAGTCTCCGGAGATTGATAGTTGAGGATGATGAGGGGTCGGATGCGCTTGTCAAAAAGATATGCTCAGTGTGCATGATTTCGAGAATTGGATCAAGTATCTGCGACTTGCATCGCGAAAGAGTGCCATCGCTAGGTGAAACATCATGCAGAATTTGCACAGATTTACTCGGGCGGGCTGAACCACTTTTCACAGAGCGCGCTGCCATCTTGCAGGACATTGAGGAGGCAATGGCAATTCTGTCCGAGACGCCGAGATTCGCTGAAATCGTGCCGCAGGTTAGAGCCAACTTGGTTGCTTGTACTGCAGATGCCAAGAGCCTCTCAGAGGTCGCAGGGATACCGGGTAGAATTACTGTTGTTGGGGGTCGTGCCCGCTCCGCTGAGCTTCCTCAATTTGGAGCTTCAACTCATACAGCGACCCTGCTCCTATGGGCAAAGAAGGCACTGCCCGATACCAAAGCATGCCTCTGCATTAGCGGAACTGATGTTGTTGTTGCGGGAGCCGAGAAAGTGATCCGTCCGCTAAAAACTGAAGTAATTCGCATTAGTCAGTCTGGCGGCGATGCCCAAAGTATATCAAAAGCAATTGAAGTTCAGATGAAGGGCAAATACCCATCAACTTCGCAACTGGCAATACACATCCCTGGCGGGATTGGCATTGAGCCAATCTTGTACATTTTTGGGGCCTCGGCAGTCGACTTGGCGCGGCTTGCAGAAAAAATAAGCGATGCCATATAGTGCAAATTCGTCATACACATCCTTATCTAATCCTCCTCCTTTAGCTATCAAAAGGACGCGGATGGTCTCACATGGTCAGAATTAGGCAGGGCGTTATGAAAGATTGTAAAGATCTACTTGAGGTTTACATGGGGACCAGATGGTCTGAAGGATTTTCCACAGTTGAGCAAGTAAAAGCGGAACACCGCGGCATTGGCTTTGAGAAATGGGGGTGGCTCGTGGCGGAGCTCAGGGGAAAAGTAATTGGCGAGATTATATTCCGGATTGAAAAGAACCCTGCGGCTGGACGGCTGGGGATAATTCAAAACCTCGGAGTAGATGTCCGTCATCAGAAAAAGGGCTATGGCACGAAGCTTACCCGAGCCGCCGAAAAGATAATGCGAGAGCGAAAAGTTGGACGCATTGTCGCAACAACACCCCCAGAAGCCTACAACTACTGGATGAAGATTGACTATCACAAACGGTATTGGGTGATGAGGATAGGCACGGCACCTGCCAAGATTCCCCCTTTCGGTACAAAGAAGGTTTTGACTAAGGAGCTTGCCATCCCCAAAGGCATTCCGACTTCTATGCGCTTCTCTAACATCGCCTATCCTGGCATGCTTGCAGCGCACATTCGTGAGGTTGTCACAGATGGGAAAACCGGTTCCCTTTTCGAGTATGTACATGAAGGAGCGGTTGTGGGTGTTGGAGTTGTGGTGAAGGAATCAGATGCTTCCGCCAAATTCACTGCAGATGTTAACCGCAAAGGTACCGAATTTGCTAATCTGGTCATCGCTCGCACTGCCAAAGCCGCATCAAAACTGAAAACCAAATCAGTTCATACGCTAATTCCCCAAGACAGGCTAGATTCATACAAGGAGATTTGCAAATGGACTTCTGAAATGGACCGCAACTTCCCCGTGACAAGACTTACTTAGTCTCTACTCGGACTCCGCTTCTATTGCTATAGGTACAATCCAGTTCGTAGCAATGATTGCAACCCCAATTGCCCATATGCTAGCCAGATTAATGTGCCATACCATCGTAGTCCAACTATTGATCCCTGCGACAAGAAAGAGGCTCATGACTACCGCTACAAACAGGATGTCTGCAATAATCACTGGAATAATCGGCAATCCTCTTCTCCATCTTGTGATTGGGTAAACAAATGCTAGCACAAGGATTATGGCTATACTGATGATTTCCTCCACTTTGAAGTTGGCAAAGCCAAACTCTCTTTCGGCTTCATCAGTTTCACCTTCAACAGTTGTCACCAACACCTTAATGGCGTGCTGCCATTTTGAGTACGCATTCGTATCGATAGTGAAGGTGTATTCTCCAACGTTGACAAGGGTTTCATTTAGGGATGGAACAATCTCGTCATCAACGTATACGGTTATGTTTACTTGATCCCAAGTGCTAACTATCTCAATGGTGAAGCTAGCTACACCTGTCACCATATCATCTTTGGGCGATAGAAACCGCACATCAGGTACACCATGGTTATCTACCTCAAGGATAATTGACCACTTGAAGAAGTAGCCATTCGGTGCAACAGCTTTGAAGGTGAACTTATGTTCTCCCTCAGCATACTTTGTCGTATTG
>RDOF01000045.1 GCA_011365025.1 Candidatus Thorarchaeota archaeon
GCCCAAGAAGATGGGCTGACTTGATACCAAGAAAGTCCATGACTGACTCAAGATCCTTGTAGTGATGGAAATCCTCTCGAGGCTCAGAGGATTTTCCATACCCTCGTGCATCGTATCGAATTACTTGAAAGTACTTTGAAAACACTTCCATCTGGGGATTCCATAGTCGCATATCAGCGACGCCAGAATGAAGCAAAATCAGGGGCTCTCCAGTGCCGCTTTCTTCGTAGGCAATTCTGGTGCCATTCAAATCTATGAAATTCGGTTTCATCGCTGAGGCTCCAATGGGCAACACGTCACAACCACTTTTAGGTTGTGCTTCCAAGCAATGAATCTTGTTTTCTACATTTCAATGGGCCATTTGGGTCGCATTGAAACATAAGTTACCTCAAGATCCGACCTTGCCACAGCAACGGGCATGTGTAGTGTATCATAGCCCATCCCGATATGCCCTTCCTTGTCAGCCAATATCAGGCCCGCCTCCCCACTAGTTTTCTCGCGAAGCAATCTCATGGCACTATTTACGGCCCTTTCCACCGTTAGCCCCTGTTCAACAAAAAGAACAGCCATTCGTCCCATCAAAATTCGTAGTATCTGCTCTCCCCGACCGGTGCAGCTAGCCGCTGCTAGTTCATTGGCATAGACACCGGCCCCTATAATTGGGCTGTCGCCTACTCGTCCTGGAAGCTTCCCCTCCCAACCGCTCGTTGAAGAGGCACCAACAATTCTGCCATTCTCATCAACCACCACACAGCCAACAGTATCGCATCCTTCAGAGATGCGCGGGCGTTTGGTTCTTCTCTTTTCAGACTCCTTACGATACCCTTCTGCGATCATTGCTTCATAGAGCTTGGTTGCACCAGCTCCAACTATCTGATAGTTGGGTGTTCGCTCTAAAACATAACGGGCCAAGGAGATTGGGTGGGTGATATCACGGACCGCCATTACTGCCCCACTCTCTAGCCTGTTGCCATCCATTATCATGGCGTCGACCTCAATCTCGCCATCACGATTTGGTCCAGCACCCCTTCCAGCCGTAAAGAGATCTGTTTCTTCAAGTACCCAGATACAGGCCTCGGCAGCATCCAATGCCGAACCACCCTTTCTAAGGACAAACATGGCGGTTTCTGCCGCCTTCTTCACGGCCTTCAAGATTGCATCGTGATACCTCTCTTTGAAGACCGTTGCTCCGCCATGGACAACAACAGCAGGCAAGGGCATAGACTACACCTAGAGGTGGGTGTATTGGGACCCTCTCAAAAAAGTATCGAGAAGGAGAAACCTACGCGCCAGTAGGATAGTAGCGATACATGGAGTAGCCCTGTGCCTTCTCAAATCCAATTCGTTCGTATAAATGAAGAGCTGGATTGCTTAGTGTAACATCGAGCGAGAGTTTCTCAATCTCAGGCTTAGACTTCAGAAGCGTCTTCATTGAGTGAACAGCCAACGCATAGCCCAATCCCATCCGCCTATGTGCCAGAGAAACAGAAATCTCTGGAATGAATCCAGTGTTGGCGTTTGTAGTGATGAAGCAGACTCCGACAATCTCGTTATCAAGTCTTGCAATCGTAGAAGATTCCTGATGATACTCCCCATAGATGTTTTTCCGAACCTCTTCGAGAAATCTCTCACAGCCATGTACACTACCAAAGGATTTGGGGAAAATCCTGACATCAATTCCTCCTGCATTTGAGCCGTGGATTAATTGGGCTACTTGCTTATACTCTTCCGGATTGTACGGTTCCAAGGTGTATCCTTCTGGCAAGAGAGGGTTGTCAATGGACTCAATACGCGCTCTTGAAACGTACATTGATGTCCGGTCATATTTCGTGAATCCCGAGGATATGAGGAGCGCAGCCACCTTGTCAGTCAAATAGGAACCCTGAGCCCCAATTCCATGTTCATTCGCTGCGAGCCTATTTATCGCCTCATCAATGAGTGACCTCTGAATCTCGGAGATCATCATTTCATCATGCTTAAGCGCCTTCTCATCAATATACAGCCAGCTTATTATGTCACTAACATGACCAACAAAGACAAGTCCAAGTAGTGATTTGCCAGATGTATCATAGTGACCACAGATCTCGAGCTTTCCTTCCTCGAAGGCTGCTTCTATGCGCTCAAAAATTTTCTCTGGCGAAAACTCATCTTGACTCATTGCTTTGGCGATACTGAGTATTGTATCTTGTCGGGCCTTGAAGTCCGACTCGGTAAACGTCCGAATCATGGCGCATCACTGCCGCAAACCTACAAAAGGTGTTTGGATTTAAGCAACGAAACATTCTAGGACTGCACTCCTGGCCTGAGGAGTTCCTCTCAGAAAGCATGCAGTTAGTTGGCTTCATTCTCCTTATACCACATGCAAAGGCAAACATTTGTGATGTGGCAGCGAATAGCATGTCTTGCCTATTCCACCCCTAAATGAAGTGACTCCTGGTCTTTCCTTCAGGAAGTGGGGGTTTGTTGTATTTCAGAAGGACGCTGGAATGATGCGACAGGACGGCTGCTAGAGTCCCATCCGATTCAGTTCTCGCTCAAGGAATTCCTTTGTGAGTTGAAGATTCGTCCATCTCTCAGCAAAGGTTCCAGGACTAACTCGCTTTTCCTCATACACCCGCTGAAGCTGACCCAATTCCTTGTGGGTTTCATCTAGCCTTTCACGATACATCTGAATCTTTATTTCGGCGGTGACTTCCTCGGCCTCACTGGGCGACTGGACTGAGATGATTTTCCCATCCATAATCCGATAGATTCTGTCAGTCCGTCTCGCGATTTGAGGGTCGTGAGTCACAATGAGAACAGTCTTTCCCATATCCTTATTGACACTCAGCAGAAACTCGATAATTTTTGATCCTGTCTCAGTATCGAGGTCTCCCGTGGGTTCATCCGCTATGAGAATTGGAGGGTCGTTGGCAAGAGCTGCAGCAATTGCGACGCGCTGCTTTTCGCCCCCACTCAACTCATCAGGCTTGTGATTCATTCTGAGGCCGAGACCTACCGTCTGCAGCAGGTCCTCCACACGCTCCTTGCGGGCCGCCTTGGGGGTACCAATTGCCAACATTGCGAGCTCGACATTCTCATATGCCGTTAGAGTGGGGATGAGGTTTAAAGTCTGAAAGATGTGTCCGACGACCCTCTGGCGAAGGTGACCCAGCTGGGCAGGTGAAGCGGCCGAGATGTCATTTCCAGCCACAAATGTCTTCCCTGCTGTAGCATAGGTCAGCCCGCCCAAAATATTGAGCAGCGTCGTCTTTCCCGAACCGCTTGGCCCAATGATGGCAATGACCTCGCCTTGGTCAATCTTCAGAGAAAGCCCGCGGAGTGCCTGTACCTCTACGTTTCCAAGTTGATACACTTTAACGAGATCTTTTGTTTCGATGTAACTAGTCATGCTTTCCATTTCATTCACCTCTATTCCCGAAGAACGTCAACTTTAGCTTCTGTAAATCTGGATGCCCAGATTATTGGCAGAAAGGCAGCTGCGATGACTGCTACCACCATACCTATCATCCCAAACACGGCAGGCGCAGAGAGCACCACCCTGGGTCGAACAAGCGCCTGTAGGTTCTGGCTCTGATTTGAAAGGTCTCCGAATAACTGAATGAATCCGGTTCCGACACCCAGTATAAGTGAGAACATAATCATCACCATGATTTCTGCCACCAAGACCTTCAAGACTTGCTTACGAGTGAATCCGCGCACCCTAAGCAGTGTAGTTTCATACTCCTTTTCCTGTAGAGTGAGACTCACTACCAGTCCAGTTCCAACAATCGCAAGCACAACCGCAAAGATGACTCCTACCCAACGAGCCCGTGTGCCTCCAGCCTCGAATGTGTTTTCTTCCAAGGATTTCAGAGTGGACGTGACAGAACCTGTGCTTTGCACATCAGGGGCCACCAAAGCAATTGCCTCTTCCAACGTAGTACCGTTGGTATTGGCCTGCGTCCTTACGAGAACGTGACCTTCAGAGTAATCCACAAGACCAGTTGAATTTAGGAAGTCATTTGGAACAAATGACGGGTAGGTTCCTCCAAATGTAAATTGCCCGAATCCTCCGCCTCCGCCTATGTCTCCGAATAACCCTTCAAAGGGACTCACAAAGCCAACAAAACCGACTACTTCCATCCTGTGGATATCACTGGCACCTGTTCCCCTGAGTGTGATAAAATTGCCCATCCTTAGATCGAGTTGTCGAGCTACTGAGATTGATAGCAGAATCTTGTTGCCAGTGAAATTGGAGAAGACCTCCTCTAGGCTTGGACCAGTAAACCAACTGCTCTCATAGAAGGCTGCATCTGTCCAATTCTCTGGAGAGATTCCTCGAACCTCCATACTGCCTCTTGTGCTACTCATCGAAATATGATATTCCAGTGTCACAGCTTCTACGCCCTCAATCGCTTCAATTTTGCCCACAGCATCCGATAGGTTTGTGCCAGGACTGAATGTGGCACTTACATCAGAACCGACATCATAGAGTGCAGTCCGAGTAACGCGGTCTTCTTCAGAGAAGAGTCCTCCAACACTGAAGAGGCCATAAGAGACAATGAGCGCAACCACGAACACCAGTGCCGCATTTCGAGATGGGTTACGCTGAACATTCCGTGTGGCGAGTTTACCAAAAGCCCCAAAGAATCGACTTCCTGCTGCAACAACCGCTTCTTGGAATTTCTGCGAGCCTCTCAGCAGTATCTTGGTGAGACCGTAGAGGAAAAGAATTGGTCCTGCAAAGTTCAGAAAGGCATCCACCGGAGTCCATAATGCAGTAATGATTAGCAAGAGAAAATTCGAGGATAAAGCCCCTGAGAGTAGACTCTGCATGTTTAATCCAAGAATCCAAGCGAGAATTTTGTAGGTACCCAAGACCAGGGCTATGGTTGGTAGTAGTCTCTTGTAGGCCCTCTCTTCCTCTATGTAGACATATTGCTTCAGGGCATCTAGTGGGTCCAATTTCGACGCTCGGCTAGATGGCCCTCTAATGGACCAGTAGGCGAGTATCATGGCAAACGCTACTACAAAAACCGAAGTCATCAAGTTTCCAGTAAATGCCAGCAGCAGGTTATCGATTGGTGCGTTTACAACCATATAGCCTAGGACTGTGCCGAAGACCAGACCTAATACTCCACCTATCACCCCTATAATAAGCCCTTCAAAGACAAGCATTCTCCTGATAGCTTTCGGTTCCATTCCCTTGGTTGAAAGCAAACCAAACTCGCGACGGCGCAGATTATAGCTAACATCGCTCAGCATTGTTGATGAATACCATGACATGAAGATTATCGGCGCAGCCAGACTTACGAAGGCCAGTATCAGAATGGTAGACATCAGGGATACTAATGCCAGTGTTGTTCCCACGAGATTGGTGACACTTGTGTTCAAGATGGCTGTTCGGTCTTCAATCCTAGCAACGATATCGTTCACTGCCGTACTGGACGCTCCCACGTCATACGGGTTGATTACCAAGTTTCTGTCAAGCTGACATGCATAGCCCGTAGTCATGAACATCTGAGCTACATTCTCGTCGTTAGCAGCCATTTCGATGAATGGTGATAATGTAGATTCCCAATCGACCATGAGTAGATCGTAGTTACGCCAGTTCTGAAGCTCAATTTGGATGAATCCTAAGCTGAAGTATCCTGGTGGATTAAGCAGTCGAGCAGTCCGCTCTGGGATCTCCACATACCCAACGATGGTCAGGTTTAGTTCGTAGTTGTCAAAGAAAGGAAACTCAGTGGTTTGGACCCTTATAGGTACTTGAAGGATCTCACCAACTGACAGTGCGGTAGCATTAACCGAGCTAGCAACTATATAGGTTTCATTGGCGCCCAATGTTTCTGAACCATTGAGAAGCGTCATTGACTGCCATGCAGTGCTTTGCGGTTCAAGCCCCACTACATCAAAGGAAATGCCGGCTGTTTGGTTATACGTGTACCTCACTTTGCTGTAGACATCTGCTGACGCGACCTCTGGCATATCCTCCAGTAAGCCTCGTAGTTCGTTCATCTCAGATGGGGACCAAGTGACATTGTTTGCCTGCACACGAAGGTCATAGTCCACATCTTCCAGGGCATTTAGAAGTGCTACCCGCGTCTTTAGCGCGTATCGAAACAAATCACTAGACCTCTAGATATTCCCCCCGTGCGAAAGTGCTTATAAAACGTTTGATATACGACAAACATCAAACATGATGCCAGAAATGTCTGCCGTTGAAAGACCTCATATCATGTTTGAATACTAAGACGATGCAGGTTTCCTCCTCCGGTCATAAATGAACGATAGAGTAATTGTCACGACTGCGAACAAAGCGGATGAAACCACCACCACGAGGAAGGTTTCGGATGGGTCAACAACGCTTGGGGGAACAGAGGAGTATTCAACGATTCGCTGATAGCTTGTAGCAACATTCATCCCCCAGTCATATGACTCAATCCAGAATCTGTAAGTACCATTAAGAGAAAGACCTGGCAAGTCAACAACCCAGTGAGTTCCGTTTTCTTGTAGGAGTGGTTCAACAATGAAGTTGTTGGGATCCCGAATGATGATTGAAACATTCTCGACTCCAGAAGGCGTATCATCTACACTTGCCCAGGCCCGATAGGATTCGCCGCCAGTGTAATTGCCCTCCAGACCCCAATCAGATATTGTTGGGCGCGTAGTATCAAGTTTCGACCACCACATTCGCTTGGCCCAGTCACGTGCAAGGATAAGATGTTCATGCGCTTCACTCCAGGACCACTCAGAAATAGAAGCATCAGCAAGTGCGAATTCGCGAAGTGCTCCGGTTCTAGCCAAATTGGTTGCTGATGTGGCTTGGTCGGGAAAGGCATCATCCTTGTTCTTGAAATCAGATATGAGTTGAATCTCCAAGCGGTCAAGATACATCATTCGAATTGCCGTAGCCTCAAAGATTGAGAATGAATCAGATCCAATCATGCCGCTTGCGACTCCGCGACCGAAATCAGCAACATACTTCCGAAGATACGAGCTCTTATTGAGTCCAAGTATGTGACCTGTCGCTTCCAGTACATCATTTGTCAATCCTGAACTTGGGAGAGAACTACCAGCTCCGTATAGTGCTTGAATTGGCTTACACATCGCAAACATATACTCAGAGAAAACACTCGTAATGTTTGCGTCAGTGGTCCGCATGGTCATATTGCTCATCAAGAAGACTACGCCCTCCAATCTGGTTGCGCTCCAGGACTGCGCAGGAGGGAATGTAAGTTCCAAATCACGAATCAATTCAGTTGCATTAACGAATGTATGATCATTAACAGTCATCGCGTTTCGCCAGAAGAGTGTCTCATACCCAGGAGAGTCCTCGATTCGTGAAAACGATGTTGTGAGATTGAATCTCGGAAACAGCAGAGTTTCCGAAAGAAGCTCATGTGCATAGGATTCATCGAATGACCAGACTACACTATTTGGATCTACGCCATCATCCATAACGAATACGTTCAGATGCATTTCCACACTGTCTAGAAGCATATTGAACCATGTAGGCGGATTGAGACCACCAGAGTCTGAGGAAGTCCCGGGAACGAAAAGGTTGCTAATAACCGCGCTCGAATACTCCGCCAAGTATGAACTCAGGTTATTCACACCCTCAGGAATTTCGAGATTGAATAGACGTTGAACATCATCGAGGTCATAAGACATGAACAATGGCCACGATTCTCCGCTTTCCAAGGTTGAGTTGTATTCGGTCATACAATATCGCAAGTACCACTGATTGGAGCTTGGATCAAGCAAGACGTTTCGTCCGCTACCCGCTGTACCTACATATTGGAATGCAACTTCATTGACAATCTGCCCGTCTTTCAAGGAGAACCAGTCAAGCTCATGGCCAGTATCATGGTCAGTCGTCATGTATGAGTACCAATGGTCTTGTGAGTGATCAATTGTATCAATCTCGGTCAAGTTCAAGAGATACAAGTTCCACGCATTCTCTGAAATCCCTGGAGATGGGTTGTCTCTGAGCCAAGTCTCAATAGCGGCGCCATCAATTGCAGTCCCTGGATGAGAGCCAAAGGCGGCTGCCGCATCTCCAAACCCCTCAATGTACTCCTGATACAAAGTCTGATTGAAGTCTGTGCCAACAGCGCTTGAATTGGAATTGGACTGGATGACATCCTTAAGGGCCTCCTCATACTCACTGTCTGCGAAAATCATGTTGTAGTTCAGCCAATGCCGAACCACCTCAGTCGTGTAATTTATCTCATTGTGGGTTGGTAGGAAGTCGAGTAAGCGAGTTTCATTGATTATGTCAACATCGAATCCGACGAAAATAAGCTGGACCGTCCAATTGCGGTCAAAGAAGTACGAGGCTTCTGATGGCAGGACCGGTCTTCCAGCCTCCACCTCGAAGAGACCTCCGTCATACACAGAACTCGGTACGGATGTGCTCCCCATGAGTATGAACAAGAGGAAAGCTGCGCAAAAAAATGTCCTTCTGACACTCATCGTGCTTCGAGTCCTGCTACTTCTATTGCCTTATTATCTAGCTTGTTAGCGCACCGTTTTTTTTGGTATACAATACGCTTGAGTCAAAGGATATATCTGGAAATGCGCTCTTCTGAATCCTGACACCATTACATCCCAGTTTGCAGTGTGATCCCAAATGGCAAGGGCTGCGGCAGCTTTCCTCGCATTTCTAATCTTCCTCTCCATGTTGGCAACCTGTTCTTATTCAGGCACCAAATGCCACGTGAATTCCAGAATTCAAAGCGAGGACCCTGTTCTTCAAGCTACCCCGGGCTTTGAGTTACATGACCCAATACTAATCACGGGAAATGAGGGCTTCTTGAATCGAGTGCTCCTGGACGGATGGGCTGGAACGGGAACTCCGTCGGAGCCGTATTTAATCGAGAATTATGAGATCCTGTGCCAAGGTACAGCGGGAATCACAATTGACCGGGTGAGCCTCCCTTTCGCAGTTAGAAATTGTAGAATAATTGGGACCCACAATGGCACTGACAATGAAATGTACGGGATGTCATTTAGCTTCTGTGAGAATGTAGTTGTGGATTCCTGTTACATGGGCAACATGTGGAATGGTATAAGAGCTAGATACTCAAATGGCACCATTGCAAATAGCACAGTAGAAGAGCCAATGTCAAAGTCAATTCGACTAACAAGATGCGATGGCATGAGAGTGCATAATTGCTTGGTGAGTACCCAGGGGATTGCCTTCGAAGACTCTGAGAGCATCTCAATTTGTGAAAACACGGTAAGAGACGTTGTCGGTTCTGGCATTGAAATAGGTGAGTCGTGGGATATTAATTGTGTTGGCAATAGACTCTTGAACATTAGTGACTTTGGGATTTTCGGAGCGTATCTGTATCACGGAAATTTCTCCGAGAATCAATTCACCGAGTGTGGAACGGCTGGAATCTACTTCTATGGGGGTGACTACTGTACTATATCATTCAACAACTTCACAGGTTGTGGGATTCATCTTTCGAGCTCAATCTCTGGAATGCGGCAGTACAATGTACAGGGAAATCTAGTGAATGGAAAGCCAATTGGTTATTTCTCGGGGCTTTCAAGGACTTTGATAGACGTAGAAAGCTATAGTCAAGTGATTCTTGTTGGCTGTCAAGATGTTGGAATTGTCAATGGCAGATTTTTTGATGTTTCAACAGGAGTTTGCTTCTCCAACTGCTATCACTGCACAATTATGGATACAACGATCCGTTGGAATGGATTCTTTGGATTCAGAGCTGAGTATTCAGATCATTGCACGGCCATTGGTCTTAGGGCGAGCCAGAACAGAATAGGGATTTCTTTGTGGCAATCGGACAATTGCAGGGTAGAAAGCTGTACAATCGATAACAGTATTCTCGCCGCGATATACTCCAGCTTTGCCGATTTTATGTCATTCACAAATAACACGATAATTGGAACAAGTCAGAATCCATCACAGGTGCACGTACAGGATGCCAATCTAATGACTATGACCGACAACAGGTTTCTCAATGCAGGCCTAATGCTAGACATGTCAGGAAAACAGCACATCATGCACATTATCGAAGGAAATACCGTTGATGGAAAGCCACTCTTGTACGGTAGCGAATTATCAGACGAAATCATTGACTGCTCAAACTTAGGTCAAGTGTTACTTGCAGATTGTGAGAACATTACTCTAGAGGGAGGCCAATTCCAAGGTGTACCTCTGGAGCTCCTCAATTGCGTCAATTGTAGCCTATCTGAAGCGAATATCCACGGTAGCTTTGGACTTGGCCTTCTGTCATACTACTCAAACTGGACAAGACTCGAGAATGTCCATGTCTTGAATGCCAGCGAATCGGGTATTTTACTCCATGCGTCGTACAACTCAGCAATCCGGAATTGCACAACTGCCGGATGCCATGGCGATGGCATGGTTATTCGCTACACCCACGATACCATAATAGCCGCCAATACCATAACCGGCAATGCCGGAGTTGGCCTTGATGTAGACACGACAAGTAGCTGCATTCTTGCGGGGAATGCTATCAGTATGAATGGCGGCAGTGGAATAAGGTTGGTTGGAGCCGTTTCTTGGACCATTACTTACAACACGGTAGTTGACAACCATCTCTACGGGATTGAGATTTTGGCTCTTTACGAAGCATCATCAAGCCATCACACTATATTTTCCAATGCAATTGGATGGAATTTGGAAGGAAATGCAATCGATGATGGTCGCTTCAATTCGTGGGATGATTCAATTGCGATAGGGAATAGATGGTCGGATTACAATGGAACGACGCAGTGGTACTGGGTTCCAGGCTCAGCCGGAAGCTATGATCGGTTTCCATCCCTCCTGAGAAGAGAAGTTCCTTTCCCCATAATCCCTGTAGTCTTGGGTCTTCTTGGATGTTCGGTGGCTGCAATTGGCATTGGATTTGTTTGGAGAAAGGGACAGAGAATCCAAATGCTGCGTGAAGGGACATCTCAAGAAAGCATCAGAGAATAAGGTGGGCGCAGACTGTGGGTAACACGACGCTTGCCGCGCCACCACCTAATGATTTTGTGCGTCGTATTCCATGAAACCCATTTTGAGGATCCATGCGAGGTCTTCACCGCACGCCAGAGTAAAGACCGACCCACACGATTTTGCTGCGCCCTTTGTTGTGACCAGTTGATATGCGCCTGCGCACCTCGCAACTGCCCACAGGCTCCCTTGGGTGCATAAGCGCATATATCTTTTGGTCAAAGCCCCATCAACCTTGCATGTTGGTGGTGGCATAAAGTAGCTCGCGCAAGATAATATGATGTATTAGGGTATATAACAATTCCTGTAATGTTGGGGTTTGGCGGTTTCTGCACAAGTGGCTTCAAGCTGATTCCGGAATCAGCCATGCACGCTAGGAAATCAGGCAAATCATCCTTGCACATTACCTCCTTCGCCTGACCACAGCCACAACAAGAATGACCACCACACCTACTCCACCGAGCACAACAATGAGCTCGGTCGGAAAAGGCCCACCAAATATGCCAGAGGCTAGCGGTGAGAAAGAATACAGCACTACATTGTATTCAACTGTGCGAAATCGATACAGATATCCATCTGCAGCTATAGCTAGGAAATCATTTGCCAAATCCTGATCGCTATCCTCAGTTAGTAATCTACTGCTGATGAAAGCACTTGTGTTTGCGTTGAAGTGGAGAAGCCTGGTTTCGAGGGCAAACTCATCGAGATATACAGAGATGAACAAGGACCCATTGCTGGAAACTGCATAGCCGTAAGGAAGAATTGTTTCATTCTTCTCGAGGCCGTAATGTATCCGGTAGGTTGTATTCCATTGCTGAATTGCATCACCATCTCGTTTGGTGATGGCAAGTTCGTATTGACCATCCGGCGTTGACTTCATATCAATTCCATAGCCACTTCCATCTGGCCCAAGCATCCACCTGCCATAGGTAGAGCTGTTCCGAAGTATTACACCTGTAGAACTCCATTCTCGTACATACTCATCATCATGTGTATAAATGCGACCATCTGCAGAACATGCCACTTCGTAGCCGTAAGTGAATGGAATAGTTTTCGCCCAATTCTGTACGCCATCTTCGTCAGTCTGTACAAGAGTCAGGTTCCTTGGACCAAGACCTGTGTTGACAAGAAAATACACTAGCCCCTGATCATCCACGGCCACAGACCTAGTCGAATCCGCATTTCCGAAGTCATAGGTCTCTGACCACTGGAATGAACCGTCAGCGCCTAGTTTCGTCAGTACGATATCACTTGCGTCATCATATTCGTGGGTGTATCCTACAACATAAACGGCATCTTCAGATACTGCTACGGATGGCCATTGTACGTAAATGTCGTCTATGCGATACCACCAGTCCAGATGCATATTCTCACTCCATTTTAGAACAACTGCTGAGTGGTAGCCAGAGTACCCGGAATAAACAAGCCCGAAGATTGAGCCATCAGCAGTGGTAACCAATCCCTGTGCACTATCATGGAATGATTCAGCATCCTGTGCAAACTCAGGATTCACATTAGCTGATGTTGACTCCCATATCGTTTCTCTGCCTGGACTGAGAATTTGCTCATTGGGCGTTGCTGTACGCACAATATCTATGCTAACTGAGTGTAGAATTGCTTCAAATGATCCCTCCGAGTCAGGGTCGAAGTCATACTGACTGGGCTCAAGAACCACAGCTAATGTAACGTTGTCAGACGGATCCTCCTGAACACCCTCGGAATTCTCAATCATGCCGGCAAAAACATCCTCCAAATGCTGCGCATTGAGATATGGTGACCAGGCGAAGTAACCAAATCCCAAGCTACTGCTACCAATTTGAATCCAATTCCCGGAGGAATCAATGAAGTATGCACGCAGATATGCGTAGTTTCTTCCTGGCGAATATATGTAATCACCTGATGCTGTAGATGTCACCCCAATAAACGGACGCACATTTCTAGGAAGCTCGTCGTATGACCATTGAAAGCTGAATGAGCATCCAATGTAGTCACGCTCTTCACCGGTTGTATTAATCTCTGCTCCAGAAACATGTGTCCAATTCAATTGAACAAAACCATAGTCATCAAATCTTTCTGAAGAAGAATGCCAGGCAGTGAACTCCCCCGAATCTCCATTGCCAAATAGCTGAGGCTCTTGGAGAAGATCATGGTTAGGATTCATCTCCGTTACAGTGACGGCAGACGGGAAGAAGTTTGCCATGTTACTATCAATGAAGTATTCTTCCACTATAATTGGCTGTAACGCAAACGTGACTAAGAATATAATGACTGCTGTATGCAGAATGGTTCGCCTCATAATTCATCCCTCTGGATGCTTTCGGGCGAAGGGCAATTAATAAACTTGCTGAGAACCGCTTATCGGCCTTGCCATTTCCTGCGAAACTGTCTTTCAAACCAAATCATCAATGTGGTGTTCTTAAGGACTGAAGCCAACAAGTGATAGGATGCATTGGAAATCGGGGGAGGCGTTTAAGAGTGCGCGGCTTTGCATCGGTGAAGTTCACTACTCGGTGGAGAAAGGAAGATCAAATCGAGTATCTAAATTCTTGCAGCGAGGTCAATCTCCACGACCGCGCCATAAGAGACCTCGACCTCCAAGAAGTATGCAGCAGTTTTGATTTAGAAACCTTGAGCCTAGTCAACAATCGTCTTGTAGCCATAGATCTTGAACCAGTTAGGCAATGCGTTGGACTGAGAAAGCTGTTCCTGGATGGAAATTTGATTGAGGAGATTGATCTTGAACCCTTGGGCCAGTGTACGAATCTTAGAACCATAGGGCTGTCCGGAAATATGCTATCTGAAGTCGACCTAAACCCACTTCTAGGACTTCAAAGCCTTGAGTACGTATACTTGCATGACAACAACTTGGAACATGTGGACCTCTTTCCTCTGCATAGAAGTTACAATCTAAGAGGATTACACCTCCAGAACAACAACCTTCAGGACATCAATGTGGCTCCATTGCTTTTGTGCCAAAATCTTGACTCTCTAAGGCTTGATGACAATCCCGCTCTATCTGAGGCCATCTTCTCCAAAACGCAGGGCATTCCATCTGTTGTCATGGATGCCCTCATACAATGGGCAAGAAAGCGAGGAAAGCCGCCTTGGATTCATAATTCAGTTGGCGAATTGGTCATTAGCACAAAGGAGTACGGTGAACTTGTGCAAAGACTGGGATGGGAGCCCTATAGGGAGAACTTAATCGACGCGCTGCGCCTAGTTGCCGAAGATAGATGGTATGATGCGCAGCTTGAGTTCCTCTCTTCAATTGGCATGCCAGAACTCGCCTCATATGACGGGGATATTGTTGACATCTTGTTGAGGATTCCTGAGAAGTGCAGCTATGGCGAAGGCCGTGAGATACTCTATGAGGAGATTGTTGGCCTTCTTCGTACCCAGTTGGAATCGGGTGGCTCAACCCTTCTTTTTAACGTTGACGCTCTCTCATCCACAAAAGGTAGTGTGTTGATTCCGCTGATACTAGAGAGAAGGATGGAAGAGATGGATAATCTGAACATATGCGTTTCTGATAAGGAACCGAATTTAGAGGAGATTTGGCAAACGTATTACGGGGCCCAAATTCTTAGAGTTTTGGGTACGGGACCCAATCCCAATTCCAGTAGGTTAGACGAAATTTTGAGTACCTTTGATAGGGCGGGCTTTAAACTATCTATTGGGTCGAAAATAGAACAGCCCTCTAGAAAGCCGCCACAGAGGTGCTCAATGGGGCTATTGAAGCACGTATTGGCTCGGGAAGGATATGTGAGGAATTTGCGTGGAAGATGGGAACATAGTAAGAAAGCCTAGTAAAGATATGCTGAACCACGAATAACTAAGGTTTTTTATCTAGCGACATCCGAGATACATAGGGTAGAAATGGACTTGGGGATGCAATATTGAGGTCGTTTGAGGAATGCTACCGCAGTGGATTGCAGCTTGAAAAAGAAGGCAGATTCAAGGAAGCGATAGAGTGGTACCAAGAAGCAATTGCAATTGATCCTTGGTCCGCAGGCGCTTGGTTTCAGAAGATGCAGGTGCACAACGAACTGGGCCAAAGAGCAGAGGCAGAGGAAGCAGCACGGATTGTTCTTTCGCTAAAGCCAGAATGGAGGAAAAAAGGGCGAATTCACCGGCTTTATCCGGAAGCCAAACCCATACCTGAACCAGAGCTCTATGATAGATTTGTAAGGATGAAACTACTGCAAACCGCTGATGAGCAGCTCGGCGAAGGAATTGCTAGTAAATGGTTCGAGTTGATGTTTCTTATTCAAAGAGGCGAAATGAGCCGCTGGGGAAGTTTAGCCCCCAAGCTAATTCAAATAACCCGAGAAAATGCAGCTCATCTTCGCTTAGAACATCTCGACCAGATATTTGAGGCAATTGCATTTAGCTACATAGTTGGTGTGCGGGTACCGCGAATTGTGGGAGAAGGAATTGACCGGTTAATCAACTTGCTTCTGGAGCTAGGCCTAGCAATCCGAGAATATCCTACACTAGTTCAGGAGAAGTCAATATATTCCAAAGCAATAAGGGATTTGTATGTTCGCGCCATAAAGCGAGTACTTCCTGGAGAAGAAGAAATTTTAACAATAGACCTTTGTCGCATTTCATTGAGGATGTTCGGAATTCCGAGATTACGCATTCCTGGCCATCTGATCTTAACCAATGAGCACTTAATCCTCACACGGCACGTAATTCAGGTTTTGCCCTTAAAGAAACTAGGTGAATCAGAGGTAGTATCCAATCAAAAGGAAATGTCCCTACATCTGGATTTTGGGACCATCAAACCTTTGGAGGCTGGCATAAACGGGTTGACTCCATCTGAAAGAATGCGCATGAATTTAGCGATCGAACTACCCTTCATTGGAAAGGAATCGCAATTTCAAGTTGAGGAGAGAACTCGTCAACTTCAAAGCCTGATTCTCAAGGCCAAGGAGAAGCTCAGCAGCAAGCAATAAGTGAGATACGGTCTCAGCGAAAGACCTTAATGCAGAGCAATAGCTTGTCCGCAGGCCTGCACCAATCCTAACAGCCACCATACTCATGAGACAATATCATAACGGAGACAAATTTCGATGCGTGTATATCTTGACGCGAATTTCTTCATTAGTGGCTTTAGCGACCGCCCAAAGGATGTATTCGTAATTAAGGAAGCAGCCGAAAAGGCGGGAATGGAGCTTTGGGTGACCAGACAGATCTTCCAAGAATTGCGTTGGTACCTACGACGAGAGGTTGAACAGATTATTCAGATAGATGAAACCTTGAGCAAGGAAATCAAAGCTCTCATGGAGAGCATAAAGAAGCCGGAGAGCGCACTTCCACAGCATAATGATATGTCACTGATTCTTGCGGCGATGAGATCGAAGAAGTCAAAGATTGTAACCAGCGACCTGAAGCTCCTGAATACAATTCAAGACGTCAAGATCGATGTTGAAGGCATTGTTGGTTCAGCCTTTGTATTGGGGCTGATTGAGTCCATAGACGATGAGCATCTGAAGAAGAAACTAGTCCCAATTCGAGAGAGAATCTACGGTGAGGAAGTTAGGTACAGCATCTCTCGTCAGGAAGCTTATGACCCAGTTACAAGAATCCGCTTAATAGAAGAGCATGCCATGCGTGTTTTAAGAGAGGTCAAAGCGCCAGCTGAACAGCTTGACAGGAAGCTCTCCAAAGGACAACCGCTCTTCATTCTCGATTTCCTTGAAGACATCAAAGCAGGCATTCCCACAATGTTTGAGGATTTCAGGGAAGGGAAATACAGCACCCTAGCAAATGAAATTGAAGCTGTACAAGATGAAATCGAGAGGCTACTCATTGTCTCAACTCTGACGAATGATGAAGAAACTCACTCAAAGCTCGTAGAACATGCATCCGACCTAACGCTTTTCCTCTACTACCTCAACATGATCTGTCACCTCTATAGAGGCACACGAGAGGGAATTGAGGATGCCCTTGACATATCCGAGGAGGCATTCAGACTGCTCATGTTTGCTGCGGTTTCGAATGAGGAACTCAAAGCTGGAGTGTTCTTCGTTAGAATCGTTTTAGCCCTCATTAAGGAGGACTATGACGAGATAGATTACTACTACTCTCTCTATGACAGCATGATAAGACGAATTGACCTCAAGGACATGATAGAAACCTCAGAGGGTCTATATGTTATCATGCAAGTTCTCCGCGAGTTCATGGGAGGCTTCTCCTTGACAAAGAGTAAGCTCCAGTTTCCTGATGCTACACTGGCGCTCTTGAATGACATTTCCAAGTATGCTGTGCAGTTTGACGAGCATGACAATGCTTGGAAACTTGCCGTGACTGCGTACAAGATTGGAGTCGCCTACAGCAAAGAAACGGGGTCTCTTACATCATTTCTGACGCTCTACAAGATTTCATCATCATCTCACGACCGCTACAAACCGGCGCTGGAAAAGATTGCAGAGAATGCATTGAAGATGTTTCTGAAGAATGGCTGGGACACTGGTCAGGTCACTCCTATTCTGAATGAGATTCAAGGAAACCTTCAACCCATAGGAGAAATGCCAACAGACGTACCTGTGGATGCCTCCGATTTACCAGAAGAGCTGAAGGGATGGATGGATGTCCTTTCGCTTTCGCAGATTGGAAAGGAGAAGGTACTCGTGGTTAGGAATGAAGGCTTGAAGGCAAGAGTTGCGATTATGACGAAAAAGCACCCCGACCTGATTACACTCAAAACAGGACATCGAGTTGCGCTGGCAAAAGGAGAGTTCATGTTGGCCGATGCAAGTTCAAAGGTGAAAAAGGATTTATCCGTCGTTTTGGTGATTACCCCATCTGATGCCGCTGAAATAACCTATGAAGGAGAATCAGGGTTCAGCTGGCTCAAACTGGCGGATCCAGAAGTAGAGGTATAGTTTGTAGAGGGACTATTGTTGGACCCAATTGTGTTCCTGCTTGTCATAGTTGCAGTCCTAGTAGCGTCAGCCTTCAACTACTTTCTGAATCGCGCACCAGGCTCAGTTCCTGAGGATTATACAATAGGGCCCGCCGAATTCGAGATTAGGTGTGATTGCTGCCTGAATCCACTTATTGTCGGGGGCATCCTTGTAATCGCATTGGCAATCATGTCAGCCTCATTTGACAGCCGCACAGAGCTTTACATTGTCGGTTTCACGGCCTTCATCATTGTCACCATAGCAGGAATCTACGGGAGAAGACAGAGGCACAAAGATTGGGAGGAGCTTGATGCTGTGTTGGAGCGGGTCGTACCTGAGCCTCCGCGGCAGATTCTCGATTATACTGATTTTGATATCGATGAGGATGACGAGGAAGATGATCCTCTGTGATTTCAACAGCTACGCATTTTCAGCAAGACCAGAGAATTTTGGTTCCGGAATTGATTGAGGAAAATCCTCATACTCCCTCTTCTCGACGGCACGCCCACGGAAGAGATGTCGATTGAATCTTAAGCGAGTCATTTTGAATATCCCGCGCTTTCCGATACTATTGATATCCTCAGGATAGTATAAAGGCACCTCGTAACTGCCATAAATCCAAAAGCCGTTGGATGACGAAACCAATATCTATTTCACAGGATACGAGGTATTCATACTGTGACTTCAGTTGTCAAGGAACAGTCGCTAAAACAGCGAATTATGCTAAAGGCGCTGATTCTGGGAACAGATACTGCACTTCAAGCTGGTTTCATGACACAAGCTTGCCAGCAGGGAGTATCCTTGCACATGTATCCCATTTTGGGAGTTGCTCTTGGAATATCAAGAAGGGAAGTAGATTCCAGGTTTGAAATTGTTCTTCAAATGTGGACAATACCGGTTCAAGAGAGACTTCCAGGCTTAACCAAGCAATTCATCCGAGGACACAGGGCTGCAATCATCCTGATCCGACCTGATGAAGTTGAAAGTCTTGACGCCATGATGGAAGTTCTCACAGAGGAATCCAAGAAGAACCTTCTTGTGGTCATCGTTGGCTCACGAGATGATGATAGCGAGCAAATCGAGAGGGCTTCTGTCATTCTAGGAGCAGACAGAAATCCTGTAAACCTGGCATCTATTGATGATGCGATGAATGTTTTGGTCGGGCATCTCTCGCCCGAATCGCCTTTGCCGATACCGTTTCCACTCATTGCATTGCTTGATAATGACGCCTGCCCAGTTCTGAACCCACCCCTAACACCTTCAGACATCGAACCAAGCACTGCTGAGGAAATTGAGACTATTAGAAGTACCGCAGAATCACTTGGTTATCGATGCTCGTCAACTGCCTGTACATTGAATTTACAAGAAGGGGAAATAGAAGTGACCCTGGAAACAGGGAGAGTGCAATTCAAACCAATTCTCTGCAACTACTGTGCGGCACTCTGTAAGAAAAACGTTAACATATGCATTGTAGCAGTGGACAAGGGATGGGCATCAGAGGAGATTGGAGGCGTGGCAATGCTTACATTGGCAAAGCTGGTGGCCTTCCCAGCCAGGCAACTGCCCGAGCATGTTGAGAATCAAATAAGGCGCGCCTGCAGTTGTTCGGAGTTTGAGATTGCAGAGGGTATTCCCGAAATGGAAGGGACCTTTGAAGAACTGCGAGCCCTTGGATACGTGAGAAAGGGACGACGCCTAACATTGCTAGATGAAGCCAGCAGGAGAGTAAGAAACGGAAACCTTCCCGCTTCAGCTCTCAATACCCTCAGAAATAGCCTGAAAAGGGTTGAATCCTCTGCAAACGATGGTGAAGGTCAACAATGCCCATGAAGTCAATCTCCATTATTGGAGGCTCCGATTCCGACCAGAATGCCCTGCACCTTGCTGAAGAAGTTGGACGAGAGGCTGCCCGCCGAGGAATAGTGCTTATTTGTGGAGGAATGGGTGGAGCGATGGAGGCTGCATGCAAGGGAGCGAAGGAAGAAGGTGGACTAACGGTGGGGATATTGCCAACAGAGTCCAAGGAAGCAGGCAATCTGTATCTGGACATTGCTATTCCTACGGGCATGGGCTACGCACGGAATTTTCTGGTAGCCAAAGCGGGGGACGCGGTTATTGCAATTGGAGGTTCAGCTGGTACCTTGAGCGAGATGGCTATTGCCTGGTTCTCAGATAAGCCTGTCATAGCGTTGGCAACCACAGGCGGTTGGGCCACAAAGCTTGCTGGAACAAGGATTGATGATAGACGCTCCGATACGGTGATATCTGTTGATACTGCAAAAGAGGCAATCGACAAAGTGATGCAGGTCTTGGAGTGGGAATGAGCTTGCAGCTGGCCAAAGAAGTAATTCAGGGTCAGAAGGAATTGAGCTCAGAGGAAATTGAACGGCTCTGCTCGACAATCGAAACCATGTACCGAGGTCAGAGAAACGTAGTAGATATTCCATCGTATAATGTGTATTTCGTTGGAGACCTGCATGGAGACCTAGGCAGTGCAACGAAAATCCGGGATTTGATGCTTAGGGAGAAAGATGCGACTTTTGTTTTTCTTGGGGATTACGCAGATAGAGGACCACAGCAGATCGAAACCGTCAATCTGGTTATGTCCCTGGCAATTCAGGGTAAAGAAAGAGTTGTCATGCTACGAGGGAATCACGAATCCCGAGGCGTCGCAAGTATCTATGGTTTTCGCGAGGCAGTAGTGAAGAAGCATAGCAGCGCTCTGTTTGATGGGTATTGCAGGATGTTCACCTCATTGCCAGTAGCTGGCTTCTCGGAGACCGGCGTATTTGCATGCCATGGCGGTGTTCCAGAAGGAGTTCAAGAACTTAACGAAATTCAAACAATTGACCGTAGGCATGAGGATTTTTCAAATCCAACCTTGTGGCAGTTGGTCTGGAATGATCCATCTGAGTCTGATACACGATTCGCTCCAAGCCTGAGAGGAGGAGGCTCGATGTATTTTGGAAGAATAGCCTTTGAAGAGTTTACGGATTCGCTGGCAATCAACAGGTTCATCCGAGCGCATGAGGTTTATGCTGAAGGATATAGGAAGTTCTTCGATGG
>RDOF01000046.1 GCA_011365025.1 Candidatus Thorarchaeota archaeon
ATCTTTGGATGATATTACTGGACGCGAGGTAACCATGAGTAGATGTCTAAAGAAATCAAGGTCTGTCACTTTCTTTCCTTGGCGACGCTGAAATCTCATCTTCTCCTCTTCCCAAATCAAAACATCACGATCAGTTAAACCCTTGATTAGCTTGTTCTTCGACCCCTTGGATTCTCCCATTGCAGTTCACTTCCAATGATGAGGAGGTAAACTTCGTAAACATTCTAAACCCTAGTCTTACATATGGCAGTTAGCTCACCGGAACGGTCTCATTTGTCATCCGCCGGACTCATCTGCGGGTCGTTCCTGAGCGGGCGTGAATTTTGCGGGAGCTTCATCCTCCTTCTTTGAGCCCTGATCGTTAGCTGATGTATGATAAAGGCTGATTGAGCGTGTTTGACGGAATTCTGTGACAGCAGTCCAAGTAGCAGACCTATCTGCAATTGCAGTGAGCTTCTTAATTCTAAACATGATGATAGCTGAGATGTCTATCAGAATGATGTTCATACCCAGAAGAAGCAATGAATTGACACCAATCATTACTCCATTTGCAGATCCCGTTATCAGCCCGAGCACGAACATTAGGCTGCTATTTACTGCAGGAGGCATCAGCGCAGCTGAGATAGCAACACCAACAAGTGATGACATGTCGCCTCTTGTCACCGATATAGCGACTGCAGCTCCTGAAATCACTGCCACTCCAACATCCAGAGCAGAGAATGGCAATGGAGGGATTCCGCCCCTGCGCGTAATTTCCGTAAGAATTCCAGCTGACACTTGATTATCTATATTGCCCATGAGATCAGGAGCAATAACCGGAACCAGTAGAGCCATTATAATTCCTACGAGAAAGGATAAGCCCAATGATATGAGTTCGTTTACTGTTCCCTTAATGAAGAGATTACGGTCGCGTACAACATAACCCAGGGCAACAGCCAGCATAGGGGCCATGAGCGGTGAGAGGAGCATTGAAGCAACGATGATAGTTACATTGTTTTGTATTAGACCAATGCCTGCCATTACCGCAGCGACAATGGTGAAGGCCATGAAATCGAAACTCAAAGCCGCGCCAGACTTGACATTTTCATAGATTTCCTCTACAGCAAGCTGGGCTTCCCTTTGAATCCTTTGCTCCTTGGCTTCATCACCCTCTCGTGGTAGTGATGCCTTCAAGTCCAGCATATCAATGAATCCATACTCGACTCCGACGCCGCGCGACTTTAGCTTCTCCATTGTTTCACCAGCTGCATGGTCAGGAATTCTGAATTGCAGCATATGGGCATTATCGGCATCCAGCTTAATGACATTCTTGATATTCAAGACATCAAGAAGGAAGTCGAAGACCGCTTCGGTTTTGTCGTAGGGGACGACTATTTGTACCTGCTTCAATGATTCGGCACGTCTCCGAGATAGCACGTCCGGCTCTCGTTTTGCATCACTTAAGGGTTTCTAGATGTGTCCTGTAACGAGTGTAATACAGTTGTTACATTACAGTGTCCGCAAGCCATGCATGAGTCGCATCACTATGCTTTTTTGAGGAACATCGACTCAAGTGAACGGTGCTCCAATGGGCGTCTTTGAAATTCTTGCGATTTGGTTCGGTCTCTCATTAACCGGGGCTCTAGCTCCCGGACCATTATCGGCAGCCTGTGTGATGCAGGCAAGCAAAAGAGGTAGACTTCACGGGATACTTCCCATGGTTGGACATGCCATTGTTGAGCTTGGAATCATTGCAGCAATAATTCTCAGTGTTAATGCTCTCACTTTGGATGCATTTCTTACAAGTATTCTTGTTGGCTTTGGTGGCATAGTAATTGTTCTTTTTGGCATGTTAGCTTTGAGAGACTACCGATTGCTGCCTGTTAAGGAGAGAGAAACCATCAGTTCCGAAACCAGTAAGGCAACGCTTTTGGAGGCCACAGGTCAGGGTGCAGTTGTTAGCCTACTGAGCCCGTACTTCTTGCTCTGGTGGTTTAGTGTCGGTCTGTCGAATGTTACGCTTCTCGTTGGTGAATTGCAGGTGGGCGTTGGGACAGTATTCCTAGCAGGTGTATTGGTTTACTTCACCCACATTTCAACCGATTTCCTATTTGGTGCGTTCCTGACTTTAGGCACAGATGAAACTGCGAAGAGGGCGACAAAAGGCGGGATAAACTGGGTTAATGTGGCCATTGGCACATTTCAGATAGTTCTGGGTGGTTACTTCATCGTCCTAGCATTAACCTAGAAGAGGAGTGGCAAAGATGACAAAGTCAAACCTGTTAGTGACAGGATTCGAACCTTTTGATGGTTATTCAACTAATCCATCGGCGGAGCTAGTAAAGCGAATTAATGGAAGTGAAACAGGGCGATTCAATATCATAGGAGAGGTTCTTAGGCTTGACTATTCAAGTGCCTTTGAACGCCTAGACTATTTAATAGGGCAGCACAAGCCCGAGATTGTTCTCCTCTGTGGACAGGCTGGAAGGCCATCCATATCAATCGAGCGAATAGCTATCAACGCTGTCGGCACTAAACGTCCGGACAACTATGAAAACAAACCTGAATCGGATATCATCAAGAACGACGCACCAGCAGCGTTCTTCTCAAACATCGATCCGCATCCACTTGTCAGAGCGCTGGTGGAAAGCGAAATCCCAGCATTTGTTAGCTATCACGCAGGGATTTATGGCTGCAACTGGATTCTCTTCAAACTACTAGATCAAATATCCGCAGGGCACTTCGATTTAAGGACCACTTTCATTCATCTACCCCCCTTGCCATCTCAGGCAATAGAGAAGGATGAGCCTTCGACAGCAACGATGGAGTTGGATACGATGGTGAGAGCCATCGAGGTTATCATTGAACAGCTTTCTGAGTAGTTGGACTATTTCGTCCTAAGCGCCCAGTCTATATTGGGGAAGGCTTTCAGCACAATTGCGACAATGATTGCCGATAGTAGGGTTGCAACGCACCTCTCGGCTAACATGAAAGGGAATATGCCAAAGCCGAAGGCCTCGGCCGGAATCTGAAGCAAGTAAACAGCGCCCATTGTCATCATTGAAAAATCCGTTACCGTACCGATAAGTGTAAGCGGAAAAAGCTGGAGAAACCGAGAGGTCCCTTTCACTGAGGTATCGAACTGCATTGACTGCAGCTGAAGAGAGAGTGCGACAGCCATGGCCAGAACATAGTATATCATGAACCACCATGCGGAGTAATTTGGAATGAGATAAAGGATTATGATGACTCCAAGGTATAATGCTGTTAACAAGGGGCCAGGCACTTTGTAGCCGCGGACCTCGGTTCGAGGCTTTAGGCAAAGGCCGGTTAGCAAACCCGAAATAGCAGGTCCAAGAATGACAGTGGGCACAATTAGTGAAACGCCGGGTAGAAAAGCTGCTATCACACCAGCAATAAGGCCGAAAGCAAAACCAACTGAGGGGCCAAGCAAAATGCCAAAGACTGGCGCAATGCAAATTGTCAGGGTTAATTGGGCAAGTGGGCCAGCACCTCCAAGAAAAGGAGTTAGCGGGATAAGTGCACTCACAGCGTAGATTGCTGCAAGAACCACACCAATAGCGTAGAGTCTTGTTGTCGAGAAACCGCCCTCCAATTGCATTTCAGGTATCAAATCATCATTTCCTTCTGCCATCGTGTTCTACGCCTGCTGTGCTGGCTCAAAGCTGCGCCTTATCTCCATTTTGGTTCAAAGTGGATGTAATTAATGCCACTGGGTTTTTCAGGAGGGTGCGTCGAAGGCAACTTGGGGTTAATTGATGAGTTCAGAAGTAATTGTTGAACTGAAGGACATCCGCCTTAGTTTCGATGAACAAAGAGTCCTCGATGGATTCAGCCTAGCTTTGCAGGAGAAGGAAACGGTTGGACTAACAGGGCCATCCGGCTCAGGAAAAAGCACCGTTCTTCGGGTAATTGTGGACCTGATGTCCCCAGATTCGGGAGAGGTCCTAGTGAATGGATTGAACACTGCTGAGTGGGATCCTCGGGAGTTGAGAAGAAAAGTCGTAATGGTGCCGCAGGAGGCATCAATGTTTCCAGGCACGGTACGTGACAACCTGCTCTGGGGCCTTCAGATTCATGGGCTTACTGCTTCCGATGACGAACTCGCAGAGGTGCTACAAGAGGTGAACCTGGATGGGAAGTTGCTCGACAAGATAGCGGCCAATCTGTCGGGAGGAGAAAAGCAACGTGTTGCCATTGCTCGGGCGCTACTCCTCAAACCCATTGCTCTTCTTCTTGACGAACCTACTTCAGCACTGGATGAGAAGTCAACTTTGGCCGTGGAAGAAACCGTGAACTCCATAATCCAAGACCGTGGTATTGGAGTTCTGATTGTAACGCACAATCGTGCCCAAGCTGAACGCTTTACGTCAAGGGTTGTCGAGATAGGAGTGGATAACTGATGCAATTGGACTTCCTGCTTCAATTCTGGTTAGACCTTCCGAATGAGATTCAGGTTGCAGCCCTGCGCTATGTAGTGGCCATGGTCTTGCTCGCTGCTTTGTTGCTTGTTTCTAAATGGCAAGGCTTGGGAATTGGAAACAGGCTAATTGTGGGAACGGTAAGAGGGACAATTCAGGTCATACTAATGGGACTCATTTTGGTGTACATATTCCAGCTGAGCTATCTGCCACTAATATTCGTAGTCCTCTCTTTCATGGGCCTTTTTGCGGCCAATACCGTCAGGGAGAACTTGAATCATGTTCCGGGCGTGTTTCGAGCATCGCTTCCGGGAATTCTTGTCGGAGCTCTATCTGTAATGGCAGTCAGCACCGCCTTGGGGATTGTGGAACCAATTGGTGAGTTCATCATACCGATGGGCGGAATGGTAACAGGTAATTGCATGACAATCACTGCTCTTCTCATCGACAGAATGTGGTCAAACGCTCAAAAGCAGCGGAATCTCTTAGAGACTGCGTTAGCCTTGGGTGCATCTTCTTATCAGGCAACTGAGCTTTCGATTCGCGAAGCAATTGTAGCTGGTCTTCTCCCGAACCTCAATAGGTACGCGTCCCTTGGCATCGTTAGCATTCCCGGCCTCATGTCAGGAATGATCATTGGCGGTCTCAATCCTGTGGCGGCATCCTTCTATCAGGTAATGGTGTTCATTATGATCTTCTTGGCCAGTGTTATCTGTGGTATAATCGTATCCAGAATATTTCTGAAGCAGATGTTCAATAAACGGTTGCAGCTAGTCGTACCCCCTCAGGAGTCATAGCCAATGGGACTCGTCCATGATACCGCGCAGAGGGCAAAAGGTTTTAGGTGGTCTTGCAACCCCGCGGACCCAGTCAGCATTGGAGGCCACTAACATGCCAAAAGAAGAGAACTTCGACATCATTGTCGTGGGAGCTGGTGTACTGGGTGTTGCATCCGCATACTACCTCCAGAGGAATAGCCCTGACAAGAGGATTCTGCTTATTGACCGATTGGCGGCGCCAGGACAAGCTAACACTGCGATGAGTGCTGCTGCTGTGAGGAATATGTTTTCATCTTCTACAAACCAGCTTCTGACTGACACATCAATCAAGTACTTTGAGCATGTTCAGAATGAGATTGGCTATGAACTTCTTTTTGAGAAGACAGGCTATCTGTGGCTTCTCTCAGAGTCCCAATTCAATAGCGAAAGCATTCAAACCTGGATGAAGCGCATGGAGAACTCCAGGATACACTACAAGGTATATAATAAGGAACAGCTAAAGGAAATAGTCCCTGGACTCAATGTTGACTTTGCAAATGATGAAGAAGCAGAACTCATGAATCTGAAGGAAGTGAGTTATGGGCTCTATGGAGGAGATTGTGGAGTACTAGACCCAACTAGGCTAGTAGAGTACTATTTTGAGGAATTCAAGAAGATCAGCCATGTGAAGCCTCGTTTTAACATGAACGTTGAGAAGTTGCTATTAGAGGCAGATCCTACATTGGACCTTCCCGGAGAACCCTATGTGTGGCAGAACAAACGTGTCACAGGTATTGTTACCAAGGATGGCCCACTCCGAGCAGATATTGTTGTATTGGCAACAGGGGCATGGGCAAACCAACTACTAGACCCCATTGGGATGGATAGCCGCACCAAGGCCAAGAAGCGACACATCTTTGTTGTTCACGCGGAAAAAAGGAGGGGTCTGAATGAACTGCTGGATTCTAAGGGCTTCAACGATTTGAACTGCATACCATTCACTATCCTTCCATCAGCGGGAGTGTATTTCAGACCCCAGATTCAAGAACGGGGATTCTGGATTGGCTGTGGAGATAAGCTCGGACGCGCCTACGACTATGTACAAACTCCTGATTATGACAATCCGGAGAGTGCCTACTATGAGAATAGTGTCTATCCGGTGCTTTCGAAATACTTTCCAGCCTTTTCGGATTGTCGTCCAATTGGAAGCTGGGCCGGAGGCTATTGTTATAGCCCTGATGCAATTCCGTTTGTCTACTTGGAAAACAATGTCCTCGTGATTAACGGAAGTAGTGGGTCGGGGATAATGAAGTCAGATGCCTTGGCAAGAATCGCAGATGCCCTATATAGAGGGGAGGAGGAGGCTGAGCTCTTTGGAGGAAAGAGGATTCCAGCCGCCGCACTAAGTCAGAAACAACGCAAGGTAGAAATGGAAAGCGTAGTCATCTAATGGTGAAGCCCCTCTTTCGATACTCATGCGGAAAACCCTAAAAGGATGAAGGACTAGGATTTTGTGCATACAGGTTCAAGACCTGACTGCATTCTTTGCTTTGCCAAGTACTTGAACAAGCTATTTTAGAACAAAGTATCGAAGAAAAAAGGTGATGGAAATGGTGAGAGGTGAGCTCGATGACAACCAACGAACGCCCGGGAACGGGCAACTTCACTATAACAGCATTGGAATCAGGAATAGAGTACCCAGACTTCGAGAGCGCACCAGACGAACCTCTCCTCATCCAGGTCATTGGGATTTGGCCTGAAGTTCTGGCAGTACTATCACAGAAATTCGAGGTGGATTTGGAGGACCTTCAGGATCTACAGGATCTTGATGAACGCCCGCGACTTCAGATTGAAGACAAATTTGCTATGATTGTGCTAAGAGTCCCAGCCGATTTGCAGCAAGGCGATCGGGAAATCTCCACTTATCCAATTGGTGTATTCACCAATGGAAGAGATGTCATCATACTCCAAAGTGAGGAAATCCCCATGCGTAAGAGACGACTCAAAGGAGTTCTCAAGCGCACAACAACGGCTTCAGGAGTCATCTACAACATATGGGAAATAGTCATTCACTCCTTTGAAACAACTCTAGATATTATTGAAGCTACAATCAATGACATTGAGGACCGTATCCTAACAGAGCTATACCCATCACAGCTGGATAGATTCTTTCAGCTCTCTCGTGATGCAGTATTCATGGAAGCATCACTAAAGGCCAATATGAAGGTCCTTAGGAGAATACAAAGGAATCCAAGGTTTGGCCGCATGATCCTTGATGAAGACACTCTGGATGAGCTTGAAGTTGACCTGCAGCAGCAATTGGACCTCAGCGCTATCTATAGAGAACTAATCGATAATGCCATGAATGCCTATGACAGCATCGTTGGGCATAACCTAAACCGCGTAATGAAGACACTGACTTCAATATCGCTTCTGGTGAGTGTTCCCACCTTAATTGCATCGCTCATGGGTATGAATGTGGGTCTCCCATTTGAGAACGACCCAGCTGCCTTTCTGGTAGTCCTGCTAGTTAGTCTCTGCATTACAGTTCCATTTCTGATCTTCCTCAGAATGAAAAACCTGGTCTAGTCGCTAAGTGGTCGCATACCCCATGGAAGAAAAATCAAATGAGTCATAAGAGAGTAAGCACATACTGAGTATTCGGTTGACAGAGGCCTGACATTGGTATTCAAAAACATAGCAGCATTTCAGCTCTGGGCCGGAGAAAAAATGAGGGCCGTCACAAGCACTCTCACAGAAGAGGAGTTTGACAAGAAGATGGTGGCTGATAGAAGTGTGAGAGACATTTGTACACATATTGTCATGGCCCTAGAAACCTGCTTTATGATTGCAGAAAACTGCATGGATGAAAGCGTGTATGATGAAATAGCAAGCGCACCCAAAGATGAGATACTAAGGAGATGGGAAAAGAGAGACGCAGACTTGGCAACAATTATTCGTGAGATTCCTCAAGGCAGAATTGAGGTGCCCCATCTTACTGAAGCTCCTTTCGAAATTGATATTCTCGATTTCTACTTCCAATATATGCTTCATACAACTCATCATCGGGGCCAGTTGGCCTTGGCACTACGATCTCTTGGGAAAGAAGTCCCTGGGACAGATTATCTGATGTACTTCGCGGAGAAGTCCGACACATAGGGAACCGATATCCCTTTTATAGGCAGGACACAATAGCAATTCCCATGAAGGTTGGAGTCCTCACCAGTGGTGGCGATGGCCCAGGCATGAATGCCGCGATAAGGGCAATCACAAGAGTGGGAATTCATCGCAATTGTGAAATCTATGGAATTTTCGGTGGCTTTCAGGGGATCTTTGAGCAGCAGATCCATGAGCTGAACTCTAGGTCAGTTTCAAGGATACTTCATAGAGGCGGCACCTTTCTTACAACAGGGAGGTCAGAGGAGTTCAAGACAGAAGAGGGTCAGAAGAAGGCCGCACGCATCATGACGGAAAGAGGGCTAGATGCCCTAATTGCTATTGGCGGAGATGGCACCATGCGGGGGCTAGCCGCATTAAGCAAGCACTGGAATGGCTGGCTTATTGGACTCCCTGGAACCATTGACAACGATTTGTATGGAACAGACTACACAATTGGCTTTGATACGGCCGTCAATAATGCCCTTGAGGCTTTGGACAAGATTCGTGACACTGCAGAGGCCTTCCAGCGGGTCTTCTTGGTTGAAGTAATGGGGCGTCATGCGGGATTCATCGCTTTTCATGTGGGTTTCGCAACTGGTGCTTCAGCCATTCTGATGCCCGAAACCTCAACAACAATAGAAGCCCTGGCAGATAAGGTCATTAAGGCGAAGCAGAAAGCAAAATCCAGCGTTCTCGTTGTGGTGGCAGAGGGTGACGAATTGGGGAATGCTGATACTATTGGAAAGGCACTATCGTCAAGAATAGGGGAGAAGTGCAGAGTATCAGTCCTAGGATACATACAGAGAGGAGGGAACCCAACCCATTTTGACAGGATTCTCGCAACGCGACTTGGAGCCTTTGCCATTGAATGCCTTCTGGAGGGGCGATATGGTGGTATGGTTGGCGAGATTGATGGGAATCTGGTGATGACTCCCTTCGAAGACACCTGGACAAAGAAGAAACCCCTTGATGAGTGGATGATGGGCCTTCTCGATGAGCTGTCCGGGTAATTGGGGAGCAGTCTTCGTAAGCGCAGTGAAGCTAGGAATGTTAGAAAGCGAATCTCACTTTCTCGGGGTTTATCTATGACCGATAGACACAGAGTATTGTGAGAAGAGCAGTACAAACCCGGTTAACTGACTTCGAAGAGGCGAAATCAAAGCCTCAAGTGAAACGAGATTCAAAGAAGAAGCAGTCTGCCCCGAATAGTCAACGCCCACGAAGTAGTTTATGGGAGAAAGAGATTGAGAGAAAGGACGATTGGGGAGTTTGTAACTTTGATGGCACAGTTCTTTTTGTTCAGTTGGTCGATGGAAAGATTCATGCACACGGTATGGAAGCGACATGCAAGTGGTGCCAGGGGACTCTCGAAATTCATGGAGAGAAGGTGTTTTGTACTGGGACCTGCAAGCGGTATCAGGGCATGTTCTCAATCGATCTCAATGACTATCTCCGATGGGATGGTGCGAAGTCCTACACTCTACGGAAAAGCATCGCAGAGAAGGAAGGACTTGTGCTAGAGGAGAGAGACCTCACTCAGTTGGCACATACTCCGAATTGGTCCATTCTTGAAGAATATGAAGAAGATGACGAATACTCGCAAGAATTGTAGCTACCATTGCCGGAACTATTTCGAGTTAAGTGAATAAACCAACAACTATTTTCAAAAAAATGTCAAAGATTATTAGGCAACTTTTCTCAGCTACTAGTGCCGTGCAATAGAGGATGGGATTCGATATCCTGAAACTCGTGGACTTCAGGAATTGCAGGAAGATAATAGAACCCATCTGCACTAGTGCAAATCGTGGGGAAGAAGCAGTGAATGGACTCATTAGCCGCCGCGAAGCAGCTACATTATTGATTCTGAGCTTTTTGATCACCACCGTGGGAATTGCCCCTGTTGCGTTCCTTGCGCATGCCAGCAATAACGATGGCTCCTCGATAGTAGAAGCCGAGTCATCGGACCGCACGCATGATTTCGAGCCAACAGCCGCCGAACCCGGAGATAAACCGAAGGATACCTGGGGGTACCCCTCTGAGAGTGGAGGGTGGGTGGACTTCAGGGACTTACTCGCTCCATACAAGAATTTTGCTACGGAGGTAAAGGTGAGAGAAACCCAATTCTATGAGGACATTGGCTCTGGGTTTAGTATCGATTACAAAATTCAAGGGAACAGACTCCGTATTCTTATCACCATAGGGAGCTATAGCTTGGTGAGCTATACATTCGAGGAAGGGAAGTATCAGGCCATTGCCATCCCTGAAATGCAGATAAACAACCAATATGGAGAACCTGCCCTTCCATATCGGAGTATTTTCTTTTCAATTCCAGATGGAATTGGTCTATCAGGTTTGAGTGCAAGTTCGAATGAAGTAGTAACACTGCGAGGACTGAATGTTATTCCGGGTCCTAGACCCTTGGCTGTAGCCGAACAACCGTTAGGATATGAAGAAGTCTATGCAAGCCCGCTTTCTTATGCTGCCAATCATTTTTCACCAATAGACCAGGTCCCGTATCAAATTGCCAATTATGGCAAAGAACAGGTGCTGCTTCTAAGGGTGTACCCACTACAGTACAACCCATTGGACCGCCAAGGTAGGCTCACAACTCAAATGGAAATCGAGATTGACTTCTCAGGGCCCATCACATCAGATTTATTCGTAGAGAACCCAGACGCTCCTAGCCCAACACCATCTGCAGGAGAGGACTATGTGATAATCGCAGATGCATCATTTTCCGATAGTCTCCAACACTTCATCGACTGGAAGACAAGCTTGGGTTTCAATGTTTCACTTATGACTGTTCAAAACATCCTTTCAGGGTATTCGGGCAGAGACGATCCTGAGAAGGTAAGGAATTTCATTAAGGATGCCTACCTAACCAATGAATCAGTGTACTTCTTCCTTGTGGGTGACGGAGACGTGGTCCCTGTAAGGGAGGTAGAAGATCCGTACAATGCGGGGCAAGGTTTGGATAACGGAACAGAGCCCACTGACTTTTACTACGAGTGTCTAGATGGAGATTGGGACCAAGATGCGGATAATGTATTTGGCGAATATGAGGATGATGTGGATCTATTCCCCGAAGTAATGGTAGGAAGGATACCTGTTCAAACACCCGCCGAATCGAGGGAAGTGTGTGCATCACTTATTCGTCTTGAGAGCGACCCTGTGCCTGGCGAATGGATGGACAATTTCATCTTGTTGGCCAACGACTGCTTTGGCATCCCTGGCGACGGCCCGTCCATGGTTGAGGGGTATCTGAACCAGCAGTTTCTCTATAACTCATTCTTTGATGTGACTAGACTGATTTCAACTGATGGCAGCCTGTCAAGCACCGCGGTTGTTGATGCAATAAACAATGGTGCCATGATTGTGGACTTCTTCGACCACGGCGCATATAATGTCTGGTCGGGAGCCTTAAGCACGACTGATGCATCAAATCTACAGAATGGCAACATGAGCCTTTTTGCATTTGCAATGGCATGCGAAACGGCAGCCTTTGATTATGAAGCGGGTGAACCCACAATAGCGGAAGCCTTCTTCAGAAACTCTGATGGTGGTGCGTCGATATACATTGGTGCGACCAGAATCGCGTGGGCAGGATACCACTGCTTCGATGGTTTCCACCATCGCTTCTGGCACAATTTCCTCCCAGATGCAATTAGCGAGAAGATTGCAAGCCCCAAGGCCGCGTTCCATGCTGCATTGTACGAGATGGCCACCGTATTCGATACTTCTGTGTACAGCACACTGGAAACAATCTACCAGGCAATCTACTTTGGCGATCCAGCCATGAATCTATACTGGAAGCATGACGTGTCAGTGGAGGCAAGTGTGGCCGAGCCAGGCGATACTATTCAGGTCAATGGAACTTGTAGCCGCCTTGTTAGTCTGTCAGCCATCGTTGACTCAGTTGACGTGACCATTAGAGACCCCTTTGGAGGCGTTGTTTATGGCGGCACTGTGGTGACCAATTCCGAGGGCATGTATAGCGTGACGTTTCCATCCACAAGTATACCCGGGATCTACACCGTAGAAACCACCATTAGTTCTCCATTCGAGAGCACTGAGATTAACACATTCAATGTGGGTTCTGTTGATGTGAACGTTCAATTGGACTCTGATCCAGTTTACCACACACTTCTAAGCTTTTCAGGCACTGCCAGCCTTGATGGGACCGGGAATGTATCACTGCTGGATGCTGAAGGCTCAATTCTTGGAGCAAAGACATTCACGGTCACTGGTGGAACCTATTCAGATAGTCTCAATGTGACAGCTTTTGGTCCTCTAAGACTTGTCATTCAGGTTGATGGGACAACTGCCAAGGGAGGTTCTTACATAGACTTCAAGGTTTCACGAGGCGACATTCTTGTGATTAACTACGCCAGCGGCGGCTACGGTCCTTCCTATCCCGGAGGATGGGCGGACTCAAATGAAGGCGACTCCTCAAATGCTGGCGACTACTATCGCGCACTATCTACGGAATACAATGTGACTCTGTTCTTCACAATATACGAATACACGCCTAGTCTGGAATACCTTCAAGCCTTCGACGTAGTGGTTGTATCAACCGGCGACAACTATGGAGTACCTCTCATGTCCTCTGAGTGCTATATGTTGGACATTCTGCAAGAATACCATGATTCAGGTGGAGAGGTTCTCTACGAGGGCGGCGCCTTCTTGGCAGCAATAGACGATGCCATTCCTGATGTAACATCCAATCTCATGCATGTCGATTATTCAAGTAGCTATTCGAATCAAGGTGGAGCATACTTCATGCCCACAGGACATCCAGTCACCTCTGGGCTGCCAGCAAGTATTCAACTGACCGGAACCTTAGGTTCGCCTCTCATTGATTCGTTTACCGCCACAAATGGCTCTACTCAGGTCAGTGAGTACTCCGGTACGGCTTCAGGAGCAGCCATAGCAGCACTCTCTCCAAGTGAAACGCTTGGTGGCGTGGTAGTGTTTGGCTTCTCCATCGACGGAATAGCTGACATCGATCACCGAAGTCGACTCATTACTAATGCAATCAAGTTCCTCATCTATCCAACCTTAATTGTCGAGGTTTCCGATGATGCCATGAGGTCCGGAACCTCTGAAATTGTGAACGTGCTAGTTAAGGATGCAGCTACAGGAACTCCCGTTGAAGATGCATCTGTTGTCTTTTCTGGTTGCGGTGTTTCTGAAACAAACACATCTAAGGTGGATGGTACGTGTTCTGTTCTCTGTGAACCCATCAACCCAGGATTCATTGATATTGGTGTTTCAAAGAAAGGGTTCATCAACTACACTTCCCAAATCATTGTCTATGAATTGCCTTCGATTGCCATCTCGACCAATCCTGACTATCTTGTGCGAGATGTGGCGCAGGATCTTCTAATCACTGCAACCGACTTTTACGAACACGATCCGATTGAAGGCGTTCTTATTGAGATAGCAGGCGAGGGGATTTCAGATTCCGGACTCACCAACTCATCAGGAGATGTGGAGTTTGTAGTTACTCCCACAACACCTGGGATGATTCAGATATTCGCTAACCTTAGTGGGTATGTTAATACTACCGACTTCATTGGTGTCCTCCTAATAGTCTTGGTTCTTCCAGGTCTTGGCACGGAGTACTCGGAGATGTGCTCGTGGGATTACCTGATGCTTAATTGGGATTCATTCGGGACCACGCCTTTGCTAATCGACTATACTTCAATGACAATGCCCTTTGATCTCAATGACATCAATGCAATTAGCCCGGACGTCCTGATATGGGATTACCAATTTGAGGAATACACAGCACTGCAGCTTGACGCAATTAAAACCTATACACAGCTAGGACATGGACTACTAGTCTGTGGAGGCACTCTAAGCTATAACATTGCTGAAATGGCGGATTTCCTAGGAATTAGCGATTCAATTTCTATGACAAGCAGCTTTGAAACTGGTTATGGAGTAGCGGAATTAACAGCAGTAGATACTGGGCATCCATTGATGACGAATCTCCCCGAAACCTTCGCGACGTACTTCGGTGCTTCCTTCTGGCCCGTGGGAACAGAATGGGACTCCTCAGTTCTGGCGGGTGCGACCTACATTGCCTTAGATGCCTCCGAATTTGATCGAGGCGCAGTCCTAACCTATAGGGGAATGGTCTACTGCTCACTTCTTCCAGAGTATGAATCCAACGGAAATGACATGCAGCTGGTGTATAACAGCCTGACTTGGTCAAAGTACGAAATTCCGGACCATGATTTAGGTGTTACATTGCAGGCGCCTGACCACCTCAATCCGGAGGAGAGCACCACGCTCAATGCCACGGTTTACAATCTGGGGCTCAATATCGAGGCAAATGTCAATCTCACCTTGTACATTGACGGAGTCGAAGTGGATTCCCTCCATATTGCCAGTTTTGAAAATGGAACAAGCCAGACATTGTCTTATATCTGGAGTTCATCAGTCGAGGCAATCTATAACGTTACAGCTTCGATTACGCAGGTTCCACTTGAGGAAACCTACCTAAACAACATAGCAACAAAATGGGTCAATGTGAAGGTGTTGCATGACTACATCATGCTTGAGGGCGGCATGGTGTGGTACGACGCTGTGGCTAATGGCGTGAATCTAGGGGTTAGTGGTGACGATGTATACACAACCGTTGTCTTGCCATTCGTCTTTAGTTTCTATGATAGCACATTTGATAGGGTCTATGTAAGCAGCAATGGCTGGTTCTCCTTTACGAAGAGCGACCCCTGGCAATACTGGCCTGAGCCATTCCCAAGTGATAACCCGGATTTTACCTACGCATTTGCTCTATTCATGGCAGACCTGCGAGCTGAGAGCAACATCTATGCATGGACGACAAGTGAGCGGGCGGTTATTCAATACAACAACTACCGTTATCTTAGCGGAAACACCGTCGGAACATTCCAGGTGGCGCTCTTCCTTGATGGCCATATCGAGTTCAACTACTTGGACATCAATACAGGTTCAGGCTATACAGTTGGCCTAAACTACGGTGATGGAGTACTCTACAACAGCTTTGACTCAATATACCTTGCTGATGGAGATGCCCTCAAATTCTACTACACCCAGCCTGAGCATGAGGTAGGAGTGGCATTGGCCATACCTTCTACATCTCCGCCCGGCGTTGAACTCTCAATTGATGCCGTAGTAATGAACTATGGTACCTCTGATGAAACCGACATTGACGTAGAGATATACATAGGGGGTACTGTGGTAGCTTCAGCCGAAATCGGATTGCTTACTTCTTCTGACGCCTACGTCCTCTCCTACGATTGGACTCCCCCAGCAATAGGAATTTACAATATAACTGCTCGAATATCCACGGTTGCAGGCGATAGCATTCTCGAGAACAATATTGCAACGGTGATGCTCCAGGTTCAGGATTGGCTCCAAATACTGACTCCCTCAAATGGAGCCACTGTCATAGGTGGATCTGTGTATGTCACCTTCGATGCAAACAATCCTTACGAAATCGAGTATCTTGTTGTGTATGTGAATGAGGTGTACATCTATGACACTTGGTTTAGTGGCGAGCAGTCTCTCATAGTTCCTGTATTTCAGAATGGCACCAACTACATCCTAATTGGTGTCTATTGGGGTACAGGACAGTATTACGAAGCCGGGGTGACCATAAACTCTGCTTCTGTCAAGCCACTAATTAGTCCGGAGCCTGGTGATTACTTCAATTGGATGTATCGATACTGGGATGTGTACGAGTATTACAACTTTACATTCAATGATTGGACGAGCGAATATGTTGTTTCCGTTAGGCTTGACTGGACATATGAAGATATGATTGGATATGCGTCCTACTATGAGTTTGACCTCTATGTGAATGTTCTCAATGGCTATATCACACAGGGGTCAGAGTTCATGGCCGGAATGCATCTCTTTTGGCTAACAGACTTGGCGGAGCCTCATGGGGAAATTGGAAGCACTGCGCCGTATATTGGTTGGAATGAACTCCTGACAGTAGAAGATTCAGGAACATGGAATGGGTATGCAGTCTGGGAGATGATTGACATTTATGGCTATTCGGACTACTATGCACTCCGTGCCAACGGATTGTTAATTGGCTGGGATGAAAGCGTTGAATACTGGGGGCGAATGACCGGAACCAGCTTCAATATTGCGGCAGACAATACGGCGCCTGAATGGGTGAGCGTTGTATCCGAATTGCAGTTTGAATACGGAGAAGCAATCGATTACACATTCCAGGCAACCGATGAAAGCGGAATAGGGTCATGGTCCCTCTCACTAAACATCTTCTTTGACATTGATGATGATGGAACGCTTGGTTCCACTTCCTTAGTGCCTGTGGGTGACTATCCACTTACCGTTTATGTGGAAGATATCTATGGGAATGAGAACTCCATGTCCTTTACTGCAATGATACGAGATACCACTGGACCTTCATGGACTGGCACTCCTACAAACCAGCAGATTCTATTGGGAGATGACTTCGAGTACGTCCTGGGCGCCTGGGACCTCTCTGGCGTCCATCACTGGACGGTGAATGATACCGTACACTTTGCGGTAAACTCAACAGGAGGAGTAAGGAACATTGTTTCCCTCTCAGCTGGGGTTTACGCTCTGAATGTGACAGTGTTTGATATCTATGGTAATATCAATTCAGCGATCTTCACTCTAACCGTGGAGGGTGCTACCACTACAGAGATACCGTTCATGTACATGGTAATCGGTTCAATGGCAATTGGAGTGGTTGCGGCAATTGTGGTCCTGTTGGTCATTCGAAGAAGAATGAGATAGTTGACTGCTGGCAGTCAAGATAAACCTCAGAGGAATCACAACTTCGTGATTTCCTCTGCCTTTTTCATTTCGGAAGAATAAAGAGGGACGGTTACGAAGGTGCGCTTTATGACCGAGATACCAATGGCAGACGATTCAGGTGCTTCAGGCCAAAGACCAAAGGAAGTCACTATGGCCGCATTCCTTGTGCTACTTAATGCAATTGCTGGAGTCATATCGGGCGGCGTTATGTACTACATAAATGAGGATTGGACTGCAGGACTTGGTTTCCTTCTGGCGGTCGTTGCGTTCTGGTTGTACTTCCAAATTCAGAAGCAGGACCATCAGGCTTGGATGTTTGCAGTAATATTCCTGATTATTGGGATATTTCTCTATGCCGTTGGAGAGAACTGGGCAGGCGTCTTATTGTGCCTTATCACAGTGATCTACTTGAATCTCCCCAACGTCAAGCAGTATTTTGAATAATGATGGGTTTTTGAAAGCTGGCATTCCCAGCTTTTCCCATCCCCTTTTTATTTCTCCTTCGATTACAAGAGAGCGGTCAGAGGCCAGCAGGGGCTTTACCATCCTACAGTGACAATGACTCGGATTGGCCGAATATGTATCGGTAATGCGACTACTAAGTTGACCTTCGCTCATAGAGGAGAAACCTTCGATTCTCGAACTCATTGGGGATTTCAACTGCAAATCTCGCCCACTCCTCTACATTGGGTCCAAGAAAGAATGCAGCACTATCAGCGTGAGCCTCTGTTAGCTCGTCCAGGATTCTTGCCATGACGTCAACGAAAACAGTGCGATTGCCTGAATACATCGTGTAGGTCATTGTCTTGGTATTATTACGAAATCTTGTTTCCGAAATGTAAATGGCAGCGGTTTCTCCGTTTTCCTCCACTACAGCCCTCATCTTGCTGGTGGTCGAGAGCCGTTTCAAATCGGGTTCGGTCTTCCTGTAGAATTCCCATGCGACGGGGAATGTCTCGGTCTTGATAAGCTCTGGATTGTGCTGGATAATCTCGTACAACCTCAGTGCATCAACTTCAAGAGGATGGATGTTTGGGCTTGGTTTAGGATGTGGAGGAAAGGGCGGTTCCAATCTGAAGTAGCCAGTTGAATTCGCAAATCTAAATCCAGCTTTCTCTGCGAGCCTGATTGAAGCCTCATTTCTGCTGCTTGTCGCATACCAGAGAGTCTGAATACCAAGCTCATCCGCCTTAGCGACAAGATGCCTGATTATCTCAGAGCCTAATCCATGTTGGCGATGTCCTTCTCTCACCCTCAGACCCATGACCCATGCAACATCAGACTCAGGAATGCATTCCAAGGTTCCCAATGCAACCAATGAACCATTTACAAACATGCCTAGAGGATACGAATTGATATCCTCAATCCATTCGGGAAATCGCTCTGGGATGTAGTCATTACCATTCCAAATTGTTTCACAGAGGGAATTCACCTCTACACGGTCCTCTATGGAGAGGTCTCTGATAGTTGATGACATGAATGCGTCGGTGAAGTCGTGCCTAATGAATAATTTGAAAGTGGCGCATTTCCTAGTGCTGTGGCGTGACCTTCTGCAGGATAATGCAGTAGTGGTGATGGACATTGCAGACATAGGTCGTAGGGTACCCCCATACACCAAGGCGCTTGTTGTCTTGGCACCAAATCTGTTCCTGTCTGAGTTCGTAATTCTCGGCCAGTCGCTTTGCAAGATCCCAAGCAATTGGTTTCAGGGCACCGTCTTCATCTCTCATGTTTTGAGCAACAACTGTTACGTAAGCCCCCTCCGAAAGATAGGGCAGAATGGAATCAAAGACTTCTCCCACGGACTCGAGGTAGACCTCGTAGGCCTGGATGTTTCCCAAATCCTGTGCTGACTCACTATAGGTCTGCTTGAGGCCTTTCTCGCCACGCTCTTTGTGAACGGAATCGTTGCCGCCCCGCGACTTGTGCAGCATATCATAGTATGGCGGAGAGGTGATTAGGTAGTCTATGGAAGGGATATCTTCTCCAAAGTGTGTTTCAAGGACTGCTGCAATGTCCATAGAGTCCCCACTGAGGAGGACCTGCTTTCCTGACCCCTCGGTTTTCGTAAGTTCACGTTTGCCGACTTCAACAAATTCCCGATTCAGCTCAATCCCGATGGAATTGCGACCAAGTATCTTGCAGGCAACATTTGTACTTCCAACACCTGCAAAGGGATCAAGAACCCACGAGTCAGATTTCGTAAAGAACTCCACAAAGCGTGATACCAGCTTCTCAGGAAACTTGGCGGGATGAGTCAGCTGAGCTTTGGTCCTGGAGCGCGGATTGATTATGAACCACGACTTGGTGCTTTTCACCCATTCCTTTCCATCTAGTTCGTTCAGTCTCTTTCGGTTTGTACGATTGTCCACCAACCAAGCACCATGAGGACTATGGATTTGTCGTGACATAAACTTGTTGCAAAACGATGCAAGGACTTCCCTCTTAATTGCAGCAGTGTTCAGATACTAGATTGTAAGGCGTGGAGTTTATGTGCATCTATTCTGTGCCTTCAACATGCACAGCTTACATCAGGGTGCCGCCTAAGGAGACTCAACGATGTTTCTTAGTAAACAAAAGAAAGGGCTGCTACTCGGACTTGTCGTAGGTTTGATAGCAGGTATCGCAATGGCGTCTTCAGCGGGAGCAGGCGTCGCATACTATTTGGTCGCTAGTTCAGGTTCAACAACCGTATTGCCTCTTTCAACGGAGTGGGCTACTCGCATTGTGCAGTATTACCCATCGTTTAGATTCAACCCAAGTGGAGGAGGATCAGGTGTTGGTCAGGCTGATGCCGCGTCGGGAGCTGTTGATATCGGAGCCTCCAGCTCATATCCTAAATCGGACTGGAGAATGGAGAATCCGGATATTGAGATACTACCTGTGGCCGCGGATGCACTTGGCATTGTTGTTAATCCTTCAGTGAATGCTACGATGAAGATGGATTGTGATATGGCAGTGGCCATCTTTGCACGAGAGGTTACCACATGGGAGGAGTTTGAGACTCAATTCAATGTTGAAGTAAGCGGAACCGGAATCATTCATGTCTATGTCAGGTCGGATGCCAGTGGCACAACAGCAACGTTTGGAAAATGGCTTGAAACCTCAGAAGAAACTGCAAATCCGTATGTGAACTATATCTGGGAATATGGGCACGATGAGCAAATTGCGTGGCACGCAGATATTGTTGGTACCGAGGGGAACCCAGGCGTTGCTGCGGCAGTCGAGTCAGACCCATCAGGTATAGGATATGTTGGTCTTGCCTTCATACCTCATGCGCCTGACCCCATAACACTCACTCCGGCCAGCCTTTACAATCCTTCAATCGACGATTATGTTGAGCCTTTGGTCGCCAACGTATTGAAGGTATTGCCTGATGAGATTACAGATCCTGGAGTGAATCTCTTCAATAGCGGCAACCCTGAAGCTTATCCAATAGCTCGCCTGCTCTTCTACTTGGTTAATCCCGCTACTCTCAAATGGCAAACAATTGCCTTCCTAGATTGGTGTCTAACACAGGGGCAGCAATATGTCCCCAATGTTGGCTATGTTCCAATCAATGGTACATCTGCTGCGGACTTCTCGCTTAGCATAGTTTCCGCATTAGTACCTTCATGATAATGTGCTGCCTAAGAAGAGCGGCTTTGGTTAAACAAGGCTTGCTCCTTCTAATTGAAATCACGGTGATGAAAGCGTGCAACCAAAAAGAAAACCAGAATCCAAGCAAATCTGCA
>RDOF01000047.1 GCA_011365025.1 Candidatus Thorarchaeota archaeon
TCAATGAATTGGTCAACTGGGGTTTGGTCCCAAGTTGGCGGCTCGGTGTCAGTTATCGAGATAGTGAAGGTTGCATTGAGTTCATTGCCTACCGTGTCAAATACCTTCACGAGAACTGGATAGACCCCTGTGGAAAGCGTACCGGTGTCTGTTATAATACCATTACTATCGACTTGGAAAGTGGCAGTATCGGTAATCCACCAGCTGCTGATGCCAGATACATCAGTTGCATCCATATCATATGAAAATGGCTGACCTACTTCTGCTATTTGGTCACTGGGTTCGGTAATCCATGCAGGGGGAGTAGTATCTTGAACGTGCACATTAAAGACCCCTGATATTGTATTGCCCCAAATATCACTAGCCCAGACCTGTACTCCATAGACGCCGTATGGCAAGATTGTTGCATTTGTCAGGATGCCCTCTGAGTCAATCTCGAAATTATCAGTATCATTAATCCACCACGATTGAACCCCTGGAAATCCGGCCGTAGCATTGAGATGATAAATAAACCGGTCGGCATTATCAACGAATTGGTTTGAAGGTGTTACTCCCCAAAAGATGGGCGTGCCAGGCGGAAGCATGAGAGGATATGCATCTTCGCTTATCGCGCCCCCAGGAATACTATACGGAGTGTCACCAATTCCGTCTTTGTCCACATCAATTCCTGTATAGTTTGAGTAGTAGTTGAATTGAATCACATTTGTTGGCCCATCACTGTAAATGTTCTCGCTATTCTCGGTGAAGCAGTTCCACGTAACCACAGTTCGTTGGGAACCAGACCTCAGATAGAGTCCATATTGGGCATTCGCATCAAATGTGCAGTTTGTTATCAATCCATCATAATACGAGTGAATGTAGATGCCGGATTGCGAGTTGTGGCTGAGATTGCAGTATTCTATAGAGCCATGGTCGAAATCACCGTCTGCCCATATTCCATGATAGTTATTCGCGCATGTGTTATTGTAGAACATGCAGTAAAGCGCACCATCAATATCGATTCCACTTCCTCCATTGTGTCTGCATGTGTTTTCTGATACATTTGTGTAATAGCCCGATTCTGCTGCATCGCTGTAGAAGTAGATCCCTCCGCCAGTATTGTAGTTGCAGGTGTTATTCGTCAACTTGGAATCATCAAGGAATACTGCTTCTATGCCGTAACCACTATTTCCTGAGCATATGTTGTGAGATGTGCTGCTACCATCACTGTCGTAAATTCGAATTCCGCAAGCGTTTCCTGAGCAGTTGTTTTGTGTGACTGCTAATTCACCACAAGAAGTACTAGCAATCCCGCAGCCTGAATTTCCGCGGCAGTTGTTTAGTGTGATATTCACGGAAGTCATGCCCATTGCAACAATGCCGTACACACTATCACTACAGGTATTGTTGAAAATCACCGTTTCTTCTGAACCACTTCCGTAGATGCCAACAATGACATTCGAGTCAAGAGTGTTGTGGGCAATTGTAAGGTTGTGAGAGGTTGATTCATAGATTCCATACTCATTTGATGTGATCGTGCAGTCAACAATCTTGCCATTTTGGGCGTTATCAAGATAGATGCCAGAAGCGACTCCTGTTGTGGCCCCGCTTAGGATGCAATTTTGAATGATGAAATGAGCATTTGTGTTGGATATGTAGATGCAGTAATCCGTCGATGAAATCTCGTAGTTCTCAATTACATACGGATTCTCTGCAGTTCCGTTGCCTTGCCAGCCCTCATTTTGAGCTGTCGTGTTGAATACATTATCACTTGTAATGTAAATCGGAGCATGAACTTCCGCAAATCCAAAATAACCGGTGGGTGGTGCATAATTGGCACAGGCGGTCAGCTTGGTTCCTCCGTTCATTTCGCTTGAACAAAGACCAAGAATCAAGATTAGGCCAAAAACTGCAATTGCTAGTCCTCTTCTCAGACCAGTACCTCTCTCTGGTTTCATCTCCACGCAACTCAATCCCTGACTTCTCAATGTGATTCCTCTCTACCAAACACTATCTTTGAGGAGCTCCAACCTACATCATGGTTTCCTTCTTGGCGACTTCAAGATTAGTTGCTATTCGATGGTGGGAGCGTAAAATCACTGCATATCTGATTGGTGTTGAACTGGTTTGCAAAGGGAATTGATGTGACTATGCTTTCGCATAGCGTCTTTCTCCTCTCCACTCTCTGGAATGGCTAAACTTCGCCTATTGAGTCTTTCGAGAGGGCTCTTCGATATAGTTACTTGAAAGATTTATGAGCCCGATTGCACCCTGAAGATGGGTCGGGCTTCGTTACCAAGAGGCATTGTATCCAAAGCGGATGAAACATTGACAAATAAAAACAGCCTGACATTGAATAGGGGAGACAGTAGATGAGAAATCTACAAGGAAGTCAACGAAAAACACTGCTTTTGTTCGTGTGCATATCCTTGGTGTCCTTTGGCCTTCTGCAAATCGCTCCGTTTGAAGTGGCAGCGGCGACCCTGGACTACCAAGAGGATTTTGATGACACTGCGTTCATGGATGCAGCGGAAACCAACGCATCTATCTGGGGGAAGGATTCGTTGCGAATCGCCCCCTTCGAGGCGGAGTACACAGAGGGTGTGCTTATTGAATACGGTGACTACCAAGACCGATATATTGATGGCACGACTCTATACGTCATATATTACGGTGGGACCGGAATTGATGTATTTGACATATCCGACCCTGCTCATCCCTCAAAAATCACGAGTATAGCGGGGCTGGGCTATCATATTGCAGCCAATGGCGACTGGATGTATGTTTCGCGGCTGTACAATCTCTTCATCTATAACATAACCGACATTATGAATCCAATTCTTGTTGATACGAAAGGTGCTGGATCCGGGGACATTGTCATTGATGGTTCAAACCTTTATCTTGGCACTCCATTTGATGGAATCCTTATTTACGATATCACCGATCCGACGGCAGTTGTTAGTATAGCAAACTATACCGGTCCTGATGACAAGGGATTCAACACCATAGAAAAACGGGGTGACTATCTCTTCGCTCTGGAAATGGGGAGTTCTCTATCCGGTCTTCAGATAATCAACGTCACCGATAATGCAAATCCAACCTTTGTGAGCCGATGCATAACCCCCGGTACCAGCTATAATCTGTACCTTCATGACGAATATGCCTTTGCAAGCTCAGGAAATGATCTTGTCGTCATCTCCATTTCTGACTTGTCTAACCCGTCCATTATCAGTTCTGCATGGTTCGAGGGTCCAACTTTTGGTCGACTCTACGTGGATGATGAATTCGCCTTTTCCATGTCTACTACTTACGGTCTGCTGGCTATGGACATACGCAACGTATATGACCTTCATCCTGCAGTAATCAATTCAGATGCGTTAGGCCGGATTCTTGTTCTTGGCAGCTACGTGTACGTCTTTAGCAGTGACGAACTCGAGGTCTATGAGCTACACTGGGCCTACTCTGCCGATGCTGTTTCAACCACGATATACACTGCTCCAGGAGCGAATTTCACGATTGCTCATGCAACCTTGACTGTGAACGACACGATAGGTGCTGACACCTCAATTGACTACTACCTATCAGCTGACAACGGAGTTCACTGGGAAGAGGTCGAATCGGGTGCAGTACATTCATTCACAAACAAGGGTACACAGCTTAAATGGAAAGCCGAGTTGAGAACCACCACTCCAATGCTAACCCCCGTTTTGTACGAAGTAAACGTCACGATTAAGGCGCTTCTTGACCCTCCGCTACCCGATGAGCCCTGGCCCCTGTCTGGTGGGTACAATATCTGCCGAATTACCTGGGATGCATTGGACGGAGCAGTTGACTATTTGGTTCAAGTAGACACGGTCAACACCTTTGACTCGCCCAGTTTGATTAACGAAACCATTGGTTCAGACTGCCCATATAGCTTCTGCCATTATGACACGCCCGCGCTTGCCAATGGAACCTACTACTTTAGAGTGGCCGGAATAGATGGTGAGGGGGACATTGGTATGTTTTCATCTGTTGGCACAATGACAATCGGAACCACGTCCACAACTACGACTACCACTACCACAACGTTGCTGCCTCCTATAGACCCAATGAATCTAATCATCGCTGGAGCTATTGGAGTAATCGCAATCGTGGCTGTCGTCTTTGTTGTGCAGAGGAGGAAATAGAACTCGAGGCAATTAAGATGAAAGTGAAGCATTTTGTAATTGGATGGATTATATGCATGATTTTCACATGGATTGCAGTAGCTCTCTTTGGCACGCTGATTATGGACCAGTCCGGAGTTCCTGGGTCACCCCCTGGGCTCTTTATGACCGCCCTGCTTGACCCCTTTTCCATCATCGCAGGTGTGGGAATAGGAACTCTTCTGACACCATGCTGCTATTGCTGTTACAAAGAGCAATAATGACTGTGGGCCATGTGAAGTCGGCCCACCCCCTCACAAACGGATGGTTTCAAAGCGTATCAAACATGGAAAGGGCTGCCAGCTCTATGGCAATCCTGCTATGTGACTCTAGAAACGAAAGAGCTCTGGCTTCTTGGCTGGAGTCCTTCTGTCCTCTTTCTTGATTGTAACACAGCTTCCATACGAGAAATACAACGCATCGCAATGATTTTGCAGCCATAAGGAGGTGTGGCCAGCGTCAGCAGGACTTAATGTGGTAGGAGGGGGGGGAGTTATGTTATGAGGGCATGTTACAAAAACTAGGCCCTACTGACTGCCTGACCACATGATACATTTCGATATGCAACCTATTAAGCCCTTCTACTGTGGTAATACCCTTTAATCAAATCAATGCAGTTCACAGGTTTATCATTAATGTGAAGCCTGCATTTTTTGGCAGAATCCTAGTCAGATCCAAGCCGTAGAATGCCATTTCTTTCAAGGTCTGGCCATCATGTCAGTCTATGCAAACCTTAAATCGGGATACGTATCTTTCTGGGACGAAAGGGAGGATTTACCTTGGGTATCCCAATTCTATCAGGTATTTTCGAAGGCCTTAGAGTCTTCTTCAAAACCCGAAGATATGTTGCCTATCTGATCATCTTCGTAATGACTAGTTTTCTTGCATTCTTCTCCTCATGGCTATTGGCGACCTATGTAGGAACCGCTTACGAAGCGATTTTGGTTAACTTCTTCGTTTACGTTGGTGCTACTGGTACAATCTATTTTGCCATTGGCTCATTACTCATTGGAGCAGGGGCCGACAAGCTCTGGATAACAAGACGTGGCAGAGGAAGAGTTACAGAACTAAAGGGCGTTGCATGGCTGGCAGTGTCATTCGCTGCTTCTGTATTTCTGTCGCTTCTCGTTGGCAGAAATGCTTTGTTATTCTTCGCAATGGCTTGTTGGGTAGGATGGATTGCTTTTCAGGCATATCTCTCATCAAGGACCAGTCTACGAATTGCAACTATTGCAGAACCAAAGAAGGGCGGGATTGCAGTTGGTATCGGTAGCTTCATTGTTCTGCTTATTGGAATCGGAATGATTGCCATAGAGGCAATCGCAGGTCTCTGGCTCATCCCAACTGACTATCTGGGTATTGGAACTGCCCTCAATGACATGCTTGGAGGAAACCTGATTTCTGGGACTCCTGCTGTCTTGTACAATATTGCCCTCTACACGGAGTTTCTCTGGCTTGCATACGGTCTGTTAGGGCTCTTCGCCTTGATTTCGCTCATTGCCTTCTTCAGATATGCTGGTAGAGGTTCTGCGCTGAATATTGCGCTCATGACCGTGTTCATTGCAGTCTACTCAGGATACTTTCTAGTCAATGTATTGCGACGGTCAGGCGCACCAAGCATGACCCCGGTCGATATTGCAATGTCGCTCTTCTTCCTGCTCTATGCAATGAGTGGAATTGGAAGAACAATCACAGAGGGTGTGGAAGAACGGCGCGTTGCTACACGCGATTTTGGTCCTCTGCTCACATTCTTCTTGGCCAGTGGGTTCTTCTTTGTTGACTCCATCATCTCAGTTGTTGGAACCAATTCTGGTTCTATGCTTGCAACTTGGTTCCCGGGTGGCTGGACCTCAGATGCGTATGCAAACTTCATATTCCGTGATATCGCCAAATTGATCGCGTTCCCGCTCGCAGCAATCTTCTCATCACTCTATTACCTCTTCTTCCAGCGAGCTGACCGCGTAGCGGATAGAGTTCGCAGAGAACAGAAAGAGGGGAAGGCAGTAGACGAAGATGATGTTGACGAGGATGTTAGGAGGGAACTCGAAGAAGGTCCTGATGATGAAAGGCCCTCTGGTGTGCCTCCGCCATCAAGAGACTCCTCACGTCTCCGTGTGGACGATTCTCGACGGCTAGGAAAACCAAAACGGTATGGCGAGAACGACGAGTAAATAGCAGTGCGGGGCCGTCTGGCCCCTTATCCTTTCTTTAAATGGTCTTGGGCGGTTGAAAGCGATTGAAACTCCTGATGCCAAATCCTGTTCTACAGAACGAATGTGATCATTGCGATAAACATGAAAATGAACAAGAAGATTGCGCAGTTGACGCAAGCGCCCTCCTGTAATTCTTGTTTATCTTTTGGGCTCAGTTTTTGCGATTCGGCAACTTCCTCTTTCTCTTTGTCGGTCATTGATAATTCTCCCTGCTTGATTGTGAATCCCGCCAAGCGTATTAAAGCTGTGTGTGACTACTTCTCCAAAACTCTATGAACCTCTGCTACAATGCTTAATTGTGGATGCCCGCGTTGGCTAAGAAGCAAAAAGCGTATTATGGTCTGAATGAAACTGCTCCCTTTCGTCTTGGTAAAGGTCTCTTGGCAATTGGCATTTCTGTGCTCTTTGTCGCGGTAGCGATATCAGCATTTCCACCATCAAGATGGATGCTGCAATTCCTTTTGCCTCTCTTCGCACTGTTCTTCTTTCTAGGACTTCTATTAGTTATTATAGCGCTTTTTCGATACGTCTATTCAAAAGGGTCTGAACATGATGGTCTTTGGGCTCTAAAGACTGGACCTCTTAGATGACATCAAGGTGCCAGATTCTTTTCCAGTTCAATCTCATCACGTATCGGTATACCATTCTCCGCTACTTCGGGGATTTCTGGTTTGAGTTCTCTTGATTTCTCTATGGCTCCGGGGTACACACCTGATATTCGGTAGCCACGTTTCTGCCAGAAGGCCAAGGCATTGAGATTATCATTAGTCGTAACCAGCCATATTCTCCTGATTCCTTGGCCTCTGGCAAGCCTTTCTAGGTCCTCAAGAAGCGCTGTGCCAATTCCAACATTGTCAAGGGTTGTCGTGAGAGATACAATCTCCATCGTATCGTCTTCTATACGATATGCGGCATGTCCAACACGCCTATCACCGACGCATACTAGCTTGCTGGGCAATTCGGATGCGTTGTAGACTTTCCCCCTTGTCACTATTCGTTCCGAACCCCACCTATTCCTTAGGACCTCTACAACCCAGTTCAGATCTTTTCCTGTAATTTCTCTTATCTGAATGATGAAGCACCTCCATACATTTGGCGCGTCTACAGATATTGCTGCACAGGGACTAGCTACGATAGTGGATTTCATAAGCCTTCGCGTATTACTGGTTCAGTTAGAAAGTAGATGAATGCCGGTCCAAATGATTTATGACGGCATGCGTCGTAATCCTGAATATAATGCATCCTTGGAGGTCTGAACAATCTACGATTATGCTGAGGTCATAATCCGTCGGGCTGAGCTTGGCGAAGTTGACAAGGTCAGAGCTATTGTGAAGGAGGCGTACGCTCCAATCAGGAAGCAACTATCACGCAATCCTGCAGCTCTTGAAGAGGGTTTGGCCAAGATATCTCGTCATATTCAGATGGGTGACCAGTATGTTGCATTGATTGGCGAAGTAATAGTGGGAACGATGAGAGTTCGACTACGAGGGCAAATTGGCGTGATTAGCCGCCTTGCGGTTCTTCAGAAGTTTCGAGGCAGAAGGATTGGAACCGTCCTGATGGACCACGCAGAACAGCTTCTTGTAAAGATGGGCGCAAAGACCATTGAAGTCGAGGTATATGGCGCAGTCAATGCTCAGCTATCCTTCTATGAGCGGCTCGGGTATGAAGAGGTAGGACGTATCGAACGCCTAGGGGAAGAAATTGTTCAAATGCAGAAAAGCCTCCTAGAGGAAGAGATTGAGGAAGAGGACTACTAACCACATTTGGTTAAGGGATAATCTCGCATCCGTTGTTGTACACCGGATAACGGAAATCGCTAGTTTGGATTATTCCTTTTCTAATCAATTGCTCCACCTCGGGAAGTATGTTCCTAAGCGACGATACCAAATGCCTCACTGTTGAGCATACCTTCTCAAAGCCTTCCTCTCCCCAGAGCCGCTGCTTGTTTGCGAATAGGCAACGACCTCCGCAGACGCCATAGATATTACAGGAAGGGCAGGGTTCCTCAACCATCATGGCGTTTGCCAAATCACTGGGGTCTGACTCGTGGATGCTACCGATTATTGAGAACTCCCAATCTGGCGAAATCGGGCAGAGGCCTATCGAACCATCAACGTGGATTGCGAAAGTGTCGATTCCCGATCCGCATCTTAGAGAGGCATTCTCTCCAGTGAGTAGTGTATACATCACAGGAATGAATGGAACAACTCCGCGAACCTCTCCTTCCCGCAATCTCTTGAGCCAGGCAATAACGAGTTTCTCAATTCCTGGGGTGTAGCTATTCTGAACCCATCCATCAAAATCTGACCAGTTACCCTCCGCATCCCAAATCACATTCAACTGCCAGTGGACATGATTGAAGTTGGGGTTTCTCATGTCCAAGAGATGCTCAACATCCTTGTAGATGTCAGTTTCCTCAGAGACCACCATTCTAGCAACAAGGTCTCCCTTAAAGCCAACCGCACGAACCCATCGAGCATTCTCAACGACCTTCTTATAGACTCCCTTTGATCTGTATCCGTCCGTTGTTTCTTCTCTTCCATCGATTGAAACCAGAATTGAATGAAAGCGACGAATATAATCCGGTGGAATTCTATCTAGCAGCAAGGCATTTGTCTGGAGCATGAACCTGGCATTTGGGAATCTCTCCATCAGCTTAGTAAGGAGTGGGATTCTAAGGAGTGGCTCTCCTCCATAAAACATGAGTTGGACATCATCGTCCTTTTTCAGGAAATCTTCAAGTTGGTCGATTGTGTATTGGATTTCGGCGTTTGGTCCAGTTTCCTCTCCTCCGTGACAGTAGATGCAATTGAGGTTACATCTCCTTGTGAGTACGAGGTGGTAGTTCACAGGCCATCACTCCAGAACGTATCTTCTGTCAAATTTCTCTAGGGGATAAAGATTCCCCTGAGTGCGTCTTTTGTAAGCATATCTAGGAGTACGTCTGTTGTTGAAGCGACATCCTTATGAAATGATGAAAACAACCATCTATCGATTGCATTATGAAGCGACATCTTGTAACGCTAGCGCTTTTAGCTCTTCTTGTCAGTCTGATGGTTTCGGGGACTAATGCAAAAGAGGTACAAGCGGATCAGGATTTTCAAATCAGTGCCACTGAGGGCCTTCTAACTGGCGTTCCTTACGTTTGGCAGGAGATCAATGGCTTCTGCGCCTGGGCCGCCACATCAATCGCAGTTCAGGCTGCTGGCGCTGAATTGAGTCTTCATGATGTATTTGCTGCATCTACGATAGCCTTTTCGTTTTCATACATACACTACAACGATACGATGCTAATGTATCCAGGTGCCCTCTACCTACAGGCTGAGCCAACGAATTTCCTTTGCGATATATATGGCTTGAATCTGACCACTTTCTTTGATGTGGATACTCCAAACGCAGATGCTCTCTATGACCTCTGGACAGGTCGAGGAATAAACACCTACCTCCTACAAGGCGAGGAGGGCGCCTTCACTCTTATGAGATACGCCATAGATTTGGGATTTCCACTCCTGATTAGTGTTGACCCTTCATGGCTGCCGGCTGAAGACTACAACATTTTGCGCAGCCAAGGTCTGACCGGTGGCGGCCATGCAGTGCTAATTGTGGGATACAATGATACGGCCGGTTATGCAAGAATCATGGACCCGGGAGTCGGTTCCTTTGGGGACAATTTTGGTTACCCTGAAGATGGACGGGGCGAATATGCGGAGATATCGTATACTTCTCTGAACAATGCCTGGATGAATCGCTACTACATTAGTATGCTGATAACGCCTTTGGATGAACCGAATCCGGATAGAGCCACAGAGATAGGAAAGCAGATACGCGACAAGATGCTCGGCGTTCCAGCTGCTTACTACGCCGATGCGAACACGGCTTTGCTTTGGGACTTTGGGGAAGGTGCATTTCGGGCGATGAGCAACGACCTCTCAAGAGAGGGCCTCAAGGAGTACCTAGATATCTTCACTGGTATGAATGGTGAACGTGAATTCAAAGCTTCTTTACTGGAATTCATTGGGATTGGCCTTGAAGCTCAGGTGACACTTCAATACCTTTCATATAGGACCGCACTTGATGTTCTTCCTGCCCTTTTGCCTGATGCAAATCTCACAAATTTCCTTGGCTATGCAGGGTTGGCATTAACGCATTTTGAGGCGTTGGCTGACAATTCGACCCTCATCTATCCTACTAATTTCACCCAATACAATGGATTCGTCTATGAAACCTTCCACACTCTTGCGATTTCGTACAATGTGACGGGCAGTTTCACGCAAGGGCTCGAAACTGCTGGCGATGACCTAGATATGATCTGTATGCATTTGGAGGAGATTGCGAACTCATGGCTGGCCGCAGGAAACGCATTAGCAGAGATCTGGCCCAATAATTTCTTTTCGGAGTACGGGCTAATCTTAGCAATTGGAGCGGCTGCAGTTGGTGCTTTGGCTGTTATTGTTATCCTGTATGTCAGAAGAGTTCCATCCCAATAGTAGTTGGCTCATGAAGTGGATTCTTTGTGTCCCTGACCAATTAGACTGAGCATGGTCTCTATGTCATTAACTGGAAGCTTGCACTTGTGGTCGATACAGATATGTGCAGTAGGCCTATCCTTGACAACATTGTAGTATTTTGTGAAGGGTGCCAACGAATCAAGCCTCTTTGAGGTTTCTCCACCACTCCTGAGAAGCACGACCATATTTGGCATGTATAGGTTTCTTAGAGCTTGAAGCATCTTCCCAGTTTCAGAATCCTCTGTGCGTCCCGCAATTACGACTTCTAGCGAAGGCCCAAGCGCTTGGTCCAAGCCCACAAGCATGAATGAATAGGATGGCGGGCTCTTTGAAATTTCTCCAGAAAAAGCATTAGCTGTAGCCACACCCATGTCCTCAAGGTCCGAGTCACCTACGAGCCTTGCTAGTCTTATCAGGTTGTTCATTGAAACCGAGTTGCCAGAAGGCATAGCGCCATCGTAGGCATCTTTTTGCTTTGATATTAGCTTTTCAGCGCTAGCAGACGAGAAGAAAAATCCGCCCATCTCCTTGTCCCAAAACTTGTCCTTCTGTTCATTCATCAAGCTCAAGGCATCTTTTAGATATCCCGGGTCAAAGGTGGTTTCGTAAAGCTCTATCAAAGCCATAATCAGATACGCATAGTCATCAAGAAATGCATCCACTGCCGCTTCGCCTTCTCTGTATCGATGAAGAAGAACTTCTGAACTAGGACGCATTTTCTTCATGACGAACTCTGCAGCTCTCATTGCCTCTCTCTTATACTCCTCATTTCCTAGAATTCTGGCTGCTTTCGCTAATGCAGCAATGAATAAGCCATTCCAGTCAGTTAGTATCTTGTCATCAAGATGAGGTCTTACTCTCCTTGCGCGAATTTCAAGGAGCTTTCGACTGGCATTCCCTAGAAGTGATTCGAACTCGTCTTCTGTAATTCTCAGGGCCTTTGCGTTCACTTCATTTGACCTTGTCACGTGCAGAATATTTTGCCCTGATTGTTCGCTTGTCGCTTCTTCTCGAAAATTGCCCTCTTCCTCCACATTGTAGTGAAGCTTGAATGCCCGGAATTCGTCGTCCTCCAGTGCATTCTGCAATTCCGTTTGCGACCAAACATAGAATTTCCCCTCGACTCCTTCGCTATCAGCATCCTCCGCCGAATAGAAACCCCCTTCGGGATGTGACAGGTTTCCTAGCACGTAGTCGATTATTTCTCTGGAAACCATGGCGTAAAGCTCTTTCCTAGTTGCTTGGTATGCCTCGACATATGATAGGAGCAGCATTCCCTGATCGTATAGCATTTTTTCAAAGTGGGGAAGGAGCCACTTTCCATCGGTAGAATATCTATGAAATCCTCCTCCTAGATGATCAAAGAGCCCGCCCTTTCTCATCTCCTGCAAGGTCTTCTCAGCCATATTCAAGGCCCATTCATCATTGCTTCTCTTCCAGTATCTCAGGAGAAGTAGAAGGTTGTGGGGGCTGGGAAACTTGGGTGCAGTCCCAAATCCACCGTGTTTATCATCGAATCGCTGTGCAAGATACCTGAATGCTTCGTCAATATGCTCTTGATTCAGAGTGCCTTCTGATGCGGCTGTTTTGTCCTTGGCGAGTCCCTGTTCGACCTGACGAATTACTTCGTTGATGTTCTCTCTTTCTTTGTCCCAAATCTCCTTGAGTCGGGGCACCAAGTCGAGCATACCCGGCAAATTATAGCGACTTGCCTTTGGGATGTAAGTGGCTGCGTAGAAGGGCTTCTTGTCCGGGGTCATGATAACTGTAAGCGGCCATCCACCCCTCCCCGTCATCATTTGAGCCACTTCCATATACGCCTTGTCAATATCTGGCCTCTCTTCGCGGTCTACCTTGATGTTGATGAAGGTGTCATTCATCAAAGATGCAACCTCTTCATCCTCAAATGATTCATGGGCCATGACGTGGCACCAGTGACAAGTCGAGTAGCCAATTGAAAGGAAAATGGGCTTGTTCTCCCTCTTGGCCGTTTCAAAAGCCTCATCATTCCACGAATACCAATCTACTGGATTGTAGGCATGCTGCAACAAGTAGGGGCTCTTCTCTTTGCTAAGGCGATTTGCTTTGCCCTTTGTGCCGGTCATTTTGCTCCCTCGGACATAATGATAACCAATTAATTAACAATAGTTAAATCCTTTTTGGAGTGTCTCTCCACTACTATTCTTCAACAACCTTTGATACCAGATCTCTCATCCTGCCAATCTGTTCTCGGACCTTTGCTACTCCTGCGGGCGTAATCTCAATGAATCTCACTGGTATAACATCAATAAATCCCCGCGTAGTCCTTATGAAATTCAATTCCTCCAGCTTCTTCAAGTGACTAGCGAGATTCCCGGAAGTTAACTCGAGTTTCTCCTGCAGCTTTGAAAACCGTGCAGAGCCTGTGAAATAGAGATAGACTAAGATAGAGAGTCTGGCTGGAACCAGAGTGTCACGGTCTTGATTCATGAAGCCCGCAAGCACCTTCAAGAGGTCTCTATCCGCTGACAGTGTCATCCCCGCCTAGTGGTTTCCAAGAGGATTCTTTCAGCAGTGATTAGCGCATACACTCCTATGATATAGATTCCACCAATATCGACAATGATTAGAATCAAATATGCTAATTCTGGGAGCAAGAGCATAAATGGTATTGACATCAGGGCAACCAGAGCGAAGATGAGATTCTCTCTGTAGAATCCTCCGCTTTTAGGATCTTTCCTCGACACGAAGTAGTTGACATACTGTCCAAATGCTAGGACGCACTGAACTAGAATCGGGAACCCCACTGGATTCTCTTGAGTGAATAGAAACACTGACGATACTGCCAAGGCAATGGCAATAACTCCCCACATAACGTAGAACCACATGGGCGGCTTTTCTTGCTCTTCCTCCGCTGGGAGCGACTTTGTCAGTGGGCCTACAAGTCGAAAAGCAATAATCCATGTGATTAGTAGGCTAACACCCACGAATGTCAGATTCAACAGAGGATTCCAGGCTTGAGGGTCATAGACTACAGTAAGAACGAACATGACTAAGGTGGCAAAAGATATGCCACCGCCGATTAGAATGTAAATGATTCCGTTGACTCTCCTTGTAACGACCTGTGGATATCTGTCAACGATATCAGTCAGAGCTAGTAATCTTCTTACTTCAGCCAGTTCGTCACCCAAAGCTTCCTTCCTTTCTTCCTCTGTCAACCTGTTTCACTTCCTTATTCTAATTCACAAAGCAATGCATACACTGTATTAAGTTTCAGCTATACTGCCTTCAGCTGTTCTCTTTTCCTTTCTATGAGTCCTTTTGAGAGCAATGAATCAATGTGGTGTTCTATCATCCATATCTCAAACTGAAGGAACACAGGACTTGGATGAGACGGATAAATGATGGGTGTGCGAGCGATCTCTTCAATGGTCTTCTTACCGCCTGAAACTGCCGCAAGTACCAAGTCCTCTCGTACTTCTATTAGTCGTGAATACGCATCAAGTGCAGGTCCGTACTCACTGATCAGTGGCTGTTTCAGGTGGCCGCTGATGATTCCGCTATACTGCCTCCTCTTCACCTCATCAATCGATTCGATGAAGTCTGGGATAGATGAATTGGGGTGCCCATAATATGGTCCGAATTCGGTACAATCAATGTCTGCCGCAAATAGTAGATTTGCCTCTAAGAGCTCAATACACATGTGGTCTGGGAGGTGTCCTGGTGTATAGAACATCTTGAGAGTAATATCGCCCAAAGACAAACGTTCATCGTCTCGAAGTATTACGTCAACGGTCCCTTCATCAAGAGCGCCGTACATCTTTGTGTTAACCAGTTCTTCCCAAAGAGGTCGAACGGAATTGCTTCTAGCAAAACCAAGGAATCTTTTCATCTCTTCTTTATTGTTGTAAAGCGGAGCTGTTATCTCATTGGCCATAATTCTGCACAGGGAGAGTTTCTGAATCCGTGCGGCATGGGTGATATGATCTGGATGGATGTGACTAAGAAGAATTGCATCAATATCGTGAAGCCTGTGACCGTGTTTTGCTAGAAACATCCTGAGGTTCTCAAGCTGACATCCTGGATCTACAACTGTGATTTCATCACCCAAAATCACGAGCGAATTGCATTGAGGAAAAGCGCCACCGCTAATAACGGAGACTTGGGGATGAACCTCGATATCTAGCAACCAATACACGACTCTTCAGGTCTTATGCTGATGGCGGCCTTGCTCATGCAGGGCCATTTCGATTTGATACGTCTATTGAGTGGTTCGGACTCTTACCTCAGCTTCCGCCCTAACTGCTTGACGCCATCGTCGGAAAGATCCCCACATGATGGGGAGCATCATGGCTAGAAGCAAGAATATGACAAGAAGGGCATTCACTACAGGCGTCGTATTGGGTATGGGGATTCCCAAAATCTGCCTGTCCAACCAGTACCCCTGCATCACAAACAAGACTGATGGTATCATAATGAATGTCAGGAACAGGAACACAAAAAATGACCTTCTGTTAGATTTCTGAATGAATCTTGCAAACACTCCAAGGTCAGGATGCTTCTGCCATCTTGTTCCCTCTTGAACCACCCAAAAGATGACAAACAAATAGATGATTATGAGGAACGGTATAAGGGCAATTCCCGTGTAGAATAACATATCAACGAATATCTGAAGTGTGGGAATCAGCACAACTGGAATCCACAATAGCAGAAACACAATTCTGAAGATAGGGCTTCTCTCTTCACTCAACTTGTTTTCCTCGAGGATTGATTTCCTTCTCCCTGGGCTCAGACTACCCCTGGGAGGTCTGATGTGACCGATTTCCATTTGGCATATATACTATGTGGTTCGAGAAGACGCTCCGTCCCCTAGGTCACACATCATCTTTAAGAGCACTTACGCTTCGTCAAACGCTGCAGACACCTTGGCGGGTATTCCTATGGAAATTGAGAATAATCTCACCACAAAGGGGAAGCTTGAGCCGTTTCTTCGTGTCTTTCCAATTCTTGGATTGCTTTTCTACTACACAGGGGGTCTCATCGTAAGCCTTGAGGTCACCGCGATGGAAGTCTTTGTTTTACAGCTGGTGCTATTCTCCCTAGTTCTTCTTGCTGGAGTATACCTGAGGCACAAATACGTAGTCATTCTTGGCGAAATACTTGTAATGCTTGCCTCGTCTGGTTCCATAATGGAATTCTATACCTCGCTTAACAGCTGGACGACAGCTACACTCGGCGGAGCGCTAGTTTTATTCGCCTTTGTTTTCCATATCGCCGCAATATACACATGGCTTTCCGAGGGCTCGTCGGCTTGAACTAGGTCTCTCCTTTCTGGCGCCTGTACCTTTCATAAGCGGTTCCCCAGCTATCCGCCTTCTGTTTCATCTGTGCACTTTCCGACTGGACTGATCCTCTCAGCTCCGCCTCATGAGGCCTTTCCCTCCATTTGGAGAATGCAGTTTCTCCGGATTCCTCTGATGACACTTTAGATGCCTCCAGGACATTATGAAGGTAGAGTCCCACGAAGAACTCTGGGGACTGTGGCTTTGGTTTTTGTTGCAGACGTTCACACCCTACACAATCACAGCTTGAAAAGTCTGCAAGACGAACTGGTCTCACATCAGCTCCAAGAAGGTATTTCCTTCGCGCAGTTATGTAGGACAATGTGGAGCTATCTACAGAGTCCATTCCAACATCATGAAGGTAATATGAAATGAGTCCTACTCTTGGCAAACCAAAGGTATGCAACCAGTAGTCCTTCGTTAGTTTGCGTGTGTATTTGACAATCCTGTTAAAGAGGCCGCTATCATGCTTCCAGAGTGGAATTAGTCCCCCTCGTGCGAATAAGCTAATTCCATTCCCAACAAAGTAGTCGAATAGGGTGTCTATGGTTTGCTTGTCGCATCCTTGAAGTACCGCAATGATTCTGTTGGCCTTGATGTGCTCCATAACAGATTCAAGATTACTCTTTATCTTGGCAATCTTCCTTCGTACTTGAAGTCGTGTATCAATAGGCAGAATAATCTCATCGGGTGCCACGAAGTAGTCAGCTCCTGAAAGCTGATACGCTTCAAGAATTTGACTAATTGATAATTCCAGTTCAATATCAATTCCGAGTTCGGTTGCAAGTCCCGCTTTCCTTGCTTCAAACTCGAACACGCCAGTGTCTGCAAGCATCTTCGTCTCTTTAGGAAAGCCAAGCTGAATCATTGCTTCCTTCAGTGTGGAACCAGATGATATCACAGAATCAAGCCAAAAGTCGGAACTCCGAAAGATGTCGTAGGCTGTGAAGAGCACAGATTCGGTGTAATTCCATCTAACAAGCGGGTCTTCTCGAAAGAGACTCATAGAACAGAAGTGATTCTTTGGCACCAGACGAGACAGGATTTGCTCTTTCTTTCTGACCCTCTGCATAGTTGCCCCCCACAGTCTTCTTCTGCCTGTGTACAGTATGTTGGCATGAGTGTGATTTAAAGACCAACCTTTTCTTCAACTAGTGACGTGACTTGTGTTTGAATTGTGAGTCATAGAGATTTCGCAATTCGGACAGAGTTAGCACATCATCCGGATTCTTGTCTGTTCTAATTGACACAATGCGAGCGAACCTCAAGGCCATTCCGGATTCATATGTTGGGCTTTCTTGAATCTCTGACGCAAGGACCTCCACCACAATCTTGGGGGCCACTCTTATGTATCCCCGCCTCTCATGGGTCTTTATTTCAAGAAGCCTCTGTGTCATTTCGGCGAATTCCTCATCAGTTAGCCCCTTGAAGGTTTTCCCAATCATCGAGAAGGATCCAGTTATGTCATTCCGCACCGCGAGGTGGTAATCGGAGAGCCATTTTCTTCTGCGGCCATGCCCCCATTCTGCACCAATAATTACCAAATCCATTGGGTCCAGAGTATGCTTGATCTTGTACCATGCTTTCCCCCGCGCCCCCGGAGTGTAAGTAGAATCAATTTGCTTGGCAACAAGGCCCTCGTGTCCCATTTCTTTGCTGAGTCTGAACAGTGCCTTGGCTTCATCAATGCTGGTCGGTGTATGTTGCCGCGCAAGAAGCTTTTCAGGAACGAACTCCTCAAGAGTTTTCCGCCGTGTTTCATAGGGTAAGTCCACAAGTGCCTGGCTTCCGCGCAAGAGGATGTCGAAGACATACAAATGCAGGCCCACTTCTTCTCTCTTCTCTTCTACTTCCCTTGTTCGTCCGAAGCGCTTCATGACAATCTGGAATGGATACGGCTGTCCCCTAGCGTCCACAGCAACTACTTCACCATCAAGAACGTAAACGGAACCGTTGATGCTGTCTTTTACCAAGGCAACGATGTCGGGGAGACTCTCTGTTACATCCAAGAGTCGTCTGGAGAAAATTGAAACGCGATCACCATGTCGGTGTATCTGCACTCGAGCGCCATCGTATTTGAATTCAAAGGCAAATCTCCCGCCACCAAGGAGGACTTCACCTACATCTTCGGCAGGTGTTGCCAGCATCGGCTTTACAGCCCTAAAGGGTTCTATTGCGATTTTCTTGAGGGCAATTGTACCATTTTCTAATGCCTCTTTAGCAACGAAGCCAAGATCACCTGAGAAGCTCCATGCTCTCCTTACAAGGCTGGAGTCAACGCCAAATGCCTTAGCTATGCCCTCTGCCAAGAGACCCTCCGAAAAACCGGTTCTAAGGTCTTCGAGGACCAGTGCCACAAGATATCTTGCTTCTCTTGGTGTCGCCTCCCCAAGCATCTGTGAAAGGATGACTTGTTTCCTTCGAGTAGCACCTTTCCCAACTGCTTCTGCAATTTCGGTAAGGCTTCTCCCTACACGCATTATGGTTAGAGGATCTGGAAATAGGACCGATTGCTTCATGCCTGTTTTTTCCTCAAGAATGGAAGCGACCGCTTCCCCTGCGTCTCCCTTGTAGTGACATGCGAGTTCATCCTCTGTAAAACTGACGACACCCCCAAGCGCGGCCCTAACACCAGCCCAGGAAAAATTCAGCGTTCTGGAATCGGTTTCTGAGAACACTCTGCCGCCCAAGAAAAGGGTTGCTTGCAGGATTTCATCCGGTTCTAGCAGCCTTAGGAATCGAGCAGCCAAGTCGATTTTCGAATTTCTGCTAGAGGTAGCTGCAACCTCATCCAATGTTCTTGCTAGGTCCGCAAAGTCTGTCATAGCTCAGCATCAATAAATGGTTTCAACTTATTAATGTTAGAAGCCTCGTTCGTTAGACCTATAACCTATGGATGCAATTTTCAAGTGATGAAAGACCATGAGTAGTCCTTGGAGAACCAGAAAAGCCATCCTCTATTTTGGAGGCGCATTTATCATTCTTCTTGGGGGTGCGATTGTCTTGCTTGCGCCATACAACTACCTTGGATACCGTGCGGGACAAAACCACAGCCGCGCGTTTACGGTCGCTGACCGTGATGGCTATTATCCTGAGCTTGAAATCTCCGTCACTTGCCATCCAGATAATACCACTCCTGCAGTGCTTGTGGATTTCGCTATTCGTAACAATGCCACTGCTCAGATAACGT